>CASELQ010000005.1:89842-120246 GCA_949288785.1 uncultured Eubacteriales bacterium | reverse complement strand
CCGTCTTTTACGGTCACGACGAGCGGGTCGTTGCCGAAAAGCAGTTTTTTGTACGCTTTTTTGCCGAGCGTAAGCGTATACTCGGCAGGGTTTTCGTCCCACCAGTCGATATTAAGCAGATAATTAACCCTTGCGCCGTCTTGCGTTTCGTACTCGGTAAAGCTGACGTTTTTCGTGTCGCGGATATGCGGCGAGGCGTATTTTTGAGCGAATTTTCTTATAACCGCGGAATACTCGTCCGCATAATCGGCAGGATACGCGTCCCTGTCGAAGTAGATTACCCTGCCCGTCCCGCGATAGCTTAACAATTTCTCGCGAAGCGGACTGTCGATAACGCTTGCCGCGCCGCGGAGCGCATCCTCCCGTATCACGGTGTCGTATAAGTGCGGTTTCGAAAGAAGCAGCGTTCCGCCGTTTTCGACGAATTCGCACAGTTTTTCGAGCTGACTTTCCGTAGCGGTATTCCACCCCGTGAAGAACAGGAATTTATAATCGGAAAATTTACCGTCGTCTACGGGGATAATATCGATAACCCCGTAAGGCGTGTTCGTGTAAAATCCGACCTGGCGGTATTCGATAACGTCGAGATACAGTCCCTTTCTGATTTCCATTATTTTGCGGTATTTTTCGGGAATACCGTTTTTAACGTCTTTGGTTATATAATAATAAATGGCGTTTATATCGCTTTCGGGGTAAAAGGTTTTAAGCAAGTCCCAGCTCTCTTCGGGCTTAGAAACCTTCCACTTTTTCTGTCCGTAAACGCACGGCGTGGAAAATGCGTCCATTCCGTCGTATTTCCCGATAATCATCGCGATATCGGTTTTAAGCTTGCCGCGGCGTTTGTGCGATTTGATAAAATCGTTAAATTTCGTTTGCCGCTTTGTATGGGCAACGCACGCGTGGGAATACCTGTCGTAATCCTCGTAAGGGTTTTCGATTCGCCACAGCCCTTCCTCCGTGTTAATCTCCGTCGCGCCGTGCATATAGCTTAAATACAGCGACAACCCGTAACGAATAAAATGCTTTTCGTCGTCGGCAGGAACGGTTGACCATTGCAACGCGAGATGCGTGCCGAAGCCCTTGCCGTTAAAGCTTTCGGTTGCGCCGCGAAGCGCGCCGAGCAGTAGCTCGTGCGGACCGTACATGGACTCGTATCCGAGCCACTTATACCCCGCCTCGTAAAACGTTCTGAAAAACGGCGTAACGCCCGTGTGCCTCGTCGCTCCGTCTATCCCCGTAAGGCGTAAACTCTCTTTTAAGTTTTCGTACGCGTCTTTTACGTTTTCCGCTTTATCGGGCGCGTAATACAGATACGGCGTGCCGTTCTTTGCGTACACGGGGCTGCGCTTGCCGTAAATTCCGTTGTATTTTATCTTTCTCGAAAGCGCGTGATAATACAGTTCGTTGCTTTGCTTTATTTCCTGCGCCCAGTAGGTAAACGCGCCGTCCCTTTCGTGCGTTTGCGAGCCGAGATAATATTCCGTCTTAAAAAACTCGTCCGGCGGGGTAACGTTTACGCCGTTAAGCTCTCTGCCGTCGCGCATCATCGAAAAATATATGCCGAGCATAGACAACAGCTCTTCCGCCGCGCGCCAGAAACCGAGATTTACCTGTTCGTCGCCGCACCAGTGATAAACACACCTGAACGTTAAAAGGTCGCCGACGTTCTTCGTCAGATACCAGTAAAGGTACTCCGCGAATTCGTCAATATTTTGCGAAACGTAAATAAAGTCGCCCGTACCCGTAATAATTCCCTTTTGCAGACTTTCGGTGATCGCCGAAACGGTAACCGTTTTGCCGTTTACGGTAACGGGTACGTTCACGCCGCATTTTTTCGCAACGAACCGCATCACCCCGTAATTTCCGCTTACGCGCGTAAAACCTTTATACTCGTAATACTCGCTTTCTTCCGCCGTTATTTCGTCGCTTTCCGAATAACAGAACACGCCGAACGGCTCGTTTAGCGCGAGCTGCTTTTTCACGCCCAACGGCTCGAACCCGCGCGGCGCGGAAATAAGCCGCACCTCTTTTATTCTGTACGGCTTGACGTTGTCCGTATAATAATATATTTCAAACTCGTTTTCACCGTCGGAAACAAGCTCGTCGGGAACGTTCAGCGAAAACCCCGCGAACCTTTCCAGTCTGTCCATAATTATTCCGTCGTAGAAAACCTTGCCGTTTAAGCTGATTTTATATTTAGGCTTTTCCAAAACCGAAAAACCCTCGCACACCCACTTGAAATCGTTTATGTTATCGGGCAAATAATCGAAATCGGGACAAAGATTTTTTCCGTCGCCGCCGAAAAGCCCGGGCGTGTAAAGCTCAGCTTCGCCCGTAAATCCAGTCGCTTCGATTTTTATCATTATAAACGCGGCGTGTTCCTTAACCGAAAAACCGACCGCGTCATCGGTAAAGTCTTCGCTTTCTTTAAGCGCAAGCGTTACCGTTTCGTCAGCTTTTTCGTAATAATACCGCGTGTTGTTCGCCCCGTAATATACTTCCGCGGTCAGCGTGAATTCCGAATTCAGTCCCTTAACCTTCGAGCGTATGCTTAAAGTATATTCCCCCGCGCTTACGTCTTTTATCATCGCGTAAGCGGTGCGTTCTTTCGTTAAATTGCGGGCGGTATAGGTTAAAACCTTTTTCCCGTCGATAAACTTTATCGAATCGTCCGTTTTCCTGTAATAAAAAGGCAAAACTTCCTCAAACCGCAAAAAGTAGTCTATATCGACTTCGCCTACCACGTTCAGCTTATAGCTTTTTGACTTATCCAAGGGCATGTCAAACGCAAACTTTACGCTTTCGCCCTGCGAAACGATTCTCTCGCACATCTCTTTTTTTTCGATTATATCGTACATTTTATATTCTCCGTTCCTTTCCGTTCCGAAAATTTTTTATCTGGTTTCGCTAATTGCATTTTATACGTCGACTTTTATGTCGAGTCTGAACTGTCCGTCGCAATCGAAAAGTCCTGTTCTTACGAACGAATATCTTTCGGTATACGCCGCACAATCGAAGTCGTTCCATTGCCCGCAGAAGGTAAAAGAACTCGGTTTTACGTAATACGATTCTTCTTCCGCCGCGTCGTGGAACGGACCGAAAAGGTTTCTGCTCCCCGTTACGATTTCAAGAATTATTTCGTTTTCGCCTTTAACCGCGCAGTCCGAAACGTCTATCGAGTCATTGAATAAATACTCGCCCGCATACCGTCCGTTCACCCAAAGTTTTGCGTAATGAACGCGACCGGTGATTTTCAGATTAACGTTCGGATCGGAAAGGTTTATCGTTTTTTTCAATCTTATTCTGCCCGCAAAGAACAAATAACCGTCCTTAACCAAATCGGCAACGGTTTTTACGGGTTTGTCGATATAAAAATTTTCGCCTAAAAACACGTTAGGCATATTACCCGCTTTAAGACCGTCCTTTTCAAACACGCCGAAGCTGCCCGCAAGTCTTAAACAATCGATATACGTATCGTAAGCAAGGCTGTTTTTCAAAAATTCGGTAACGTTTTTGCCGAATAGTGCATAATACACTTTTTCGTTCTGATAAAACCGTACTTTTTCTATGATTTCGTTTTGACCGAGCCTCGTAAACTTTGCGATATTGCCCGTTATAATTTTATCGTCCAGAGATAAAACCCCGTCGAATACGACTTTGTTTCCGTTTACGAACAGTTCCGCGGGTTGACAGTTTTCGTAAGCGAGCCGCAAATCTTGCGGAACGAATCTGCAATCGAAGCCGAATTTCAGATACACTTCCCCGTCAAATCTTTTGTTCAGCAAATGTTGGAATATCGCGGGAACGAACCGCTCTTCCCCGAAGTTTTTGCCGTCGAAAGAAAAGCTCGCTTTGTCAAGCACGAGATAGTTATCGCTTGAAGAAACCGCTTCGAACTCGCCCGATAATTTTTCCGTCGCTTCCGGTTTTACGATTATTTTCCCCTTTTTCCCGTCTGCCACGAAAAAAGCGGATTCGTAAGGTTTAAGTGTGAACTTTTTATCGCACGCAAACTCTTCGCCGGAAAGAATATCTCGTTTTTTCAAAACTCCGTCGTACACGATTTCACAATCCGCCGCATTTATCGCGTCTATGTTAAGGACTGAAATGAAAATAAAGTCTTTTCCTCGGCGGACGGAATATCTGATCTTTCCTCCGACGAAATATACCGAGCAGGTGTTGTTTTTTACTATTTCGTCGATAGAAACGTTAGATTTAAGATACCCGAAATCGGCTTTTTTGCCTTCGAGGAGCGAGGGGACTTTGCCCGCGACGAGGATTTTGCCGCCGTTTTTAACGAACTCTCTCAAAAGTCTGTCCGTGTTTTTACCGACGGTAAGGATTTCCGGCGGCAAAATAACGTAAGAATATTCACGCTTGCCGCACACGAGCTTATCGCCGGACACGAACCCGTGTTTTTCGAGAAGCGTTTCGTCAAGATAATGGAACGCCGTTTTTTCCGCAAGGTAATCGCTGAATTCAGTAAAAGACTCGTCGTAATTTTCCGAAATGCGGCGTCTGAATTTTATATACGCGGTTCTCATCGGGTGAATAACGCCGACGCGCGCGTCTTCTTCGGTGTTTCTTATAATCTCCCCGAGCTTATCGAAATACTCGTTAAAGCGCGGCAAAACGTCGTATGCCCAAGCGTTGGTATCGGAAAAATGCGCGGGATAGTCGTTTTTTCTGTCGCCTACTTCGGAATACGGGAAAAGGTGCATACAAGTATAATTAACGCCGTAAATAAACTGAAATTCCGCTATCGCTTTGAGTTCTGTGGGGGTAACGTCCCACCCCGTCATTGCGAAAGATTCCGTCATCACTTCTTTTTTGCCCGTTTGCGCGGCAGCGCTTACGAGCTGTTTTATCGGAACGACAGAAATAAATCTTCTGCACAGCCAGTCAATGGCGGGGATATGTTCGTATTCGTAAAAGGGCATAACGCCTGCGCAATGGTACATTTGTTTGGACAAATTCGCTTCTTCTACGTAATGTCCCGTGAGTTTAACGCCGTGGTTCTCGCACCACTCGTATATTTTTTTTGAATAATTATCGAGAAAGAGAGTCTGACAAGCGAGATAATATTTATATCTGAACGCCTCGTAGCCGCTTTTTTCGACAAAAAGAAGCCCCAACCCGTCGAGAACGTCTTCTCCGTGTTCGGCGCGGAAATAATCGGAAATGAGATGCGGAAAAGGCGTCGCGCCGCCGTAATATTGCGGTTCGTCCGTAAAAAAGCCTTCTGCGAAATCCGCGATACGCCCGCCGAATTCTTTGTCGTAAACTTCGTGCGTATGCGAGATAAACTTTTCCGTAACTTTGTCGTCTAATATATCAACGGTAGAAATAGACACGTTTTTATAAACGTTAAGGGCAATGTCGGCTTTTTCTCCGCGCTTTAACCGTTTTAAGGCGTCGCCCGATAAGTCGTAAGAAACGAACGCGTTCTCGTTCAGCGCGCCGATATCAAAAGTCAAAAAGTTTTCAAGACACTTTTCGTCGGATAAAAGCCGACCTCCCGCAGCGCCGCTCGGCCAACCGTTCTCATCGTAAAGCCACGGCTTAATTTTCAGCTCTTTTGCTTTTTTTATACAAGTTCTGACGCAGTCGAACCACTCTTTTGAAAGGTACTCGGTTTTAAGTCCGCTTCTTGCGTGCATAAAAAACCCGCCAAAGCCGCAATCGCGCATTCGTTCTATCTGTTTTATAAGTTTTTTTTGTTCTAACTTATCGTTCCAGGACCAGAACGGAAGCGACTGTTTTATACAATCTTTCATAAAAGACTTTACCTTTGTCGTAAATAATTCTCTTTCTTTGCGGAAATTATATCTGATAGCAAAACAATTTTATGTTTTGTGTC
Source organism: uncultured Eubacteriales bacterium (assembly GCA_949288785.1). Lineage (GTDB taxonomy): Bacteria > Bacillota > Clostridia > Christensenellales > Borkfalkiaceae > UBA1259. The sequence goes on along the minus strand of CASELQ010000005.1, from coordinate 114,386 downwards.
CGATTAAAAAACGCCGACAAATTTCTCTATTAAAAATTATATAATCCGGGCGATTTTTTTCAATACACCAAAAAAAGCATATATGGACAAAATCGTAAAAACGCTTGACAGATACCCCCCCCCGCATTATAATAATCAGTATGAAACAACTTGGGTTTTCGCTGTTTTCCGATAAAAATCAGTTAGAAAAGAATACAGACAATTTTGACTTAGTCATACAGAACTGCGGGTATTATATCGCGCAGCACGAGGCATGCGATTTTAATAAATTCGAAGACGCCTATCTGATATTGTATCAGGCAACGGGAACCGCAACCATACAGTATGACCGAAAGTCTGTTTCGCTGAAAGCGGGAAGCGTTTATATTTTTCCGCAAAACAGTCAGGTAAAAATATATTATCACAACGAAACAAAAAACGAGAGATACTATATTTATTTTTGCGGCTCTAAAGTCGCGTATTATTTTGATCAGTTAAAAATTAAACCCAACGAGCCTTATAACGTGGGATATTTTCCGCAGTTTGTCGATACGTGTCATCTCCTGATGGAAGATTTTAAAAACAACGGGTTTGAAAATAAGACGTATAAAGAGATATTGCTTCTTAACGTGTTTGCATCTATATCCAAGTCGCAAAGCGATCATTTGCTCAGCAATACCTATAAAACGATTAAAGCCGCTATCGAGCATATGAAAATGCATTATAAAGAAGAACCGTTAAGCAATGCGGAATACGCAAGGCTATGCCATATCTCAATATCCACGCTGATAAATATGTTCCGCAAGTATACGGGGTTTACGCCCAAAAAGTATCTTATATCAATCAAGATAGCTTCCGCGCAGGACGAAATTATACACACCAACAAAACGATAAACGAAATCGCGATAGAACTCAGCTTTATAGATCCGTTGTATTTTACGAGGGTTTTTAAAAAGCTTACGGGGCTTTCTCCCACGGATTTCAGAAAGAAGTTTTTAGAAGCATAAAAGGCAATACTTTTTTTCTTTGTCATTGCAGACACACACGTATTGTCATTGCGAGCGTAGCGTGGCAATCTCCTGCCCCTTATTCTTTAAGGGGGCATTTTTCTTTGTCATTGCTAGCGTAGCGCGGCAATCTCCCCTGCGACACGCCCTATCCTTTCTTTGCAAGGGAAAGGGGCTGTTTTCCGAGTCCGCCCCTATTCCCCTGCACCCCGTTACCCTGAAAACTCCTCATATCCCCCTACCCCCCCTTATTCTTTAAGGGGGCATTTTTCTTTGTCATTGAGAGGGGCTATTTACCCCGTGGCAAGCTCTTTAACACAACAAAAAGCAATAAGCGATAACCCCCGTCCGCAGGTTTTCTGCGGACGGGGGTTATCCTTAAATTATGCCGTTGTCTGTTATCTAAATATCGAACCGTGCAACTCTTGCACACAAACTTACACCGTATTTAAAGGTTTTGACTTCAAATTCGCCGTCGGTCGAATCGATAGGACTGCCGTCATCCAGCCAGACGGCGTTTTTTATCGGACGAGACACTTTAACTTTTTTTATGTCTTCCGGTTTCAGCTGCACGTTGGGGTTAGCGACCATAGGCACGTTTTTTATAACCGCGTAATAATGCGCGCCGTCAAAGAATATATACGCGCCCTCGGCGGTTATATCGGTTTTTTTAAGGTTATAAACAAAATTTTTATTAGTTTTTATCCATTTGCCCATATCGTTGAAATAAGCTCTGTCCGTCAAAGGGACTTTTCCGTCGGGCAACAAACCGGTATTCAGCAAAAAATTGCATCTGTAGTTTCTGCAATCGATAAAGTTGTTGAGAATTGTAGAAAACGGCTTATAATTCACGTCGTTTGCGGCGTATCCCCAGTGATCGCCGAAAACCTGACACATTTCTCCGACTACGGGGCGCGAAGAATCGCAAAGTTTTTCGCAATTGCTTCTTTCAAAAGTAGTAACGTCCACCTCTTTGTGAGCGGCTCTCGAACTTTTGCTTATGCCCTGATTATTGACGATGATAGCTTCAGGCTGAAAACTACGAATCATAGCGTAAAGAATATCTATCTGCCAGTCTTCGTCTTTATCCCACAGGCCGTCAAACCAAAGCCCGCCTATTTTACCGTATTGAGTACATAGTATTTTAACGCTTTCGCGCAGATATTTCAAATATTCGGGGAAGTTGTTTTTATAGTCGGGATTATGCCAGTCTAAAAGCGTATGGTACAAAAAAGGACTTATTCCCGCATTATTGCACTCATCCACGAATTCTCTGACCAGATCGCGTTTTGCCGGCGAATGAACGCTGTCATATTCGTTTAAGCCTTTGGTATCGAACAGTGAAAATCCGTCGTGATGACGAGTCGTTAAGGTAATATATTTGCAACCCGACTCTTTGGCAAGGGCGACAAGGTTTTTTGCCCAGTCCTTATCGGGATTGAATTTATCAACGTATTTTTCGTAATCTTCGACACTGAACGGTTCTAAATCTTGCGACCATTCGCCTTTGCCTATAACGGAAAACAAGCCGAAATGCACAAACATGCCAAAGCCCATGTTTTGAAAATTATAAACGTATTCGTAATTATTGTTAATCATAGTAACCAAAAGTAAGTATAGCTTTAATATAAAGTATGGGCGCGGCGGCAGATATTGCCGCCGCGCCGCACACTGCTTCGTGAAGTTTTTAGTGAAAGGTTTTAAGACCTTTGCCGTTATTTAACGATAGTAAAGTCCGCAACGTACAGTTCCGTTCCTGCACCCCAAGTTCTACGGAAATAACCGTTCCATCTTGCGAATTCCTCGGCGGTGAGAGAAACAGTAACCCAACCGTCGTTTTGCAACGTTATTTCCTTGATACCCTTATCGTGTCCGCTGGTATCTTCCGTAACATACAAGGCAACTCTTCCGCCCGTACCGTTTTTGTAAATCTTAAACTCAACGCCCGTTGCGCCTGAATCAGCAACTATCGTTTGATATTCTTCATAGTCATTCATACGGAAAGCGTAGTTTTCGCCTGCGCCACCGCTACCGGTGCTTGTAACGACTTTAAGGATATTGCCCTCGTCCGTCTGGACCTTATCGAAAGAAACGTTCGCCCTATAAGCGTCTGTAAACGACGTTATAGTCGAATTAGCAATGTGCGTTTCGTAAGCGAAAGTGGAAATCTTGTCGCCGTTTTCAAGCTTTTCAGCGTAAGGAATAGCGTAATGCAAAATAGTTTTTGCGGGTATCATATTTGCGCCGATTACAATCCCCTCGTACATTTTGCTGACGGGGATAGTAACGATATTCCAACCGGCAGTCAACTTTCTGTAACCGCCTGTAAGGCTTTCGTTTTCAAACTTATAGACGAGATTATAAGAATTAGCGCCAACCTGGTCGGGACTTAAATAAATGGGGAATCTTACTACGTCGTAACCCGTAAGGTCTGGGAGATTCTTAAAGCCAAGTCTTACGTTTCTTGCTGCGTCATTAGCCCAAACTTTGCTTATAAACCCGTATTCGCTAAGCTCTTCCGGAATACCCTCGATACTTATTATAAAGCTTTCTTCATCCGGCGTACCAACGTTAAACTTCGTGTCGGTGTTGGAGTATATAGCATAGCTATCTTCTTCATAAATAAGCTTCACCTTTGCGGCGGCGGCTTCGTATTCTTGGAGTTTAGCGTAGTCCGTTATCTGCGCTTTCTGTTCTTCGGTCAAAGAGTCATAAGCGACTTTTGCGGTTTTATAATTTTTGTTATAAACGACGGGTACGGTAGACGCGTTATATTCGGGCAATGCGGCTATCGCGTTATTCACCGTTTCTACCAGACCCGCGGCTTCCGCTTCCTGATACGCGGTTTCGTTGGCAACGAATTTATCGTAGATAGCGAAATCATCAAGCAAATCCTTAATTACGGGATCTGCCTCGTCATAAGCTTTTCTTGCCGCTTGTATCTTCGGTTTTTGCGATTCGTCCAAAATATTTATCGTTTCTATATCCGCAGCGGCTTTTATAGCGGCATAAGCGGTTTTAAAGCCTTCTTTGTTTGCAGTAACAAACGCATCTGCTTCCGATTTCTGCGCATCTTCTGCTTCGGTAGAATCATAACCATTCACTTCGAGATATTTTGCCGCGATTGCAAAGTCATAGGCGGGGTCCGGTACGTCGGAGCCGTTTTCTATAGCGGCTTTTGCAACGAAAGCAACGCTTCTTTCGTTGTTGGCTTCGTTCACGGTGAAATATTGATAGGATACGGCGTTATCCGCTCCGACGGTTTTGATAAAGAACATTCCGACAAATACTCTGTTATAGTTGTAATAATGCAATTGTGCGATAGAATATTTGAGAACGTAGTCTGAGCCTTGTGATTCGCCCTCTATATCTTCTTTTTCGAGATATTTTTCTACCGTGGGCGCGACAAACTGTTCTTTATGGTCGGTTATCTCGGTTATATTAGCATTGGTAAGGTAATCTTTGGGCAGAATAAACGCGCCAAAGCTTTTGCCATCGTCTTCAATAACGCTGTAATAAGTTGCTTCGTCTACAACGGCTTCGAATCTCAAGCCGTTAGGTTCGTTGGTTCTTATGCTCGCGCCGTTCATTGCGGTTTTGGTTTCGCCGTCTGCGGCAAATGCGGAAACCGCGGATATACCGAAGCAGCAAGCCGTTATGACTGCAAGAGCTAATAATTTAAAGCCTTTCTTTTTCATTGTAATTTCCCTCCTCAGTTATCAGGTTCGAATTCGTCTTTTCCGAACGAATCGATAGTGCTTGTGCAGATTACGTCTGCGGTGTTGTATCTCTGTATTTCGGGATGTACGTAGTTCCTCTTTTTCATTTATCCTCCTTGCGGCGCATATCGCGCCTTAAAAAAATTTTTTCTCATTAAAAGATATCTTTATCATAACTGTCCACGTTGCCTGACTTAACGCCGAATATCGCGCTTATCTTAAAGTCGTAGTCGCCCTCGCCCTGACAAGCCCAGGCTATACCCAAAGTATTACCTTTCAAAAAGTCTGCTTTAGGAACGGTTACTTTCGTCCATTCGCCCGCTTTCAGCAATATATCGCCGTATCTGTCGCTTATACTGCCGCCAAAGTTGGCAAGAACTCTTCTGTCTTCGCCGCAACCGTTATAAACAAAGAACGTCACGTAGTTACAAGCCGCAAGAAGATTCGGAGCTTCTTTCAGGTTATAATTGATAGCGGAATGTTCCCAGTTTATTACACTTTCTCCGACTGTTGTGGACCACGAGCCGTCCAGCTGATGAACGTTGAGGTTGAGATAATAGCCGTATTCGGAATCTCTGTGGTTCATGGAGAGCGAAAGCATGCCCGGGTGTGAATAGTTTGTATTTACTCTGTACCCGTTTGCGGTCGTATTGTCGTGAGTCAGAACTTCGTTCACGTCGGTCATATCGTCTACCACTACGTATTTATCGTTGAATGCTTCTTTGACCTTTAAATACGTTTTATAGCTATCTTTTGCGGAAACGGCTTGCTTTTTGGTCTCCGAAAGCGCGGCGTATAATTTATCTACTCTGTGAATTTTTGCAAAAGCCATTTCGTCTACCGTTGCCACGTTAGAGCCGTATTTGGTTTCTATCGCGGTCAATTCTTCTTCTATGCCGATGCCGGGGAAGAATTCGCAATCCGCGTAATTCCTGCCCGTATAATCCGCGTCGGAAATACGAAGGTCTGTATAATAGAAGCTTGCGGAAGTTATTATGCTGACAACGAATTTGCAATCGGCTCTTTTTACGGGGAAAGACACTTTCGTCCACTGTTCGGCAGGTACTTCGTAATTCGTTATACGGGTGCGCGTATCGGGAATATATTTCATACTGCTTATGGTAAACGCTTCGTTAGCATACACCCACATAGAAATTACTCTGTCGTCGTACTTAACAATATCTTCCGTATAATCTATAAGAGAACCGTTAAGCCACCAGAGACTCTCGAACGATTGCGCGTTTTTGGTATAATATATCTTCATAAACGAGTAATCGAGTTGCGCATAGTCTTTATTATCGCATTCCGCATAATACACGTTTGCACCGTCAAAGTCCTGTTTTGTTATCGTCTTCGCGTCAAGATAATATTTTTTCGCAATCGCTTTTTTCTCAAAACTCGCGGTTTTGTAATACTCGTTAAGCGTGGCGGGTTCGCTCGGCTCTACGCCCTCGTAATCGGAATAAGCCGTCACCGTCATATACGTGTAACCGAAGCATTCGGTTATATCGATAACGCGGTCTTCTCCCGCTTTTATCGTATAGGTTTTTCTTTCTACGGTTACTTCGTAATAATCCGCGTCTGCTACTTCGTCCCACGTTAAATACTTTTCGTCTTCGTAATCGCCCTCTTCGCCGAGTTCGTTCACAACGCGCATGTTTGCGGGCGTGGCGAGCGTTTTGGCTTTTACCGTTACCGGTACGTAAACGTTATAGGTCGCGCCGTTTATTTCGCAGGAAACGCGGATTTTCGTTTCGCCGTGAGCTATGGCGGAAATCACGCCGCTTTCGTCTACGGTTGCGACGGACGAGTCGAGCGTTTCGTATTTAATCGTTATGCCGTTAAGCATATTTCCGTCTTTTTTAACCTTTACGCCTTCTAACTTATACGAAGAAGCGGAAACGGTATCGAGTATTATTTCGCTTATCCCGCAGTCTATTTCCACGTTTTCTATCACGTTGAAAACCGCTTCGTCTTCTACCGTGAACTCCTGCCAGCTCGCTTTTACCGAAATCGTAGCTTTGCCGACGGATTTGCCCGTTATCACGCCGTCTTCTATGCCGAGAACTTTGTCGTTGCTCGTAGTAAAGACATAAGTCGCGCCTTCGACTTCCGCGCCTTTATAAAACGTTTTAACGCGAATCGTATAAGAGTCGCCGACGACTATGTTTTCGCCCGTTTTGTCCTTTATCGTTTCAAAACGAAGTTCGGGGAGCGTTCCGTCGTCCTGCACAAAAACGTTACACGTTTTAGAAACGCCCTTTATCGTTACGGTAATCGTCGCGCTGCCCTCTTTTTTGCCGAGAGCTTTGCCGTCTTCCGTCACGCTCACGACCGTTTCGTCGCCCGAAACGTATATCACGGGTTCTTCGCCCGAATAGTTGGTCTTTATTCTTGTGCTTTCGCCCTTTTTGATTATTACGGACGAGGATAAAAGCTTAAAGTCAAACGATTCGCCTTCGTTGCCGTTACAGTTGCAGCCCACGGCAAACGCCGCAAGCATCATCATTGCCAAAACAAATACTATCCATCTTTTTTTCATACCGTCACCCCATATTCGCGTCTATAAAATCCTGAACGAGTCGCTTGCTGTTATCGTCCCAGTAGTTGATTCGCGCAAGCGTAACGTCTTCCTTAAAACTTTCTACCCGACTTCTTAATTCGTCAGTGGAGAAGTTGTTGCCGTAAAGCGATATTATAGAATAATTCACGGTCACGCTTTCTATCGCGATTCTCTTTTTGAGTTTCTGATACTGCGCAGGATTTTCGTTCTTTAAATAGTCTATTTTCGCATATGCTTCGTTGATATATTCAAGCCACGTATTCAACAATCCGTAAGAAAATCTTTCCGGTTTCAATATGTTGAGATTATCGAACTGACTATAATTCTGCTCTTCGGCAAGTCTTCTTAAATGCGTCGTATAACTGTTGTAAAACTTCATCATAGGCTCTTTCGCGTCCTGAAAATAATGGTCGAAATATTCGTCTATGAGCGCGTCCGTGTTTACGTTCACGTTCCACGCCGTTTTATACTGCAACCAGTATTTCATACACTGGAAACCCGTACCGTTGTAATTTACGCCCTGAGACTCTTCTTTATAAAAGATAGGATTGAACGAAGAAATGTACTTGTAGTTTTCCTGCATCATCGTGATGCAATCTCTCGGCGCGAGATAATCGTTGTAGTTTTCGGTATACGTCCAGAACGCTATGTGTTTAGAAAGCGCGCCCCATGCGTCTATGGTCGCCTTGGCGGAAGCGTTTTTAGATGAAGTAAGAGTTTCGGCACGGTTCGCGTTGAACGTGCAGACAAACGGATATACGTCGTCGCGACATATTACTTCGTTCGCAACGGGAACGTATTTCCCGGTCGCTTCGTCGTATCTCGCGGGCGCAAGGAAAGTTTCTTTATACGCGAAGAAGCAGAAATCGAGAATTCTGTCTTTAAGCGCGTCGTCGGTTTTTCTCGCCTCCTCGAAACGCTTGCTTATGTTATTCATCAATATAATACAGCCTGCGGAGTTCGCTCCGTTATACTGCTGCTTCTTAGCCGTGCAGGTAGCGCACGTACAGAACGTAGTCGTGTCTTCTATGTTGAAGCCTATATGCTGAATGTTTTCGTTTTCTTTAACAACGTCCACGAGAATATCAAACAGCGTGTCTACAAGCGCGTCATACTCTTTTTCGTCGCCGTGAGCGTAATAACAAATCTGATCTTGCGCGTCGCTGTACCACTTGGGATGATCTTTCGCATAAGTTTCTTTAGGCAGATAGAAGAACGAGCTGTGATAAGGAGTGGTTCTGCCTACAAACAAGTCGTTGGTTAAACTCACGAATCTGTTTCTGTACTGGAATTGCATGTTCGAGATATACGCGTCGCCGCAGACGATAACGTTTTCTATATCGGGTTTGTCTTTTATGTCCACCGAAACGAGTTTGCAATCTCTGTACTGCTCGACAAACGTTTCGTCTTCTGCATAACACTCGAAATCTACCTGATACGACATAAACTCGTAAACGCCGTACAGCGTGCCGAAACCGTTTTTGGTAGCACCCGTTATCACGACGGACGAGTCTATCGTTTTCACGATATACCCCTGCTCGCCGAGCTCGGAGCGTTCGGGTTTTATTCCGAGACTTTCGCTAAGCGAATTAAGACCGATAAGAATATATTTATCGTTTTTGCTATAAGTCAGTCCTGCGTCGTTTATCACGGGAAGTTCAAAACCCGTGGACAAAGCGAATATATCGTTGAACTCGCTTGCCGCAAGCTCTTCTTTATTAGAAGCCGCCGCGGGTATTACGATTTTATATTCAGACGCGCCGTTCTTTACGAGTTCTTTATCCGTATAAACTACGGGCGGGTTGACCGAGCCGCCGCCGTTTTCATCGGGTTTTTTCCCCGATGAATTGCAACCGCAGGCAAAAGCCGAAACGGTTAACACTAAAGCTAATAGAAATATCAGTATCTTATATGGCTTTTTCATACTTTCTCTCCTTATTTTATTTCTACGGTATAACTCACGACGGTTACGCTGCCCTGACTGTATTTAACTTCGTTGTCAACCGCGTCCGCTACGTAATAATATATCGTATACGTTCCCGCCGTTTCGGGAGTAAAGGTTCCGTCGGTTATTTTCTTTGCGGCAAAATTCGGTCCTTTCACGAAAACGCAAACCGTTATTTCTTCTTTAGAACACGTGTTGTCGCTGTAATCTATCTCTGCTACGGTTATCTTTTCTCCGACCTTGCCGGAAGTCTTTTTGGTGTCTTCTTTTATCGTTACCGAAGGAGCTTCAAGATCGTAAACGTAAACGACGCACACGAGAGTCTGACTCCTGCCCGAATAATCCGTGGCGGTATACGCTATCATATATTCGCCGTAGTTATCGAGAGAAATTTCGTAAGGCGCGACTTCCGCGTTGTATATTTCTTTGCCGCTCGTATCTTTTACGGTGTTGCCCGCGTTTGTCACGGTTACGGTAAAGTTCTTTAATTCCGGCGAGATTACGTCAAACGCGATTGCTTCGGGCAACGTGAATTTTTCGCCTTTGTTTTTAAGTCCGCCGTTTTCGCCGAGACATTTGATTATAGGCTTGGTGGTATCTTTGGTAACGCTTTCGGCAAACGACTGCGCGCACACGTTTTTAACAACGAACGCAAACCCGCTCGCGCCGACGCTTTCAAAAGTAATTTTTACTCCGACTTTGCCGGAAGAAAATCCCTTGAACGCTCCGCCCGACAGATAGTTCGCTATGTCGAACTGTTTTCCGTCTACCGTAATGACCTGAGTGCTCGGACGAAGCGAGAACCTGAACACGTCGTTGGAATTACCCGAAAACGCCGCGACAAGTTCGTTCATAGAACCGTCGTTTACGGCAAAGTATGCTTTGTTTGCGTTCTTTATAAACGAAAGTTTAACGGTTTCTTTGTCGTTCTCCGTATCGGTGAGATAAAAGTTGACTTTGCCTATCTCGTTAAAGCCCTTTTCCGTGAGAAAGTCGAAAGAAAGGTCTTCCGCGACAAGAGAGTTTATGAATTCTATATACGATTCGTCGTTATCGATAAGATAACGCGAATCCGAATTCTCCGAATATCCGACTACAACGTCGCCCGTGGGGATAAACAGCTTGTTTATATCGATAACTTCTTCCGTGCCTTCGGTACGGGTGATTTTATAAACCTTGCGCGTTATGCTGCCCGCAAGCTTTCCGTCGTGTTTATACGAAAAAGTAACTTCGCCCTCTTTTTCCGGCGTATAAACGCCGTTCGTTATAGTACCGTTGTCTACGGACACCTGCGTGTCTACGATTTTATAACCGCCGTTTTCGAAAGAATACGCGCCGACGGAAGTCAACCGATACGAATATTTTTTAGAACCGTCGCTTAAAATAAAGTTTTTATGAACAATCTTATCGAGATCTTCCGTAACGACGGGATTACCGTTTTCCGCCACCGTTACGTTATATTTTTGCGGCGCTTTCTGTCCGATAAAATCCTCAGCCGTTATTTCCACAACGTACGTTCCCGTTTTAAGCGGCGTAAACGCGTTGTCTTTTACTTCGCATTTTTCGCCGTTATAAGTGACGGAAGCGGTTACGGAGATTTTACCCGTTCCGCCGGAAGGAATTGCCTTTGCAAGCGTAACCTTTTCACCCTGAACGGCTTTTTCCGTTTTATCTTCCAGACCGAGTTCCAGGTTTTGCCCCTCTTTTACAACGGTCACGTCGACGGGTTTTTCAGACACGTCTCCGTAAGAATCGGTTGCAAAATAACAAATGGTATAAGTTCCTTCCGTTTTCGGAACAAACGCGTTGTCTTTTACTTCTACCACGGATCTGTTATCCGAATAATAATTTTTATAGACTATTGCGTTTACGCTTACTTCGCCGTTTGCCTTATCGTAAGCCTTCGCGTCGAAAAGCGGATATTTGTAACCGACTTTGCCGACGGGAACGTCGTTCTCGTCATAATCGACGGCAATCAGCGCGCCTATATCGTCGGTGACGTTTTTGCTTAAATCCGTGCCTGCGAACTCCTTTATTATAAAGTTTGCGGAAGAGCCTACGTATCTGTCTGCATAAACTTCTACGATTACTTCGCCCGTGGTAAATCCCTCGAACTGCGCAGCGGCTTTCGTGTCGCACGTCAGGGTATATTCCTGATACGCGTCCGACTGATACACCACGCCGTAATCGTTGTCGTAATAAAAGCTGAACGCTTCTTTCGCTCTTGAAAGCTCGTCTTTATAAACGACTTTACCCTTTGCCGACAAACCGGGTCTGCCCCAGAACGAGAAATGCGCGTCTTTTCCGTAAGTAAGGCTTGCGTGTTTTTGCGAATACACGCATTCGTTGGTTTCGCTGCAAACGCTTACCATCGTATAAGAAATATAATTGCCGTCGCCGATTTCGTGATTTTTGAGTTTTAAGATGAGATATTTATCTTTATCGTATACGTCGGTCAATTTAACGTTTATTCTCTTCATATCCAGCTGACCGACGGTAGTAGGCAGGCAGGACATAGTGATAAGCGGATTGTTTTTGGTAAGCTTTGCGAGATTCACCACTTTGTTAAAGATAAGCGAATCGTTAGGCTTAAGCGAAACAAGAAGACCGGTCACGTCTTCGTAAACGCCGCCTTCCTCTACCGAATAGTTGAAATCCACTTCGTAATCGTCAAGCGTTATTTGCTTTTCTCCGTCGTAAACCAACCCGTTTTTAATATCGGAAAGATATTCGTTATAAGCCTTTGCCGTGCCGTATTCCGCAGAACCCGCGCCGCTGACGTAATAAAGCGGGCGTTCCGCCGCGCCGACGTCATCCGAAGCGTCGTGCAAAGCGAATGCGAGCGACGTGCCTACGCACAGCGCGCACAAAACAAGATTCAAAAAAATCATTAACGCTTTGCGCGGTAAAAATCTTTTCTTAGTTATCATCCTTTAATTCCTCCTATAGATAAATTTGTCATAATTCTGCTCTGGAAAAAGCAGAAAACAATTAAAACCGGCAACAAAACCAAAAACGCACCCGTGAGCTGCATCGGTACGGAAAACGTGTCGTTGCTCGTATTAATCTTTGTGAAATAAAACAACCCGTATGCAATAGTCGGTTTATCGGGTATATACAAAAGCGGAGTCTGATAATCGTTCCAGAGACCGATAAGTCTTAAAAGAAAAATCGTCGCGAATACGTTTTTCGCAAGAGGTATCATTATTCTTGTCATTACCGAAAACTCCGAAGCTCCGTCTATCTCGGCTGCATCCATATACGCATCGGGGATTCCGCAGAACACGTCGTAGAAAACGAGAAAATGAATGCCGGTCTGAAAATGCGCGGACATTATCCACATACCCCATATGGTATCGTAAATTCCGAGCAAGGAAGCAAGCTGCAACGCCGCAGGAGTGCTGCCGACTATGGGGAGCGACATGGTAACCAGAACCACGGTTACGACCACCGCGCTTAAAGCGTATCTGAACTTGGCGCACATATAAGCAACCACGCAGGAAACAAGGGTGCTTAAAAACGCGCAACCGCCCGCGTATAAAATCGTGTTAAGATACATTCCGGGAAGTCTCACCGTCTGGGTGTTTTTATAAACGCCGACTTTTATAGATTTGAACGCTTCTACGTAGTTGGAAAAATACCAGCCTTCTTCCGGAAAGCCCGTTTTGTTGTAAGAGTACTCGAACGGATCTTTTACGGAAGTCAAAAGCCCCCAGCTTATCATAAACGCCATAGACAAAACGTAAACGGCAAGAAAAATAAATATAATAATGAAAACCCAGTTGTTTTTAAGAAATTTTTTCATCTTGCACCTCAATTAACGCTCGGTCCTATTTTCCTCATAAGCCATTTAACCGCAAACACGACGGGAACGGTAACAAGCGTCAGCATTAACCCGAAAGCGGAAAGCAACGGGTATTCCGTAATACTTGCGCTCGCCGTTTTTTCGTACAGATAATAACCTATCGTATAAAGGCTTATGTTTGCCTGCGTTCCGTAAAAGCTGTACAAGTTCATCTGCTCGGTAAACAACGCGGCGAGTCCTACGATAAAAAACGTTACGAACGTGGAATATATCAACGGGAATATAATATAAATAAATTCCCTGAGTCCCGTCGCGCCGTCAAGCTTGGCGGCCTCCGTAACGGAAACGTCTATCGCAGCCATACTTCCGTTATAAATAAGAATAGACGTGCCGAAACCCACCCATATTTTGTAAAAATTGAGAACCGCAAACGCGCTTTTCCCGGAAAGAAGAGGCTGAATTTCCGCGCCGAAAATCGATAATGCGTATCTCGGCAACGCGTCCTCCGCCATATTGTTGAACATTATGGCGAGAACGAGCGGAGAAATAATCGAAGGAACGAACAGTATTATTCTGAAAAACGTGCTGCCGGCTTTCTTTTTGTAAATATAAAACGAAAAAAACAAAGCGAGAAGCGACGAAACTACCGCGCTTACCAGATACGTGATAAAAGAATTTTTAAACGCGTATCTGAACACGGCTTCCGTTTTAATCAGCGTTATACAATCGGAAAACTGTTGAAAGCCTACCCAGGAATACCCTCTTCCTTCAAAGTCGTATTCCTTGAACGCAAGCAAAATAGAATTTATGTTTACGCCGATATAAAAAATAGAAAACTGAATTATAGGGTACGCCATTACCAGAATGTAAAAGATTAGCTTTTTTCTGCTTCTGGACATTACTTTTTTTGGTTTGATTTTTTCGGTATTCGTTTCCATCGTCACTCTTTAGCACTCCGTAAGTAAGGTTTTCCCGTCATTAGGAAAAATAATTCTCGAATTGCGCTTTCCACGCATCCTCACTTCTCTTTTCGCAAATCTTATTGAAAACCTCCAACGCGGTTTTACCCTCTTTTAACGGAACGAGCGCATAAGTATCGTACTCGGAAGAATATCTGTGCGAAAAATACGATTGATTCTGCAAATACAAAGGATTATCCGAAACCATATAAATCACGTCGGTGTTTTCGGATTTTTTCAGGTCTACTATGGATTTTGCATAATATGACAGAGAATCCGTTGAGGAAACGTCGTATTTGATAGCTCTTCTTACGCCGGATATCTGCGTAAACTTATCAAGGCTTTCATCCGTATAGCAAAACATTAAAAACTTCTTGGCGAGGTCTACCTTTTCGGAAGCGATTTTCGAACTGATAAACGCGATATTACCGAGTCCTTCGCCCGTGGTGTATTTTGTACCGACAAGTTCTTCGCTTACTTTAGGAACGGGCATATACGCATATCTGCAATCCGCCGCACTCTTTCCGTATTTTTTCAATCTGTCGAAAACGCCGTAATCCTTAGCTTCGTTTTCCCAGTAGCTGCCCTCTACGAGCATCGCGATCGGTTTGCCGTTCTGATTGAATTTCTGATCGAATTCGCTCAAAACGTAGTCGATTTGCGCCTGAGTGTGAGTATGTGCGTTGGAATTTAAGTTCGCGCTGTAATAATCCGTATCGGAAAGCATTCTCTCTACGAATTTAAGAGAATAATAATATCCCGCGGATTGAAAAGCAAGATATCCTTTTTCGTTGTCTATTTTGGTCGCAGGTTCAAATTCCACTACGTCGCCGTTTACCGATTTAACGATATGCGTTAAAGTTCCGTTAAAATCGAAAGCGGTTTTAACCTCGCTTCCTTCGTAGTCCGCATATAATGCGCTGAACAGATAGCCCATATAAGCTTTACCGAACTGTCCGGACCATATAAACGGCGTTACGTCGCTCTTCATCTTGTCGCAAAGAACGAAAAATTCGTCGTAAGTCGCGGGAAGACCGTCGTCATAAGTGCCGTATTTTCCGTCCGGACCTGCGGATTTATCGCCGTCCTCGCCGGTATACTTATATCCCGTAAAGCTACCCGCCGCCTTGTCAGCGTTGTTGCTCTGCGTAAACTCACAGAATTCGCTCGGGCAACCGCCTTTTGCGAAAAACAATTCGTATTCGTTGAAAATATTTACGTTATAAGTAAGCCCGCCGAAACTTTCGTAATGCGGAAGAGCATAATATTTACCATCCATTTTAAAATAGGATTTCTGCTGATCCGTAAGCTTACTCTCTATCGTCTTGCCGTCTGCATTTTGTTCCGTCACAACGGAAGATATGTCAAGAACGTAATCCGACAATACCATATCGTATAGTTTGGATTTATCGGTGAAAAAAATCTCGTCCGAAGTCATGCCTAATTCGTTAAACAACTCTTCTCCGTCTTTTTTCTGATCGTTTATTCTCACTTCTACCCCGACCTTACCGTTTACGCCCTGATAATCGGAATAAGCCGCCTCGAATCTCGTTTTTACGTCGTAAATCCAGGCGTTACCTACGCCGCCGAGATAATGATTTATCTCGAGCTGAGTTTTAGTAGGATCGATATCTTTATTTTTTTCGTCGCCGCAACCGACAAACGAGAGCGCGCCGAATCCGACCACGCAAGCCAGAATCAGGTTAAGTGCTTTTGTTATTTTTTTCATTACCATACCTCTGATTTTTTTTCTTTTATTATGCACCAGAACACGATATTTGTTCAATACAAAAAACTAAACATATATGGACAAAATTTTTTTATTTATTATACGTATTTTTTCGGATTTTAACTCATTAAATGTAATTTATGTAAAAAACAAGCGAAAAACGCGTATTTTTACGCGTTTTTCGCTTGTTTTTTAGTTTTTTAAAAAGAAATTTATTTTTTCCTGAAAATTGCAAAATATGGATTTTTTAAATTATTCGTTTTTTTGCTTAAAAAATAAAATAATATTTTCCGCTTTGTTTTTATCCGTCTTTTTTTGCCTTTATTTCTCTTTAATTTTTATATCATACATTTTAATCCATTAAATTCAAATATTATCCATACCGTTATTTTTGCGGCAGTGTTATAATATATTAAAATCAGGAAATTGCCGCGGCTATATAAGCTCCCGATACAAAACACTATTATAAGGTTTATATGACACGAGAATTTTCATCGGGATTTGCATTTTCACGATAGCGTTATAAATATTAAACGGAAGAACACTATGAATACTCAGATAATTTATTCTTATTACCCCGCCGAATGGCATAAAAATCTCTGGAGAGAAGGCTTTTGCGCGGGCAACGGAAAAACCGGCATAAATACGATCGGTGCGATATGCAACGATTTTTTCGTTATCACGCGCACAGACTTATGGTACGGACTTAAAAAAGCCGAATTACCCGACGTTTCGTATAAACTGAAAGAAATGCGGGTTTTGCGCAAAAACAACGAGTTTAAAAAAGCCGACGGATTGATTTGCGACGAGTTGAAGGCAAAAGGGTATGACGGAAGCTGTTCCGCCCCGATGCCGCTGTGCCAACTCAACGTTACCGCGGAAAACGGCGGATATTTTACCGATTACGTCAGAAAACTCGACACGTCCGTCGGCGAGATAAGTTCTTCCTGGATTAAAAACGGCGTAAAGTATCAAAAGAAAGCTTTCGTTTCTCAGTTGAACGACGTTGCTTATTTGCAAATCACTTGCGAAAAAGCCGATAATTTTTCTTTTTCGTTATCGAAAAGAGACGATACCGACAGCAGATTCCCCTGTCCGGAAGAAATTAACCCGGGCATAAATTCCGCGGCGGAAAACGATCATATAGCGTTTTCGGGCAAAAATTTGGACGATAAATATTTCGGTTGCGTCGCATTGATTAAAACCGACGGCGAATGTATTACGCTTCACGACGCGATAAGCGTAAAAAATGCGAAAACCATCACCGTCTTATTAAAAGCGGTTGCAAACGAAAAAAAATTCGACGGAAACGCCTTATTAAGCGTTCTTCGTTCTTCCCGCGGATACGAAGCCGAATTCTCTCTCCATTCAAAGGCGTTTGCAAAACTTTACAACGGCACCGACCTGAACTTATACCGAGGCAAACCGCACTCCAACGAGGAATTGCTTTTATCCGTTCAGAAAGACGAAGTTTCCGCGGAATTGATAGAAAAGCTGTATCGATTCGGAAGATACTTGTTTATAAGCGGCACGGCGGAAAAGGGGCTTCCTTTTTCTCAATACGGGATATGGTGCGGAGACTATTCCGCAGTGTGGGCGCAAAACGTTCTTAACGAAAACCTCGAACTTATTTACGAACACGTTTTCAACGGAAATTTAATAAACTCTCTGCTGCCCGTGTTCGATTATTTCGAAAATTCCATAGAAGAATACAGAATAACCGCAAAAAGGCTTTTCGGGTGCAGAGGCATTGCGATAAACGCATACAGTTGCCCTGGTATGGGTTCGGTTGCGGTAAACGTGCCGGTAATCGTCAACTGGACGGGCGCGGGCGCGTGGATTGCGAGCTTTTATTGCAAATATTACGATTACACCCGCGACGAAAAATTCCTTAAAACAAGAGCCTTGCCGTTTCTGAAAGAAGTATGCCTTTTTTATTCCGATTTTATATATTTTAACGGAAACAAAGCGGAAGTCTACCCTTCGGTTTCCCCCGAAAACTCGCCCGCAAACTTCATAAACGAAGGAGATACTCTCTCTCATCCTATGCCTTCCGCAATTAACGCCACTATGGACGTTGCCCTTATAAAAGAAGTCATAAATAATTATATTCGTTTAAGCAAGATTGCCGAAATCCCCGTCGAGGAAAAGGAAAAACTCGAAAAAATTCTGAACGGATTACCCGATTACGAAACGGAAGACGGAGCGTTGAAAGAATGGTGTTATAAGAATTTTAAGGAAAACCACGACCACAGGCATTTTTCGCATTTATATCCGCTGTGGCCGGGCGACGAAATAACCGAAGAAAACCCGTTTTACGACGCTTGCGCCACGGCTATTGAAAAGAGAACCGCTAACGGACTTCAGCATCAGAGCGGGTGGTCGCTGACGCATCTTTCGAGCCTGTATTGCAGACTTAAAGACGGAAACAAAGCTTTTAACTGTCTTAAATTTTTAATTAAGGGCGATTTGATGAAAAACTTTTTTACCGTTCACAACGACTGGAGAGGAATGGGTTTAAGCATGCACGTAGGCGACGCGTGTACCGTCCAGTTAGACGCGAATATGGGCTTTCTGTCAGCCGTTCAGGAAATGTTGATACACTGCGCCAACGGCAGAACGGAGATTTTACCCGCCCTGCCCGACCGTTTTATCCGCGGCAATGTTAAAAATTTAAGGGTAATCGACGGAACGGTATCTATCGACTGGAACAGAACCAAAGGCGTTCTTAAAGTAAAAACGTCTTCTTCCTTGCCGATTGACTTACCCTGCGGATTTTCGGACGTCACGGTTATAAGACAAGGCATAAAAAAACGCTATTCTTTCCCGGGCAAGGCTTGCGGCAGCCGAACTTTGATCTGACGAATTGCATACGACTTCATCGACGATAAAAAAGCATCCTGCCGTTTTCCGTTGTATCATAACCCGATTGCAGGTATTCCGAATATCATCGGTGCGTTCATAACGATTAACCCGCCGAAAGCTATAATCGTCCCTACGACAGACTTTACCGAAGGCTTTTCTTTATAACACCACGCGATAACCGTTGATAAAATGAGCGCAAGCCCCGACCTTAACGGCGACAAAACGGACGGCGAAAGCAATCCGCTCGCAATGGTCGTCAGGTAACTGTTAAAAAACAAGCAGACCGCCATAAGCGCGATAAAAACAAATACCTTTTTAAGCACGCCCGCTTCTGCCGCAAGCTGTTCGCCGAAAGAAACGAGATACTTTTTGTCTTCGCCACGTTTCCTGAAAAAGGTTAAAACAGTATAAATACCCGCAAGGCATACGGCGGTAAAAATAAACGTATAAAAATTAAAAGCCGCGTTAGTGCCCGTCGCGCCGCTGTGCTTAAAAACTTGCATACAAAAATCCATAAATCCTTGAGCAAGAAAATTGAGTAATAATAAAGCGGTCGTTTTAAGCGAAAAACTGCCTTTTAGTTTTGCATTATAACTCGCAAGCAATAATGCCGCAACTATTAAAACCGCAAAACCCGCAAGTTCGAAAAAGGTACTTTTCGTCGAATACATAATACGGCAACCGACAGTCGGTATGATTGCGGAAAGGAGTGCAAAAACGTCCAGCATAACGTAAGAAACATTTTTTACCGCCATTATCCATACGCATACGAACACGGCTTGCAAAACGCCGTTTAAAATGGCTAAGCTTATCGTAAGTCCGGCGACTTTAAATCCGCCCGCGCCACTCAAAACCACCATAACCGCGCCGCACGCAACGCATAAAAACATTCTTATAAAGTTAAAAAAAAGCGAATCGAGCGCGTTTTTCACATAAAAACTGACTTTTTTGCCAAACGCACCCTTCATCGCACCGAGCGCAACCGCGCCTGTCAGACATAAGTAACCCACTCTATACGTTCCTTTTCCTATATTCTCTCGGCGATACACCGTATTTTTTTACGAACAGTCTATAAAAGTACACTTCGTTATCATACCCGACCGATTTAGCAACCCGCTTTACGGGTTTATCGGTATACTTTAAAAGCTGTTCTGCCGCTTTAAGCCTTATTTTGATGTAATATTCTTTCGGCGCAATCCCTAATTCTTTTTTAAACAAATGGTTAAACCCGCTTACGCTTACGTTAAGCATTTTCGCAAATTTGGCGGCGGAATACGGAGCGCCGTAATTATGCTCCATATAATCGGTTACTATAAAAAGATTAGTAGCTTTCCTTTTTTCCTCTTCGAAGCTTTCTGCGATTACGGAAACAAGTTCGTTCACATACCGTTCGCTTTTAAGTACGGAAAACGCGTCGTTCAACCCGTAAATTGACAGAAGTTTTAAAAATAACGCTTTTATCGCCTCCCCGCGCACGTTATATACGGTTTTTTCTATAATGTTCAGTTCTCGCAACACGGTTTTTAAATCCGCGCCGGTAAAATGAATATAATAATAAGAAAAATTATCCTGCGCAAACATTTCGTAATACTGCGGCGTAAACGCGTCGTATAAAAAAACTTGATTCTTTTCGACTTTCGTTTTTTTATCGAAATACGCAACGCCGTTTTCAACAAAGTACAGCGAATAGTCGTGCCTGCCGTTAGGGCGAATGGTCGTTGCATCCCCGATAACGTCGTAACGCACCTGCCCCACGGAAACGACCGAAAAAGTGCGTTTAGTAGGTTTTGCGATTTTATCGTGTTTATCGTTATATATTTTCATATGAGTATTTTACTATCCTTAAAAACAATTATCAACTAAAATTAATTTTTTTTAAAAATTCTTGCAAATCAGGTGTCGATTTTTGCTCATTATTACAAAAAATGTGATTGTTGTCGCGCAAATTAAGTGTTATATTTAGAATATGTCTTTTCTGAAAAACGTTATAAAACGGTTTTGGCGATACGTCTGCTATTGTTTTGCCGCTATCGATTTTAAACTTCTTAAAGAAGGATTATAACATAAAAACAGACCGAACATTGTTTTTCGGTCTGTTTCGTTGATTTTTAACTGCTTTCGGGCAAACAATCTTTTCCCGCTCCGCAAGTGGCGGCAGGTTCTGCTTTTGCTTCCGTTAATATTTACGAATATATAAAATTATAGCGCATAATCAGTATAGCACAAAGCGCCGAAAAATGCAATAAATACGGTTTAAATTTAAAAATCGGGCATAATTTGCCGTTGTTTTTTATCGATAAGCAATATAAAACGCCCTCGGGCGGGCGCAAATTTCAGTTAAAACCGGCGTAAAAAAAGCGAAAAAATTTTATATCCGTTGCCTTTGCGGATAAAAACTGTTATAATTTAAAAAGAAAATTTTTTAACAAACTCTTTTGATATTTGCGTAACATAAATTTAAAGCGATATAATAAAAACAGGAGAAAATATGAAAAAAAGCATATCGGTTTTAATCAGTATGGCGCTTGCATTCGCGCTTTGCTCCGCGCTTTACGGCTGCGGGGACAGCGGAAACCAACCGCAAACGCATAACATAACTTACCAAACGAGCGAAAATTACACGGTAACGGGGCTTACGGGCACGGCTGAGGCGGGCGAGCTTATCACTTTTGAAGTGGAAAGTTCGAGCGTGTTCTATACTATAGAAAAAGTTACCGTGAACGGCGAAGAAATTTCGGAAAGTCTTTCCGGGTATTCCTTTGCCATGCCGGATAACGACGTTGATATAGAGATTACGGCGGCGTTCGTGGGCGAATACGACGATCCGGATGACCACCTTGCATGGGGCGCGGACGTTACCGGGACCATTGCCGTTATCGAGGGCGGAGATACCGAAACCGAAATAGCGCTCGAATTCCCGGGCGCAAGCAGCTACATCACCGATATAGACGCCGAGATATATTCTTCGGACGAGAGCGTTATCCCCTCTTCCGCCATTGCGTTTGTCCCGGAAAAATCGGCGTCAAGCGGCACCATACCGAGCGGGCATCTTACGATTGACCTTGAAAACGTGCACGCGGGTACGACGTATATTTACCTGGACTTAGATCCCAACAACGGCAGCCTGGGCAGGCTGATAAAAAAATTCACGGTGGTGGAAAACCAGCTTATAAAGGTTGAGACCATGCCCGTGCAGTTTACTTATACCAACAACACCGACTATGACGAGGAGCATATCTTCGTTAACTTTACCGATTTAGACTATATAGCCAATTCGGACGCCCCTGAAAAGGTAACCGTTTATCTTACGGAGTTTACGGACGGAACTTATTCTTTTAATTACGCCGTGGGGCACACATACCTGGTGTCATGCGCGTATTCCGTTTATGACGAGGAGGAAGGAAGGTATGACATGACTTCCCTCACTTTAAATGAATGGCACGGAACAAACTTGGGCGGAGAAAACTTCCTCGAGAGCGCGGAATATAACGGCTTTACCCTTTCTCTTACCGCAAGCGGCATAACGGTTCCGCTTACAATAAGAACGGTTTCTTAAAAACCGTTTTAATAAAACCTTAATAACTTAAACGATTACTTTTCCTTTCCCCCGCGGGCATTTCCCGCGGGGGAAATTATGTTAACAAGGCCGTCATGCCCGCTCCAAACAGTTGCAAACGCGGTGCCTACATGCTATAATCAGTACGAATTATGCGTTCCGTCAACAGTGCCGCTTGGGGTTAAAAAGGTCTTATGCGCCCGTATCTTAAACCGCGGGCAGCCTTATAAAACACTGTTACACCGTAAGGAAAAAAATAAAATGTATTCGCTTTTACTTGCACTGATTTATCTTGCGTTTATAAGCCTGGGTCTGCCCGATTCCCTTCTCGGCTCGGGCTGGCCCGCCATGCACGGCGATCTGGGCGTGCCCGTTTCATACATGGGTATCGTTACCGTGATTATATCCGGCGGCACCGTAATATCCAGCCTTTTGTCAAATAAGGTTACTAAAAAATTCGGCACGAACAAGGTTACCGTTATAAGCGTATTTCTCACCGCCTTCGCGCTTTTCGGGTTTTCTTTTTCAGACAGGTTCTGGATGCTTGTAGTTTTTGCCGTTCCGTACGGGCTGGGTGCGGGCGCGGTGGACGCCGCCCTGAATAACTACGTGGCGCTGCATTACAAGGCGCGGCACATGAACTGGCTGCACTGCTTTTGGGGCGTGGGGACGATAATAAGCCCCTTTATCATGAGTTATGCCCTGGCAAGCTCGGTATGGAATAACGGTTACCGCATCGTGGGATATATCCAGCTCGGCATAACGCTGCTGCTCCTTATTTCGCTGCCCGTCTGGAAAAAACGGGACGGCGCCGCAATGCTCGAACCGAAAAACAATGCCCCGTCCTCCGCGCTGAAAATAAAGGGGGTTCCGCTGCTGCTTATCGGGTTTTTTGCTTATTCCGCGGCGGAAGCCACCGCCATGGGCTGGTCAAGCACTTACTTTGCCGAAGTAAAGGGCATTCCGGCGCAACAGGCGGCGCAATACGCATCATTGTTCTATATAGGTATTACCGTAAGCCGGTTTGTCAGCGGGTTCGTCTCCGACAGGCTGGGCGACAAAAAAATGATAAACGCCGGCACCGCCATCCTCTGCTGCGGAATAATATTGCTGCTTATTCCTGCCGGCGACACAGTTGCCGTCATCGGCTTTATTGTCATAGGTCTGGGCTGCGGACCCGTGTATCCGTGTATCATACACTCCACCCCAAATAATTTCGGGGCGGAAAACTCCGGGGCGATAATCGGTATAGAGATGGCAAGCGCCTATACCGGCTCTACGTTTATGCCGCCGCTGTACGGATTGCTCGGCAGATTGCTCGGGTTCGATATTCTGCCCTTCTTTCTTGCCGCGCTCGTCATTTTAACGATAGTGATGATAGAACTGACCTTCCGCTCCGCCGCAAAAAACAAATCAATAAAAAAGAGCGAAGCCGGAAGAGATATTCGGTAAATTGACGGATAAAAAAGCGAAAGCTTAAAAGCGACATGCTTAAAGGGGCGGGGCGGAATATTCCGCCCCGCCCCTTATAATAACGCCTTTCGGTTAAGTATGTGCCTGATAAACGCCGATAAATCCTTTGAATTTTTTATCTTTCAGAATTTAACAGAATGCAGCATTTTTATCCACTGCGGGTCAAAATGGTTCACTATTTCGCTGTGCCCTATATCCATCTCCCGTATCTTTGCCATATCCTCATCCGAGAGTGCAAAATCGAACACGTCTATATTTTGTCGGATGCGCTCTTCGTGCACGCTCTTGGGTATTACCGCCACTCCCCGCTGAATGTTCCAGCGCAGCGCCACCTGCGCGGCGCTTTTGCCGTATTTTTTGCCTATTTCCGTAAGCACGGGATGAGTAAAGAGATTGCGCTTGCCCTCGTTGAAAGGCGCCCACGCCTCCGGCACAACTCCGTATTCTTTCATGGTGTCCAGGTTTAACTGCTGCTGAAAGAAGGGGTGTATTTCCACCTGGTTGACCATGGGCCTTGTTTCAAACGTTTCGCAAAGGTCTGCAAGCACGTGCGGATAGCAGTTTGCCATACCTATCGCGCGGAGCGTACCCTCTTTATAGAGTTTTTCAATGCCCCGCCACGCGCCTATATAATCGCCCAAAGGCTGGTGCAAGAGCATAAGGTCAAGATAATCGGTGCCGAGACGGTCAAGCGACTGCCGCGTGGCTTTTATCGCCCCGTCGTAAGAAAAATCTTTTATCCAAAGCTTACTGGTTATAAATATTTCACTGCGCGGAATGCCGCTCTCCTTTATCGCGTCTCCCACCGCCTGCTCGTTCATATACGCCTGCGCCGTATCAATGAGGCGGTAGCCCGCTTCGAGCGCCGTAAGCACCGCCCGTTTTGCCTCGTTATAGTCGGGTATCTGAAACACGCCGAAACCTATTATCGGCATCTCCACCCC
>CASELQ010000005.1:0-89827 GCA_949288785.1 uncultured Eubacteriales bacterium | reverse complement strand
TGCACCTTATAGTTTTTAAGCAGGTTTTCACCCACGCCCGGCGCTTCAGGGTCGTGCCTGCCGCGGCCCTTGTCCAGCGCGCGCAGGCTTTCAAGCTCTTCCTCGTTCAAGTTAAAGTCAAACACGTCAAGATTGCTCTTTATGCGCTCTCTATGTGTGGACTTGGGCAAAACTATAATTCCCTCCTGCAATTCAAAGCGCAGTATTATCTGCCCCGCGCCCTTCCCGTACTTTTGCGCGAGCGCGGTTATTACGGGGTCGGTTAAAAGCGCCGAACTGCCCTGCCCCAGTGGGCCCCACGCCTCTGTCTTAACGTCCTGCCCTGCCAAAATCTTTCTGAGCGGCTTTTGCTGGAAATACGGGTTGCACTCCACCTGATTGACGGCGGGCACTGTCTTAAATTCCGGCACGAATCTGTTCCAGATGGCGGGCGTCATATTGCTCACGCCTATGGACTTTACAAGCCCCTCTTTTTTAAGGTCTTCAAGCGCGCGCCATGCGCCCGGCACGTCCCCGTAAGGCTGGTGCAATAAATACAGGTCTATATAATCGGTATCCAGATTTTTAAGCGACCTGTAAAACCCCTCTTTTGCAGGCTCGTAACCGTAATCTTGCAGCCATAATTTGCTGGTGATAAACACCTCTTTGCGCGAAATACCGCTGTCTTTTACCGCTTTACCCACTTCCGCCTCGTTAAAATACGCAGCGGCGGTATCTATGTGGCGGTAGCCCGCGTCCAGCGCCTCACGCACCGCTTTATAGCAGGACCCGTCGTTCGGGATCAAAAACACCCCGAACCCTACCTGCGGAATTTCGTTTCCGTCGTTTAACCTTATCTTTTCCATGTCATTTATCTCCTTTTTTTGAAATAATTTTAAGCCAAATATTTACTTAACATACTTTCCAAAAAAAGTTCGCAGAACCTTTCCGTCCTGTCCTTAAACCCGTAGGCGCCGCCGCTCATACACCAGCACAGCATCTGCCCGTACAGAATATCCGTAAGCATACGCGCCAGCTCCTCTTCGGGCGTTTCGGGTTTGAGTGCGCCGCACGCCTTGCCGTCTTTTAACAGTTCCGCCATTGCGGCTATATCGCAGAAAAGCTTTTCCTTATCCCTCTCGTCCTTTACAAGTTCAGGCACGGTAACGTTCTTTATCCATTCCTGGCAGAGTTTTAAGCTGCTCTTTTCTATATACCCCGAAAATTCGGTCATATATTTTTTCAGTTTGGACAGAAAAGTTCCGCCGTAATTTTTAGCCTCTTCCAAAATCTCTTGAAATACCCCGCGGCTGAGCGCAAACACTATGTCTTCTTTATGCTTGAAATAGGTGTAAAACGTGCCCTTGGATACCCCGCATCTTTCGGTTATCTCGTCTACCGAAGTGCTCGTAAGCCCCCTCGTACAGATTATCTCCTTTGCGGCGGCAAGCAGTTTTTCTCTCGTCTTTATCGCCGCAATCTGCCTGTTCGTCATACAATATTTTCTCTCTTTCATATCTTCTCTTCCCCGCGCTTTTACTTTGGGAACGACCTCCGTTTAACTCTGTCTTTTAAATACAATAAAAATTTTTTACACTGCAAGATAATATTTTGCTATATGCCCTGAAATTTATCTGTTACCCCGCTTTTACGCCGATTACCTTCCTTTTGCAAATTCATTATATATCAGTCAATGACTTAAAGTCAATTAAATTTACGCAAAAATTTAAATTTCAGGGATTTATTTTTTACCGCCGATTATGCCGCCGTTTTTTCCGTTTTACTTTTTATAATTTTGCGCCGGTTGTTGATTTTAAAAAGGCAAACGGAGCCTTAGCCGTTAACGGCGGAGCGGCTCCGAACGTCTCTTTCAAGCGAAAAAAGGAAAACTTTATAAAATTTTTACTCTTATTTTACCTTCCGTTTACTGAAAATAAACCGCAATGTGCTATAATTTTAAAAAAGGAGAAAAAATGCCTTCAACGTTCACACATTACAGATTTGCCCAGGAAGTGCTTAAAATCCTGCCTAACTCGGCGGCGGACATCATAAACGCCGCGCCCGAACTCTATTATACGGGCGCGCACGGGCCGGACATACTGTTTTATTACAAGGGGCTTAAAAGAAATCCCGTAAACACACAGGGCCTCGATATGCATAATTCCCCCGCGGAACCTTTTTTTCTTTCGGCAAAAAAGACAATATCCGAAAGCCGCCGGCCGGAGGCGGCGCTTGCATATATCCTGGGCTTTATCACCCACTTCGCCTTAGACAGCAGCTGCCACCCATACGTATACGGGCGCATTGAGGAAAGCGGCATTTCGCACAGCGAAATAGAGGTGGAGTTTGACCGGGAGCTCATGGAAAAGCAGGGGCTCGATCCCGTAAGATACGACCCCACTTCGCACATAAAGCCAAACCCGGCGTTGGCGGAAGTGATTGCGCCTTTCTTTTCGCTTTCTCCGGAAACGGTAGAAAAATCGCTCCGCTACATGAAAAAATATAACCGCCTGCTCGTTGCCCCGTGCTTTTTAAAGCGCGCGGGAATCTGTTTAATACTCAAAATTTCGGGTAATTACAAAGACTACCGCGGGCTTATGGTCAATTATAAACCCAACCCACGCTGCCGCGAAAGCAACGACGAGCTTATGCGCCTGTTTAACCAAAGCATTCCGCTTGCCGCGCGGCTCATAACCGAATATGCGGCCGAGTTCGATAAGGACGTGCCGCTGGATCCCGTTTACAAAAAAACCTACGAATAAAAATATTTTCGGAATAACCATGAAAAAGAAATTTACACCGCTCGAGAAAAAATGGATACTTTACGACGTGGGTAACTCCGCGTTCACCCTGCTTGCCTCTACCGTTATACCCATCTATTTCAACGGAATAGCGGGCACAGGCGGCATAAGCGAAACGGACGCCGTTGCCTACTGGGGATACGCGGCTTCGTTAGTTACGCTTATAGTCGCCGTATTAGGCCCGGTTCTCGGGACCTTTGCCGATTACGGCGGGTGGAAGCGCCCCATGTTTTTCGGCGCGGCAATGCTGGGAGTGTTGGGCTGCGCCGCCCTTGCGATTCCTTTGCAATGGACGTTGTTTTTGGCGCTGTACGTGGTGGTGAAAATCGCATACTCCACAAGCCTTGTGTTTTACGATTCCATGCTGACGGACATTACCGACCGCACGAGAATGGACAACGTATCTTCCCACGGATACGCCTGGGGCTACATAGGGAGCTGTATTCCTTTTATAATAAGCATAGTGCTCATCAACTTTTCGCCCCTCTCGATATCCGTATCCATGCCCATTGCCTTTGCCTTAAACGCCGTGTGGTGGCTCGCCATGACCCTGCCGCTGTTTTCCGGTTACAAACAAAAGCACTTTGTGGCAAGGCAGCCGCATGCCGTAAAAGCGGCTTTTAAAAGGCTGTTTTCGGTGTTTAAGACCGAGAAAAAGCACAAAAAAGGCATTATCCTCTTTCTTATCGCCTTCTTTTTGTACATAGACGGCGTGTATACCATAATAGACATGGCCACCACTTTCGGCACGGCGCTGGGCTTTGAAACCGAGCAGCTTCTTTTAGCGCTGCTGCTAACGCAGATCATAGCCTTCCCTTCCGCCATACTTTTCGGTTACCTTGCGCCCCGCGTTTCAAACGACAGGCTCATTTTGGTGTGCATATGCGCATACGCGGCGGTGGCGCTCTTTGCCGTTCAGATGGATAAGGTGTGGGAGTTCTGGTTCCTCGCCGTGTGCGTGGGTCTGTTCCAGGGCGGAATACAGGCACTTTCCCGCTCCTATTTTGCCAAAATCGTACCGGCGGATAAATCCGGGGAATATTTCGGCATAATGGATATTTTCGGCAAAGGCGCCGCGTTTGTGGGCACAATGCTCGTAAGCGTGGTAACTCAGTTAACAGACAGCGTAAATATGGGCGTTATCCCGATAGCCTGCTTGTTTATTGCGGGGCTTATAGTGTTTATATTCGCCTCTAAAACCATAAGAAAAGAAAACGCCGCACTCCTTGCTGAGCCCGCCGACGCGCCCGCCGAAACGCCCGCAGAAAATACTGCGGAAAATTCCGCAACGGAAACAGAGGTCTTTTCTCAAAACGGCGCCGCCGCAACGAATGACGAAAACGACCTGTCCGACCCGAAAATTTAATTTGTAATGTTTTGCCCGGCGAAATACTTCGCCGGGCAAAATTTTTAATAAACCTATAAGTCTGCGTGCAATACAAACTCACGCGGACTTATTATTTAATATTTTAAACAGCATACGCATACCGTTAGTTATACAACACCTGCCGTTATAACGTCAATTAAACCGCATTACAACCCCGGCCAAAAATCGAGATCCGCCGCAAAGCCTTCCGCGGGGGCGGAATCTTCAAGCATTTCTGCATGCCGTATTATTGCTATCATCTCGGGCCTAACGTATTTTTTCATATTGCTTTCTCCTTTATGCGGGCGACATACTTATAGTTATCCTGCTGCCCGCCGTCGTACGCTCTATCCCCTTTACGGCGATATAGTAAGCCGCGCCTTCTATATCCACCTGCGTTTCCGTGCTCATCGATATTCTTCTGCCGTTCACGATAAGCGAATATACTTTGGTTGCCGTTTCTATTGTTTCCGGCTTCCCGTCCATACGCAAATACCACGAACGCCCGTCTCGCAACACGTAATAGCCTATACTGTTTATCTCCGCGTCCGCAACTCCGTCAAGATAGGCTTTCACCTCCTCTTCGTTCCCGTGCTTTAACGCGATACCGTACATAGAACGCGCGTTCTTTTCCTTGTCGTGCCGCTGTATTTTAACTCGTTCCCCTCTTCCTTCCACTCTTCTTTTGCTACCGCGGCTGAAAGCACCGGCTTTTCTTCGCTTGCGTTTTCAAGCGTAAAATCTTCCTCTTCCCAATATTCGGCAGGCGATATTATTATGCCCTTGCTCACCACATACTTTTCAATTTTCAAATAATCTTCTTTTGATATAACCGCCTCGAATCGGAGCCCGTTTTCTTCCGGCTCGTTCATCCTGCGGATATACCCGCCTTCCGTCATGCTGAAATCTGCCGTAACGGCGTAAAAGGTCTTTTCTTCCGTTATCTCCGTCTGTTCGCCCGCAACGTACAAATCGCTTACCCCTTCTTTATCGGTAGTCCAGCCGACGAAAACTTCTTCCGTCCCGCCGCTCCAAATATCCGTTATGTCGGGAAGAACTGCCGCGCCCTCCGTTACTATCTCTCTCGTCCCGAGGTCGCTTATATAAGTTATTTTGTAGCCGCTCGCTTTAATTACGCTTATTTTGCGTATTTCAAGACTTATGGTCTCCTCTTCATCCCAACGTAACGTATCTATCCCCGCGGCTATCCTTATCCCCTTTATTTTTCCGTCATTCCCCGCTAATTTATCCTTTTCTTTTCCTTCTATATTCCAGACCGTCCACTCCCCGTTTTTAATATAGGGGTCGAGCACCGCGCCGCTGCTCCCGTCGCCTTCAACGCCCAACGCGACTATGCCTACTGTGCTGTATTTTATCGGTTCGTCTTCGCTGCCGTAAATTGTATATTCGCCGTACTCCGCCTTTACCTCTATCTCTATCCCGCTTATTTCGCCGGCATTTAACTCGTTTTCAAACTCTATCGCCTTAAAAACCGTATATCCGTTCGTATCAATTAAGAATTTATACCCTTTTTCCGTGCTCTGCGGCGTAATAAGTTCAGCCTTATCTATCTTTTGTTTATCTTCATACGTGCTTTCGCCCATATTCCCGCATTCGGTTTTTCCGAGCAGATTGGTAAGCGGACTGTTCTCCTCTTCTTTTATACCGGCTATCTCTATAACTTCATTCTCCGCCGCCCATGCACCTCTTGCGAAACTCAGCGCGCACACAGCAACACCCGTTACCGCAATTATATACATAACCATTACCAAAAAGCCCGCCGTTTTCACACCCGTACCGCCGGATTTTTGGCATCTTTCCTCTTTTGCGTATCTCATTCTTTTTCCTCCTCAGTTAAATCGACTCCGACCGTCAAAAACAGCAAAGCCGAAAAGCGAACATATTAGCGGCAAATTTAACTACTTTGTCAAACCGAGAATATAAACCGCGTCAAGGTAGGCCCCTATGCACAGCTTTTCAAAAGTATCAAAGCGCGGCAACTTTTCGGTGGTACGATATTGCGTGATCATCTCCGGAGGGGGGTAACCCCTGCCCTTTTAGCAAGCGCCGCGGTGGTAAGCCCCGCAATTTTTTAACTTCTCATATAGTCTTTGTTTTATAAAAGAATTCCCATGTTTAAATAATATAACCGAGAGTTATATTATTCCCGATTGATAACCGTTAGTTAGTAATCTCCGAAAAATTTTTTAAAACCGAAATACTGTACATAAAGCGTTTTGTTTGACGAGTAATTATTGTAAAAGAAAGGTTTTTAAAAAATTTCCCGCAAAAATTAAATCTTTACGGCCGCCGTCATTACGGCGGCCGTAAAACGTGGTGGGGGCGGTAAGGCTCGAACTTATGACCTCCACGATGTCAACGTGGCGCTCTAACCAACTGAGCTACGTCCCCTTTTGTTCGGCGTTTTACATTGTAACATACTTTACCCGTTATTTCAAGCTTTTCCCGCATTCGGACAAAAATTTAAGGGCAAAAAGTTAAAATTCATCGCCGCAACCTCAGCAAGGATAATACAAAAAAACCAACCCATTTAAAAAAACGTTAATTTTTCGCTTTATCCCTAAGGTTTTTACAAAATATCTTCCAACACCGCTTTATCTATGCCGAAATTGACCGTGCGGTAAACAGGTGTGAAATCCGGGGCGGAAGACCCCTGCCATGTACCGCGGAAATCAAAATGATAATGCCCCACGTCTTTCGGATCGATCTCCGGTGCATAGTGGAGCGGGCCTATCATGTTGCGCATACTCGAAACTAGAGACACCGTAATGATGTTGTGCCCCGGCCGCAAATATTCCGAAAGATCCATAGTATCGGACAGTACCATCGTTCCCGCTTCTCTCCCGTTCACCAAAATGCGAGCAGTCATGAACCTGCCGAACAGTTTAAGTATTTTGTTTGTATTTTCAACATACGTCTCGGCGGAAAAAGTAATTGTCCCGGCAAAATGAGGAAAGCCCTGGTTTTGTATACCACTTATATTCTTAATAAGCGTATCCGTAACCACTTCCCTTTGTTCATTTACCTCAAACTGCCCCAAGATATACACCGTTTCGATCTCCGTATCTATCACAAGGCAGTTTTTAAGAGATTCCATCACCCCTTTGTCAAAAAGTACATGCCGTACGTCTCTGCCTATAACATAATCTATGCAGGCAATAAGAACGTTTTCACCCGTTTTAACGCAAGCAGATATATCTGCTTCCGAAAAAAACACATCCCATCCGCTCTGATAAAGGTCAAGTTTTGTTCCGTTCAGCGTTACTTCGTTATATAGGAGCTGTTCTGCCAAAAGTCTCAGATTTTTAGGCTTTTGCTTTACGTTAAAGGTGTATTTCAACCAAAGTTTTCCGCCGTACTCTTCCTTTATAAGCCGCTCGTTGGCACTGTGAATGTATTCGGGCGGATCAAAATTGACCCCGTCCTTACTTACAGATACAAAGTCCAGGTCAAGGCAATTATCGGTCGCCTTTTCAAAGCGGAATTGTGCGGTAATGTCTTCCGCCCTCCCTTTCTTTTGTGCAGGTACGGGCATTGCTTTATCGTCCATGATAAGCATGACAGACCCCATTGCCGGCACCGTAAGCGGGAAAACGCCGTCTTTTATCTCGCATTTTTCAAGGTCAAGCACCCTGTATCCCCCGGACAGTTCTGCCGAAACATCCGTATCCGGTGAGGTGTTGTATATATACAAAAACTCGCCGATATCGCCTTTGCGGCGACTGAATATCAAGCGGGAAGGCACATTTGCGCCGAATCTGACCGCGGGCAGATCCTCTATACGGCAATTGCCGCAAACAGGAGGAATGGGCATATATGCGTCCGCAAGTTCGGGAGATGCCCCCGCAAGGCAGACTTTGCCGCCGTTGTTTTCAAATTCTTTTATCAGTTTAAGGGTAGAAGAATCTATGCTCTTTATTTGCGGGATGACGATATATGTATATTCGTTAAGCCCTACCTTAATCCTACTACCATCAACGCTAGCCGAACGGGATAATATCCACTCATCCCCGTAATGGAACTGAACGCCCCTTTCCGTAAGAAGTATGGAAAGCGCAAGAAAACTCTCCTCTAAATCTTTAACGCTTTCATAATCGGTATCGCGCCGATAAGTGCGGTAAGCGTCGTGCATGGGGTGAATGACAAGCACCTCCGCGCACTCGCGCGTGTTGGAAAGAATATAGGAAAGTCTTTTAAAATAGTCGTTGAAAATTTTACTGTGCGCTATCCAGGCGTTGTGGCGGGAAAAAGAAGGCGGATAATCGCTTTTTGCCTGACCTTTGAGGCTGTATGAAACCAGGTGCTGGCACATAGAGTTCACGCCAAGTACATACTGAAATTCGGCTATACGGCGGAGTTCTCTGGGCGTTGTATCCCACCCGCTGCACCCGAAAGTTTCGGTAAGTACCCGTTTTTTCCCGAACTGCTGGGCAACGCTTCCCACCTGCTTTGGGCTCTGTACGTTACCTATCTGCCGCGCAAGCCAGTCTATTGCAGGAATATGCTCATACTGATAAGAAGGCATTGCACCCGCACAGCACCATAGCTGCGTGGATAAAAGAGGTTCTTCCACGGTGTGTCCTGTAAGCATACAGCCGTGCTCGTTACACCAATCGTAAAGGCGTTTATAAAACCGCGTATATAACTTGTTGAGAAGAAAGTAATATTTATATCGGAAGGCACCGCTCTCCTTGCAGTCAATAAAAAGGTATATAAGGCTGTCCGCAAGTTCTTCTCCGTATTCCTTTTTATATTCTTCGGGCAGGATAACAGAGTAAGGAAAACCGTGTCTGAAATATTGCGGCTCATCGGTAAAAAAACCGGCGAGTTCCTTACCGAAATATTTCGAAAACCGCCTATAGTACCGTTCGTGAGTGAGCTCAATGAATTTTTCCGCAACCGCGGGGTTTAAAATATCGGCATAGTTACAATGCGGCTCTATATAAACGCAGTGATATTCCGCTTCCAATTGAGGCTCATAAACACGCTGTGCTCTGCCGTCTTTCAATATATATACCAAAGCGGCAGGATCAAACTCCTTTTGAACCTTATATTTTAACTGCCGTACAAGGTTTTTCTCGTCTTTTAAAAGTATTCCGCCCGCAAACCCGCTGGGCCAACCGTTTTCGTCATATGCCCATGCGCGCATATCAAGTCTTTTGACCTCTTTAAGGCATGCCTCTATACAGTCAAACCATTTTTCGCCCAAATATTCCGTTTTAATCCCCGTCCTGGCATGCATTATAAAACTGTCTATCCCTACTTTTTTGAATTCGTTTATCTGGCGGATAAGCTCGGGAATCTCCAGCTCGTTGTTCCAGCTCCAAAACGGCATGCTCGAATATTCCGTAAGTTCTCCTTTAAGAATTGTAATCAGATCCATAGTTCACCTTTAATAAAAGTAAAATAAATTTTAATATACCATACGTCTCATAACAATGTAAGAATCGCAAATGTAAGGGGAATAGTAATAAGCCCGAAAATATTGGACATAAGGTTTGCATGAGCGCCCACAGTTCCGTCTCGATGATAGTATTCTGTGAAAACCACGGCGTTAAGCCCCAGCGGCAGACACAGAAACGCCACGGATACAAGTATCCATTCCGAAGGCACGTTCATGACAAGTCTTAACAGCATGAATAATCCTAAAAAGATTGCAGGAATAAAAATAAGTCTGAAAAAAGACGCCGCATAATACCGCCAATTGGTAAACGCGTCTTTCAAAGTATGCTTGCTGAGCACAACACCCGTCATGAGCATGGCTATTGGCGCCATACAGTCCCCCGCGCTAACCAGCACCGAATTCACCGCTTCCGGCAAATTTATGTTAAGCAGACCTATGATTATACCGACCACAACCGAAATTAACGGCGGATTGACCATGTGTTTAAGCGCCTTAATATCAAAATGCGCGGGTTCGTCGCTGCGAAACATGCCCATACCCACAGTATAAATAAAGAAGTTTGTCGGAATGCTGAAAATAACATATTTAAGCAGAATATCGGCACCGAAAACCGCTTCCACGAGAGGATATCCGAAAAACCCCGAATTGGTTATAATGAAAGAATAAGTAAAAGTCCTTCGCTCAATCCCCGGGCGGGAAATAAGTCGCGAAAGACTTATGGCAAGCGGAATCACGATTACCATTACCGCCACGCACAAAATAAGATAAGGCGCATATTCCGCCACTTTTTCCGGCACAAAATACTGCGCGAACGTACCTATTATGAGCGCGGGAGTAAAGACCCAGTTTATAAGCCCCGAAAGAGAGGAAGATATGTTTTTGTCTATAACATTATAATGCGCCAGCAAATAACCGGCAATAATGAACACAAACAAAAACAGCATTTGATTCAGCGTCGTTATAAAAGTTTCCTGCATGATCATTCCCGCCAAAACCGAATTCCGCCTTATGTTCCACGAGCTCTGCGGCGCACAGAATCCCAGGCGGCTTACAGGCACGCGGACATAATGCCGCGTGCCCGTAAAACCGAATATCAAAAAAACTGTATATCAGTCGGCTTTTACCGCAGAAAGTTCGCTTTCCCAAGTTTTAAGCACTTCCTGAATTGTGTTGGGTTTATCGTCCCAAATGTAAGTTACCCCGCACATCTCCGCAATATCTGTAAGTTCGGCAATCATCTTTTTAACCCGTGCGGAGGGTAGTTTATCCCTATGCAAAAAGAGCAAAGTAAACTTTACCGGTACAGACTCTAAAAGCACTCTTTTTTTCACGTTAAAAGACAAGTCTTTTTCAAGCGCACGGTCGAATATATCAATAGCTTTTTCCAACATTTCAATTGGCCAAAACCGTGCGTCTAATATCCGCCCGTTGGGATCATCGTCAAAATGCACGAAAATCATCTGCCTGTCAAGATTTTTGTCCATCCACTCGGCGTGTTTATGAATATATTCGAAATACTCGTAAACTTCTTTTTCGGCGCCTTTATAGTATACGCCCATAAATTCTTTCACCAGGTCTTCAAGTTTGAGCGAGCAATCCCACATCAAGCGGGAAACGCAATATATTTTCATCTCGGAAAAGTTACCGAACGTCCCCACACACCCCGCCTCCATGAACACATGGTAGGCGTTAAGTTGCTTGAACCACCTATAATTTTCATCCAGTCCCGTCCACATGGGGCATGGAGCAATATAATCGTAAAAATTCTGATTATACGACCATACGCATATGCGGTTTACCACCGCGCGCCACCCCTCAAATATTTCTTTTACGGGCATACGCGGTCCGCTGTGATAACAGGTGTTAAGCGTTTCTATATTACGCGGGTCGTTCATGGGATAGCTGGCATTTGAGCGAAGCGGCGCCAACAGCACGCCCAGATTATCGGCCGGGCGCAAATCTTCGTAAAGCAATTTATAATTCCCGTTTTCGTCCTTTGTAACGGGAGGAACTTCTGCCCACAGATATGCAAACGTAAAAAACCATACCTTACGCTCAGGGTGTTTATCTTTTAACCACTCATTCAAAGCCTTTACAAGTTTATTGGTAAATACAAGCATTACCGCAACGTCCTGTCCGCCGTATTTTTCGGCAAGTGCACGGCATTTAGAACAATGACAGTGCACGGTGGTATCTTCCATGCCGAACATATAAAGACTATCTTCCGGGGTATCCTCTATAATTTTTTTCATGTTTTCTACGTACTGTGCCGTCATCTCCTCATTGGTAAGGCAAAGCATGGTGCCGCTCTCGTCATACCAATCGGGGTGCGCCTCCTTATACACGGCGGGCGGCAGCACGCGAAAATACGAATGATTGTTTATCCCCCAGCCTTCGTCCATCTGCCTTAAACGCATACGGTAACAGTAACGCTTGTTGCCTATGCCGGGCGACCGCCTTTCAAGATGCACGGGATATATGCCGATAGCGCGCATGGGAAAATCGGGTATGTTTTCCTTTTCAAATGCGGAAAAATCGGGCGATTTGTTTTCATAGGTACATACGTCGTCGGTATATATTTTCAGAGAAAACATATGCTCCAATACTCCGTATACACCGAAAATCGTGCCCTGGCCCGCGCCGCCGCATACTATGCAGTTTTTTCCGTCGCACACTATTTTATAGCCGTCTTCCCCCACCCTGTTTAACAGCGCTTTAAGCCCTATCAGCTCTTCGGCCCGGCGGGTCGCTCCCACAAAAAAACCTTCCGCCCCGATAGCGCCGGGCTCATCCTCCCGGATGAGCCCGGCGTTTATACCGGAAGCAAGTCTCAAAAACTCCGCAAGTTCCTGCGCGGCAAATATCTCTTTTTCAGAGGCCCGCGCTGGAACGATTATCTGAATCTGACGCTCGCTCATTTATAAAATCTCCGTTGCAAACCTTTACATAAGTCCGAGATCTGTTCCGTCGTTTATCCAGGTGTGGTAATACATATCTGTAACCGCCGTTTCGGAGACTGCTGCCCCGCCAAGTTCGGTAATGGCAAGGGTAAACTCGCTGTACCCCGCCTCGAAGTGGTCGCCGCGTATGCTTATGTTCACCTTGTCAGAGGTAAAGCCGCCCCACGCGCTGTCCGCAAGTGCCGCCTGCGATGTGGTATCCGCAAGATCCCATACCAATGTACGATTGCCGTTATTGTACAAATATACTGACGTGCCTTCTATCGAGAAACCAAACATATAATTCTCATAATTCGGATACCTCTCTTCGTCCAAATATCCGCCATAGAAACTGAAATTCCCGCCGCCGCCGTATCCGCCGCTTATGCCGAACGGACAATTCGGATTTGTCGGGTCTCCATTAAATATTCCGTAAAAATCGGTATACTGATTAGGCGTGCCAAGCCCGGGTGTAAACGCAGGGAAAGTGGAGGCGCGCACACCCGTGTTTGCTAATCCTGCTATAGCGCTGAATCCGTCCCCGGGATATATGCGAACCGCTATGGTTACATAGTTGCTTGCGTCTTCCGCGTCCGATACAGTGATATAGAACATCCTAAGCCCCCGCATAGCTTCAGTATCGGGAGTTATCGGACTTGCAGGGGCGTTACCTACACCGAAATTATAGCTGTCCGCATTTTCAAGCAGTTTTTCCGGTATCATTTGCACCCTTATCAACGGGGTTTCGCCCGTTGTGAGCGATACGTTATCATATCTTAAACTTGACCCGCTCGGTATCGTAGCTATTATACTGTCATGATTAAACCACTCGTGCGTGCCATATCTCACTACGCCGTTTACGCTAACGGTACAAGTATCGGTATGATTAACTCCCGCTCGGTCGGTATAGGTTGCCGTTATTATTGCCGTTCCCTCTTTAAGTCCCGTTACTATACCGGTTGCACTGTCTACGGAGGCTACGTCCTGTCCTTCGGTTACCGCCCATACTATCCCGGCATCTGCCTGCGCTATGTCCTGCCCGTCTACGTTAAGCGAAGCAGTCAGTTGCACCGTATTATCATATAGCACCGTCTCTTCAACACTCACAACCTTCTTGTTATCCACTTCGGCTGTTTCCTGTACGCTAAATATTACTTCGGGCTCGATAACAACTTCCACCGAAATCTCCTTAGTTTCCACGCCTACGCCTTTAAGAGTAAGGGTGCCCGAAAAGGCCTCGCTCCCCGTTACGGTTACCGTTCCGTTTTCAAAGGAGATTCTTTCATCCGTACTCTCACCATATATAAATCCGTTGAGTTCGGGTAATTCGTCGCTCGAAGATATCACATTATAATTTAAAGCCTTGCTGCCTTCGGATGCAGAAATTGTCAACTTAGTGCTTTCGGTGTTTATAAAGAGTTCGGGCAACTCCTCCGCCTCGCCTAATCCGATTGCTTTTTTCATACCGTTCTCAACATACTGTTCGATAACGGGAAGAATTATCTCGTCCTGAGAGTAGTCCCCGGAAGAAACGGCGGCAAAAGCAATTTCGGTCAGGTTGCGCGTAACGGGTTGAGTATATTCTCTTACCCCGTCTTTTAATACGTATGCTATAGCGCTGAAATCTCTTGAAGAATTATCGTACAGCACGTCGGTTATGGAACCGCGTATTTCATATCCGCCCTCCTGAGTTTGTACGGGCAAACAGTTCAAATCTATAAGACTTACTTCCGTTCCGAACTGATCATTTTTATCGGCGATATAATTTGTTAAATAATCATAATAATCGCCGGAAACATAATCGCTTAAATAGTCCGAAGGAAATATCATCATACGGTATTCTGCCGTTTGATCCGGTTCGCCGTTCAATGAGGCATGAAATCTCATGCCGTTGTTTTCTCCGTCAACTCTTATAGACGCCCCGTCGGTAATCGTGAGAGAGGGTTGCTCCGCTTTCACGCGGGAAATAAAAGTTACTGTAAACGCCATAGCGCATATAATCATAACGCCCGCTAACAATAATATCAAAGACTTCCTTATGCTGTTTTTCATAATAGTCCCCTCCTATGCGTTTGTCCACGCACCGTCATCATATCCGTCCTGACCGTACGGATCACCTGACGCATTCAATAAGTCGTCATCAGTTATGCCGAATATGCTGACGACCACCGGTTCGTACCTTTTTCTTTCTTGTTCCATAATCATTTTCTCCTTATATTTAACCTTTCGTTTTATTTTTTATGACTTTCCGTCCCCAAATAACGAGTAACAAACCTTTACATAAGTCCAAGGGCTGTTCCGTCGTTTATCCAAGTGTGGTAATACATATCTGTAACCGCCGTTTCGGAGACTGCTGCCCCGCCGAGTTCGGTGATGGCAAGGGTAAACTCACTGTACCCCGCCTCGAAGTGATCCCCGCGTATGCTTATGTTCACCTTGTCAGAGGTAAAGCCGCCCCACGCACTGTCCGCAAGCGCCGCCTGTGATGTGGTGTCCGCAAGGTCCCATACCACAGACTTAACGCCGTTGTTATACATATATACCACTGTGCCTTCTATCGAGAAACCCATCATATATTTTTCATAATCGGGATATCTCTCCTCATCCAAATATCCGCCGTAAAAACTAAACGGTCCGCCAGTCCCGTAGCCTCCGCTTATCCCAAACGGTGAATTGGGATTTGTTGCATCCCCGTTAAACGCTCCGTAAAAATCGGTATACTGATTAGGCGTGCCAAGCCCCGGCGTAAACGCAGGAAATGTAGATGCCCGCGCTCCTACATTGGCGCTTCCCGCTATCATACTGAACCCGTCTCCCGGATATACGCGTATTGCTATGGTTACATAGTTGCTTGCGTCCTCCGCGTCCGATACGGTGATATAGAACATCCTCAGCCCGCGCTGTGTTTCAGTGTCCGGTGCCGTCGGACTTGCAGGATCGTTCCCTACACCGAAATTATAGCTGTCCGCATTTTCAAGCAGCTTTTCGGGTATCATTTGAACCCTTATCAAAGGAGTTTCGCCTGTCGTAAGCGATACGTTGTCATACCTTAAGCTCGATCCGCTCGGAATTGTTGCTATTATACTGTCATGCTCAAACCACTCATGCGTGCCGTATCTCACCACTCCGTTTACGGTAACGGTACATGTATCGGTATGCTCTGTTTCCGCTCTGTCCGTATACGTTGCCGTTATTACTGCCGTTCCCTCTTTAAGTCCCGTTACTGTTCCGGTTGCACTGTCTACGGAGGCTACGTCCTGTCCTTCGGTTACCGCCCATACTATCCCGGCATCCGCCTGCGCTATGTCCTGCCCGTCTACGTTAAGCGAAGCAGTCAGTTGCACCGTATTATCATATAGCACCGTCTCTTCAACGCTCACAACCTTCTTGTTATCCACTTCGGCTGTTTCCTGTATGCTGAACGTTACTTCGGGCGGCTCGGAATCTGTCGGTTCCGAAGGTACTGCCGTTACGTTTACCGTTACTTCATTAGACGGATTGCCGAAATATTCGGCTTTTACTTTTACTTGCGCCGTACCTGTTTTAACAGCGGTGAGCTGCCCCGTTTCACTTACCTCAATACATCCCGCGGGAGCGGCGATTGCAACCGTATAACTTATTTGGGCTTCTGCAAGGCTCTGCCCGTCAAATGTCGCCTGTGCCTGAATCTCCGCAGTTTCTCCCACCGTAAAATTTATTTCCGTTCTTTCTACTGCAAGTAAAATCGTTTCATCCGTAGGATAAACGGTAACCGCACAAGATTTGCTATATCCGCCCACAGAAGCGGTTATTGTTGCAGACCCGGTTTTGATAGCCATAAGCTCTATTCCGCCGCTGCTTTCCGTCATATTCACGACCGTATCATCGGAATTACTCCATTCCACCGTGCCGGAGATATTAGTGTTAACGGTCAGCTGCCGCGTTTCGAATAAATTCATGTTTACAGACTGTTCGCTCAAATCAATCGTTGGATCATCATCTTTACTACATCCGAAAACACCGAGAGATATTACCAAAACAAGCAGCAAACTTATGAGATATTTTGCTTTTTTCATCATTCTTCTCCTTTATATTGCCGCTTACGGCAATGTGTTATTAAATCAACCGATCGCCGTAATTTCAAATCTTCCTGCATCCGCTGCCGTAACGGTCTTACCCTCCAGATCGGTTATCATAAGCCGGAAACCTGTTGCATTAGCTTCGAAGTGATCTCCGAAAATGCTTATATTAACTTTATCGGAAGTAAAGCCTTCCCACGCATTATCGGCTTTAAGCACAGCGTCAGGATATGTTTCGGCATATTTCAAAGTATCCTCTTTAAGATCCCATATCTTTGTTACGGCATTGTTATTATGCATATATATTGCAGTACCTTCTACCGAGAAACCGAGCGAATATTTATCGGTGGTATCTGCAGGCAGGTACAACCCGTAAAAACTGAACGCAGCGCCCGCGCCGAATCCGCCGCTTATTCCAAACGGTGAATTGGGATTTGTTGCATCTCCGTTAAACGCTCCGTAAAAATCTGAATATCCCACTTGCCCGGGGGTAAACGCGGGGAAGGTAGAGGCGCGCACGCCTATGTTTGCGCTGCCGGCTTCGGCACCGAACCCGTCAAGGCTGATATACACGCGTACGGCTATGGTTATATAATTATTTTCATCTTCCGCATCCGTAAGTGTAATATAGAACATTCTCAAATCCCTTAAAGTACGGTTATCCGGCGCTATAGGATCAAACGGTGCACCGCCGACGGTAGGATACTTATCCGCATTTGTCAACATCTTATAAGGAATTTTCTGCAAACGTATGAACGGAGTATCTTTGCCGCCGGAAAGAGATACGTTTTCAATATTCAGCTGTGCGCCGGCGTTAATAGAAGTAAGAACGCCTGACCTGTCCCAGAATTTATCGGTTTCTTTATATTCCGCAGGTTCAGCCACCGTTACGGCACAAGTCTTGCTATATGTATTCCCGCCATATTTCATACTTACGGTTACTTCCGCTTCTCCGCTGCTTACGGCAGCAACTATACCTGTCTGACTTACGGTTACATATTCCGCGCCGGAAGTAACCTCCCATGAAAATACATCAGCTGCAAGATATTTACCGTTTACCTGTGCATTTGCCGTAAGCTGAGCCGCCGTACGATAGGAAGATGTCGGAGCCGAACTGAATATAGTTATAGTTTCATCCGATATATTCATAACCACTACGGGTATTTTCTCCACAGTTACTTTTACCGTGGCTTCATAATTTACGCTTTCGCTTTCAAAAGATATTTTGATTTCCGTACTGCCTGCCGATACTGCACGTATTTGTCCTTCTTCAAGTACTGCAACGGCAGAATTTGAATTACTCACCGTATATTCGTCAACGGGAACAACTCCGTCCTCTCCTTGAAGAGCCACTTCAAGAACAAAGCTTTCAGGATAACTTTCGTTGCCGGAAGGTTCATACAGAGTCAGGTTTGCCGCATTAACGGTAAGTAACGTGCCTGCCGCGCTTACGGTTACAGGTATCACACATTCGTTAGAAGTCATGCCGAAATATTCCGCGCGGACGGTAATATTTGCCGTACCGGGAGCAGCGGCGGTTACAACGCCGCTGTCGCTTACGACAGCTACATTTTCATCGGAAGATGAATATTTTACCGTAGCCTTATCAAACGAAACGCCGCCGAAAAATACTTTTGCCCCGATAGTATGGCTGCTCCCGTCGATAATTTCCATACCGCCCTCGCGGTCGGTTTCAAGCACAAGTTTTTCTGATGTAGGCGCAACTACTATGCGGCAGCCGTCCGAAGCACCGCCGCCGGAAGCGTTTATCGTAGCAATTCCCGCAGATATTGCCGTAAGCTTTGCAACGTTGCCTATGGTTTCCATACTCACTATATCGGGAGCGGTATTTTCCCACGCGATTTCTCCTTCCAGCCCGGTATATGAAGCCACAAGTTCAGTTTCTCCGAACAATGTCATGTTTATAACTTCTTTGTCGAGGGTAATCTGAGCGGTACTGTCATCCTTACATGCAGCAAGCGAAGTTGCCATAAGAATAACCGCTATCAATACTGCTATTTTTTTCATCGTTTTCCTCCTTTTTAACCGAACACCAAACTGCTTACGGTCTGATTTTCAAGTATGCCGTATCTGGTGATGTCCAGCCGCTCGCAATCACTGAAAAACTCCTCCGATTCGCGTGCCAGTGTAACGCTGTCAAACTGCGTCGGATAGTGTTGGAGTAAAAGATATCTCGGCATAAGACTTTCGCGGGTTACTCTGTCATACAATGTTTCATATAACTCTCTGTCGGTAAATTTCAAGGGCTCTATCGCCT
The DNA here is from genome assembly GCA_949288785.1 of uncultured Eubacteriales bacterium. GTDB lineage: Bacteria > Bacillota > Clostridia > Christensenellales > Borkfalkiaceae > UBA1259. The sequence continues at coordinate 70,981 of CASELQ010000005.1, read as the reverse complement.
CGAACGCCTGATCTAACAAACTCATAAATCTGTTTAGCGCGCCTTCTTCCCAGTATTGTTTCAGATTGGCGTCGGAACCGCCCACACCGGTAATCGCGCTGTTGCTCTTAAGATACGCCATATACGTCCTCAATTCTTCAAAATACTGCCGGACGTATACCGCCGCCTGTTTAAAATAGTTTTCAAAGAACCCGTCTATCAGCGCGTCCACGTCGGCGTTCACGTCCCACGTAAGTTTGGAAGTAAGATAGATTTTAAGCGCGCCGAACGGAGAGCAATATTCTTCGGTAGCAGATTCGTTGAACACGTATTTGGCGTTGGCTTCTTTCGCCGCCTGATAGAACGACTGCAGACTGTAAGTGCTGTCCATATAGATGAACGTGTTCTGGAAATAATAATCGTAGAACCAAAACGAGAACTGCGAGGTTATAGCGCTCCATTCGTCTATCAGCCCGTTCATACCCGTCTCGTCGAAGTCCACTATATAACTCGCACGAATCGGCGCAACGAGCACGTTCACGTTGGGTTCGAGAACTACGTCCCCGTCTATGGGCACTATTTTGCCGTTTTCGGTCTTTACGGGAGCAGGCTCGGTCTCAAGATAGGCAAATATGGTTATGTTCATATTGCGCCCGTCCTGATACTCGTCCATATATTGCTGCAACCTCTCCGCTATCGGATTGATGAACTGAATAAGCATTGCCGAAGCGTATGCCGTGCCGTATTTTTCTCTTAAAGCCGCAACCGAATCTTCCTTGCCCTCTTCACGGAAAGGATCGTCGCTGGTCGGGAAAGAATTATCGTAGTCTTCAGCCATAAAACCTATGTACTCGTAATATTTTCCCTGTGCAAAATCCCGCTCGATAAAGTAAATCATTTTTTCCAGAACCAGATCCTGCAGGGCTTTCAACTCCTCCTCGTCGCCGTATGCTGTGTAATGCAGCTGCTGTCCGCTCGGAGCAAACCACTTGGGATGATAGGTCTCGGGTTTATTCGGATCGTTATATTCTGCCGGCGAAATATATTCGAAAGTGTTGTGCCACGGCTGACCGGTAGCGTTTACAAAAACTTCGTCGAATACGTTGTAGCGCATCCTATGTCCCGCAAGTATGTTTTTATCCCAAAAATACGGGCCTATACCTTGAGTGTGAGCAATATCCGGTATGTCTGATATATCAAACGCAAGCAATTTTTTATCGGTAACACCCGTTTCGAGCGCTATCTCATCCATTGCGTAAGGCTCATACCCGAACTGATGATGTAAAAATTCATAAACCGCATAAAGCGTGCCCATGGTATCTCCGCCCAGCATGTAAACGTTTGAATCCTTCTGCTTTATAACGAAGCCGCGCGCGCCGTATTCGGCTTTGTCCGCGGTTACGCCGGCGGCTTCCGTCAGCTGCGTTTCGCCTATGATAAGAAGCTTGGAATCGGCATTCACGGTAACGGCGCTTTCCGAAACCGTTTCAAGTTCTTCCATGGTCGCATTATAAAAATTCAGAGCAAGTTCCTGTGCGGCGTGCGCCTCGTATCCGCGAGGCTCATCGGAAAGCACTATTTTATAACTGCTGGCACCGTCTTTCACAAGATCTATATCGGTTTCCTGTATTACACCGCTATCATTATGTTCTTTGTCTTTACATGATGTAAATAACGGCAATGCAATTACCAAACTTAACAGTATAGTCAAAACTTTCTTGAAAGTTTTCATTTCCTTTTCTCCCTTATGCTACGTTGATTGTATACTCGGCTATGCTTATGTTGAACCATTCGTCCACAGCCATATATCTGACAAGATATTCTCCCGCTTCGTTTAACGCAACCTGGCGATTATACTCTCCGTTGTTTTCTCCGGAATCGTATTTGGGCAGTTCTTTCAAGTTACCGGTCGGTCTCTGAACAAAGATGTATATGTCAACGCTCGGAGACTGACTTACGGCAGTCGCTTCCGCAACCGTAACAACGCTGCCGAGTTCGGCTTCGCTCTGAGTACCGTTAAGCGTAATGACAGGCGCTTCTCTGCTTACCAGCTGGAATACCGGACCGCGATCTCTCTGACCGTTGCCGGTCCCGTCGAAATAAGTGTAAAGTATACGGTAAGTACCCATAACGGAAGGCGTTACATAATAATCTCTGTCTATCGCCACATTCTGCAATGTAAGTCCGTCAATATCTTTTAAAGGTTGACCGTCGGGTCCCATTACCGTAAGACTAGCGGTTACGGCGGGATCAAGCACATCAATCGCTAATGCATAGCCAATCTTAACAGTTTCTCCGGGAAGATATTTGCCCCTTGTCTGTTCACTCATGATGATCGTAGGCTCTATGCCGTCGCCTGTGGCGTCATAAAAATTCTGTCCGGACACTTCGCTTACAAGAATTTCGGTATTACCGGAAACGCCCACCGCAGTTTCGGCGCGCAGAGTAACGTAAGCGGACAAACTTTCAAAGCCCTCATAAGGCTGTTTATTGACATACTCGGTCAACTTGAAAGTACTTTTATCTATAGCCAATTCTCCCAAGCTTATTTTTACGGTAAAATCTGCTCCGTCGCCGAATTTAAAATTGGGCAAATCTTGTTCTTCTCCACCGTTTATGCTAAGCTTAACACCCTCGCCGGCCTTAATGAACGCAAGTTCTATGCTCTGATCCGAATTATTGCTATCTGTTATAGTCATAACAATGCGCTCGGCAGTTTTAACGGTTTTTCCGATATTGAACGAAAAGCTAAAGTTAACCGCGTCAATCGGGCGGATAAAATTGATTACGGCGCTTTCCTTTACTACCAAAGAAACACTTGTAGCATCAGCATCCGCGGAAACCAATCCTTCCGAATAAAAATATTTTGTCATATCGAAATCATCGGTTCCTAAACCTACGTCAACCGCTGTTATATTACGTTTGATTGTACTGGTTGTTCCCACGGCGGAAACGGCTTCGTATACTATAACATACTCGCCCGCACTGTCGGGTATAAATACTCTGCCTTCAAGTTCTGCAACAAAAACATTGTCCTTTTCCACATAGATACGGTCCGCCGGTCTTTCTTCGCCGCCAGCGTTATAATCTTTGACAAGACATTCGGGCAAAGTGTTTTCAGTACCGACAATCGCATATTTAGGGAAATTATTTATCTCGCCGAAAATCACTTCCTTGTCCACAGCAACTTCCGCATCATACGCAAAATATCCCACTCTGCCGTTATAATCCACAGCCGTATAAGAAATGGTCCAGGTCCCTCCATCTTCCGGTATAAAATATCCGGCGGAAGCATCCACAACTTTACCGCTTTCCTTATGTTGAGCCTGAATGGTAATTCTTACGTTGCCAAGATTCCCATCAATATACAGGTCTTCCTCTCCCAACAGTTCAAAACGATGCCCTGCCGAACCTTCGGTATAATTTTCATAACCCGGCAAATATAAAGTAAACTCGGTGCCGGCATTCTTTTCCGCATATACGTCCACATAACGGCTCTCGCTGTTTCCAAAGCGATCCACAGTAGTGTAAACTATAGTATGAACGCCTTCATGCAGCGGCACAAAACAGTCGTTTTCAATCGGTAATTCATATCTGGATGAAGTATAATATCCGTAATATACGTGTTTATAAACTTTTTCCGCCCCATACACGGAATTAAGCGTATATCCGAAAACTTTATATGGATAACCAACCATTGCGTCCGGAATATTTTCTACCGTTTCATATTCGCCGAAATCAGGTATTGGAGCCTGAGTGTTCTCGACACGATAAAGCGGGACGGTTCCGTCCTCCGCAACACCCTCTGACAAATCTTCTCCGGCAATATCAAGTATTATTCCGTTGAACGGTTCAAGCACGTTTGACGTGGCGTAAGTATCCGCCCACAACGTTATAAATACTTCGCCGGTGGTAAAACCGCCCCAAGGATTATCGAAATCTGTCAAGAAATTTACTACTTTGGTACGATTTGCCCCGTCGTAAGTATACAAAATACGGTTCGCATAATCGAAATAAAAAGAAATATGATTTGTTTTATCCCAATTGCCCTGCAAGCCGTTCATAGTGCCGGTCCCATAGTTTTCATGTCCCACGTAAAATTGTCCCAAAGATTCAATCCAGCCAGAAAGCGGCTGACCTGCATGCGCCGCGGATATATAACCCGCATCCTGATCCTCTATCATAGGCGCCCTGCGTATACGTATGGTAATGTAATTATCGGCATCATATATATCCGTAAGCATTAAATATAAATCCCTTGCTTCGGGCGTACCGGGCGTTTCGGGCACGGCGTCTACGGTAATAAAAGGCTCCTCCGGATCCACGTTGCTTAAATTTATTGCTCGGTTATACTTAACTTGTTCGGAAGGCTTTACGCTGAATTGCAGCCCCGAAGCCTCGTACGTTTCATTTGTTCCGTACTTAAGAGGTTCATTGGTAACGGTGTTGTAAGCAAGATATTCATAAACGTAAAAACTGTCCGTCTGAGTATATGTACTGCCGCCTTTATTTACCGAATATTCCAATCTGTACTGTCCAAGCTGGTCGAGCGTTAACTGACTGTCTTGGCAGGCTCTGCCGTCCGGAAGGTATATCACAGGCTGTACGCTCACGGTCTCCCCGTCAACCGTCATATCGGCGGCGGGTACGGTTATTGTCTGACCATAACTGTATTCTTCATTAAGCCCGGTCTCGCCGAGAGACTGATCTCCTTCCGCAATCCGACCAAGTCCCATATACAGCGACAAAGCAATACATGAAAGTCCCAGAATAAGCAGTGCAAATATGGCTATTCTAAAGCCTGCACCGGATTTCCGTATAGTTTTCATCATTTTTCTCCTTTTTTATTTTTTCAAGCCGGCAAAAGTCGTCCTTTACCCCTTGACCGCCCCGAGGCGGAGATTGCCCATAATAGATTTCTGAAACAAAAAGAACAAAAGCAACATGGGCAACATTATGACCATACAAACCGCTATCTGCAGCGGCGGGAAACTCATTTGCGACATTCTGGAAACACCTGTCTTATACACACCGTAAACAAGCGTAGGTCTGTTAGGCATCCATATAATCATGGTCATATAGTCGTTCCACCTTACTATGGCAAGCAACAAAAATACCACGAAAAACATGGAAGAAGTGAGCGGAAAAACTATTTTCGTCATTATAGTGAACCGCCCCGCGCCGTCCATATAAGCCGCTTCGTAATAATCTCTTCCCAAACTGCGTATAAACTCGTAGTAGATAATAAGATACATACCGGTAAACGCTATGTTGTTAAACACTATAAACCACAGGTTATCGTACCAGTTGAGCGCTCTGTAAACCGAAAGCGCCGAAGGCAGGTTGTTTATAACCGGAATGGTCATGAGCGCGATATTTGCGGCAAACAGTATGCTGCTGAGTTTATATTTCGAATAACGCGCCAAAAGAAAGGCTACAAGCCAAATGGTAAGGTTGTTTATAAGCGCGCCGCCTATAGTATACAGTATAGAATTCCAAAACATTGTGGAAAAATATACATATCCGTGATAATTCGGCAAAGATACGTCTACCTTCAATTCGCGCAGTGCTTCTATATAATTACTCCACGCCCATTCCCACGGCCAGCCGGGAGGCAAACCCACATTGTCCTGGCTGAACTGTGTTTCTGTTTTTATAGAAGCAAAAAAAGCCCACAGATACATTGCGAGAACCGATATTACGTAGATGGTAAGCACTATAAAGATCGCCACCGATGTTACATTCAAATTTTGTCTATACTTTTTTCTTGTTTTCACGAGAGTCCTCCGAAGGTCCGAACCTGTTAAAAAGCCACCTTAAAGACAGCGTCAGCGCCGTCGCTATTATGGTCGTAAAAACGCCCCACGCAGACAGATAAAAATATTCGGCGTACTCTCCGTCTAAAGTACGTATCTGGAAAAAGTATCCGAAGTTCGATGCTGTGCTGGGCGCACCGTTGCCGAAAAACGCATACAGATTCAATGAATTTGTGAATATGGAACCCGCTCCCGTTATAAAACCGAGCATGAGTATCTGATAACAGGCGGGGAGCACTATGTACCACAGTTCCTGGAAAAATCCCACTCCCTCGAGTTGCGCCGATTCGCTTACAGAGGGATCTACCGTATTCATTGCGGCAAGTTGCGTCAAAAGTCCGCCTCCGAAACCCATCCACAAAGTATATGTCAATATAGTGGGAAAAGTAGTGTTCGGATTGACAAGCAATGGGTGCAAAGTTTTGCCGAACAGTTCCATCCATAAATCCGGAATCACTTCGTTGGACAACATTGTAAATATAGAAACCGTTATTATAGACGAAAGTATTGTGGGGATAAAGAGCATTACTTTAAACACCCTGTATCCGAACAGTTTTTTATAGACGTAATATGAAAACAGTATAGGTATGAACGAGTTGAACACCGTTGTAAACAGATAAATAAGCAAGGAATTTTTCAACATAAACATATAGTTGCCGTCTATACGGAAGTTTATGAATATCTGCTTAAAGTTTTCAAGCCCTGCAAATACCGTCTTGCCGTCTTCCATCTTCTCAAAAGCCATAACTATGGCGTTGCCGTTTATGATGATATTTGTAAGAATAAACATCGCAAACGGTATGGCTAAAAAACAGCTGTAAAAAATCAAGTCGTAAACTTTCTCTTTGTTTTTTCTTGCCTCTAACCGCCCTTTGGGCTTCCGCTTCGAATGGATAACGACCTTCAAAGAGTAAATCGCGTCATTTACGAAGCGGTAAGCCCATACGAACGGAAAAGAGATAATTGAAAAGATTTTTTTCAAAATTGTCTCTCCTGTAAGTAGTTTGGGTTAAGCATCCGCCTGTACCGAAGCCCACCTGTAAAGACCTTCAAAATAATCACGTAAAGAAGTGTTATTATATTTAGCTTCCGTAACGAAAAGGCTGTAATTAACGCCGTCTGTCTTCACGGACTGGAAGTTGTCTATTTTAAACTTAGTTGCGGTAAACGCGGAATTCAATTTGAGTTCCGAAGGCATATATCCGTAAAGCACGTCGGACTCGTGGAACATAGCCCAATACTGTTTTGCAAAACCGCTGAGCTGCGCTTCCTGTTCCGGAGTCATGTCGTAACGATAAGATGCGGGAAGCCCGGTCTCCAACGTAAAGTTGGCCAAAGATTCGTCCGTTACGGCATACTGCAAGAAGGTTTTTGCGAGCTTTATTTTTGCCGGATCTATATTGGCGTTTATAAAAGCGCTCGAAATACCGCCCAGTATGGTGGTAGGCTTACCAATATCATCTTCAGAGACTTTTGGCATGGGGAACAGACCGAAATTGCGGTTTTCCTTGGCTGCCTGTTCTCCGAATTCTTCCACGTTGTTGTCAAACGTGCCGCTTACATCCGCTTCGTTTTCCCACCATGTCCCTTCTATCATCATGGCGATAGGTCTTTCTCCCATACGGAATCTGCTCACAAGGAACTTATCCTGAGTACGGATATGAGACAACCCCTGGAAAGAATAGTTCGAAGCATAGCCGCCTTTAATTATCATATCCATAAGTTTAAGTCCGTAATATGCGCCTGCCTGTTTAGCCGCTTCCTCATAATTATCGGGAGTAATGGTCGTTGTGGTTATAACGGGTTCTCCGTTGCTGTCGAAAGAAGAGATGATGCGGGTTTCGGTTCCCGTTCCGCCGCCGTCATAGAGTATTCTGCCCTCATCTATGCCGTGATAACTCGCCCAAAACGCGCGCGGGAAGAAATTGGAATATGTATCGGCGTACTGCCCCGTCCAGATAAGCGCGTCCACACCCTGCTGCTTCATTCTCACAAGCATCTGCTCAAATTCATCAAAGGTTGCGGGCAATCCGTCGTCATAAGTACCGTACAGTCCGTCCGGTCCCGCGGTTTTTTCGGCGTCAGCATCGTTCACGGCAGTATATTTGTATCCGCCGAAAGAACCCGTTGCAGGATTTTCATTATTCTCCTGCGTAAAATCGCAGAACTCCGAAGGAGCGCCGCCCTTTGCAAAATACAACCCCTTCTGCACAAACAGGTCAAGGTCGTAAATCACGCCCATAGAACTTTCATTATAAGGCAGAGAATAATACTTTCCATTCCTCTTGTGATGTTCTATCTGCGTCTCGTTGAGTTTATCCTCTATACTCTCGTCTTCGCCGTATTTAGTAAGTTTCTCGGTAACTATATCCGTTATTTCGAGCAGCCGGTTGCTTGCAAGAAAATCGTCCAACGCGTCGTCCGTTGCAAAATAAACTTCGTTGGAATCGTACGCTATCTGATTTACGAGCGCGGGTGCGTTATACTTATCCTTGTCTTCGGTGTAGTATATCTGCACGCCCGTTTTCCCCTCTTCAAAAGATACGTCTGCGAAATCCGCTTCGAACCTCTGTTTAAGATTCTTCAGCCACTCGACACCTATGCCGCCGCCGTATGTACCTATGTTCAATTGCGTACGAGTAGAATCAATCGGTTCGCCACCGGAATCTCTGGGCCCGCACCCCATCATGCTGCCCACTGAAGCGGCAACCGTAAGGCACAGCGCCAGCGCCATCAATCTTTTGCCTGTTTTTTTCATATTGTTTCCTCCTTTTTATTTTTCAAACCGAAGCATAAGATATCCTTTAAACTCCGGCAGAATTACCTTGGTATAGCCCTCTTCATAAACGGGCGTAAGCCTCTTTTCTTCCGGCACAACGCTGACGGAACGATATTGTCCGTAAAGCCCCGCAACGCTTCCCTGCGGTTGCACGGCGTGTTCTTCTATTATTCCCGCTTTTCCGCGTACTTCCGGATAAGTTACCTTGCAATGCACCAGGCTGTATTTTTCATTTTCCGTTACCGTTACCCGCGCATAAGAACCCAGCTTTTCGGTATAGATACGCTTTTTGGGTATAAACCTTTCCAGAATCTGTGCAACAAGCCGTTTGTGCTCTCTCATGGCATAAAGGTAATAGGCTTTGAAAATTCTGAAAGATATATGCGCCGCATTTCCCGAAACCGCCGCCGCATGAGTACCCGTCTTTTTTTCGGGCGGAGTATAAAAATAGCCGTGCCGCCCGTCCCATTTACGGTCAAAATAAGGTTTTACATGGTCGGCAAACACATATTCTTCACGGCGTGCCTTCATTATTATTCCTTCCGAATAAACTGAATAGCGCATGTCGGCAGATCCCTTCGGTACTTTCCTGAATATAAAGTAAGAAGAATTGGAAGTATCTTTTCCTCCGTATTCAAAGTCCTGTCCGGCAAGAGCAAAATCCGTTTCCGCCTCATTTAACCCCGCAAGACCCGTGGAAAGCACCTTGCCCCCATTATTTATATACTCGCGCAGTTTTTCCAAAACTGCTGCACTCATTTTAAAATCATCCGCCAGGATTATGCACTTAAACCTTGTATAATCCTGAGTTAAATCACGCGCGTCCAAAATATCGAACTGATATTTGAGTTCCCCCATCATGCGCGCAAGCCCGGAAAGAGAATCGCCCAGCAAAGCGGAGTCGGCATCCGGCGCGCCGAGTGTTACTATTACTCCTATCTCCGGAGTATAAGCAGTACCTTTTGTCCACTTCTCATATTCTGCCATCTTTGCATAGATGCCGCCTATATCATTTAATATATCCTTTTCAGGCAAGCCGGCAGGATGCAGATGATCTCCAACGGAAATATTGAAACCGTTCTGAACGGCGTCGAACATGTCGTTTTCTATCGCTTCAATAGTACGGTATCCGCCGAAATCTCCCCAGCACCGCTGAAAGCGCCCCGTCATATACACCACATCTTTCTTTATATTGCGCGCATAAGCGGCGGTCTTTGCAAAAGTGTCATATCCCCATATGCCGGCAGGAAGACACTCTATCTCTATATGTTTAATAATATCTTTAACATCGTAATAAGGTATACCGTTGAAAACCAAATATCTGTCGGCGCCCGCTATTTTTTTAACCTCGTCCGCAATTTCAAGAATCTTTTGATAAGAAAACGAGGTAACGGCAACGTCATCGGCAAGATCTATGCCGAGAGAAAGCATATCATTTGTACAATGAGGACAATAGCACGGCATGGGCGCCATACTGTCCAAAAACAACCCGTCTATAGGATAAGCACACACCTCGCGTATAACGTCCAGCAGATAATCTTTATATCCGGTATTAAAACACATGGTGCGGAAAAAATTTGCTGTTCTGTCCCCGTGAATGATATGTCCTTCTTTATCCACCCGAAGCCATTCGGTATGCCTTAACGCCTGCTCGTGGCTAAGTCCTGCACTTATATAGCCCGTTACACCTATCCCGCGCTTATGGCACTCGTGAAGCGCGTCTCCGAACATATCGCCTTTCATCCCGGGATAAGGAACGCCTTTTTTTGTAGGATAGTAGGAAAAACCGATATTGCATTGCGCAACAAGATTTATGTATGTTATATTAGATTTTTTAAGCATATCGGCAAAAACGGCAGCATCCCACTCCCGGTTGAAATCATATATTCCGGGCATGGTATGAAAATCAAAATGCATTGCACGCTTTATAGGAAAGTCCATAATTATCCCCCTCTCGTTTTCCCTTGTGCCGGTAATCTCTTTTAAGCGGCTTTTTTTGCCGCTCTCTTTAATTGATAAGGTATACTCATATACTTTGAATGCCGATAATTGTTGCTTTTTTCATTAGCCTTACCGGCTAATGAAAAAAGGGTATACCCTTTTTTCATTAGCCTTACCGGCTAATGAAAAAAGGGTATACCCTTTTTGGCGTTGCACCGTTCTAAAAATTATTGTTTATAATAATTGTATGCGTCCGAATCGCCGATTTTTACGCCGAATTCTTTTTACGATAGTTATGTATTAAAAATTAAGCCGTGCCTTGTATTCGGCAAATTCCGTTGTAAGCACATACTCTACCTGCTTTAACTTCCATTTTATGTGCTCCGCATCTCCGAGGTAATCCATACTGCATTCATACCCGAGCGCGGAATCATACTCTACTATAGGAATGGCAGTCTCCGCGTTTTTATATTCTTCTTTTAAAAGTCCTTCCGCTCTGTCCAGAAGATCAAGCGCTTTTTCCCTGTTTCTCTCGACTTTTAATTGAGTTTTTAAAACGTGCCATTTCTTGGCGTTTATACCCGTCTGTATAGTATGAGAAAGATATTTGCCCAGGTTAAGAAGCCTTTCCAAACTTTGCTCTTTATTCCTGCACAGGGTTTGCAGAAGCTCTATGCCTTTGTCAATATCAGCTTTCATTTTGTTGAGCGCCGACAGCTCGGCGTCCATCCGAAGCATGGGCGGCGGAGAAAAATCTAAATAAGGAAATTCATAATCCGGCATAACCATGCCCTCTACCGCGGCGCGCGGAGCGGCGGGCGGCGGCATGAATTTTTTTACAAAACGGAACGGATATGCAGGTCCCACTCTGAACGCTCCGTACTGATCCTCGTTAGAAGGCGTAAAGCGTGCTATCGCGTTGCTCCAAAGGCGAAAAACTCTCTTTAACACCGCAACGTTCTCCCTGCCGAAATGTTTTGCCGTTACATCTTCCAACAGTTTTTCGCAGTTCTCCCCCGGCATCGAAAATACGGAACATGCAAGATCTGATATGAAAGAGGGATAAAGCCCGTAAGTATGGCTTTCCATAAGCCCGCTCAGATTATAGTCCTTATTGGCATTTTTCAGCCCCTCATAACGCTTTATCCACTGATAAGGCATAGGCTCATAAGGCGCACAGCCGAAATCCCAGGTCTTGCCCGCCGTGTTTGCCATGGAATAAAGCCTTATGCCGCGCGCGGCGGCAGCCTTTGCCTCGCTCTCAAAATACTTTCCCGGCCCCGCAAAAGCAAGCGTATAGTCCGCACAATACCCGGATACTTTACCCAATTTATACTTTTCGAACATCTCGAAAGTAACCAAAAGACTTATATCCTGCGGCAGGGAATTTATAAGACGCACACGGTCCTCTTCGGGCGCGTAGCCCCAGTTATACGTCCAGAACACTATATCCGCTTCGGGCACGTATTTTTGCACGGACTTTTTGATGCGCTCCACAAGTTTAGGATAATCGCTGCATGGCCACCAGCCGGGGCAGGGTTTACCGGAAGGTATATCTTCATCCGGCAAAAGATATGAAAGCCTGCCGTCCGTTTTCGGATCTTTGCTCGGGAATAATATCGATTCCCCTACTAGAATAAGCCCCTTAAAATACGGACAATTCCTGAAAATATCCCCGTAAAGTCTGTCATAAAACGCTTCGGCGCCCTCATCGTCGGGATAAACTTCGCTCTTCATCTGACTATATGCATATACGTCTAATCCGTAATTTTCCGCGCGCATGCAAAGCTCGTTAAAATCGATATCCCCCGCATGAGATTTATTGACACCGTGCACCGAAAGCAGAATAGTGTCAATCCCTGCGTGCGCCAGCCTGGCAAGATACCCGTCCGGATAAAAGTCCAGCCCGACGGCGGAGTGTACCATGCGCGGAGAAAACAGCGGCGTAAAATGATACGTATCTTTTTTGACAAACGGGACGCGGCGTACGTCCATCATATTCTCAAGCTTATAAAGCCCCTGGGCAAAGCCACGGTCATGATAGGCGGAAATCTTTATCTTTTCACCCACGGATATTATACATTCAGATTTTTTCCTGCCGGTAAGTTCTTCGCAGGGCAGTTTTTCGAAAAATATATCTCCATCGCCCCCATGCGAAAGCCCGGCGCTTAACCCCTGCGATATAAAAAGATAGTCCGCAAAGTCCCTTACGGCGGTATTCAGCGCTTTGCCGGCGAACGCGGGAACGGACAATACAGTACCGTCCTTGAAAACATAATCGTTTTTTCCCGCTCGCGCGCTGCCGTCCCTCCGGCAAGGCTCGTGAACCGTTACAAGTTCTTTTCGAAAATCGTATAAACTGCTCAACTCTCCCACCTCTCTGTTCGATGCCGCAAAACATCGAACGCTCACTTTTTACCAAAAAAAGTATTTGTATTTTAACATACAATTTTTGCCGGGTCAACCGTCATTACAAATTTTTATTAAAAAAATATTATTTGCCCGTTTTATGCAAATTGCTTGTATCCGATTTTTCCTAAACATCAGAAAAACCAAAACTATAATTCAATTTTATCACCGTTATGTCCCCGTGTCTTTACAAAATCTTCAATATTTTTTATAAAATCGTAAATTCATTTATAATTATCTGAACTAATCGCGCAAAAATTCCGAAAATTCTCATATAGCATAATAAATTTTTGTGAGCATATTATTTCTCCCGGCGGCGCATAGCGCCGCCGGGAGAAATAATTACAAAAAAATATTTCAGGCAGGATTAAATCGCAGAAATTTATTGCCCTAATTATCATGCGGTACGTTTCAAAAGTTGCTTTATACGCAAAACACAAAATAAAACAGCCGCGCGGGAATCTCCGAAAGCACGAAAGCGGGCGTTACCGCCCGCCACGCATTTACATATCCTGCAATATCCGTCAATTTACCTGTTAAAACTTCCGGACACGGCGCAATTTAGTTTGCCTGTCCTTTAATATACCTGTCAATTGCGGCGGCGGCGGTTTTTCCGGCGCCCATCGCAAGTATAACCGTGGCGGCGCCCGTAACCGCGTCTCCCCCCGCGTACACCGCGGTAACCGAAGTCTTGCCGTTTTCATCGGTTATAATACCGCCGTGCCCGTTTACTTCAAGCCCCTCCGTGGTATCCTTTATAAGCGGGTTGGGAGAAGTGCCCAGCGCCATTATCACCACGTCCGCCGTGATGTCGAACTCGCTCCCCTCTACGGGAACCGGGCGGGCTCTCCCGGAAGCGTCCGGCTCGGAAAGGCGCATTTTAAGGCAGGTTATCGAGCTTACCCGCCTGTTATTATCGCCGTTTATTTTTACGGGATTGGTAAGGAACTTAAATTCAATCCCCTCTTCCATGGCGTGCTCCACTTCCTCCGCGCGGGCGGGAAGTTCTTTTAAAGTGCGGCGGTATACTACCGTTACTTGGGCGCCCAGCCGCCTGGCGCACCTTGCCGCGTCCATGGCTACGTTGCCGCCGCCCACCACAACCACGTTTTTGCCGCGCTGAATGGGGGTGTCCGCGTCCTCCTTATATGCCTTCATCAGATTTATTCTGGTAAGAAATTCGTTGGCGGAAAACACGCCGTTGAGCGTTTCTCCGGGGATATTCATAAATTTCGGCAGCCCCGCGCCCGTCCCGATAAACACCGCTTTGAACCCGTATTCTTTAACGAGTTCTTCTATCGAAAGCACCTTGCCTATCACCATATCGGTCTCTATCTTCACGCCCAGGTCTTTAAGGGTTTCTATCTCTTTATTCACTATCGCCTTGGGAAGGCGGAATTCGGGTATGCCGTAACTTAAAACCCCGCCGGCAAGGTGGAGCGCTTCGAACACGGTAACGTCGTACCCCAGCCGCGCAAGATCCCCCGCACAGGTAAGCCCTGCGGGTCCGCTGCCTATGACCGCCACATTTATGCCGTTTTGAACGGGTCTTTCGGGCGCCGCGGCGCCGTGCTCGTTATGATAGTCCGCCGCAAACCTCTCCAGCCTGCCTATACCAACCGGCTCGCCCTTTATGCCCCGCACGCAATACTTTTCGCACTGGGTTTCCTGCGGGCATACCCTGCCGCACACCGCGGGAAGAGATGACGTTGCGGAGATGACATTATAAGCCCCCTCGAAATCTCTCTCTTTTATTTTGGCAATAAACCCCGGGATATCCACCATTACGGGGCAACCCTTTACGCACGGCATGTTCTTGCAGTGCAGGCATCTTTCCGCCTCGGAAACGGCAAGCTCTTCGGTGTATCCCAAAGCCACCTCGCGGAAATTTTTACTCCTCTCCGCCGCATTCTGCGACGGCATTGCGTTCTTTTTAAGCGACATATTGGGCATTATAAACTCTCCTTTTTAAAAAGATTGCAGGTCTCCTCGTATTTGTGGCGTTCCCACTCTTTGTAGTTACCCCCGCGGGACATCGCCTCGTCAAAATCTACCTGGTGCCCGTCAAAATCAGGCCCGTCCACACAGGCAAACTTCACCCTGCCGCCCACGGTAAGGCGGCACCCGCCGCACATGCCCGTTCCGTCTATCATAACGGGGTTCATGCTTACCACCGTCTTTATCCCGTACTGCTTGGTAAGGGCGCATACGAACTTCATCATTATAACGGGGCCTATGGCGATTACCTCGTCATACTGCTCGCCGCTCTCTATAAGTTCTTTCAAAGCGTCGGTAACCAGCCCCTTTTTGCCGGCGGTCCCGTCGTCAGAAACGAGGACGTACTTATCGCTTACCTTTTTAAACTCATCTTCAAGTATCACAAGGTCTTTATTTCTGAACCCCGCAACGGTATGCACGGTTGCCCCCTGTTCGTGCAGTTTTTTTGCCACCGGGTAGGCTATTGCGCAGCCCACGCCGCCGCCCACCACCGCGACTTTTTTAAGCCCTTCGGTGTGGGTGGGGTTGCCGAGCGGCCCCACAAAATCGGCAAGCCTGTCGCCTTCTTTAAGCCTATTTAAAAGATAGGTGGTTGCGCCCACTATCTGAAAAATTATCTTTACGGTGCCCTTTTCCCTGTCGTAATCGGCAACGGTAAGAGGTATTCTTTCCCCCTCTTTCGCGGCTCTTACAATGACAAACTGCCCCGCCTGCGCTTTTTTGGCTACGAGCGGCGCGTTTATCTCCATTTCGGTAACGGTAGGATTAAGTTTTTTTACCGCAACAATTTCGAACATACCTTTCCTCTCCGTATGAATTTGCTTTTATTTTATCATACGCAAAAATTTTTTACAAGCGTTTTGCGGCGCGCGCGTTTATTTTTGCCGAGGGTTACGCCTAAGCCCCGCAGGAAACCTCTCCGCCCGCGCCCGGATGCCCCGGCGCGGGCACAAATGCACTCGTCTTACGTACATATGCTCTGATAAACAGGCACAAAACAAAATCTGCCGCGTAAACATTGACTTGAGCATCGCAAAATATTATAATAATTATAGATTAAATTATAACCTTACGGAGGTGGATATGTCTGATATACGGCCCGAAAACATGGAACGCATAACAACTGCGGCGCTTGCCGAAAAATTCATTGAGGAAAGCGTGAAGGAAACACGCGCTCAGGTAAAGGATAAAAAAGTGCTGCTTGCTCTTTCCGGCGGGGTGGACAGTTCGGTGGTTGCCGCGCTTTTAATAAAGGCGATAGGCGAAAATCTCGTGTGCGTGCACGTCAATCACGGACTTTTAAGAAAGGGCGAGCCCGAACAGGTAATAGAAGTGTTCAAAAATCAGATGAACGCCAACCTTATATATGTGGACGCATCCGAACGCTTTTTAAATAAACTCGCGGGAGTAAAAGACCCCGAGCAAAAGCGCAAGATAATAGGCGCGGAGTTCATAAACGTGTTCGAGGAGGAAGCAAATAAACTCACCGGCATAGCCTTTCTGGCGCAGGGCACCATTTACCCGGACATACTGGAAAGCAAGGGGGTTAAAGCCCACCACAACGTGGGCGGGTTGCCCGAACATTTCAATCTCGAACTCGTGGAACCGTTAAAACTCCTTTATAAAGACGAGGTGCGCGTTGTAGGCAAGGCGTTGGGTCTGCCCGACAATATGGTATACCGCCAGCCCTTCCCCGGTCCCGGACTGGGCGTAAGGTGCCTGGGCGCGATAACCCGGGACAGGCTGGAAGCCGTTCGGGAATCGGACGCAATTTTAAGAGAAGAATTTGCCGCAAACGGGCTGGAAGGGAAAATATGGCAGTATTTTACCGCCGTGCCGGATTTTAAATCGGTGGGCGTGAAGGAAGGAAAGCGGGTGGAAGCTTACCCCGTTATAATCCGCGCCGTAAACACGGTGGACGCAATGACCGCCACCGTGCCCGAAATTCCGTTCGCGCTGCTGACGCGCATTACGGACAGGATATTAAAAGAAGTAAAGGGAGTAAATCGCGTGCTTTACGACCTTTCGCCCAAGCCCGTTGCCACCATAGAGTGGGAATGAACTTATATCGCTTTGTTCGGCACCGCCTAAACCGCTCGGTTTAGGCGGTGTGCCGAGCGATAAATAAATCTTTTTGCCCGGAACAGGCGGATATCTTACCGGGGCGCTTGCGGCCTCGGCCTTTACGGCAGTAAATTTATACGAAATCTTTTTCGGCGCGGGCTTTTTAAGCCCGCGCCGAAAAATTGAAGTATCGGCAATTATTCGGCAGCGATACCGAAAAAACGGAGAGAACATTATATGAAAAAACTATACATGATAGGCGGCGCAATGGGCGTCGGGAAAACCACGGTTTGCAAACTTCTTATGCAAAAACTCGATAACTGCGTGTTTTTAGACGGGGACTGGTGCTGGAACTCGGCGCCGTTTCGGGTTACCGAGGAGACCAAGGCCATGGTAACCGACAATATTTGCCACATGCTGAACAATTTTTTGCACTGCTCCGCTTACGACAACGTGATATTCTGCTGGGTAATGGACCATCAGTATATAATAGATTCCATAATAAACAATTTAGACGCAAAAAACCATACCGTAAAAAATATCTCGCTTATAGCCGACCCTAAAACCCTGCGCGAGCGGCTTTCGCGGGATGTAACCGCGGGGCTGCGCTCGGCAGACATAATTGAAAGGAGCATAGCAAGGCTTGAACTATATCAATCGCTCGATACGGTCAAAATAGATACTTCGGGCAAAACGCCCGATACCGTTGCGGATGAAATATTCAGGTTATGAGCGCCCTCGCAAAGAGGGCGCTCAGCATAACGCTTTGTTAAGTTTTATACCGTTTAAAACAGGTTCCGCCCCTCCGGTACGGCAATGCGCCGGATAACAGGCGCGCTGCCGCGCAAGGTTTTGCCCGATAAATTTTACAGTGCAAGCCCGCATTCAAACGCCAACACCATATATTTTTCCGCTTTGGTCAGCCCGTGCAGGTTAAGATCCCGTATCTCCCACTTGTCGGAATCCAAATTATCCGCGCCGTATAAAAACTGTATAAAAGGTATATGCCTGTATTGCGCGACCGCCAGCATGGCGGCGCACTCCATTTCCACAACAAGACAACCCTCCTGCCGGCGCTCTTTTATCAAAGGGAGCGTTTCCCTGTAAATGCCGTCGGAAGTCCAGGTCTTTCCCTTTATATAGGGATACCCGCATCTTTGCAATACGCCTTCCGCCGCCTTCACCGCGCGCGGGTCCGCCCCTATCTCGGGCGAAGGCGCAATATAGTGATAGCTTGTCCCCTCGTCCCGTACAGCGGAATCGGGAAGAATTATTTTATCTTTTACCGCTTCATCGTTAAGAACCCCGCACGAACCGAACAATACAAACTTTTCAGCGCCCATGGCTATAATCTCTTCAAACCCGGCAACGCAGGCGGGCGCGCCCACCCCGGAAAGATAAAAGGCAATATCTATGTCTTTATACCGTATTTTATACACGGGAGTCATGCCGTTTGCGGTATAGAGTCCCGCTATCTTTTCGGTATTGCCGAGCGAAGCAAACTTTTTTATAATATTTTCGGAAAACGTGGAAACGCATATTGCGGGAAAATTATCAACCCTTTTCGTGGTGTCCGAAGGGCTGAACAAAGCCGGCTCCGTTATCTCCGTCCGCTGAAAAACCGTTTTCAAACCTGCCTCCGTGATACATTTCTTTATATTTGTCTTTTTAAAAAAGTGCGGATAAAAATTATCCGCACCCAAACCTAATATTTTATATCCGTTTTTTACTTGGCAAACTCGGTGGCGCGCCATTCTCTTATGACGTTTACCTTTATCTGCCCGGGATATTCCATCTCCTGCTCTATCTTTTTTGCTATTTCCTTGGCAAGGAACAGGGTCTGCGCGTCGTTCACCTGCTCGGGCTTTACCATTACGCGCACCTCTCTGCCCGCCTGAATGGCATAGCACTTTTCCACGCCCTTAAAGCTCCCCGAGATCTCTTCAAGTTTTTGCAGCCTCTTTATATAGTTGGAAGTGGTCTCTCTCCTTGCGCCCGGCCGCGCGCCCGAAATAGCGTCCGCCGAGGCGACGAGCACCGCCTCTATGGTCTTGGGCTCCACGTCTCCGTGGTGGGCAAGGATGGCGTTTACCACGCTGTGGTTTTCACGGTACTTCTTGGCAAGATCCGCGCCTATCTGCATGTGGGTACCCTCTATCTCGAAGTCCACCGCCTTGCCTATGTCGTGCAGCAGCCCCGCTCTCTTTGCAAGCGCCGGGTCTACGCCGAGCTCCGTTGCCATGACCCCCGCCAGGTGCGATACTTCCACCGAGTGCCGCAGCACGTTCTGCCCGTAACTGGTGCGGAATTTAAGTCTTCCCAAAAGTTTGACGAGTTCCGGGTGCAGCCCGAATATACCGCATTCGAACATAGCCGCCTCGCCCGCTTCCTTTATCTGCTGGTCGAGTTCTTTTTTGACCTTTTCAACCGTTTCCTCTATCCTTGCGGGATGAATTCTCCCGTCCTGAATAAGGCGTTCGAGCGCAATTCTCGCCGTTTCCCTGCGCACCGGGTCAAACCCCGAAACTATAACCACCTCGGGAGTATCGTCTATAATAAGTTCTATGCCCGTGGCGTTTTCAAGGGTGCGGATGTTCCTGCCCTCTCTGCCTATGATACGCGCCTTCATATCGTCGGACGGGAGCGGCACTACCGATACCGTTATCTCGGTCGCCTGCTCGGTGCTGCACTTCTGAATGGCAAGGCTTACTATCTCTTTTGCCTTTCTCTCGCCGTTCTCGCGCGCCTCCGCCTCTATGTTTTTCACCATGCCGGCGGCGTCCTTTTTCGCCTCGTCCGTAATGGCTTCTATCAGCTGCTGCTTTGCCTCTTCCCGGCTCATCCGGGAGATCTTTTCAAACTCTTCCAGCATCCTGTCGTGCTGGGCGGAAATGTCGCTGAGTTTTTTATCCATATCCGCGTGCTTGGCTTTCAAAGCCTCCTGCTGGCGGGTGGTCTCCTCGTTCCTGCGGGTAAGCGCCTCCTCTTTTTTGTCCAGCGCCTCCTCCTTCTGATTGAGCCTGTTTTCCATGCGCTGGAGTTCCGAACGCTTTTCCCGCGTTTCTTTTTCCAGCTCGTTTCTTAACTTGATTTCCTGTTCTTTCGCTTCTAAGATAGCTTCTTTTTTAAGGGTTTTGCTCTCCTCAGTCGCCTCTGCAATCAGTTTGGTTTTTACATCTTCTAACGAACCGATATTTTTTTTGTAATTCTTAAAAGAAATAAATTTAATAACTGCAAACACGGCCGCCGCGGCAAAGAGCACGCCGAAAATTATGGCTAATATGTCCCCCAAGCCGAGCGGAGCCAAGAACAGGAAGCCGTAAGCCGAATTTTGCATAATGCTTTTACCTCCTGTCGTTCGCGCGCCGCACGCGCGTGTTTTATATTATTGTATAACAATTTTTATTTAAAGTCAAAGATTTGACCCCGTATCCCGGCGGGAAAACCCAAAAAGAGCAGCTCCTTTTAAGTTTGCTCCCGCATTTATATGCGCGCAATACGCTCCCGGAACAAAAGCGGAATTAACCGCGCCTGCCCGCAACAATTTTCAGGGCAAGTTACGGCCGTTCGGCGATCTTTTATTTTGCGCTCTTTTGGTGAAAGGCCTCCATTATCCTTTCCTGCGCGAGCGCCGCGGCTTCCGGGTTGTTTTCAAAATAATCTACCGCCTTTTCCCTGCCTTGGGCTATCTTTTCGCCGTTAAAGGAAAACCACGCGCCGCTCTTTTCCACTATGCCGTAGGCAACGCCCAGGTCTATAAGGCAGCTTCCCTTGGAAATCCCCTTGCCGAATATGATGTCGAACTCGGCGGTCTTAAAGGGCGGCGCCACCTTGTTTTTGACTATCTTTGCCTTGGTGTGATTGCCGTAAGCGCCCGCCGCGTCTTTAAGCGCGTCCGCCTTTCTCACGTCTATACGCACGCTGGCA
This sequence comes from uncultured Eubacteriales bacterium, assembly GCA_949288785.1. Classification (GTDB taxonomy): domain Bacteria; phylum Bacillota; class Clostridia; order Christensenellales; family Borkfalkiaceae; genus UBA1259. The sequence goes on along the minus strand of CASELQ010000005.1, from coordinate 50,068 downwards.
TAGAATTTCAGCGCCTTGCCGCCCGCCGTTACTTCGGGGTTGCCGAACATAACGCCCACCTTTTCGCGCAGCTGGTTGATAAATATTATTACGGTCTTGGATTTTGCGGTTATGGCGGTGAGTTTCCTTAAAGCCTGACTCATGAGCCGCGCCTGCAAACCGACGTGCGAATCGCCCATATCGCCCTCTATTTCCGCCTTGGGCGTGAGCGCCGCAACCGAGTCCACCACGATAAGATCCACCGCCTTGCTGGCGACAAGAGACGCCGTTATGTCCAGCGCCTGTTCTCCGTGGTCGGGCTGGGATACGTAGAGCTCATCCAAATCCACGCCCAGATTTTTTGCGTACACGGGGTCGAGCGCGTGCTCCGCGTCTATAAACGCGGCTATGCCGCCCGCCTTCTGCGTTTCGGCAATGCAGTGCAGCGCAACCGTGGTCTTGCCGGAAGATTCCGGCCCGTATATCTCTATTATTCTTCCGCGCGGAAGCCCGCCCACGCCTATTGCAAGGTCTAAAGAAAGGCACCCCGTTGGCAGCACTTCTATTCCCGTTTCCGCCTGTTCTCCGAGCCGCATTATCGCGCCCTTGCCGTATTGTTTTTCGATCTGCGCCATCACTCCGTCAAGCGCTTTTACCTTTGCTTCGTCCATATTTCTCCTTTATTCAAAAATCGTATATTTCGTTAAATATCGTGTATTTTGTTTAAAAGCCTTCTCAGCGGGCGCCGCCCGGCTGCCCCATGGCCTTTAATCTCTTTATCGCAAGAAAAAGCGCGGTATTCTTGGCGGTTTCGGTTATACGCTCCCGCGAACCCGAAAGGTCAAAGCGGTAAGTATGTATCCCGTCCTTCATGCCCACGGCTATGTAGCAAAGCCCCACGGGCTTGTCCGTCCCGTCGCTTTTCGGCCCCGCAATGCCGGTTGTGGCAATGGCTATATCCGCCTTTCCCTCTGACAGCAGCCCCGCCGCCATACCGTACGCCACGCGGGAACTCACCGCGCCGTATTGCTTTAAGTCCTGAAACTTAACGCCCAGCCGCCGCTCCTTGCTGTCGTTACTGTAAGCCACTATCCCCTCGTACACCGCCTCGGAAGCGCCGGGGTTTTCTATGAGCGAGGATATCACCCTGCCGCCCGTAAAGGACTCCGCCGCCGATATGCGCAGTTTATAGAGTTTTAACATATCGAAAAGCCTGCCTGCAAGCGTGGTGTCGTACTCGGCGTAAACGCTGTCCTTTAACTTGCTCACTATAAACCGTATCACGTCCGCCCCGTTGCTTTCGTCGTAATGCTCAAAGAGGAGCGACAGCGTAAAGTCTCCGCAGTCTTCCCGCACGTTCCACTTGAAACCGCCCGTGGAAAGCAGCGCCGCCTCCTCCACCGCGGCGGTCAGTTCTTCCCTGTTGCCGAAATATTTCAGGGTAAGCCTGCGGTTATTGAGCCCGTACTTTTTTTCAAGGTACGGCAGCACGTACTTTTCGCACGCCTGGCGGTACTGAGCGGTCTCCTCCGGCAGAACCATGAGCGTAAAGTCCCGATCCTCCATCATAAAGCCCTGATACAGCCCCAGCACGTTCGGAATGAGCGTGGAATCTATGGGCAGCATGGCAAAGTCGTTCGCGCGGTCTTCTTCCCCCGCGGCGCTCACCGCCCGGGCGAATTTGAGCGCGTTTTCGTTCTCTTCCAGCACGCTGCCCTGTTCTTCCGCCACGGCGGCTTTCAGGTCGAAACCCGTGCTCTCCCCGTCGGTAATTATGAGATTGTCCGCCACGTCCTTAAAGCGGGCAAGCGCATGGCGGAATGCCGCCGCGTCCCCCGAGGGCAATATTTCGGTAAAATCTACCGAAAACCCGCCCGCAAAGAGCGCGTCCGCCAGCGCCGCCATATATTCCCCGTCCGCACGGACGGCGGGGTTTTTAAACATTATGAGCGCGTTTTTCATTTGTTCTCCTGCCCTTTCGGCGGAGCGGCTTTTGATTCCGTCTCTCCGCCCGTCCTGCCCGCGGGGCGCGCCTCTTTTACCGAATTACCCGCGCCGCCTGCCTCGCCGACAGTGCTGCCGGCACAGCCCGAACCGCCGCCGGAAAGCACCTTTCTGTTCTTTATAATGCACTCCGCCCCCGAATATATGGTAAGCAGAGTCGCCGCGCCCAAAAGCGCAAGCCCTATTATATTCATAACGCTGTAAGGGGCGGGCATTACGTCCTTCCCCACGAGCAGCACTATGATGGCAATATCCTGAAAAAAGGTCTTTATTTTCCCCGACCAATCGGCAGCCAGCACGGCGCCCTTGCTTGCCGCCACCATGCGGAACCCGCTTACTATAAGTTCCCGCGCTATTATTATGGCGACCGCAATCGCACCGTAAAAGGGAATAACGGGCTGCCCGCCCGCATCTACAAGCATAACTATCAGCGCGGTGCACACCAGCACTTTATCCGCAATGGGGTCCAAAAACTTGCCGAGGTCGGTTACCATATTGTATTTTCTCGCAATATGCCCGTCCAGATAGTCGGTAAACGCGGCAAGCGCGAATATCGCCGCCGATATTATAAACCTTGCGGGCAGCGCCTCTATAAAGAACGCCGCCGCAAAAAGCGGTATCATTATAAGCCTTAAAACGGTAAGTTTGGTAGGTAAATTCATTCTCTCACCCCGTAAAGGTCGTAATCGTCGGATTTGGTTATCTTAACCCTGTAAAATTTGCCGTATTCCACCGGTTCGGCGGAAAAAAAGTAGACCTTTCCGTCAACTTCCGGCGCCTGAAAATACGCTCTGCCGTAATACACAATCGCGTTTTCGTCAAACCCCTCGGCAAACACCGAATAGGTTTTCCCCACCCGGCTCTTGCAGGTCTCGCGCGAAATCTTTTTCTGCACCGAATACAGTTTTTTGAGCCGCGCGTTCTTTACCCGTGCGGGCAGATGCCCGGGGAGATTGTCCGCCGCGGTATCTTTTTCCCGGCTGTATGCGAAAAAACCCGCGCTGTCCGGCCGGGCGGCCCGCAAAAAGTCAGTCAGCCTGCCGAAAGCCTCTTCCGTTTCGCCCGGAAAACCCGTCATAAACGTGGAGCGCACGGCTATGCCCGGCACCTCGCGCCTTAATTTTTCTATAAGGGCAAGATACTCCGCCCCGCTCCCCTTTCTGTTCATGAGTTTTAATATCCCGTCGTCCGCGTGCTGAAAGGGTATGTCTATGTACCTGATCATTTTGGGGTTATCCCTAAGTTCGTGAATAAGTTCTTCGGTAATATTTTCGGGATAACAGTACAAAAGCCTTATGCCGCGCACGTTTTCAAGGGCGGAAAGCCGCCTTATAAGCGCCGGCAGGCTTGTCTCGGGCACAAGGTCCTGCCCGTACTTTGCCGCGTCCTGCGCGACCAAAACGAGTTCATTTATATCGCCGAGCGCCGCCGCCTCTTTTACAAGTTCCTCGCAAGGCACCGAACGATACCTGCCGCGTATCTTCCAGAAATTGGAGCACCCGTCCGCCACTTTAAGATAGGCATAGCCCGAAGTGGTAAGCACCCGCTTATATCCGCACTCGCCGCCCGGCTTTCCCACGGCGTTCACCCGCTCGCCCGCGCACACCCTGTCTATCACCTCGTTTATACGCCAGTAATCGGATATGCCCGTAAACCCGTCCGCTTCCTTTAGCTCGGAATATATCTCGCCTATAAACTTCTGCGGAAGACAGCCGGTAACTATAATCTTTTTATTGCCGGTCTTTTTATACTCCGCCGCGGCAATAACCTCTTCTATCGCCTCTTTCCTGGCGCTGTTTAAAAACGCGCATGTGTTTATTATGATAACGTCCGCCGAAGCGGGGTCGGAAACGATTTGGTGCCGCTCCGCTATAACGGCAAGCATCTTTTCGGTATCTACCCTGTTCTTGTCGCACCCCAAGGAAATAACGCCTATCTTTTTTGCGCCGTTCGCCTGCATAACCCTCTCCTCAGTAGGTATCGGTCATAGGGCCGAAACGCTCCTCGAACTCTTCCCGCGAGATAAGCACCCGCCGCGCCTTGCTACCCTCGTTGGCGGAAACGAAGCCCATGCGCTCCATCTTGTCCACCAGTCCGCCCGCGCGCGCATAACCTATCTGGAACCGCCTTTGCAGCTGAGATATGGAAACGGTGCCGGAATTTACAGCCAGCCACAGCGCCTTCAAAAAGAGTTCGTCCACACCGTCGCCGTCTTCGTCCCTGCCGGAATCGCCCTCGGCATCATCCTGACGGGGGCGCACGGACTGCTCCAAAAATTCTTTCAGTTCATCGTCAAAATAGGCGGCGTTATGCTCCTTTATATAGGTAACCACGTTGTTTATTTCCCTGTCGCTTATCCAGGCGCCCTGATAACGCTCGGGCTCCGCCATAGAAGAATTTTTATACAGCATGTCGCCGTTGCCCAGCAGTTTTTCCGCCCCGCCTTCCGCAAGTATGGTCTGCGAATCGGCAAAGTTCATTACTTTAAGCGCTATACGCGAAGGCAGGTTTGCCTTTATCGTACCCGTGATTATATCCACCGAAGGGCGCTGCGTGGCAAGCACTAAGTGCACGCCCGCGGCACGCGCCTTTTGCGCAAGCGCGCGTATCTTTGCCTCCATGTCCTTTTTACAGGTCTCCATAAGGTCCGCCAGCTCGTCCACTATTATGACGATGCGGGGCATCTTGGGCACGGTATCGCTCGCTATCAGTTCGTTATACGCCTCTATATCGCTTATCACCCCGTTGCATTTGGCAAACTCGTCGTACCGCCGCTCCATCTCGTTATACGCCCATTGCAGCACGGCAACCGCCTTCTGCGGTTCGGTAACTATTTCGTCTATCAAAAGATGGGGTATGTGTTCGTAATTCCTGAACCCCACCCTCTTGGGGTCTATAAGGATAAGCCTTAACTCCTCCGGGCTGTACCGCATGATAAGGCTTACTATCATTACGTTAAGGCACACGCTCTTGCCCGATCCGGTCGCGCCCGCCACCAAAAAGTGCGGACCCTTGGCAAGGTTATCTGTAATGGCGTTGCCCACTATGTCCTTGCCTATGGCAAACACCAGCGAACCGGGTTTCTGTTTCTTGCCGGCGGAACCCTCTATCACCTCTCTCAATCCCACGGTTACCTTGTTCTTGTTCGCCACTTCCACGCCCACCAGGTTCTTTCCCGGAATAGGCGCCTCTATACGCACGCCGGACTTGGATGCAAGGCGCATACGCAGGTCCTCGTCGTAATTAAGCACCTTTTTTACCGATATCCCCGGCGGCATCATTATCTCGTAACGGGTTATGGAAGGACCCTGAACGTAACTTTGCGGCAGTGCGTTTATATGGAAATCTTCGAGCGTCTGCTTTATTATCTCCATTCTCTCCTCGTGGTTTTCGGTGGGTCCGTCCACGGGCGGCGCGTAAGATTCCAGAAGATCCAGCGGCGGGCGGAAATATTCCCTGTTGATGGGCGGGGCGGGCTTTGCGGGTTTTTCCGCGGGCGGCTCCTCATGCGCTATTGCCTGAGTTCTGCTCTCACCGAACCCGCGCGATATTCCCCTGTCTCTGCCGAACGCGCGATCGGCGCGCCCCGGCAATTCGCCCGGCAATTCGGACGGCTCCCTCCCGGCTGCTTCCGCCGCCAAAGCGGCGTTCTCCTCCCGGGGTTCTTCTTCCCCGAAGAGTATGCGCCCGGCATTTCTGTCTCTCATTATGGAAGATACGGGCGGGAGTTCCTGCTCCTCCGCTTTTTCCTCCGCAGGCTTTGTCTCCTCGCTCTTTATCTCTTCAAAGAAAGAACGGGTCCTGCCCGAAGTTCTGTTTTCGGAAAATCTGCCGCTTTCAGTATGTTCGGTCTGCCCTTGCGCGGCGCGGCTGCCGGATACGGCGCCCTCCTCCGCGACTTTCTTTTCGGAACCTGCCGAGTTAAAACCGCCCTCCGAAAAGCTTTCCCGCTCGCGGAAAGTCTCTTTCGGCTGTTCGCTTACGGGGCGGGCGGAAGAATAATCGTCCCGCGCGTACTTGTCGCGGAAAGATATGGAATGACCGGCAGCGTCGTCTTTCATCATCTTGTTGCCGTCATGCTCGTAAAAGGGTATCTCCGCTGCCGAAGAAGTCTTTTCCTCCGTGCGGGAAACCTGCCTTTGCGGGGCGGGCTTTATGGGCTGGGATACCCGCGTTCCGCCGCTGCCTGCGGAGATAGCCGCCGCCTTCTCTTCCCAGTTAATGGTAGCGGGCGTCTTTATATATTCGAGTTTCTTTTTAAGGTCGTCGGAATTGGCGGAAGAATAGGTCTGTTCGGACTGCGCCACCCCCAGCCCGTTCTTGCCGAAGCCGAGTTTTATGGCGGCGTCGCCCTCCTTTTTTGCCATTTCCTTTTTGGTCTTGGTCTTAAAATCTTCCGGATTGGTAACGAACAGCCGCTGAGTAGGGCGGGAGTCTCTCAGTTCCACCCCCTCCACGGGATAATCGCGCTCGCCCGAAAGGGTAACCCCCTCCGGAAGGGAAGTTTCCTCCTCCGGCACGTACGAACTCCTGAGCTTAGGCGCGGGAGCGGGCTTACGGAATTTCTCCGACTTAACGATATCGGCAACCAGTAAATAGGCGCACAGCGCAAACAGCGCACCCACCACCACGCAGGCGCCCACCTGCGTCATGAGCGTGTAAAACGGGTAGGCGATGAGCCCCGCCAGCACGCCGCCGGCAGAAGACGTGGCTGCCCCGCCCTCGCCGCGGGTATACGAAAGGGAAAGATACCGCCCGTAACTGCCGTAGCCTTCCTCGCCGCCGCTGCCCATGGATATAAGGTGCATAAACACGGCAAGACAAATTACGAGCGCCCAAATAAGGAGCTTATATTTAACCGAAAGCCCCGTCTTTTTGTCGGTTATCAAAAGCACGCCTTCCACTATCCCCAATACCGCCGCAAGGTAGGAAAAATACCCCGCAACGCCCAATAAAAAGGCGTTTATATACTGCCCCGGCACCGAAAATACTTTTTCCCGCGTGATAAGGCATATGAGGCAGAGCGTGCAAAAGAGCACCAGCGCCACGCCCAGCGTTTCGCGGGTGAATACCGTCTGCTTATCCTTTTTGTTTCCTCTACTTACCTGGCTCAAAAGACACCTCTTTCAATCGTCTATTAGATTATACCAAAAACCGCGCGCCTTTACAATGTATTTATTAAACATTTTAAAAATTTTTGTCCGCAGGGGCGGGCGCACATTGTCAAAAAAACGCTTTTCCGCCTTAATGCGGCTGTGCCGCGGCTTAGCCGCGGCACAGCAAAACAGTCAACATTCGCCCGTACGGGCAGTTATATCGCCGTCATTTGCTCTTGGGCTTTTGGTAAAGCAGCCTGCCGCACTGGTCGCACTCTATTATCTCGCCGTTTTTAAGTTTTCCCAGTTCCGACATGGGCAGTTCCATGTTGCACGCCCCGCAAAACTGCCCGCGCGCCTCGAACAGCACGGGATAAATTTTCCCCGCCCGCTTTTTAAGATATCTTTCCATGAGCGCGGGATCCACCTTTTTTGCAAGTTCTTTCAGTTCGCCTTCTATCCTTTCGCGTTCTTCCTTAAAAGAGGCTTTGAGCCCCGAATATTTTTTCCCGCTCTCCGCATACTGCGCCTGCGCCGCCTTGGTTTCGCTCTTTATGCGCACGTATTCTTTTACCGCGGCGTTTATCTCGGCGGTAAGTTTTTCGGCCTTCTGCATAAGGAGTTTTATCTCGGCGGAAGTCTCATCTATCTTCTTCAACAGATACGCCGCCTCCGCCCCGTCTTCAACGCCCTCGCCTGCCTTTATAAACTCGCTCTCCTGCTCTTTGCACTTTGCAAGTTCCTCCTCGAGTTTAGAAAACTCTTCGGCAAGCCGCGCCGCGCGCGCGTCCAGTTTGTTTACGCTTTCCTCCACCCCGTCCAGATACTTTTTGGCAGCCACCGCCTTCTTTCTGTCTTCGCTGGCGGAAAGCTCGTTCTCTATCTTTTTAAGCCCCGCGTCCGCCGCCTGATACGCCAATAATTCTTCTATCATAATAGCCTCCTTTTAAATCTAAATCATAAAAAGCGTTTATCCGTAAAATACATCGTTTCCGCACTGCCCGCAACCTTTGCTTTGACCCGTTCGAAAAATCTTTCAAACCCGTAATTTTCCGCCGCATAGTGCGATATAACGAGCAGTTTTTTTCCGCTCTCGATAAACTTTGTTATAAGATGGTGCGGCACGTCCGAAGTTACCACGGTATCGGCTTTAAGCCAGCCGTTTTCAAGCGCTTTTAAGAGGGCTCCGCCGCCCGCGCCCGCAAAACTTGCGCATACGTTTACGGGGTCGTTCTTCCCGCCGTAACTTAAAAAATGCCTGCACTTTATCGCCTTTACCGCCGCCGCCGCAAACTCCCCGAAAGGTCTGCCGCCCGCCGCAAATTCCCTGCCGTAACCGCCGCCCTCGTTTTCTGTTATGCGGCAGCCGTTACTTTCCGCACCGAGCGCCTGCGCAAGACTTTCGTCCGTGCCGCCCGGCGCATAGTCTAAATTGAGGTGCATGGATATTACGTTCAGCCCGTGCCTTATCGCAAAAAACACGGGGTCTTCCGCCGTGATGCGGGAGAGCGGGCCGTAAATCGCCGGATGGTGGGTTACCACCGTATCGCACTTTAACTTTGCCGCGCGCGCCGCCGTTTCGGCGGTAAGATCCAGCGAAAAAAACACTCTTTGTACATCCCTTTTCGCGTCCACAAGCACGCCGCTGTTGTCGTAATCTCCCGCCTCCACGCGCTTTCTGCTCAAAGCAAGGGGCGCAAACTCTTCGAGCGCGCACATAAATTCCTGTATTTTAAGCATCGTTTTCCCTTCCGTCTTTTAATTGATCCGCAGGCTCTTCGGCATAGCGTTCGAAGCGCTCCGCGCGGGCAATAAATTCCCGCCGCCGCTCCTCCGAAAGCCGCTGCCCGCGCGCTATCTCCCGCTGTTTTTTTGCCGTAAGCCGCATAAACGCCCTGAACGCGGCGGGGCGCTCTTTTATATTCGTCCGCCCGAACTCCGCCTCTTCTTCCGTAAGCACGTCCTCTCCGCGCTCGCAAACGACAACGTCATAATACCCTCCGCCCGCAAAAAAGGTATAGTCCTTTAATATCTTATACCCCGCTTTCACTGCGTAAACGCGGAGTTTATCGCTTTTTTTCATGGGCTGCAACACAAGTTTTCGGGGAAGGTAAGGCGCCTCTTTCATTATCTTTATTATCTCTTCGCCGCCCATCCCCGCAATAAGCGCGCAGTCCGCGGGGGGAAGGTTTTGAAACCCGTCTGACACGAACGCCTTACACCTGCCCGAGGATATGTAATCGCTTAGCAGTGCGCACGCCTTGTCAAGGCACTTTTCGCTTATGTCCGAAATCACGGCGCGCTCCGCCCTGCCCTCATCCAGCACGGCGCGCGCAATATAGCCGTGGTCGCACCCCACGTCCGCAAAGGTGCGGCAGGCGGGTATGTTTTTAAAAATCTCGTTCAGCCTTTCCGTCATTATCCGTCTTATCAGATTTTACCGCTCTCATTTTGCCGCCCGCAAGGCGTGGCGAAAGACTTCCCGAGCGGTAAACAGACCGTCAGTCTATAAAGTCCTGCAAGCGCTTTCTGCGGCTGGGGTGGCGCAGTTTTCTTAACGCCTTTGCCTCTATCTGCCTTATGCGCTCCCTCGTAACGTTGAACTCCTTGCCCACCTCTTCTAAGGTGCGGGGTCTGCCGTCGTCCAGCCCGTATCTTAACCTTAACACCTTTTCTTCACGCGGGGTGAGCGTGTCCAGCACGCCGAGGAGCTGCTCTTTTAACATGGTGTAGGAAACCGCGTCGTTGGGGGCGGTGCTCCCCTCGTCCTCTATAAAGTCCGAAAGGTGGCTGTCCTCCTCTTCGCCTATGGGCGTTTCCAGCGAAACGGGGTCCTGCGCAATCTTCTGAATCTCTCTCACCCGCTCTTCGGGAATATCCATCTCGCGGGCAAGTTCTTCGGGCGTAGGCTCCCTGCCCAACTCCTGCAAAAGCCGCCTGGATACCCTTATGAGCTTGTTTATGGTTTCCACCATATGCACGGGTATCCTTATGGTGCGCGCCTGGTCGGCTATGGCGCGGGTTATTGCCTGCCTTATCCACCAGGTGGCGTAAGTGGAGAACTTAAAGCCTTTCTGATAGTCGAACTTTTCCACCGCTTTCATCAGCCCTAAATTGCCCTCCTGAATGAGGTCTAAAAACTGCATGCCCCTGCCCATATACCGCTTGGCTATGGATACCACAAGGCGCAGGTTTGCCTCCGACAGGAGCTGTTTTGCCGCCTCGTCTCCGTCCATCATCTTGCGGGCAAGTTCGGTCTCCTCCTCCGGTTGCAGAAGGGGCACCCTGCCTATGTCTTTAAGATACATTTTAACGGGGTCCTCCATGCTGATTTCCTGCAACAGCTGGTCGTAAAAATCCTTGTCCTTTTCGTACTCGTTTATGATCTGCACGCCTTCGCGGTCGAATATGCGGTATATCTCTTCCAGCTCGTTGGGGGTTGCCTGAAACCTGTCCAGTTTATCGAAGAGCTGCCCCGTAGTGATGCTGCCGCTCTTTTTATATTCAAGCAGAATATCCGACACAAGGTTTTTAAGCTCCTGCGTCAGAACGTTTTCGTCCGCGGTCTGCGCCGCCATACCGTTTTCGGCGGCGGTTCCTTCCGCCGCATTTACGGTCTGCGCGCCGCCGTTTATCTCTTCTTCGGGCTTGCCGCAGGAAATTGTCTGCGAACCGCCCGTCCTGCCTAAGTCGTTTGAAACGGCGTTCCCGGCGGCCGCCGGCCGGGTTTTCTTTTCTTTCTCTTCCATATTGATCCCGCTGTCTTTTTTCTCTTCCATATGTATACCTCCCGAGGGTAAGTCAACGCCCCTGTCTTTCGAGTTTTTGCTTTTCCGCAAGCAGACTCTGCATCTCGGCGGCTATCTCCCTTCGCTGCCCCGATTCTTTCTCTCCGTCATACCTCGAATACAGGAGCTGCAGTTTTTTTTCTATAGCGGCGCGTTTGAGCGTTTTTACGCAGTCCGCATAATAAGTTTCGCCGTAAAACAGCCGCTCGTCCGTCTCCATTGCCGCAAGGAGAGAAAGTTCCGCCCCGTATTCTTCCCCGAACCTCTCGAAAAGGTCGGAAAAATTCACCTTTTCTCCCCGCCCGTGCGCCTCCGCCACGTAATCTCTCAGCGCGGCGTGCACCGGCAGCGGAAATTCAAGCGAGTTAAAGTCCTCCCAGTCGGCATAAGGCTTTTTAAAAATGCAGGCGTAAAGCACAAAACGCGAAGCCATTGCAAGCCTGTCCCCCGCGTCCGCCGCCGTTTCGGCAAGATTGGGTGGAGGAACGGCAGGCTTTTCTTCGGCGCTGTACAGTTCGCGTTTAAGCGCCTCGAAAGTATAGCCCGTGCTGTCTCTCACCTGCTTTAAAAGGTCTTCCTGCTCGGCGGGAGAGGGGCTTTCCCTTATCACCGCGGCTGCGGCGGAAGCATACTTGCGCTTTCCGTCCGCCGTGGTAAGGTCGTAAGTCTTTTTCAGCACCGCCAGCTTAAAATCTATAAGGGGCAGCGCTTCGTCAAGGCACTTTTTATAGCCTTCCGCCCCCTGTTTTTTTATAACGTCGTCCGGGTCCATACCTTCGGGCAGGGATACCACTTTTACTTCGAGCCCCTCCTCCGAAAGTATTTCCAGCCCGCGCACCGCGGCTTTCTGACCCGCAAAATCGCCGTCGTAACTTATATACACTTTGTCCGCATACCGCTTTAATATGCGCGCCTGGTCCTTGGTGAGCGCCGTACCCATGCTTGCCACCACGTTTGAAAACCCCGCCTGCACCAGCGACACCGCGTCCATATGCCCTTCCACCACTATAATGCTGTCCAGCCCCTTTTCGTTCTTTACCTTTTTGAGGTTGTTGAGGTTAAAGAGGGTTTTGCCCTTGGAAAACACCATGGTTTCACGCGTGTTCACGTACTTGCCCACGCCCTTTTTATCCTCTATTATCCTGCCGCAGAAGGCTATTACGCTACCAAACTGATCTATCACGGGTATTATGAGCCTGCCGCCCAGCGCGTCGTAAGGTTTTCCGCCCCTTTCGCCCACGGCGCCCGAATCTACCATCTCGCGCAGAGTGTAGCCGAGCTTGCTTAAATGGCGGGGCAGCCCGTAATAATCCAACGACGCGCCCAGCCCGAACTTTGCAACGTACTCGGAAGTTATTTTGCGCTTTAATATATATTCTATGTGTTTTTCCGCCCCTTCGGAACGCAGGTTGGCGGCGTAAAACCGCGCCGCGTCCTTTAAAAGCGTCAGTATTCTTTCCTTGCGTTTTTTCTGTTCTCTGAGCTGCGAATCGTCGTACTGCACGTCCGGCATGGGCATATGCGCCCGCTCGGCAAGCAGCCTTACCGCGTCCTGAAAGTCGAGCGATTCCATCTCCCGCACGAACGTTATCACGTCCCCGCTCTTGTGGCAGCCGAAACAGTAGAAAAACTGCCCCGCCGTGTTCACGCAAAAAGACGCCGTTTTTTCGTGATGAAACGGGCACTTGCCCCAAAGGTTGCCGCCGCGCTGCTCTAACCTCACGTACTTTGAAACCACGCTTGCTATATCGTTTTTGTTTTTCAGCTCCGAAAGGAACTTTTCTCCGTAACCTTTCATTATAACTTCCGGTAACTCACAGTTTCCAGTTTCTGGGCACGAATATCTCCGTAAAGGTCTTTACGGCAAACCCGTCCGACATGCCCGAAATGTAATCGCACAGCACGGTGTCGATATCCGCGGTTTTAAGCTCTTCCCGATAAAAATCGGGGAGGAGCGAAGGGTCCTTTCTGTAATACTCGTACAGTGCGGAAATCATCCTGTCCGCCCGCTCCTCTTCTTCCCTTAAAGCGCGGGCGTTATACACCCTGTCAAACATAAAGGCGCGCAGCTGCGCCGTCGCTTCCGCCACCTCGGGCTCCATCTCCACCATGTCCTTGCCGTCGCTTCTCTTATAAATGGAATAGACCATGCTGTTTATCCGCTCGCGCGAGGTCGCCCCCAGCACCTTAACGGCGTTTTCCGGGAGGTCGGAAAATACTATGAACCCGCCCTCTATCGCGTCGTCTATATCGTGGTTTATATAGGCTATCCTGTCCGCAAGCGATACCGCCCGCCCCTCCAGCGTTTTGGGGGAACAGTTCATCTTGTGGTTTATAATCCCGTCCACCACCTCGCGGGTGAGGTTAAGCCCCCGCCCGTCGTTTTCCAGGTACTCCACCACCCTGCCGGACTGCACGTTGTGCTCAAACCCCTTAGGGTTTAGGCGGGAAAGTATCCTCTCCCCCGAATGCCCGAAAGGAGTGTGCCCCAGGTCGTGCCCCAGCGCTATCGCCTCGGTAAGATCCTCATTAAGCGAAAGTGCCCGGGAGATGGCCCTTGCCACCTGGGAAACGTTCAGGGTGTGCGTAAGCCGCGTCCTGTAATGGTCCCCCTCGGGCGAAAAGAATACCTGCGTCTTGTTTTTCAGCCTGCGGAACGCCTTGCAATGTATTATTCTGTCCCGATCCCGCTGAAAGTCGGTACGCATGGGGCAGGGTGCCTCTTCCCTCAGCCGCCCCGCCGTTTTGTCGGACGGGCAGGCATAGGGCGAAAGAAACATTTTTTCTATTTCGTACGTCTTATCTTTCATAAAATATACCCCCTTTGCCCCGTATCCATATATAAAATACGCGACAAAACGCAAAAATCCTTGTTTTGCGGGTAAATTTTACGGCGCACGCTTACATAGCGGATATTTATTACTCCGAGGGGGCTGCGGCGGAAAACTTTTTCGCCGCAAAAAAAATTACGGGCGGCGCCGTAAGGGGCGCCGCCCGCCTTTCTCAGTTTTTGAGAATACGCTTTAAAAATTCGCCCGTAAAACTTGCGGGGTTTTGCGCCACCTGCTCCGGGGAGCCCTCCGCAACGACGGTGCCGCCGCCGCTGCCCCCTTCCGGCCCCAGGTCCACTATATAGTCCGCCACCTTTATCACGTCTAAATTATGCTCTATCACTATCACGGTGTTGCCCGCCGCCTGCAACCGCTTTAATACCGAGAGGAGCTTGTCCACGTCGTAAGAGTGCAGCCCCGTGGTGGGCTCGTCCAGAATATAAAGGGTCTTGCCCGTAGCGCGCTTGGAGAGTTCCGTGGCAAGCTTTACCCTCTGCGCCTCGCCCCCCGAAAGGGTGGTGGAGGACTGGCCGAGTTTTATATAACCAAGCCCCACGTCCTGCATGGTCTTTATCTTGTTGAATACCGAGGGCACGTTGCGGAAAAATTCGCACGCCTCGTCCACGGTCATTTCCAGCACTTCGTAAATATTCTTGCCCTTATATTTTACCTGCAGGGTCTCGCGGTTATAGCGCATGCCGTGGCACACTTCGCACGGGACGTACATATCGGGCAGGAAATGCATCTCTATCTTTTTAATGCCGTCCCCCTCGCAGTTTTCGCACCTGCCGCCCGCCACGTTAAAGGAAAACCGCCCGGATTTATACCCGCGTTCGCGCGCGTCCGGCGTGGCGGCAAATAAATCTCTTATGGGCGAAAAGGCGCCCGTGTAGGTGGCGGGATTGGAGCGCGGCGTCTTGCCTATCGGGGACTGGTCTATGGCAATGACCTTGTCCAAAAACTCGGTGCCCTTTATATCGTCTGCCTTTCCTTCTCTTACCCGCGCGCCGTTAAGCTTGTTTGCGAGCGCCGGATAAATTACTTCGTTCACGAGCGAACTTTTTCCCGAACCCGATACGCCGGTTACCGCCGTTATAAGCCCTATCGGAAACTTTACCGTTACGTTCTTTAAATTGTTCTGCCTCGCGCCCTCCACGGTAAGCCACCTGCCGTCCGGCAAATACCGCTCTTTGGGAACCTCTATTTTTCTCCTGCCCGCAAGATAGTCGCCCGTGATGGAGCGGGGCGAGTTCTCTAAGTCCTGCACGCTGCCGCACGCCACCACTTCTCCCCCGTGCACGCCCGCCTTGGGGCCTATGTCCACTATATAGTCCGCCGCGCGGATGGTGTCCTCGTCGTGCTCCACCACTATAAGCGTGTTGCCGAGATCGCGGAGTTTTTTAAGAGTGGCGATAAGTTTTTCGTTATCCCGCTGATGCAGCCCTATGCTGGGCTCGTCCAATATATACAGCACGCCCGTAAGCCCGCTGCCTATCTGGGTGGCAAGCCTTATGCGCTGCGCCTCCCCGCCCGAAAGCCCCACCGCGCTCCTCGAAAGGGTGAGATACGAAAGCCCCACGTCCTTTAAAAAATTCAGCCGCGCCTTTATCTCCTTTACGATCGGGCGGGCTATCATGGTGCCCGTTACGTCCAGCGAAAGCCCGTCTATAAAATCATACAGGTCGCCCACCGACATATCGGTGAGTTCCGCAATGTTCTTTCCGCCCACGGTAACGGCAAGCGCCTCTTTTTTTAGCCGCTTGCCGTGGCAGGTCTTGCACTCGGTAACCGCCATGTACCGCTCTATCTCGCTCTTTACAAAGTCGCTCGAAGTTTCGCGGTAGCGGCGGGAAAGGTTGTTTATTATCCCCTCCCACGAGGAGTAAAAACTGCCGCTGAACGTCTTTGTGTCGTAACTCATCTTTATCTTTTCGCCGTTATTGCCGTAAAGCAGCATATGATAAATATTTTCCGGCAAATCCTTTACGGGCGTATCCAGCGAAAACCCGTAACGGGCGGCAAGCGCCTGAAAGTTCATTATAGCCATCTTGCCGTCCCCTATGTTCCAGCCCGTAACGGTCATTGCGCCCTGCCGCAAAGAGAGGTTGGGATCCTTTACCACAAGCGCCTCGTCAATCTCGTTGTTAAAGCCCAGCCCGTGGCATTCGGGGCAGGCGCCGAACGGGTTGTTGAACGAAAACAGCCGCGGTTCGATCTCCTCTATGCTTATGCCGCAGTCCGGGCAGGCGTATTTTGTGGAATACAGCTCGCTTTCGCCCTCCGCCGTATCCACCGAAACCAGCCCGTCCGCAAGTTTTACCGCCGTTTCCAGGCTGTCGGTAAGCCGTTTTTCAATACCCTTTTTTATTACCAGCCTGTCTATCACCACGCTTATGTTGTGCTTTACGTTCTTATCGAGCTTTATCTCCTCGTCCAGCCCGTACACTATGCCGTCTATGGACACGCGGGCATACCCGCTCTTTTTATAGGCGGTAAGTTCCTTCTGATATTCGCCCTTCTTGCCACGCACCACGGGCGCGTTGACGAATATCTTAGTGCCCTCGGGCAGAGCCATCACCTTGTCGCATATGGTGTCCACCGTCTGCCGGGCTATCTCCCTGCCGCAGTTGGGGCAGTGCGGCACCCCCGTCCTTGCGAACAGCAGCCTCATATAGTCGTATATTTCGGTAACCGTGCCCACGGTGGAGCGCGGGTTGTGAGAGGTGGTCTTCTGGTCTATGGATATGGCGGGCGAAAGCCCTTCTATAAGGTCCACGTCCGGCTTTTCCATCTGCCCCAAAAACATACGCGCGTAACTGGAAAGGCTCTCCACGTACCGCCTTTGCCCTTCCGCGTAAATGGTTTCGAACGCCAGCGTGGATTTACCGCTCCCGGAAAGCCCGGTAAACACCACCAGCTTGTCCCTGGGAACGGTTACGTCTATATTTTTAAGATTGTTCTGTCTTGCGCCCTTTATAACTATGTTCTCGTTCATCCTTTTCTCATCCTTGCCCGTAACTTTGCTATGTTATCCCGTATCTCTATGCACTGCTCGAAGTCCAGATTGGCGGAAGCCGTCTTCATGAGCGCCTTCAGCTTCTCTATCTCCTCCGGAATGTCTTTTGCCTTTATGTCTTTGGTTCTGTCCGCCTTCTTGGTGATTTCCAGCGTGTTGTTTATGCCCTTTACTATGGTCTTGGGAACTATGCCGTGCTCCCTGTTATACTGCTGCTGCACCGCCCTTCTTCGCTCCGTTTCGTCAATCGCGCGGCGCATGCTGCCGGTAATCACGTCCGCATACATTATCACCCTGCCCTCGGCGTTTCTCGCCGCGCGGCCTATGGTCTGTATGAGGGAGGTTTCGCTGCGCAGAAAACCCTCCTTGTCGGCGTCTAAAATCGCAACCAGCTTCACTTCCGGGAGGTCCAGCCCTTCCCTTAAAAGGTTTATGCCGCACAACACGTCGAACTCGCCGCTTCTCAACCCCGAAACTATGTCTATCCGCTCCATCGTGTCTATATCGCTGTGCATGTACCGCACTTTCACGCCGTTTTCTTTTAAATATTCGGTAAGGCTTTCCGCCATCTTCTTGGTCAGCGTGGTTATGAGCACCCTCCCCTGCTGCCCGGTAACCTTGTTTATCTCCGTGAGCAGGTCGTCTATCTGATTTTTGGTGGGGCGCACCGAAATTTCGGGGTCTAAAAGCCCCGTGGGGCGGATGAGCTGCTCCACCACCTGCCCCGCCTGCCCCAGCTCGTAAGGCGCGGGCGTGGCGGAAACGCATATCATCTGCCCCACCCGCTCGTCAAATTCCGAAAAGGTGAGGGGGCGGTTGTCGAACGCCGATTTAAGCCGGTACCCGTACTCCACAAGGCTCTGCTTTCTCGAACGGTCGCCGTTGTACATTGCGCCTATCTGCGGAATGGTCATGTGGCTTTCGTCTATAAAAACCATAAAGTCCCGCGGGAAATAATCGAGCAGCGTAAATGGGGGCTGACCGGGCTGCCTGCCGTCAAAATACCGGCTGTAATTTTCTATGCCCTTGCAAAACCCCATCTCGCGGATCATCTCTATGTCGTTGTCCGTGCGCTGATTAAGCCGCTGGGCTTCCAGAAGTTTACCGTCTTCTTTAAAAACGCGCACTTCGTCTTCCTTGTCCCGCTCTATGGCGGCAAGCGCGTACCCCAGTTTTTCCTGCGCCACCGCGTAGTGGCTGGCGGGGAATATCACGGCGTGTTTGAGTTCGGATACCACCTTGCCGGACACGAATTCCGCCTCGCATATCCTGTCCACCGTGTCCCCGAAAAATTCCACCCGTATGAAAATCTCGGTGTTGGAGGAAGGGAAGATATCCAGCACGTCCCCGTGCGCGCGAAAAGAAGAACGGGAAAAATCCACGTCCTTTCTCACGTACTGTATGGCTACCAGCCTGCGGATAAGCTCGTCCCTTTCAATCTCGTCCCCCGGGCGGATAGATACCGCCAGGCGGTAATATTCTTCGGGCGCGCCCAACCCGTATATGCAGGAGACCGAAGCCACCACTATGGTGTCCGCCCGCTCGGAAAGAGAACAGGTGGCGGAATGGCGGAGCTTGTCTATCTCGTCGTTTATGGCAAGGTCCTTTTCTATGTAAGTATCCGTGCTGGGGATATAGGCTTCCGGCTGATAATAATCGTAATAGGAAACGAAAAACTCCACGCGGTTTTCGGGAAAAAACTCGCGGAATTCGTTGCACAGCTGCGCCGCAAGCGTCTTGTTGTGGGCGATAACCAGCGCGGGGCGGTTAAGGTTTTTTATAACGTTCGCCATGGTAAAGGTCTTGCCCGAACCCGTTACGCCCAAAAGCACCTGCGTACGGAGCCCGTCCCTTATCCCCTCGGTAAGTTTTTCTATCGCCCGGGGCTGATCGCCCGTGGGGCTGTATTCCGAATGAAGTATAAAATCTCTCTTTTCCATAATTCTTCTCTAAATCGCGACAGTACGAACGCTTGACAAAAACCGCGGCATCGCGCACTAAAACAGCGCTTTAAGCAAAAGTCCTATAAGAAAACTCACCACGGCAAACGCCACCGTAAGCCCCAGGCGGTAAACAAGATTGCGTTTTGCCACCAGCGCCGTGCGGCGGAACGCCCTGCCCTTTTCCGACAGGGTTATGCACAAAACCGTTTCGCCCCGCCTGTCCGAATACACAAGGTCGAAATACCCGTCCATGGCAAGGTCGGCGGCTATCTTTTCCGCCTGCGCGGCGGTCATCTCTCCGCCCGCAAGGCGGGCTATGTCCGCAGGACTTATCAGCGCCGAATTTTTATCCTTGCACTCCTCGTAAAGCACGCCCATCACGCGGTTTTCTCTCTTATTCAGCATTTACGCCGCCCCCGCTATAAGTACGGCGAAGGCAGCGATCAAAGCCGCAAGTATTCCGCCCGCAAGCGCGCCTATAAATGAATAAAAGGCGTATCTTCTGGCGGCGTAAATCTTTTCCGCCTGCTCGTCCAGCCGCTGTTCAAAGGCGCGCCTGCCCTTAGAAAGCGGCATTGCGCATAACTCCTCTTCGTCCTGATATTTTACGCTGACGTATTCGTTTTCCGCAAGCGTTTTGATACATTCTCTCACCGCTTCAAGTTCGAGCGGCTGCTCTTCTCCCGCCGAGGAGGCAAGTTCGGCGGTGGAAAAAATCTTATATCCCCCGCCGCGGCATTCCCCGTTTATATATTCGAGAAGCGCAAAACTCCGTTTATCCAGCATAATATTCCCTACATCGGATATTTTGGATCTTTGCGCCCCGATATATACGTTTTGAACAAATGTTCGTTTATATTATACCCTTTTTATGAAAAATCCGCAACCTTTTGAGGGGCGCGTAAAGGTATGCGGCAAATTTTTTTGCGGATTTTTCCCGTAATCGGTTAAAGATATTAAAATTTATCGGTTTTTTTACTATGTTTTCAATAATTTACTTCCCGCCGCTTAAACACTTACCGGATATGCGCAGGTATATTCCCAAAAAGGCGGAATTTGCCTTATATGCTCAGCCGTTGCCGAAATATATTTTCGCCGCGTATGCGCATATATATGATTTCGGGGCTTAAAAATAATATATATGAGCATATATTTATGCAAACGCAACGAATATATGCCCATATATATTATAAAAACAACTTGTTTAAGGCCTTACGGGCGCCGTTTTTGCCGGGTTTCCGGCTTGATTTTCTCTCAGCCGCCAAACGCCTTTTAAAATTTTTCGCGGCGCACACACTATGAATTTTAAACCGCTATTTTTTTGCCTTGGAAAATTTGTTTATGAGAATAAATATCCCGGCAAACAGCGCCACCGAAGCGCACAGCACCGGATACATCACCCACGGCTCCACGCTGCTGCCGAAAAAATACAGGTTAATATCCACCCCGTCCTTTAAGGCGTTTATTGCGGCGGCGGGCACGCCCTCCGTTTCAAGGCTTGAAAGAGCGCCGCGCATGGCGTGGTTTCTTAAAAGCGAAGTGCCGTAAGTGCCGGGTAAGAACATGACCGCGTTTCTTAACCCCTCGCCGAACGAATAAATGGGCATATACGCCCCGCATATAAACCCGTATCCCGCGCTTATAACGGTACCCACGGCGGAGATCTGACCCTGCGTTGTCAGAAAATAGTTTATAACGGAAGAAAGCGCCGTGCCGAACATTACAAGTATAAACACGTCCAAAATTATAAGCAGCACGTCCGCAAAAGAAAGATACCAGCCCACTGCCGCCACGTATACAAAAGATACCGCCACCGCCGCAAAACATATGATCAAACTCGAAATTGCAGCGGAAAGGTAATAGGCTACCGACAGCCGGGCGGGATTCACGGGCGATACCAGCATATCTTTCCTTGCGCCCGTAACCTTATCCTGCACCACCAGAAAATTGGCGCAGAACGCCACGGTAACCGAGCTTACCGCAAGGAGCGAAGCAAACAGCTGCCCCGCCGCAAGCCCCGAAATCAGTCTTTCGGAAATCTCCATACCCTCCGGCAGGGAGGCGTAAAAACTGTCTTTATAAATCCCCGATAAAAAAGTGGCGTAAAGAACCAGCAGGATTATGGGGGTTATGAGGGAAGAAAAGAACATCCCCTTGTCCTTGAAAAACAGTTTTACGTTGCGTTTAATAAGTGCTGTAACGGCGTTCATCTCCCTTCCTCCCGCAGATTTTTCCCGGTTACGGCAAGAAAAACGTCGTCCATCCTGCCCTTTATTATCTCAAAGTCTTTAAACAGTTCGGGGCGGAGCAGTAAAAGCCGCTTTGCCTCGGAAGTATCTTTCACGGTGAGGCGGACCCCTTCCTTAATCGGCGTAAATGGCACGCCTAACCCCTCCGCCCCCGCCGCCGTTACCCCGTAAAGATAAACGTAATCTCCGGCATAGGCGTTCTTTAACTGCAAAGGAGTGCCTTCCGCAGCCTTTTTCCCGCCGTCGAGTATCACCACGTAATCGGCTTCCGCCGCCTCTTCCATATAGTGCGTGGTAAGAAAGACGGTAAGCCCCCTCTCCTTTCTCAATATGTCCGCCGCCTGCCACACCCGTTTTCTGGTCTGCGGGTCCAGCCCGGTGGTGGGCTCGTCTAAAATGAGTATCTCGGGGTCGTGCAAGAGCGCGCGGGCTATGTCCGCCCTTCTCCTCTGTCCGCCCGAAAGTTTCCCCGCGGGTCTGTCTTTTATTTCCGAAAGTCCCAAAAGGTCGTCCAGCGCCGCAAAACGCGCCTCGAACTCCCCGCCGCGTATTCCGTAAAGCGCGGCGCGGCTCATGAGATTATCCTTTACGGACAGGGGTTTATCCAGCGTGCTTTCCTGAAACACCACCCCGAGTTTGCGCTTCACGTTGTCGCCGCCGCGATCGATTTCCTCCCCCGTAATGAGGACCTTTCCGCCGTCCTTTTTAAGACTGCCGCACATGACGGAGATAGTAGTGGACTTGCCCGCGCCGTTCACCCCCAAAAAGGCGAACAGCTCGCCCCGCTTTACCTTGAAAGAAAGGTCGTCCACCGCCGTTATTTTGCCGAAACTCTTTTTAAGCCCCTCTATTTCTATAACGTTTTCAGCCATGCTTACCGCCGACATATACTTTTTTATTCTCCTTGTTTCCTTTCGCCGTCAATTATAGCACCCCCCCCCCGAACGAAAGTCAAGCGCTTTCGGGTAAAAAACTCTTTTACGCCGCAAATACTGCCTGGTTCACTCTCCCGATTTCGGTACATTTTCAGTATATAAAATTTATAAAGAACTGTCAATCAAACGGACTTATGCGGTTGAAAACCAAAGTAAATTGTGTTATAATTGTTTGTAAGGAGTTTGTAATATGAAAGTTTTAAGCAGACAAACCAACAGCAGAAACTGCATAATCTGCGGCATGGAAAACCCTTTGGGGGTAAAGGCGCCCTTCTATATAATGGAAGGCAATTTCGTGGCGAGCATATTCGAATTTTTGCCCGAGCACCAAAGTTATCCCGATCGCACGCACGGCGGCATGATCTCCGCCTTTTTAGATGAACTAATGGGCAGGGCGCTGTGGATAAAGGAACCCGCGACATACGGAGTTACCACCACCATGAACATATCTTTCCGCCGCCCCGTACAGTACGGCGTGCCGCTTAAAGCACGGGGGTATATCACGCACGATTCTCCCCGCTGGTTTGCGGCAAAAGGCGAAATCTATACCATGGACGGAACGCTGCTTGCCGAAGGCAGCGCAAGATATATGAAACTGCCCGCAGAAAAAGCGTTCGACAATAGCGCGGACGAAAAGGAAGAGATGTGTTACGACCTCCCGTGCGACGCAACTGAAATAGACTTTCCCCCGCTGAATATGGAATGAACCGCGCGGCGTAAAATCTCCGCCGCGTTTAACATAAAACCCCTAAAATGACAGCGCAATTGCCGCTGTCATTTTTTTTGACGATTTTACCCCTATACCCTTTTACGCGGCAACTCCTCCCGCTACCGTTTTAAAGCGCGCCGCCGGTATCCGTTAACATTTTGACCGCCAGCCGAATAATATGTACTAAATCCACCAAGGAGGAATTTTTTATGTGCTTTTTTTTCGGCAACAACGGTTGCGGAGGATGGAATTGCGGTAATAACGCGGTGATAATAAGAGGACCGCGCGGCCCGGTGGGTCCCGCAGGTCCGAGAGGAGCGCAGGGGCCGCAGGGACCCCAGGGGCCCGTAGGTCCGCAAGGGGCGACGGGCGCCACCGGCGCGGCGGGTGCTACCGGCGCGACGGGTGCAACGGGTCCGCAGGGGCCTGCCGGCGCAACGGGTGCTACGGGCGCTACCGGCCCGCAGGGGCCGCAGGGCATACCCGGTACCAACGATATAATATACGCGAGCGCGGGCGCCGATTCGGTTACCACCGATACCGATTATCCGATAACGCAGACGGCAGCCACCGCCGGCACCACCATGTCGGTTTCAAGCAATGCGGTAAATCTGCCGGCGGCGGGGCTGTATCTCGTTTCGTTTTTCGCCAACGGTTCGGTACCTTCGGACGATATGGTAACGTCGCTGTATTTCAACGGCGCGCAGGTTACAAACGAATCTATCACGACCGCCAACACCGCAAGTTCGGAATCGGCGGGCAGCAAGACCATACTTTACAACGCCGCCTCCGCCGGGACCCTTACCGTGCGCAACTCTTCCACCCAGACGGTTACTTCCACGGGCGTAGGGCTCTTGGTTATGAGAATACCCACGTAGCTACTACGGTTGCCTTGTAATCGGCAGTTTAAAGCTTAAAAGCGGGGACAAAAAGTCTCCGCTTTTTATTACAAAATAATTTTTCAGCCCCGTTCGTTCATACGGGCATGCGGCGGCGCCCGCTTAATCTATCATGGGCAAAAGCCGCCTTAAAGACATGCGGTTGCGCATATAGGGGTGGTATTTCAGCCCGGAATCTCTGAGCTTATCCGAAACGCCTATGTCATTATTATCCATGGCGCAGCCCGCCTTTATCATGGCGGCGCGTATTTCCTCATAGGACGGCGACGAAGCTATTATCTCCCTTACCTTATCCCAGTTTCTCTCCAAGGCGGCGGGATCTAAACCGTCCGTTACGGTACGTGGCGTGTTCAGCCGCTTTACTTCGGGAGCAAGCGCGCCGTAATCGGCGTAAACTTCTTCCCAATTCGTGGTGTCCCCGTGCGCGCGCACCCTTTCTTTTTTATATAGTTCGCCGTACAGCCGCATTATATAAAGGGTTGCAACTCCCACCTTCCTGCCGTGAAAATCCGAAAGTTCCCCCGCCAATAATTTTTTACATTCCCAATAGTGCGAAAGAATGTGTTCGGTGCCGCTCGCCGGGCGGGAAGTGCGTGTAAAGCTCATGCCTATACCCGTAAGCAGCAGCGCCTCGAACACCGCCGCGGCGCTCTCCTCGTCGTCTGCGGTTATCCTGTCCGCAAGCGCCGTTATCCTGTCCGCCGCGCTACGGGTGAGTTCGGCTACCTTTTCGCAATAATATTCGCCCGTAAGAATATGCGAGACCTGCCAGTCAATAAGCCCCGTATACTTTCCCACCATATCCCCGAACCCGGCGCTTTTCAGCACGGCGGGCGCGGCGGCAAGCACGCGGGTATCCGCAATAATGACTTCCGGGCTCTTTGCGGGATAGGTTGCCTTGAAATTCCCGTCCGTAAGGGGCGCGCCGTAAGAGGCAAACCCGTCCATGCTTGCGGCGGTGGCATATATGGCAAACGGCTTGTTCCCCTTTGCGGCTGCCATGCGGCATATATCGTTAAGCGAGCCCGTCCCCACCGATATGATGCCTTCGGCTTTTTCGGCAAGCGCGCGGATCTTTTCCGCCTCGCTCATCTCCGCCTGCCTTAAATCTTTATAAATCTTAAACTCAACGTCGAACCGGGAAAGGGCGCTCTCTATCCCCCGCGCGGCGGAGAGAGTATTTTCGTCGGCTACTAAAAGCAGTTTTTTGCCGAATCCGTTGCGGCGGAGAATTTCGCCCGTGTCGGCGGTAATGCCGCTGCCTACCGCAATGTCCTTTATGTCCAGCCTGTGTTCTTCCCCGCACTCGCAGCGGGAAAACCGCTCTTTCAATTCTTTAAGATCCATATTCCGCCTCCGTTTTAACATAATATCCGCCCGATTGCTTTATAAACACCGAAACGGTGCCGTCCGTATCCGTGCGGTAAAGGTTATGTTCGGGGTTAGCCCTCATAAACCTTTCCAGCACAACCGTGGAAGGATGCCCCGAATAATTTCCTCCGCCGCAGGAAACAACCGCGTTTGCGGGGCGCAGAAGTTCCAAAAACTCTTGCCCGTTAGCGTCCGCCCCGCCGTGATGCGCCGCCTTGTAAAAATCAAGGTTTTCAAGAGTTATGTCCCTGTCTTTCAGAATCGCGCCGTAAAGCCCCGCCTCATAATATTCCGTTATAAGCGCTTCCGCCCTGCCGCCCGCGTCCCCCGTAAAGAGAAACCGCACGCCCGCGCATTCCAGATAGATCACGGCGGAAACGTCGTTTATCTGTTCCGCCGTGGGAGTAACCGCGGCGTTAAGGTCGGTGTACGCGCTGCCCGAAAGCCCGGAGCCAAGCGGATACAGGAACATGAAAAAATAATCTTGCCCGCGTTCGCATAAAAAGGTCTCCGAAATCACCGTTTCGGCGCCGTACTCTTCCGCCGCGCCCTTTGCCGCGGCAAAGGCGGGAAAATATTCCGCCCTTAAAATATCCGGGAAAAATGCCTTTTCCGCCCCGAATTCGGCAATGAGCGCCGCCGCGCCGCCCGCATGATCGTCATCCGGATGCGTGATGACCAGATAATCTATCGTCTCTTTACCGGAGGCCGATATCAGCCCGCGCACGGTCTCAAAATTTTCCTCACTCTCCTCTCCGCAGTCTATGAGCATGTTCTTCCCGTCCGGCAGGGTTATGTAGGCGCAGTCGCCCTCGCCCACGTCTGCAAAGTGCACGGACATTGCGTAATCTTTCTCGCCCCCGAACGGGAAATCGGAAACTCCAGCGCAGCCGCTCATAAAAAGCACGGCGATAATGCCCGCAAATGCCGCGGTCCTATTCATTTTCCCTTTTATAAACGCCCTTTTTCAGCGCTTCTATATCGGCAAGTATCCCGGGCATTGCCTCTTCCGCGGCGGCATAACCTATCTCGTACATCTTTGCCCACGCTCCGAAGGATACCGCCTTAAAATTGGTAAGGTCGGGGTGGATCATCACGTCGCTGTTTTCATAACCCTTTTTCCACGGCTCGCTTTCGCCCCCCTTGAACCCGGGAATAATGCGGGACAAAAGCCCGGGCTTTGCGTCGTGATTGGCAAGGTCTATCCCCACCACATAGTCCGCGCCCAGATTTCTCACCACGTCCGCCGGCACGGAATTGACAAACGCCCCGTCCACGTACAGCCTGCCGTCTATCTCCACCGGCTTAAAAAAGGGCGGCATGGAAGAGGAGGCGCACAGCGCCTTGGCAACGCTACCGCTCGAAAATACGTGCGCCTCCCCCGTTTCCGTATCGGTGGCGACGGCGCGGAAGGGCTTTTTGAGTTCCTCGAAGGTAAGAGAACCGATATAGCGGTCTATCACCCTGAAAAGCCCGGAAGTATCCATCTTTATCATAAGGAGGTTGGTTATTTCGGAAGCGTCCACCCCCTTTAACAGCTCCATTATGTCGGTGGCGGAATAATCGCCCGCATAAAAGGCGCCCACCACGCTGCCTATGCTGGTGCCGGCGATAAGATCGAACTGCACGCCGTGTTCTTCAAATACTTTAAGCGCGCCTATCTCCGCAAAGCCCTTCGCCCCGCCCGAACCCAGCGCAAGCCCGAGTTTCACGGGCGCGGGCTCCTTTTTTCTCCTGAACAACCTGCTGAAAAATCCCATAAATCACTCCGCTCCGATATATCCTCTCTCACCGAATAATAAATTCCGTCAAACTGCTCCAATCGGTTTGAATTTTTGACTAATATCAAGTATAATGTAAACGTAAAAAAAAATCAACAAAAATAATAATATTCGGGCAAAGGTGTTTTATGACGACGCAGCAAATGCTTTCTCCTTTGAGAAAGGCAATTCAGAAATACGCGCTCATTCAGGACGGGGACAGCGTGGCGGTGGGCGTTTCGGGCGGGAAGGACAGCGTTACCCTCTTAAAACTTCTCGGGGAATACCGCCGTTTTTCACCCGAAAGGTTTTCGCTTGCGGGGATATGCGTGGACTTAGGCTTTAACGGCAGGCGGGCGAACCTTTCGGGGGTAGAAAAAATGTGCGAAGAGTTAGGCGCACGGTTTTACGTGGAAGAGACCGACATCGCCCAGGTGGTGTTCGACGTGAGGAAGGAAAAAAACCCGTGCGCGCTCTGCTCCCGCATGAGAAAGGGGGCGCTGTATACCGCCGCAAAAAGGCTGGGCGCCAACAAAATAGCGTTAGGGCACCATGCCGACGATCTTACGGATACCTTCCTTTTATCCCTGTTTTACGAGGGGCGGCTTTCCACCTTCTCCCCCAAGAGTTATTTAAGCCGAACCGACCTTACGCTCATACGCCCCATGCTGTTTATAAAGGAGGCGGATATAAAGGCGTATGCGAAAGATTTGCCCGTAAATAAGAGCGCCTGCCCCGCGGATAACGCCACCAAGCGCACCTTTGTAAAAAACACGCTTAAAACCCTTTCCGAACAGGTGCCGGATATAAGGGAGATGATTTTCACCGCCCTAATTCATCCCGAAAGATATAATCTTTTAGACGGAGATTATACGGAGCACTTCCCTTCCTGCGGGAAAAACGAAAGCGCGGAATAAATTTTAACCGATACCAAGGATAACCTTATATTATGAACGCAGCGATTTTCTGCTTTTCCGGCACGGGCAACACCTTAAAAGTTGCCGAGGAATACGCCGCCCGCCTTACAAGTTCGGGGCATGGCGCGCAGGTTTTGAAAATGGAGAATACAGACCCCGGCATGGATATAAGCGGCTTTGATTTAATAGGCATAGCCTACCCCGTGCACGCTTTTGGTGCGCCCGTTATCGTGGAAAAATTCGTTAAAGGGCTCAATAACCGGCCCGCTAAAAAGCGGGCGTTCATAATAAAAACGTCGGGCGAGCCGTTAAAACTCAACAACGCCTCCTCCGGCAGGATAATAAGGCTGCTCTCCCGCAGAAATTTTGAAGTAACAAACGAATATCATTACGTTATGCCCTATAATATAATGTTCCGGCATTCGGATAATATGGCGTATAAAATGTGGCGCACCGCAAAGGCGCTCGTGCCCGTGCACTTAAACGAGATCCTCTCCGGCACGCCGTCAAAGTTAAAGCCTCCGTTTTTGGGCAGGCTGGTTTCCGCCGTCATGCGGATAGAGCATTGGGGCGGGAGATTCAACGGCAAGAGATACAAGACCGAAAGTAATTGCATAAAGTGCGGCAAATGCGTTAAAAACTGCCCCGCGGGCAATATCGGCTTAAAAGACGGAAAGATAGTTTTCGGCGGCAATTGCCTTATGTGTATGCGTTGCGCCTTTTACTGCCCGCAAAACGCAATCAAGACGGGGCTTTTCAACGGCTGGAAGGTAAACGGCGCCTATAACTTTGATAACTTTAACGAAAACGAAGTGCAGACGCACGAAAAATTCTGCCGAAAAGCATATAAAAGATACTTTGAACAGAGCGAAAAAAAGATAGAGGAATATAAAGCTAGCAGTTTAAAATAACGGGCGGTTGTATCTTTATTTTTCGGCATTTTCCTGCGGGGCGGCTTTTTCTTCTGGCGGAAGGGTATCCCCTGCTTGCGGCTCGCCCGCTTTTTCGGGCGGTATTTGCGCGGCGCCGGGCCCTGTAATATCTGCGGGGCTTTCGGCAGGCGGGGTTTTTGCGGCATTTGCCCCTAAACCCCCGTATTTTCTCCTGTTCACGGCAAGCGCGGCGGGCACCGCTATCGCCTCTATCACGATTACGGCATAATAGGTGCCCACTCTCCACAGTATCAGCACAGAACCTATCATACTCTCGGGGATAACGCTGGCGTATATGAGCGAAAACATAACTTCCGCCGTACCCACGCCGCCCGGCACCGGCACTATGTTGGTTATATAAGCCGAAGCCAGGTTAAGGGTGTAAAAAGAAAACATATCCGATATAGAAAACCTTGCGCCCGAAAATACGAGGTACGATATATACTGCACGCTACCCCAAACAAACATGTGCACGAAGTACACCCCGCACGCGGGCAGATAGCGCGCAAAACTGCGGAATATCAGTTTTATCTGGGTGCGGTATTCCTTAAACCACTCGCCTTTTTTGGCGGCGTATTCCTCCGCACTCTGTTCTTTTTTCAGTTTTACCCTTATTTTACCCCAGAAAAGAAGCGCCTTTTTCTGCAATGGCGCGCAAAAGGAAAGTATTAAAATGCCCGCAAGCACGGCGGCGTGAAAGGCAAACCCCACCAGCACCACGAGATACAGCGGCACCGAAACGCCCTCGAACACTATGCGCGTGCCCGCAACGGCAAGCGCCGTTAAAAGCACGGTATACACGCATACCGAGGTTATGCTGTAAATTATCTGGCATTTTATAAGCCCGGTAACAGCCTCCGCCCCGTCTATCCCCGCGGAATAGCGGTAATACGCCATAAGCGGGTAGTGCGCGC
The DNA here is from genome assembly GCA_949288785.1 of uncultured Eubacteriales bacterium. Classification (GTDB taxonomy): domain Bacteria; phylum Bacillota; class Clostridia; order Christensenellales; family Borkfalkiaceae; genus UBA1259. The sequence goes on along the minus strand of CASELQ010000005.1, from coordinate 20,725 downwards.
TCTTATAAGGGGTTATGTTGGAGCCGAGGTTGCCCGCAAGGGTGTTCATAACGCACTTGGAAAGGGGCATATTCCGCGTAAAGGTGCGGTAGGTTAAAAAATCCGTAAGGGCGTAAAGAAAAATACCCAGCCCGAAAAACGCGAGCACGGCAAGATATTCGGTAAATTCAATGCTCCTTATGCTCTCCGCCGTTACCACGCCGCTGCGCGTAAGATAATACGCGGCAAAGCCGAACACCGCAACGGTTATTATTATATTGGCTATGAGTTTTTTCTTCGAGCCGCCCTTCATATTTTTTTACCCGCTAAATTTTAGCAAAGAGTATCTTTTCTCCTTTTGTCATGATTATTATATAGGTTACGACGTTTATCGCACAGCATAAAATCGCGCATATTGCAAGATACCATGCCGGGGATACCGGCAGATACAGAGCACCCAAAACGAACAGCGCCGCAAATATAAACGCTGCAAGCACCGTTAAAAACACGGCGGCGGACTGTTTTACTATCTGGTTTTCGTTCTCCCACTTCATCTTTGGCAGAAGTATGTTTATAAGCAGACCCATATTGCCGCCGAGCGCCGCTATAAACAGCGCGTTAAGAGTAATCAGCACGATATATATGAAAGAGAGTTTAAGCCCTATCGCCAGTATTACCGAAGCGGCTATACCCGAAACCCCGTAATAAACCAAGTTTACGAGCAGTTTTGCGTTAAACACCTTGGTCATTTTTACGGGCATCGTCCTTATAACCCAGAACGCGCTGCCCTCCATGGATATAGAGCAGTTGGTTGTGGGGCCCAAAAGGAACATAAACGCAAACAGCGCGGGCGCAAACGCGGCAACAGCCTCTGCCAGCCCGGCAACGTCGCCCTGCCCCTGGCTTTCGATAAGCGAAAATACAACCGCCGCAAGCACCGCCATCACCACGTTAAGCGCGGCGCCTATAAAGCCGTTGAGAAAATAGAAAATACATCGGGCAGGATACAAAGCGGGAATGCTCCCTTTTAAACAGCGAGGAAAACTGCCCGCTTGCGCCGTAATCTTTTTTGAGTTTATAGTCCTTTTTAGTGCGCTTTGCGGTTATTACCGAATGAGCCTTTTTATACGTAAGGCACACGCCCGCGGAAACAAGCGCAAAAGCCGCAAGATTCACCGCGGCGTATAACAGCATGTATAAAAAGTTGTCCATGCCCGCCGCCGCGAGCGGATAAACGAAGTATACGCCTTTCAATGCCGCCGTAATATCGGTCGTCTGCGAACTCATTGCAAAAGAAAGCCACAGCCAGCCCGCCATAACGGCAAGCAGCAGTATTATCTGAATGAGGTTCTTGCGCCTGAAATACGAAGATATTACGGTTGTAACCGCCCCTATTATAATGGAAAGCGCGGTCATTAAAAGGGGCGAAAAGAGCAGCATTATAAATACGGACAATATGACCGTACCCGTAATAACGCCGCCGAGGTTAGTAAACACTATGAGCGCGGGCACCATGAGTATTAGCGAAAACGCAAAGTCCGCCGCGTACATATATATAAGTTTTGAAAATACTACGGCGCTCGTTTTTACCGGCATGGCGGCAAGCATGTCGTAATCTTTGAACCCGTACAACGTATTGCCCGTGGCGAAAAAGGAAAAGAAAAAGGATATGAGCGCGCCCGCGGCGATCATTATGGGCAGCAGTTCCGAAAGTCTCCCCTCGTTTGCAAGCGCCGTGGCAAACATCTCTGCATACACGTAGCCGCAATAGCCTATCGCAAGGCAGATTATAACGGCGTATAACAGTACGCCGGCGGCGCCGCCCAGCATCTTGCCCTTGGGCCCGTGCAGCCGCTTGTTTATGCCGAAAAGCGATAAAAACTGCACCTTTACAAGACTGAAAAAATTATTCATTGCCCTCTATCTCCAAGAACAGGCTTTCGAGGTTGCCGCGCTCTTTCACCTCTTCCACCGTGCCTTCAAAGGCAAGTTCGCCCTTTTTTATTATTCCCACTCTGTCGCACAGTTTTTCCGCCACTTCCAGCACGTGGGTGGAAAAAAAGATCGCTCCGCCCTTACCGGTAACCTCGCGCATAAGTTCTTTTAACTTGAAAGACGCTATCGGGTCCAGCCCCACGAAAGGCTCGTCCAGCACCAGAAGTTTGGGGTTATGTACCAGCGCGGATATAAGCACCAGTTTTTGCTTCATTCCGTGGGAATAAGACGAGATGAGATCTCCCAAGTTGGAAGATAGCTGAAAGACCTCCGCATACTCGTTTATGCGGCCCGCGCGCTCTTCCTTGGAAACGCCGTACATGTCGCACACAAAACCCAGGTATTGTATGCCCGTAAGGTATTCGTAAATATCGGGGTTGTCTGGCACGTAGGCTATCTTTTTCTTGCAGGCTATGGGCTCCTTTTTTACCGAAGTACCGTCTATTATAATTTCGCCGCCGTCAAAGTCCATGGCGCCCACCACCGCCTTTATGGTGGTAGATTTTCCCGCGCCGTTATGACCTATAAAGCCGTATATCTCCCCGTCCTTCACGTTGATGGAAAGATTGTTTACCGCACAAAAACTCCCGTAGTGTTTACTAAAATTTTTGATTTCCAGCATAGCTTTCTCCTTATTTTTCTGCAACAAATTATAGCACCCCCCCCCGTGCGAAAGTCAAGCGTATTATCAGGCTTTCTTTTTTCCCGCCTTGGGGAGTTCTTTTGCGCGCCGCCGGGCAGGCTTACGCCGCCCCTTTTCGCCCGCCTACGTCTGAAACCCTGCGCGGCGGGAAGATGCGGAAAACTCCTTTTCTTTTAGCAGCGGCTTGCCGCTGAAAGGCTCCTGCCGGGGCGCGTTTTTTTCTCTGTCCGCCGCCCGTTCCGCCCCTGCCGGGGAAGAACCCGCGGCGACGGGCGCGGGGGCGCGTTTTGCCGCCGTTTCGCCCGTTATGCTATCACCGCCGGGAAGGGCGGGTTTTTCGCTTGTTTTCGCCCGTTTTAAAGCGTATGCGCCGCCTTTCGCAACCGCAACTTTATCCGGGCTTTTTATTGTATTTTCACCCGTATCTTTCGCGCCCGCCGGCGGTTTTTCGGCGCGCTGCCGCCGCGCGGCGCGCTCCCTTCTTTCATATACGAGCACGTTCACGCAGGCGCCAAGCACCAGCCCAGTCATCAGTATATAAGCCCACAGAATAAACACTATCACCGCGGCAAGGCTGCCGTAAAACACGTTGTAACTGCCGAAATATTTAAGATAGAATATAAACCCTATGGTGCCCGCCACGTCTGCTGCAAGGGATATAAACCCGCCCAGCGCCAAGGAAGAAAACTTCTGTTTTACGGGACTTATGAATTTGTTCAACAGAACGATTATAACATAACACAGTAAAATAGCAAACAAAAAAACAAGAGCGGTGAAAAAAATATTTTTCCTGCCCTTAGAAAACAGTTCCGCCAGCGGCATTCGGAAAGAAAGCAAAAACGCCGCCGCCAAAAATATTACAAACAACGCGGCAAGCGCCAGCATCGCCCATAATCTCCTCATTACGCCCCGCGCTTTGTTCAGGCGAACGCCGTATAAAAATTCTCCGTCCTTGCTCATCTGGCTCAAAAGCGCGGAACCCGAAAAGAGCACGGTAAGTATAAAAAATACCGTTATCCCGCGGGAGGCGTTCTTTGCGGTTTCAAGTATCGTTTCCCCCGCCAGGCGGAATTCCTCCGGCAGCCTGCCCACAACGTCCGCCGAGATATCCACGCCGAACACCCCGAACGCCGTTATAAGCAAAAATACTATCGGCAAAAGCGAAGTAAGAAAATAAAAAGTCCACGCGCCCGCCACGGTGGTTATGCGCTTTTGCCTTACAATTTCAGTATATTTCATTTTTTGTGCAGCCATACTTTAAGTTTGGTTGTTTTTGCCTTTTTTATGCGGCGGGGCTCGCCCGAAAAGGCAGCGCCGCCGAAGAATGCTTTTTGCGCACGGTTTTTCCCGCCGCCCGGCATGCCTTATCGGTTACGGACTTTTTTACCCACGGTTTTTTATCATTGCGGATTTTATGCGGATACACGCATAAAATCCCGCGGAGGCGGGCGCAATGCACCCGCCTCCGAAGGAAAAAGCATAAAGATATAATGAAGAGTATTATTAAAATTTAAAAATGTTTTGCCGGGTAAAAGACTGAAAAATATACAAAATCAAATATATTTTCCCGTAAAACATAATTCCCCGGGCAGTATCCGAAAAAACGCCGATATTTACGCCCGGGAACGGGGCGGCATCTTTTTAACCGCCCCGCGCGCTTAAAAAGGTGCCGCAAGCCCCTGCCGAAAGGCCGCTAAAATCTTTCCGCCTGAACCTTGGCGTAGATTTCCATATATTTCTCCTTATAAAACAGGTTGGTCCCGCTGGTGGTTACGGCGGCGGTGCCGGCGGCTACCGCCCGCCTGAGCATCTCTGCCATGGGCACCCCTTTCATGAGCGCCACGCAAGCGGCGGCTATCATGCTGTCCCCCGCGCCCACGGTGGAATTTACCGCAACGGAAGCGCTCTTGCAGTAATAATTCTCGTGCCCGTCCGTTATTATCGCACCTTCCGCGCCCATGGATATGAGCACATAGGTTACGCCCATATCCAGGTATTTTGCGGCGGCGGTTACCATGTCCCGGCGGGTGCGCACGGTCATGGAAGCAAATCTTTCAAGTTCAGGTACGTTGGGCTTTGCCATAAACAGTTTGCGGCTCTTTATCGCCTCTAACATGTTCGCCTTTTCGGTATCCACTATAACCTTCACCCGCTCGGGAATAACGCTTAAAACTTCGCCGTAAAACGAAGGCTCCACCCCCTTGGGAAGGCTCCCGCTCATGACCGCTATATCCGATATTTCCGAAAGTTCTTTCACCTTTTCTATGAGTTTTAACTGGTTCTCCCTGCCCACCTCTTCGCCGCGGTCGTTTATCTCGGTAAGCATTGCCTTTTTGTCTATGATTTTGTAATTGGTTCGGGCGGACCCGCCGTTTAACACAAAATCGTGTTTTACGCCCGCCTTTTCCAGCACGTGCTCAAAGGTCTTTTGGTGATTTTCAAACATAAAACCCGTGGCTATGCACTCCTCTTCAAGCCTGCCCACGCCTATCGCCACGTTTAATGCCTTGCCCGAATACGTTTCCACCTTGTTTTCTATCCTGTTAAGTTTCCCCACGTTAAGGCTGTCTAACTCAATGGTGCAGTCCACGCTGGGGTTCGGGCAGATTGTAAGTATCATGTTTATTATACGCTCCGGTTTTTATTTGATGTTTTATTATCCTTTCGCGGCTTCCGCCACTATCTTTTCCTGCTCGGCAAAGGGCACTTCCTCGTATCTTGCGAACTCCGCCTCGAACCTCCCGCGCCCCTGGGTCATGCTCCTTAAATCGGTGGCGTATTTGAGCATTTCGGCAAGCGGCGCTTCGGCGGAGATCTCCTGCTTACCGTCCGCGCCTTCCATGCCCAGTATCCTGCCGCGGCGCTTGTTCATGTCGCCCAGTATGTCGCCCGTATAAGTATCGGGCACCGTTATTTTATAGGCATAAACGGGTTCGAGTATAACGGGCTTTGCACGGCGGCAGGCGTCGTCATACGCGAGTTTTGCCGCGGATACGAACGCCACTTCCTTGGAATCCACGGGGTGATACTTCCCGTCGAACAGCGTGCATTTTAAGTTGACCATGGGATAGCCCGCCAGCACGCCCTTTTTCACCGCCTCTTTAAGCCCCTTTTCCACCGCGGGAATAAACTGCTTGGGAACCGCGCCGCCTACTACCGCGTCCACAAATTCGAACTGCCCGTCCGCCGCGCCCGGCTCGAAACGGATGTTCACCACGCCGTACTGCCCGGCGCCGCCCGTCTGTTTTTTGTGCTTGCCCTCGGCTTCCGCCGCGGCGGTTATGGTCTCCTTGAACGCCACTCTTGGCTCTTTAAGCGCCGCCTCGCACCCGAATTTGGATTTGAGTTTTTTACACAACACGTCAAGCTGGGTTTCGCCCTGCCCGCGTATTACGGTCTCTCCCGTCTCCTCGTCCTTTTCCACCTTAAAGGTAAGGTCCTCTTCAGCAAGCCGGTTAAGTCCCTGGAATACTTTATCTTCATCGCCGCTCTTTGCCGCGGAAATTGCCATCGTGTACACGGGCTTGGGGAAAGGTATGTCGTAAAACCTTATCTTTTTTTCTTCGGCGCACAGGGTATCGCCCGTGCCGGTGTCGGAAAGCTTGCTTACCGCGCCTATATCGCCCGCCGCGAGTTCCTCCGCGGGCTCCTGTTTTTTGCCCTTCATAAAGTATATGGCGTTTATGCGTTCCTTTTCGCCCGTGGCGGCGTTATACACCGTCATCCCGCTTTTAAGCCTGCCCGAGTACACCCTGAGCATATTGAGTTTGCCCACGAACGGGTCCGCCACGGTTTTAAAAACCTGGGCGGAGAAGGGCGCATTCTCGTCGCACTCCACGTTCTCCACGTCCCCCGTGGCAAGGTTTACGGCAAGCGCGGGGCGGCGCTCCTCGGGAGAAGGCATTATTTCCGCTATCTCGTTCATAAGGTTTATTACGCCCATGTTCTGCAACGCCGAGCCGCCCATGACAGGCAGCGTGCCGCCGCCCGTAAGCCCCGTCTTTATGCCCGCTATTATTTCGTCGTTTGAGAGCGCGCCCTCGGAGAGGTACTTATCCAAAAAGACCTCGCTGGTTTCCGCAGCCGCTTCCGTAAGCCCCTCTTTAAGCCGGGCCACTTCCTCTTTCATGTCGTCCGGCACGGGGATCTCGTTTCGGCCGCCCTTTGTAAACTCAAAGGCCTTGCCCGATATAACGCTAACGTACCCCTTCATTTTGCCGTCCCTTATAATAGGCGTGTGCATGGCGGCTATCTTGTTGCCGTATTTTTCACGGAACGCCTCCGCCGTGGCGGCGTAATCGGCGTTTTCCTTGTCTATGCCGTTTATGAATATTATGAGCGGGATATGCCGTTTAAGGCAGTAATCTACCGCCTTTTCCGCGCCGACCGAGACCTGCCCGCTCGCGTCCGCCACCAGAACGGCGGAACACGCCGCGCGCATGGCCTCCTCGAACTCGCCCTCGAAATCGTAAAACCCCGGCACGTCCAAAATATTTATCTTAACGTCCTGCCAGTATGTATAAGCCGCCGAGAGAGAGATGGATATGCCGCGGGATAATTCCTGCTCGTCGTAATCCATAACCGTGTTCCTGTCCGCTATGCTGCCCATTCTGTCAATACTCTTGCCGTTAAACAGCATGGCTTCCGCAAGCGTGGTCTTGCCCTCGCCGCTGTGCCCTATTATGGCTACGTTCCTTATTTTGTCCGACGTTACTTTACCCATTGTTATTTAACCCCCTGTAATTTTTTAGTAGCGGTAAAGCCCTTGGCGAAGTCTTAACGCAAAACAACGCCTTTTCTATTATATTATAAAATCGCCCGCATTTCAAGGGGGTTTTTAAAATTTCCCTTTATTTTTTTTGCCGACCGCAAAAAACGGCAAAAAAATCAACTTTTTTCGCCGTTTTTACGTTATTTTTTAAAATCCCGTCTGCCGCCGCCGTTAAAAGGCGGAAACTTTTTGCAAAAACTTCTTTTAACTCAAAATTTCCTTATCTTTTAAAACTCCGAGTAATCGGTGATTCCCTGCCCTGAGCCTCCCCTGCCGTTTTCGCCGGCGGAATTAAAACCTCCTCCCTGCCAGCCGGGCGGGCAGGGAGAAACGGGCGAACACGGACGGGGCTGCGGCGCGGGTTTTACGGGGTTTATATTCACGGAATCCGAACAGCTGTCGCCACAGCGGATATTTACGAGGATAACGTCTCCGCCTATCTTTATAATGTTTTTCTCCTCTATCCTTATGCTGCTGCGCGAAAAAAACCCGAATATTCCCCCGCCCCTCTTTCCCGGCACCACTATGGCAACCAGATTCCCCTTAGGGAACGAGAGCACAAGGTCCGTGATATGCCCGAACGAAGATCCGTCCGCAAGGTTTATCACTTCACGCTTTTTCAGATCTTTAAAAGACAGTTCCATATTTACCATTATATGCACGCCTTTTGCCCGTATTCTACAAAATCTGCCCGTCCGCCGCAAAAAAACCGATTTTTTTCTTAGAATTAGTCGCTCTCCCTTATGACTTTCAGATCTTCTTCCAAAACCTCTATCGTTGCTATATTCGGCAATTCCCCCTCCTGATCGAAACATACAAGCCACATTCCCTCAATCTTTCTCGGGTCGCATATCCAGCCGTCCATCCCCTTTCTCACTCCTTCCTTTGTATACGCCTCCCTTTCGTTTATCAGCATTACCCTGTCGTATTCTTTCATCTTTTACCTCCGCACGGCGTTATCAACACAACTTTGTATTTCGGTATTCATTATACTATATCCCAGGTACTCAAACAAGTCTTTTTGCCGTTACGCTGCTGAAAAACGATAAAACGCCGGGGCGGGCTCCGAATTCGGAGCCCGCCCCTTTTTTACGCCCGGCGGCTTTGCCGGCATATAACTCTCACGCTAACGGCGGTTTTACGCGCGCATACCGTTTTTAATGGCAGCAAGCGCGTTTTTTTCCAGGCGCGAAACCTGCGCCTGCGAAATTCCCACTTCTTCGGAAATTTCCGTCTGGGTCTTACCCTCGTAATACCTTAAATAGATTATTCTTTTTTCCCTGCCTTTAAGGGTGGAAAGCGCGGAAGTGAGCGCCGCCCTCTCCGTCCAGTTTTCTTCGCTATTTTTCCTGTCGCCCAGCTGGTCCATTACAAGCAGAGTGTCCCCCGCCTTGTTATACACCGGGTCGAAAAGAGAAACGGTATCCGAAATGGCGTCCAGCGCGTAAACCACCTCGGAGAGCGCCACGTTCATCTTGTCCGCCACTTCCTGCAGGTCGGCTTCGCGCTCGCCCTTTTCGAGTTCGCCGCGCGTTTTAAGCGCGCGGTATGCCGTATCGCGCACGCTCCTCGGCACGCGCAGGGAATTCCCGTCCCTTAAAAACCTCTTTACCTCGCCCACTATCATGGGGACGGCGTAAGTGGAAAACTTTACGCCCACGTTCACGTCGAAATTGTTTATTGCCTTTACAAGCCCTATGCAGCCCGCCTGAAACACGTCGTCCGAACAGGCGGTCTTTAATCGGAACCGCTTTATCACCGAAAGCACCAGCCGCATATTGGCGACTATAAATTCCTCCCGCGCCGCCGTATCGCCCGCGGAAATTTTTTTGAGCATCTCGGCGGACTCCTTGTCCGTAAGATGCGGAAGATTGCGGGTGTTCACGCCCGAAATAACTACTTTACCGCTCATATACCCTCCTATGTACCGCGCGAAAGGTATCCTGTAAAGTATGCTGCCCGCAAAAATTTTTATACGCATGCGGCGGAATTTTTATACCATCTTGGCAAATTCCTTTTTAAGCCGCACTATTATCTTTTTTTCCAGGCGGGATATGTAGCTCTGCGAAATTCCCAGCATATCCGCAACTTCCCGCTGGGTCTTTTCCTCCTCTCCCGAAAGCCCGTACCTGAGTTCCATTATCTCGCGCTCACGGGCGTTGAGCTTTAAAAGCGCCTCTTTAAGCAGCTGGTTTTCCACCCCGCTTTCGATCTTTTTGTAAACCGCGTCCTCCGGGGTGCCCATCACGTCGGAAAGCACAAGTTCGTTGCCCTCCCAGTCGGTATTTAACGGCTCGTCGAAAGACACTTCGTTTTTTAAGCGACTGGTGCGGCGCAGATACATGAGTATCTCGTTCTCTATACAACGCGAAGCGTACGTTGCAAGTTTTACGTTTTTACCCGAAGAAAAGGAACTCACCGCCTTTATAAGCCCTATGGTGCCCACCGAAATAAGGTCGTCCAAATCCACGCCGGTGTTTAAAAACCGCTTGGCTATGTACACCACAAGCCGTAAATTGTGTTCCACAAGTTTGTCCCGCACGCCCTCCTCGCCCGAAGACAGGCGCTCCACCATCTCCGACTCTTCTTCCGCCGTGTACGGAGAAGGCAGCACGTCGCCCCCGTTTATGTAGCGCAGAAGATTTTCGTCCAAAGAAAACAGCTTTAAAAATCTGCCCAGCCTCAGCAATGCCTTTTTCAACATATCCTCACCCCCGAAGACCCTTTTATAGTTTATTCCCCGTTTTTACGCCTTATGCCGAATTTATAAAACCCGCGAGAGATTTTACTTACGGCGGCGCGGGGAATGTTACAACATAATAGCACTCCGTGGGACGCAAAAAAAGCGGAATTTAAAAGGATTTTACCTTTTTATGCCGAGCGCTCCCCCTTTTCCTTCCCGGAATCGCGGTTTTCGCCGCCGGAAGCAGCCCGCTCTTTTTCTTCCGCGCCGCGCCCGTTTCCGCCTTCGGGAGCGCATATGCCGCCGCTCTCGTTGCATTCCTTTCCCGCAAGCAGCGCGGGGTGCAAAATCGCGTCGAACCCCGTTTCCAGCCCCTCATTTACCACGCACACGGCGGCGTTATGAGTACGGTAAGTCTTTTCACCCGCAAAAATTTCAACGCGGTCTGCAAAAAATACGGGGCGCTCCTTCGTGCCGTTCACGGTGGTTACGGGTATCATTGTCATTTTGGGCAGCGCACCGCCTTCAAAAAAATGCGCCGCCGCCTTTTTCGAGCACATTATAACGGGCGCTTCGCCCGCGTACAGCCCGTTGCCCGTATCCATGAAACCGTTCACCGTTACGGTAACGCCACCCGCCGTTATATCCGTTCTGTACCTTAAAGAAAAAGATATTCTTTTGCGGTATACGTGCCTTATCGCGCCGTAAGACACGCGTATTATAACGTACACCGGCAGCAGCATGAGCGCCACCGAGGTTTCGGAGGAAGGGTTTAACCCCATGAGCGAATATATGCCCGTTATAGCGCCGCCCGCAAGAAAGGTATACAGAAGAAAAAATACGAGCGAAGTAAAGTAGGCGCGCGCCCTGCCGAACTTAGCGGCGGTAAGCACTATAAGCCCGCCCGAAAGCATTTTTACCGCGAAAAGCAACGCAGGGTGAATTTCGAGCAGAGGATAAACAAGCGCTACCCCCGCCCCGATGAGCGCGGAAAAAAACAGCCTCAGCCTGTTTACGGGTATCCCCGCCGTTTTAAGCGCCGCCCTAAGCAGCAGGTAATCTATAAAAAAATTATCAATGAGAACGTATTCTATGTATACCGTCATAAACTTCCCGCCCGGCGCGTTTCCGCACGCGAAAAGGCCCCCGCGAATGCCAATATAGCATCCCCGGGGGCGCGTATTTTTTGGTATAGAAGAATTTGTTGCGGTATTTTATCGAAAAATTATTTCATAAATTCCATGATTATGCCGTTCTGCACGAGTCCTCACCCGTTTCCAGATATTCCGCCTTGCTTTTAAGGGGCGCGGCGTACTCTTTAAAAAAGTCCTTTCCGAACCGGCTTTTAAAATCCGCAGCGCTTATCCCTTCCGCCGTGCGCAGCCCCAGCATTATAAACTCGAACTCCGCGTCCTTTTCCTCAATATTTTCCGAATATATCTCGGGCGCCTTATTTAAAATAACGGCGTTCATATACTCGTCTATCGAATAGGTATTGGTAAACCTCCTGCCGTCCATAAAGGAAGAAGCGGAAACGCCCACGCCCACGTATTCCCCGCGCCGCCAGTAGTTTAAATTGTGGCGGCTCTCGAACCCCGCTTTCGCAAAATTTGAAACCTCGTACCTGTATAGCCCGTTTTCTTTAAGATAGGCGCGGGCGGCGTCGTAAAGGTCTGCCACCTCGTCCTCCCCGGGGAGTTCGCCGTTCAGGTAGTCGGTATAAACGGGGGTGCCCGGCTCGGGCGTGAGCGCGTAAACCGAAATATGGCTCGCGCCGCCCGCGAGGGCAAGGTCTATGCTCTTTTTTACCTGTTCCGCCGTCTGCCCGGCAAGCCCGATTAAAAGGTCCGCGCTTACGTTCTGCCCCTTTAAAAGTTTGCAGCACAGCAAAAAGTCCTTGGCGGTGTGCGGGCGGTTAAGGCGCTTTAACTGCTCGTCGTACCCCGTTTGCAGCCCCACCGAAAAGCGGTTTATCCCCGCCGCAAGGTAGGCATTAACCTTTTCTTCGTTTACCGTACCGGGGTTTATCTCCACGGTTATCTCGGGAGAGGCGGAAAGGGTGAAACAGTTTCTCACCTGTTTAAGGGCGCCCGCAATAAATTTTGCGTCCACCGCGGAAGGGGTGCCCCCGCCGATATAAACCGTATCGAAAGTCCTTTTCCCGTAAGCAAGCCCCCGCCCCTTTATCTCGCGGTAAAGGCAGGCAAAATAACTCTCCGCCTTGCCTATCTCCTTGGGGTAGGAAGCAAAGTCGCAATAGGTGCACTTGCTCACGCAAAAGGGTATGTGAATATAAATTCCGCTCATAATAATCCTTTAATCGTCGCTGTCCGTCTTCAAAATGGATATAAACGCCTCCGAAGGTATTTCCACCGTACCTATGGAGCGCATTTTCTTTTTGCCTTCCTTCTGTTTTTCCAGCAGTTTTTTCTTGCGGGTAACGTCTCCGCCGTAGCACTTGGCAAGCACGTCCTTGCGGTAGGCTTTAACCGTTTCGCGCGCGATTATCTTGCCGCCCACCGCCGCCTGTATGGGTATTTCGAACATCTGGCGCGGAATGACTTCCTTTAACTTTTCCGCCATCTTTCTGCCCCGCTCGTAAGCCCTGTCCTTATGCACTATAACCGAAAGCGCGTCGCACATCTCCCCGTTCAAGAGCATATCGAGTTTTACAAGGTCGCTCTTTTTATAGCCCGTAACCTCGTAATCGAAAGAGGCGTACCCCTTGGTGCGGGACTTTAAGCTGTCGAAAAAGTCGTAAATTATCTCGTTAAGCGGCAGTTCGTATTTAAGTTCCACCCGGGTTTTGTCAAGGTAGGTCATGTCTTTATAGATGCCGCGCTTGTATTGGCACAGTTCCATTATGGGCCCCACGAACTCGGGCGGGGTCAGTATGCTCGCCTTTATCACGGGCTCTTCCATATACGCTATTTCGGTGGCGGGCGGAAGGTGGGTGGGATTTTCCACGGTAAGTTCCGTCCCGTCCGTCTTATACACCTTATATGAAACCGAGGGCGCGGTGGTTATTATATCCAGGTCAAACTCCCGCTCTATGCGCTCCTGGATAACGTCCATATGCAAAAGCCCCAAAAACCCGCAGCGGAACCCGAACCCCAAAGCCGCCGAATTATCGGGCTCTATAGACAGCGCGGCGTCGTTCAGTTTGAGTTTTAAAAGCGCCTCTTTAAGGTCGCCGAACTTACTTCCGTCCAGCGGGAACACGCCCGAAAACACCATGGGCAGCGCCTTTTTATAGCCGGGCAGCGGCTCTGCCGCCGGCCTGGCGGCCTCTGTAATGGTGTCCCCCACGGCGGTATCTTCAATGCTCTTTACGCTCGCCGCAATATACCCCACTTCCCCCGCGGAAAGGGAGGGTACGGGCGTCATTTTGGGAGAAAACACCCCCACTTCGGTAACGGTAAATTTTTTGGGGGACATAAAGGTGGTAATCTCCGTGCCCGCCGTTACGGTACCTTCCGCTATGCGGACAAAGCATATGACCCCTTTGAAATTATCGTAAAAACTGTCGAATATAAGCGCTTTCAACGGGGCGTTCTCATCCCCCTTGGGCGCGGGCAGATATTTAACTATCCCTTCGAGCACCTCCTCCACGTTATACCCCGTTTTGGCGGAGATGCGCGGCGCGTTGGACGCGTCTATCCCCAGAATGTTTTCTATCTCCTCCGCCGCCTCGTCCGGCATGGCGGAGGCAAGGTCCACCTTGTTTATAACGGGCAGAATTTCCAGGTCGTTATCAATTGCAAGGTAGGCGTTTGCAAGCGTCTGCGCCTGTATGCCCTGCGTTGCGTCCACCACCAACAGCGCCCCCTCGCACGCCTTTAACGAACGCGACACCTCATACGTAAAGTCCACGTGCCCCGGGGTGTCTATCAGATTAAAGACGTATTCCTTGCCGTCCTTCGCCTTATAAAACATGCGCACGGGCGTAAGTTTTATGGTTATGCCCCGCTCGCGCTCCAAGTCCATGCTGTCAAGGAGCTGGTCTTCCATCTCCCTTTCGGAAACCTGCCCCGTCTTTTCCATAAGCCTGTCCGCTAAGGTGGACTTGCCGTGGTCTATATGCGCTATTATGCAAAAGTTGCGTATGTTTTCTTTATCGTAACCCATATTCCGCTTTCCTTTTATTCTATAAAAGTATATAACATCGCGTAATTTTTTGCAAGTAAATTATGTCGCCCGCTCTATCGCTTTGCCTGAAAAAGGGTCGTTTTTAAGCAAAATCCGTAAATTTACACTCTTAACAATCATTTCTTTTACAAACCTTAACCGATAATCCGCCGCCGATCATAAAAAAGCCTCCGCCGCGGCGCTTTAAGTAAAGCGCCGCGGCGGAGGTTACTTAGTTAAACTTTTGTATACCGATTTAAATCTTTTGTATTCGGTTTTATATGCCGCAAAACTTAAAGCCGCCCGTCAGTCTCTCTCCATCTCCGCCTTTATGACCGAGCCGGAAGTGGCGCTTATGCGGAACTCGAACTCATATTTTCCGCACCTGAATTCAATCTCGTAAGAAAGTACGCCGTCCTCACGTTCCTTTTCGCACTCGTATTCCCTTACGTCCGCCTCGTCAAACTGCGCTCCTCTCGCGGCGGCAAGTTCCGCCGCCTTTGCGTAGGCTATTTCGCGCGCACGCTCCTCGGTTATCTCGCCGCTGCCTTCTTCGCCGCCCGTGCCGGAAGACGGGGCGGTTTTCTTGTCATAGGAAAGGATAACTCCGTCCTCCCTTATTTCCAGTTCATAGCGGAAAGTACCGTCCGAAAAATATACTTCGTATACGGTGGCGCCGTCGTCCCGCTCGCTCTCGGTGCGGTAATCGGTAACGGCGCTCTCGTCCGTAATGCCCGCTTTCCCGAACGCCGCCGCGCGTATCTCCTCTTCGGAAAGACTTTCCCCTACGCTGCCCGCGCGGGACTCTCTTTCTTCGGATATTGCCACAAACCCGCCGTCCGTAGCACTTACGTCCACCTCGTATTCGTAGTCGGAAGTTCTGAAAGATACTTCGTAAACTATCACCCCGCTCTCAAAATCGAACTCCGAGCGGATGCTGCCCGTAACGTCGGTTTCCGCAACGCCCGCAAAGCCAAGCGCCAACTCCTTTGCCCTGTCCTCGCCTATATAGCCCTGCGTGCTTGCGGAGCCGCTTGCGCTGTCCCCGAGGTTTACGGAGAGCGATTCCGCCAGCACGTTGAGTTCGTTTATGGTAAGCCCCGCGAGATCTCTGAAAGTATACGCCGTAACCTGAGCGCCGCTTTCGGAGGAGCCCGCCGCCGCTTCCGAAGCGGTTACTATCTTGTCTATTAAACTTGCCTTACCCATGGTTATGCCGTATTCCGCCGCAAGCGCCTGTAACTGCGCGTTATCGGAAACGGTCTGGCAGATAATAGCGCCGTCAAAATTTTCCACGCTGAATATATGTTCTATCTCTGCAAGAATAGTCTGCTCCACGCTTTTGCTTCTTTCGGCATTGCCGTCGCTCACGCTCACCAGCACCGAATTGGAAAGTTCGGAAAGATAGCCCGTTCTGAGCATGGCGCCTATAATGGCGTTTGCCGCCACCTCGTAAGTGCTGCCCTCAAAATTCAATCCTTCTATCACGCGGGCGGCGTCCGCATTGTTGGCGGTAACCGAACGCACCCTGCCCTTACCGTTCACGGTCATGGTCATGCTGGGGTTTACGTCGAAAGATATTTCGGTCGCCACCGCATAATTAAGGTTATAGCCGTATATGCCCAGCCCGCCCAGCACCAAAATCGCTATGCACGCCGCGCCCAGGATAAACCGCCGCAAAATACTTTTCTTCTTTTTGGCACCCGCCGTTACCGGTACGGACACCTGCTCCGCCCCGCTTACCTGTTCTCTGATGTTGTCGATGTTGTCAGGCGTAACGCTCTCGAACGCCGTTTTCACCTTATCTTTTACTTCTCTGTTTTTCATAACACATTACTCCCGTATCTGCTTCTGATTTTTTTGATTGCCCTGTGATATTTGGAAAGCGCCGAGGATAAAGGAATTTCCATAAACCGTGCGGCTTCTCTGAACTTCATACCCGCCACCGCGTGCAGTATAAGCACGTCCCGCTCCTCGGCGGAAAGGTGGTTTAGGCACTCCTCTATAAAGAATCTGTTCTCCGCTATCTCCCCGGGGGACATTGCGTGTTCCGAAAAAAACCGCTCCGCCTCCTCCCCGTCCAGATATTCGCTCCGCTTTGCCGCGCCCAGTTTTTTATAGCACAGGTTCCGCGTTATGGTGAGTATCCAGGCGAGCGGCTTACCCTCCGAAACGTAAGCCGGCGCGTTTACGTATACCGCCACGAACGCGTCCTGCATAACGTCCTCCGCGTCGTGGAAGTTTTTAAGCAGGGAAAGCGAAAGACCGAATACCGCGGTTCTGGTCCTTTCATAAAGTGCGTCCAGCGCCTGCGCGCTCCCCTTTGCCATTTCGGATATGCAGCCGTCCAGCACCGAATTTTCGGGCGGAAGGCTTACTGCGCTTAAAAATATCATCTTCGGGCTCCCTTCGTATAGTTAATCTTTTAAATGGGCGATTTATTGCAAAAAGTTTTAAAATTTTTTACGGGTTTATTTTAACACAACTTCACGCTTTTGGCAACCGCCGACAAAATAACGATATTTCGGAGCAATTCGGGGTTTTGCCTTGACCGCCGCACCAAAAACAAATATAATATATAAGAACGAAAAACTCTAATATAAATTATCCATTTATAAGGAGATACCATGAACGGCGGCAGAATAGACAAAGATCATTGGCTTATCACAAAGCCCGTGGCGCACCGCGGGCTTTGGGGCGGCACCGCTTTAGAAAATTCGCTTACGGCTTACGAGCGTGCGGCACGGGCGGGCTACCCGTTCGAAATAGACCTCTACCTCTCCACGGACGGGGTGCTTTACTGTTTTCACGATAAAACGCTCGACCGCATGACCGGGGAAAAAGGCAATATTTTCGATAAAGACTCGGCTTATATAGACGGTTTGCGGCTTATAGGCTCCGATGAGAGGATCCCCCGCTTTACCGAGGTTCTGGAACTTGCCGAAGGCAGGGTGCCATTGCTTATCGAACTCAAAGACCACACCGCGCCCGATTTTGTGGAAAAAGCGGTAAATCTCCTGAAAAACTATAAAGGGGAATTTGCCGTGCAGACCTTTAACCCCAAATATCTTATAAAGGTAAAAAAACTCGCTCCGGAATTTATCCGCGGCATTCTCGCCACCGACGACGCAAAGGAAGAATCTCTCATAAACCAATACATTTTAAAGCACATGAGCCTTAACTTTATTGCAAAGCCGGACTTTATAAGTTACCGCTATCACGCCCTGCCCTTAAAGATGCGAAAGGCAAAAGGGATGCCTACCCTGGGGTGGACGGTTACTTCGCAGGAAGATGCAACGCGGCTTAAATCGCTGGGCATAAACATTATTTTTGAAAACTTTATCCCGGAATAGTTTTCGGCGATCCTGCTCTTTCCCTGCATATACCGCATTTTAAGCGCTTTCAGGGCGGCGCGGTAACCGTATTAACGCACCAACGAATTAACTGCCCCGGCGGCAAAACCGCCCTGCCGCACCCGCCTTTTGTTCCCGCCTTTCGTGCCCGCTGTGCCGCGAGGCGCAAAATTTACCGCCCGCGGCATGGTTTGCCATAAATAATTGCCGTAAACAAATAATAATTTTACCGCCTTTACTTTAAGCATACAAAAATGAAAATATATAAAGAAACATCCGATAAAAGAAAGTATATGGATCTTTTGCTGCTTGCAGACGAGCAGCAAAGTATGATTGAAAAATATTTGGAACGGGGCGAACTGTACGTTCTTGATGACGGCGGCATAAAAGCCGTTTGCGTGATAACCTGCGAGGGCGCGGGCGTTGCGGAAATTAAAAACCTGGCGGTACACCCCTCTTACAGGCGCATGGGCTACGGCAGGCTTATGGTGGAATACGTAAAAAATCTCTGCCGAAAAAGTTACAAAATATTACAGGTCGGCACGGGAGACAGCCCGCTTACCATACCCTTTTACACCGCATGCGGTTTTAAGCGTTCGCACACGGTAAAAAATTTTTTCACCGATAATTATGACCGTCCGATATACGAAGCGGGCGTACTGCTTAAAGATATGATATATTTGCGGATTAAACTGTAAATAATAGTTAAATAGCCGTAAAATAGCGGCTGTAAAATCAAACGCTCGCTCGTTAAATTTAAAAAGTACGATAACGAAAACCGCGGGTTACGCCGAAAAGCGTAACCCGCGGTTTTTAACCTTTATTATCTTTTATTTCAGTATCTCTGACAATCAGTTTTTAATATTTATTTCTCAAACTTTAAGCAACGGTTATGGAAACTATCCTTGCGGAAAAGTTCACGGGTATATCCACGTTTACGGCGTTATACTGCACCAGCTGATTCTCCTTTTCATCCGCCGTAAAAAGATCTTCTATTTCATTCTCGTCAAACTCGTCCGCCGGAACGCAATGGAAGGTAAGCCCGTGATTATTGTCTGCCGCCTGCGCGTCGTAAGTGCCGGTATAATATATGGTATATTCTTCAAAGTTGTCTTCGTCCGAAAAAATCTCCGTCAACGCGTCTATGGCGGCGGAATTGTTTTCGTCAGCCGTGTCGTACTGGGCGAAAATACAGAAGTATCCGTCATAAGAAGATATGTCCGCCGTGGGGATAAACCATGTGGCGCGCCCGGAATCTCTTGCCGAGCTGGAAATGGTGTAAGACCCGTCGTGCGAGTACCAGCTGCGCCACAGTCCTATCGCTCCGCTTGACGCGGTAAGATTAGAACCCTTTGTGCCGTTGCTCTCGAACTCCCCGTAAATCTCCGGCTTTGCCGCGTTCTGCACCACCGCTCCGCTGCTCTCTTTAAGGTCGCCCACCATTATCTGGGAATCATACCCGTCCATCTTATAAAAGACGGCGTCATCATAATATCCCTCTTCTACGTACTCCAAGAGCACGTCCACCGTTTTGGGAGCAAGGTGACGGTACAGATCCACGCTGAGCGTATATTCCTCTCCGCCCGCGCTTATGGTTATATCGAGCGTTCTGATATCCTCGCACGCGGTAAACCCGAACGCCGTAAAGGCAAGCACTGCCGCCGCGAAAATATTGACCATTATTCTTTTAAAAGTCTTCATTTCAAACTCCGATGTTTTTAGTTACTTTATTATTTTACCCGTATTTTACCCGATTGTCAATAAAAAACAATATTTTGCCGCAAAATACTGCTAATTTACGGCAAAGAGTTTTCTCCGCGCGCCATAAAAGCGGATCCTCTGCCGTGTTTTTTCCTTTTTTAACATAAACAACCCAATATAGTTACCGCACCCTCTTTTATCTTTTTTACCTTCAACGCAGCAACCCTCAGCGACGAAAACCGCACAATCGTAAATATATCTTTGCGCCGCTTTTTCGCCCTCGCTCCCCATGGGTAAAAAATCGTATTTCCCGCCTTTATCAAAAAATTCATAAGAACGAGGACAGGTCATATTCCAACTGCAAGTCAAAGGGTTCGTTTTCAATATGCGCAGGATCCGGTTCCTCGGCAAATACACACCCGTATTTTATATACGTGGCAATACTTTCTTCTGCCGAATGCGCCGAAACGTAAATTTTTTCGCCGCCGGCGTCCTTTGCAGCGCGGCACGCCCTTTCAAACAGCGCCCGCCCCACCCCCTGCCGGCGAAAAGGCTTGGAAACGTACAGCGCCGCCAAATCAACGTACTGTCCGCGGCTGCCGAACCGCCCGGGCAAAACGCATGCAAACCCTATTACCGAATCGCCCTCCATGGCGGCAAAAGCCGCTCCCCCGGCTTGCAGTGCGGAAATAATTTTGCCGGCTTCGTTCCTGCGTGCGTTTAAATCCCAATCTTCGGTATAATAAACGGGCGTAAGGCGGTAAGTTCCATCCGTCTTACGAAAACAAGCCGACACCTGTTGATCTAAAATAAAACCGTCCAAAGAAGTTTCGTGAAAATTATTCAAAGTCAATTCGATTATCATTGGCTTACCCTCTTAAACCGTTTCGTCCTCGAACGGCTATGCGCCGGTACAGCGCCGATTTAGGCAAAAATTCTTTTTTCCGTAATATTATTCGTTATATTTATAATACGATTTTATACAGCAATATTAAGCAATGAGTTGCCTTTATTGTCTGTACGAATAATTCTCCGAAACGATCGTTAATCTAAGTATTACGTAACAACTCATATTATGCAATTGGTTGCATAATATGTCTGTCGTAGCCGATTTAGACAAAACTGATATAACTAATATATCTCACCCGATCTTTAAGTATATCTCGCCCCGGTTTTACGCAAGCATTTATCGCGAAAAAAGGCACAAACCGAAATATTTTCAGACTGCTGCATATAACCGACAATCGGGAAAAATATCATTTAATCGCCGTTAAACCTTTGAGTTTCCGTGCGCCGCGCTCTTGCGGCTGTCCGGGTAAAAAAATAAAGCGTAGGTAAAATACACACAAAAAAGCGGCTCAAATGATTGAAGCGAACCCCAAAATTTGGACAAAATTTAATTAAATTGTTTGGTGATGAGTTCGGTATTGTACCGGGCTCATTCCTTTTAGTTTGAGAGAAATTCTCTTGTT
>CASELQ010000004.1 GCA_949288785.1 uncultured Eubacteriales bacterium | reverse complement strand
GCTACTATGAGGGTTACCCAGAGGGGCGCCGCCGTCATTTTTCTAAACCGTGCGG
This sequence comes from uncultured Eubacteriales bacterium, assembly GCA_949288785.1. Taxonomy (GTDB): domain Bacteria; phylum Bacillota; class Clostridia; order Christensenellales; family Borkfalkiaceae; genus UBA1259. The sequence continues at coordinate 41,861 of CASELQ010000004.1, read as the reverse complement.
CAAGATTTTCGGTATCTTTTGCCACCGTCTCGGTATTGCCCGCCGCGTCCCCCATGGGTACGAAGGCAAAACGTATTACGTTACTCGAGCGATACCACCTGAAAAACCATATGGTTACCGAAACGAACGCAAAGCGGTTTGCCCTGCCGGCGATAAGGTGCGCGGTTTCGTGCAGAGCGGTGATGGCAAAAGAGGCGATAAGCGCGCCCGCTATTATGAGCGCAAGCACTTCCCCCATGGTAGCGGAAGGATATGCGCCGTTGCAGACCAGAATCACCGCAAGCACCGCCGCAACCGCCGCAACCATGGTGATGACAGAATTTACAAGGTTTGTTCTTCTTGACATTTTATTTTCCTCTTGAGGTAACCTTCGAGATTGTCCTTTTCGCTTACGGTAACGCTGTTTGCGCCCGCAAGGCTCATTACGGCGCACAGTATCCCCGCGCCGGCGGCTATTATTTCCTCTCTCCCTCTTTGAAGCCCTGAAAGCTTTGCCCTCTCCGCGGGGGTAAGTTCGTAAAGCCGGCGTTTTATCCCGAAAAGCCGTTCTCTTTCTATTATATATCCGTCCGTCCTTTTCGGATCGTACTCTTTAAGTTCCGAAAGCATTGCCGCAAGGTTTATCGCCGTGCCGCCTATCGCGGTGTAAGCCGCTTTCGGAATCTCGCCGAACCGGGCGAGTTTTTCCTTTATAAACCGGTCGGCAAGCGCCTCGTTCTGCCCGCACGCGTCCGTAACCCGTACCGCGCCTACGGGCACGCTCTTTGCGTACAGCCGCCTGCCGCCCAGCATTACCTGTATTTCGGTGCTGCCGCCGCCTATGTCTATTACGCCGCCGTCCTTCCCGGAAAGCGCGCCCAAGCAGCCCGCCTCCGCCTCCTCTTCCTCGGAAAGCACGTCCACCGTTAAGCCCAGCTCTCTTTTTATGCGGGCGGTAAACTCGGCGCCGTTATTTGCCGTTCTTACCGCGGAAGTGGCAAAGCAGTATATTTTATCAGCCCGTTCCTCTTTCGCGCGCGAAAGAAAACGCGAAAGGGCGGAAACGGTCTTATCCGCCTGTTCTTCTCTTATCGATCCGCCGCCCATGCCGAGAGCAAGCCGCGTTATTTCGGAAAGCTTATAAGAAACTCCCCCTCCGCTTATCATCAGCCTTACGGAATTGGAGCCTATGTCCATAACGGCGTATTTCATTCCTGAGACACCAGCCCCACATCGTCTTTATACACATACCCGAGCTCGCGGGCGCGCCGCTCTATCCACTGCCGGGAAGTGCGCGCGTCAAGAGTTTTTTGCTGATCTTCCGTAAGTGCCATGTACTGCTCCACCACCGCGCGAAGTTCTCTTTCTTCCGCTCTTTCCGCCGAGATTGCTATCAGCTGATAAATCATTATTATGAGAAGAAATATAAGCAGCATTACCGCCCCTGCGGTGATAGCCACCACCAGCCTTTTGAACTTTGATTCGTTCATTTCTCCTCTCCTTTGTTCTTTCCAATATATTATATATTATTTGTCCGCATTTTGCAAGTAATAAGTGAAAACTTTTCATATACAGGAAAAGCCCCGCGATAACGCCCGAAAACATATACGCCCTGAAGTCGGGAAACCCGTGCGAAAAGGAATACCATTCGTAAAAGACAAAAGCACATAAAAACGCTGCCGTATCTGGCAGGGCGCGCACGATTTTATTGCGTACAAAATACTTTACCGCCGCCGAAAGCGAAAAGAATATCCCCGCCGCGCCGCCCGCCGCCACGCAGGCGCAAAATACGTAAAACTGACCGCCCGAAACGAACATTACTTAAAAATGCGCTTGAATATCGGCGCGCTCTTCTGCTGATAGCGTATTTCGGTAACCGTACCCTCGGCGGCTAAACTCCCCGTTGCCTTGTTATAGGCGGTTATCTTTAATTTTTCGCCGGTTATTCTCACCTTAACTCCGCCCACGGTAAGGTTTATCGCCTGTTCGCTGAACCCGTCCACCGCCTCAACGCCCGTCATGGAGAGCCGTTTTCTTCCCCAAAGTTCCAGTTTTTCCGCCGTCTGCGGCAAAATATTTTCCTGCATACGATTCTCCTTTATTTAAATAAATATGCCGGCGGGCTGGTTTTAAGACGAAAAAGACGAATAAACCCGTTTAAAATACCCTCGCGGCGCTAATTTTAGCGCCGCGAGGTAAGGGTTTATTTTAATTTAGTGTATTGCTCGTATAAATTTTAAGGGAATTTTTTTATAAATGCTTTTCGGCGTTACTCCGGCAGTTTCATATCCCAGGGCTTTATGAGCCCGCCCTTTCTCATGAGTTCGCTTATAAGTATGTTGAGCAATGCGGGAAGCACTATCATAAGAAGTATTATGCCCGTTATTCCGAGCGCGCCGGTAGTATAATTGAACAGGTCGAAAACGCCCACCAGCCCGCTGGTGCCCATTCCGCCGCCCGAAGAACCGCATTTAAGCCCGAACACGCAGGTGGAGAGCGGACCCAAAATCGCGCTTGAAATTATCATGGGGAGCATTATCAGCGGCTTTTTCATTACGTTGGGTATTTGCAGCATGCTGGTGCCTATGCCCTGCGCTATAAGCCCGCTCCAACCGTTTTCACGGAAGGACGCCACCGCAAAGCCCACCATATGGCAGGCGCACCCCACCGTTGCCGCGCCGCCCGCAAGGAGTATTGCGTTATACGCGCTTTCGGACACGGTGCCCGCCGCAAAACCGCTTATCACGGGCGAAGACACCGCCACCCATATCGCCGCAGAAGACGTGGGCAGGGTTAAAAGTATACCCATCACCACCGAAACTATTATACCCATAAAGAATGGAGTGATGTTTGTAGCTTCCGCAATGAGTATGCCCAGCCCGTCTATAAGCCATATGAACGGATATGAAACGAACACGCCCGCAAAGGACAGTAACAGGGTGCCGAGCGGTACTATGAGTATATCGAGTTTGGTTTTGCCCGCGTAAAGTGATACCACTTCCGCCGCGAGCATTGTTACCACGTAAGAGCCTATGGGGTTGCCGGGAGAACCCAAGGTTATTGCGACAAGTCCGCCGCCGCCCGGCATTATTTTATCCGCAAACGCGCCTATAAAGCCCGCTACCGCGCACGAAAACACCAGGAGTTTGTTTTTGCCGAGCGAATGGGCTATCCCCACGCCTATGCCCGCGCCCATCATGCTCTTTGCGCAATTGGCTATGTATAAAAGCGCGTTGCCGATATAGTTGTCGCCTATCCAGCCGGCTATCTGCGCCAGAATGGTCCCCGCAATAAGGGTTACGAACAGCCCCTGCGCCATGCCCGAAAACGCCGTTATGAAATACCGCTTGGGGAGTTCTTTCAAATACTTTATCGCGGCGGCGCGCGCCTTGGAGCCCTCTTTTTGCGATTTTTCTTCATTTTTTGTGGGTTCGATTACAGCGGAATTGTTTTCTCCGTTTCTATCTTTATCCTTTTGGGAAAAAACCGCTTCTTTGTCCCACTCTTCCGCCTGAGCACCGCACTTGGGACAACACTCAATTCCGTTTATTAACATAAATCTTGTACCGCAATAAGTACACTTTATTACATGTTTTTTCTCTTTGTGAGACTTTTCAGTCGATATTGCGGCAGTTTCCTTATCAAAGTCAGGGGTTTTGGCACTCTGCAATAAGCTTTCCTTTTCTTTTTTCATAATATCTCCGTAAGTTTATTCTCCGTTTGGTCGCATGAAGTAAGATAATAGTTTATTCCGTTCTTTTGTATGAATTTTTCCGCCCGCGCCGCTCCGTGGATATGCCCGTATACCACCGAATTCACGCCGTATTCCTCAAACAGGTCGGTAAACGCCGTGCTTTCCCTGCGGGAATTAAAGGGCGGAAAATGTACGAGCGCAATGAGCCTGTCCCCTTCCCGCATTTTTTTCGCCGCGTCCTTTAATGACAGCCTTAACCGCTCGGTCTCGCGAAGGTAAATCTTTTTGTCGTGCTCTTTAAAGTCCGGCGCGCCCGGCACGCTCCAACAGCGGGAGCCGCATATCACGGCGCCCTCTATTCTTAAACTGTCGTTTTGCAGGGCGTAAAAATTTTCGGGCAGGATCTCCCTTACCCGGCTTATGCTGCCCCACCAGTAATCGTGATTGCCCTTTATAAGTATCTTTGTGCCCTTTAAGTGTTTAAGGGTATCTATATCCTTTTTACCCTCTTCAAGCGTCATGCCCCAGCTGATGTCCCCGCCGATGAGCACGGTATCCTCTTCGGAGACCTTTTGTTCCCAATCGGCAAAGATCTTTTGCATGTACCCCACCCAATTGCCCCCGAACACCGACATGGGTTTGTTGGTATCCGTGGATATGTGCAGGTCGCTTATGGCGAAAATCTTCATACCGATTATAATAACACAATCGGAAAATTTTAACAAGGATTTTTCGCCCCAAAAAGAAAAAGCGCGGAAAAACCGCGCTTTTTGTGCCCAGCCGCTAATGCCCGGCATAATTTGCTTTATTGTTTACAGGTTTTACGGATTTGCGATCATTCCGGATACATAGGCAGTTCGAAAAAGCCCGCGCACACTTCCTGCGTGTATTCCTGGCAGGGAGGTATGGGCGTATAGCCGTAAGACGGAATAAGCAGTTCCACTTCCATAACTATTTTAAGTATTACCGAAACGCACGCGTCTATGGTGAACTGATTTTCCGCGGTATACGTTCCCAGCGTGGACACCAAAGACGCCACCGCTTCCACCGTGAACGGCATTATCGAGGCGGACGGTATGTTGAGTATCACGTCCTTAGAGACCGTTACGGTAGACGTTGCCGCGCCTTCCACGCCGGCGGCGTCCGTAAACGCGACCGATACCGGAATTATTATATCGCACTTGACCCGCGCCGCGTTGGGGCGTTCGGAAAGCGGCTCAATAACGAGGTTGCTTACCACGCCTTCCTGAGTGGTGCTCTTTGCGCTTACAAAGGTCAGCGGATATGTAGGGGCTGCCGGCGTAAGATTGGTTATATTTAAAACGACGTCTGTCAGCTGACTTTGCTGCATACACGCGTCGAACACCTTTTTCGTCTGAACGCAAACTTTCTCGCACAGACCGTTCAGCGGGTTGCCGTTTATCGGCCCGGGACATCTGTCCGATTGAAAATTACAGAAAAACGACATTTTATCCTCCTTGAAAGTTTTTCTAATTCAATATATGCTTTCACGTGAAAGAATGATACTTGACCGTATGCACAAATATTTGATTTTGCTTAACGAAAAACGCTTTCGCCATATTTTAAATACCTGAAAACGAATCCGAAAAACCCGCCGATAATAAAATACGCCGCGGGCGCACGTTACGTGCGCCCGCGGCGTTTCAGATCTATAAAAATCAGTTCTTTTTGCTCTTATATTTTTCCATATCCGCCTGGCGTATTTCGGTGCGGCGGATCTTTCCGCTTATGGTCTTGGGCAGCGTTTCCACAAACTCTATGACCCGCGGATATTTATAGGGCGCGGTGTTGGTCTTTACATAGTTCTGCAATTCTTTTATAAGTTCGTCCGAAGGTTCGAACCCCTTGTTCAGCACTATGGTGGCCTTTACGGCAAAGCCCCTCTTTTCGTCCGGCACGCCGGTAACCGCCACTTCGAGCACCGCCTTGTGCTCTAAGAGCACGCTCTCCACCTCGAACGGCCCTATGCGGTAGCCGGAGGACTTTATAACGTCGTCGTTCCTGCCCACGTATTTAAAATTGCCGTATTCGTCTATATACGCGGTGTCGCCCGTGTGGAAGTAGCCGCCCCGCCAGGAATACTCCGTTGCCTCTTTATCGTTATAATACCCGCACATTATGCCGCAGGGCTTGCTGTCTATGGTTGCCTTTATACATATTTCGCCCGACTCGCCGGGAAGGCAATCCTTGCCCTGCGCGTTCTTTACGTAAACGTCGTACCCGGGCACAGGCCTGCCGATAAAGCCCGAAATAGGGCGGGAATAACCTTTTAGCGTTCCCAGGCACAGCGTGGTTTCGGTCTGCCCGAACCCCTCGTAAATTTCCAGCCCGGTGGCGTCTTTCCACTTGTTGAATATATCCGCGTTGAGCGCTTCTCCCGCCGAGCAGCAGTTTTTAAGGGAGGAAAGGTCGTAACTTTTAACGTCGTGTTGCAGCATAAAGCGGTACATCGTGGGCGGAACGCAGAAGGTGGTTACCTTATACTTTTCCAGCACGCTCAGAATGTCCGCCCCGTCGAACTTGTTAAAGTCGTATACGAGCACGGCGGACTCCCCGAACCACTGCCCGTAAAACTTGCCCCATAAAGATTTGAGCCAGCCCGTATCGGATATGGTAAAATGCAGCCCCCCGTCTTCCACGCGGTGCCAGAACACGCCCGTTACTATGTGCCCCAAGGGATAAGTAAAGTCGTGCATAATCATTTTTGGGTAACCCGTGGTGCCCGAAGAAAACGCCATGAGCATAAGGTCTTTTGCGCACACCCCGTCCTTTCCCGCGGGTCTTGTCCACTCCGAAGAAGCCTGTTCAAGCCCCGCCTCGAAGTCTATCCAGTCATCCCCGGCATCTTTATGCTTGGTTACGAATTTGAGTTTTACCGTTTCGCACTTATCCTTAACGGCGTTGAAGTGCTCGGTTACGTCGTCATCGCCCGTCAATATTACAGCCTTTACCCCCGCCTTGTTGCAGCGGTACGTAAAGTCCTTGCCCACGAGCATATTTGTCGCCTGAATGGGCACCGCGCCTATCTTGTGCATTGCCAGCATACAGAACCAGAAAAAATAACTTCTCTTTAACACCAGCATTACCTTATCGCCCTTGTTTATGCCCATGCTTTTAAGGTAGTTGGCGGTTTTGTCCGACCAGTATTTTAAATCCGCAAAGGTAAAGCGGCGCTCTTCTTTTTTATCGGAAAGCCATATCATGGCAAGCTTATCCGGCTTCTCCTTTGCAAGCACGTCCATCACGTCGTATGCAAAGTTAAAAGTTTCGGGATAAGTTATTTTAAAATTCTCGCGCAGGTCGGCAAAGTCCTTAAAAGAATCCCTGCTCCTGCCTGTGTATTTTTCGTATATCAACATATTTTACTCCTTATGGTAAGGCGTAAAGTTTATTTCATAACCACCGCAAGAAACTTTACCGGCTTGTCGCCCAGCACCTTTATGCCGTGCGGCAGCGCCGAATTAAAGTACACGCTGTCCCCTTTGTCGAGCGTATAGGTGAGGTCGCCTATCTTAAAGAGCATTTTGCCCGACAGCACGAAGTTGAATTCCTGCCCTTCGTGGCTGTGCAGGTCGTTATCCTCTTCTCCCGGCATACTCACCACGAAAAAGGGTTCCGCCTTTTTGTTCTTGAAGGTGTAAGCGAGATGGCGGTAGTCATAGGCGCCTTCTTTTTTTATAAAGAATTCCTGCCCTTTTCTCACCACCGCGCAGTCGCTGAGTTTGGGTGAATTTCCCGAAAGCAAATTGAACACGTCCACCCCGAATATCGAGGCGACGTTGAACATAAAGCTGAACGAAAAATCTTTTTCGCCGTTCTCGTATGCAAGATACTCGCTCTCCGTCATTTTGAGTTTTTCGGCAAGTTCCTTGGGAGAGACGTTGTTTATCTCCCTGAGTTCCGCCAGCCTTTGCCCCATTTCTTTCAATTGGTCTTTCATTTTTTCACCCCCTTTTAATAGTTATATCCCAACTCTATCGCCTTTAAATTGTTTTTTAAAAGTTCCGCTTTTTTTGCGGGTACCATCTGCGATAGACTGCTTTCGATCCGTTCCAGGGTAAATATACCCGTTTCCTTTATTACTTTACCCAGGATTATCATATTCGCAAGTCCTTCGAGCCCGTTATCACTTGCAAGTTTTGTCGCAGGAATACCAACGGTGATAACATCGTCTCTGGTACCCTGCGGCGTAATCAGCGAACTGTCGAATATTATATATCCGTTCTTTTCCGTTTCCGGCAGGTACTTTTCAAGCGAAGGCAGGTTCATTGCGATAAGTATGTCCGGCTTATCCACTATGGGCGAACCGATGGGCTCGTCCGACACGGTTACGCTGCAATTTGCCGTGCCGCCGCGCATTTCCGGCCCGTAAGAGGGCAGCCAGGATACTTCCTTATCGGCTTTCAAACCCGTGTAGGCTATGGCCTTGCCCGCGAACAGTATGCCCTGCCCGCCGAAACCCGCTATGAGTATTTTTGTGGCAGCCATTTATTTGTCCTCCTTGTATTTGTCCTTATATACGCCGAGCGGATAATAGGTCTGCATATTTTCGTCCAGCCACTTTATGGCTTCCGCCGGGGAAAGCCCCCAGTTTGTGGGGCAGGTAGACAGCACTTCTATAAGCGAGAATCCCTTGCCCTCTATCTGATTTTTAAACGCGTGCAGTATTGCCTTTTTGGCGTTCCTTATGTTCTTTACGTTGTTCACGGCAACCCGCTCTATGTACGAAGCGCCGTCTATCTCTTTGAGCATTTCGCACACTTTCACGGGGTAACCTACCACCGTTACGTCTCTCCCGTAAGGCGAAGTCTGCGTTACCTGCCCGGGGAGGGTGGTGGGCGCCATCTGCCCGCCCGTCATGCCGTATATCGCGTTGTTTACGAATATGACCGTTATGTTTTCGTTACGAGCGGCGGAATGCACCGTCTCCGCCGTGCCTATTGCGGCAAGGTCCCCGTCGCCCTGATACGTGAATACTATGCGGCTGGGGTCCGCGCGCTTTGCGCCCGTTGCCACCGCCGGCGCCCTGCCGTGCGCCGCCTGTATGAAGTCGCAATTAAAATAATTATAGGAAAACACCGAGCACCCCACGCTCGCCACGCCCACGGCTTTGCCCAGAACGCCCAGTTCTTCGAGCGATTCCGCCACCAGCCTGTGTATTATGCCGTGCGTGCAGCCGGGGCAATAATGAAACTGATTGTCGGTAAGACCCTTTGTCTTTTCAAATACTACCATTCTTTAGCCTCTCCTTTCGCTATCGCGGAAAGCGTATCCGTTATCTCCTCCGGGCGCATGAGCACGCCGCCCGTCCTGCCGTAGAAATACACGGGACAGGCGCCGTTTGACGCCACTTTCACGTCCTCTACCATCTGCCCCATATTGAGTTCCACGGACAGTATTGCCTTTGCTTTTTTTGCCGCATTCTTTATTGCCGCCTTGGGGAATGGATACAGGGTTATCGGGCGGATGAGCCCCGCCTTTATGCCCGCTTTTCTTGCGTCCTTTACGGCGTTTTTGGCTATGCGCGCCGCTATGCCGAACGCCGTTATTATTATATCCGCGTCATCGGTCATGAACTCTTCGTACATCACCTCTTCCCTTTCAAGCTGCTTATAGCGCTCGAAGCGGGAGATATTCCACTCTTCGAGCTGAGCGGGCGAAAGAGAGAGCGAGTTAAGTATATTTCTGCCCTCGTGGTTTTCGGTGCCCGTTGCCGCCCAGGACTTATCGTATTCTTTAACCTCGCCCAGGTCAAGGCTTACCGGCTCCATCATCTGCCCAAGTGTGCCGTCCGCAAGTATCATGGCGGGAACGCGGTATTTATCCGCAAGGTCAAAGCCCTTGAAGGTCATGGAGACCATTTCCTGCACCGATGCGGGCGCAAGCACTATCAGGTGATAGTCGCCGTGGCCGCCGCCCTTTACCGCCTGCCAGTAATCGGACTGGGAAGGCTGTATGCCGCCAAGCCCGGGACCGCCCCTCTGCACGTTCACTATGAGCGCGGGAAGGTCGCAGCCGCACATATATGATATTCCCTCGCCCTTTAAGGATATTCCCGGGCTGGAACTGCTGGTCATTGCGCGCTTTCCGCACGCCGCCGCGCCTATTACCATGTTTATTGCCGCTATTTCGGATTCCGCCTGCAAAAAGGTGCCGCCGATCTTTGGCATGCGGCGGGACATATACGCCGCCACTTCGGTCTGCGGGGTTATGGGGTAGCCGAAATAATGCCGGCAACCCGCCATTATAGCCGCTTCCGCAAGCGCTTCGTTGCCCTTTAACAATACTTTTTCTGCCATCTTTATACCTCTATTTTTCCACCGTGATTATTACGTCCGGGCAAATCGTCGCGCAAAAGGCGCACGCTATGCACGCGCTTTGGTCCGTTATGCCCGCGGGATGATACCCTTTCTGATTTATCGTTTCCTTGTCGAGCGCTATTATGTGCTTGGGGCATACCGTTTCGCACAGTCCGCAGCCCTTGCACCGCTCCTTATCAAACGTTACTTTTGCCATATTAACTCCTTTTACCAGTTGCCGTATTTTATGGGGTCAACCGCAAGTATGTTTTTTATCTTTTCTTTTAAGCCGCCCGTAAGATCGCTTCTTACTGCCGAAAACGCCACCGGAAGCCCCGAAGCTCTTCCCACTTCCTCGGCAAATTCAAGCCCCTCTAAAATGATTTCCGGCGTGGTTTCATCGCCTAAATTGGCGTTGTTCACTATCCCCGTGAAGGGAAGTCTGCCCGCCCGCTCGATCTCCTCTATCATAGAAAGCGCGCCCGCCACGTCCCGCGTTTCGGGGCGGAACTTGTTTAAGACGAGAAACCCTTCGTAATTATCTTCTTTTATCAGCCCGTCCCTGAACCTGCCGAGAGCCAAGGCTCCCCTGTCGTCTCCCCCGATGTCCGCAACGGCGTATTCGGAAAAATCCTCAACCATCTTATACGTCTTTGCGTTCATGGCGGGAAGGTCCACGTTGCTCTCCGCAAACGGGGAAACTATGAGGTCTATCCCCGCCGCTTTGAGCCGGCTTTCCGCGTCTACCGTGCGGAAGTACGGGTTTACTATATCCAAATCGTAAACGCTTACTTTTTTGCCGCGCCTTTTAAGTTCGAGCGCGTAATTGACCGCCGTAAAGGTCTTGCCGCTGCCGTAGTGCCCCATAAACACGGCGACGCGCTTTTCAAACATCAGACTTTCACCTTTAAGCACCAGCCGCGCTCATCGGGCTTTTTGCCCCACTGTATGCCTGTCAGCTCGTCGTAAAGTTTTTGGGTGAGCGCACCTATCTTGTTTCCCGATATAACGTGGTCCTTTCCCTTATAAGAAAGGTGCCCTATCGGGGAAACCACCGCCGCGGTGCCCGTGCCCCACGCCTCTTCAAGGCTGCCGTTTTCCGCGCTCTCTATAAGTTCGTCTACCGACAAAAGCCGCTCGTGCACGGTGTATCCCCAGTCTTTAAGTATCTCTATGCAGGACTTTCTGGTGATGCCCGGCAGCACCGAACCGGTGAGCTTGGGCGTTACTATCTCTCCGCCTATTTTGAACATCACGTTCATGGAGCCCACTTCTTCTATATATTTTCTTTCCACGCCGTCTAACCAGAGCACCTGCGAAAAGCCCTTTTCGGATGCGCGCTGCCCTGCCCTTAAACTTGCCGCGTAGTTGCCGCCGCACTTGGCGTAACCCGTACCGCCGCGCACCGTCCTCACGTCCTCGCTCTCTATGGTTATCTTTACGGGGTTGAGCCCTTCGGCATAGTAGCTGCCCACGGGCGAAAGTATTACGGCAAACGTGGCGTTATGCACGGCGTGCACCCCCAAAGACTCGTCGTTCCCGTACATGAACGGGCGGATATAAAGGGATGCGCCCTCCACGTCCGGTATCCAGGAATAATCTATGTTTATAAGCTCGGTTATAGCCTGAACGAAATCTTCTTCCTTTAACTCGGGAAGGCACAGCCGCTCCGCGGAGTTGTTCATGCGCTTTGCGTTCTCGAACGGGCGGAACATCTGGTAGCCTTCCGCCGTCTTATAAGCCTTTAACCCCTCGAATATTTCCGCGCCGTAATGGAATACGGTGGACGCGGGATGTATGGGGATATACCCGAAAGGTATTATGCGCGGGTCATGCCAGCCCTTTTCCCCGGAATAATCCATCATGAACATATGGTCGGTAAAATATTTGCCGAAACCCAGGTTGGAAAAATCCGGCTTTTGTTTGAGCGTTTTTGAAAGTTGCTTTTTTATTTCCATGATATGCTCCTTTACCTTAACGGTTTTATTTATCCGCACCTATTTTGGCGGCAGCGTCTTCACGCATTTTGTACTTTAATATCTTACCCGCGGCGTTCATCGGGAATGCGGTAACGAACTCGAAATACCTGGGCACCTTGTGCTTTGCGATATTTTTAATGCAATACTCTCTGAGTTCCTCTTCCGTAAGCGTTTCGCCTTTCTTGGTGATGACGTAGGCGTAAGCCTCCTCCCCGTACTTTTTGTCCGGCACGCCCACCACCTGCACGTCGCTCACCTTGGGGTGGGTGTACAAAAAGTCCTCTATCTCCTTGGGGTACAGGTTCTCCCCGCCCCTTATAATCATGTCTTTTAGCCTGCCGGTTATGCAGTAATTGCCGTCCTGCCGCTTTAACGCAAGGTCGCCCGTGTGCAGCCAGCCCTCCGAATCTATTGCCTGGGCGGTGGCGGCGGGCATCTTATAATAGCCCTTCATGAGGTTATAGCCCCTTGCCACGAACTCGCCCACCGTGTCGCACGGGAGTTCCTGATTGGTCTCCGGATCCACTATCCGGCACTCTATGTTGGGAAGAGCGCTGCCCACGGTATTTACGCGCACTTCCACGCTGTCGTCCGTGCTGGACATGGTGCACCCGGGAGAGGCCTCCGTCTGCCCGTAAACTATAGTAATCTCCTTCATATTCATTTTGTCAAGCACTTCCTGCATGACCGCAACGGGACAGGGGCTCCCCGCCATTATACCCGTTCTCATGTATGAAAAATCGGTCTTGGCAAAGTCCGGGTGTCCCAAAAGCCCTATGAACATGGTCGGCACGCCGTGGAAACAGGTTATACGCTCCTGATTTATGCAGGCAAGCGCGGGCTTGGGCGAATAATACGGCAGCGGGCACAGCGTAACCCCGTGCGTCATTGCCGCGGTCATGGCGAGCACCATGCCGAAGCAGTGGAACATGGGCACCTGTATCATCATTCTGTCCGCCGTGGAAAGATCCATTCTGTCCCCTATGCACTTGCCGTTGTTCACCACGTTGTAATGGGTGAGCATAACTCCCTTGGGAAAGCCCGTGGTACCCGAAGTGTACTGCATGTTGCACACGTCGTTCACGCTTACGGCGTTGGCGCGGATAATAAGCTCTTCCTGAGAGACGTTTTTGGCGTATTCCATCATCTCGCGGAAGGTAAGGCTGCCCGGCTGACGGAACCCCACCGTTATTACGTTCCTTAAAAACGGCAGGCGCTTGGAATGCATCTTTTCGCCCTTTTTAAGGCTCTTTAACTCGGGGCACAGCTCGTTTATTATTTCCGCATACTTGGAGTCCCTGTAACTTTCTATCATTACGAGGGTATGCGTGTCGGACTGTTTTAAGAGGTACTCCGCCTCGTGTATCTTATACGCCGTATTCACGGTTACGAGCACTGCGCCTATCTTGGTGGTTGCCCAGAAGGTAAGGTACCATTCGGGCACGTTGGTTGCCCACACCGCCACGTGATCCCCCGCCTTTACGCCCAGCGCCATGAGGGCGCGCGCCACCACGTCCACCTCCGCGCGAAATTCCGCATAGGTGCGGGTATAATCGAGCGTGGTGTACTTAAACGCCGTCTGGTCCGGGAATTCTTCTACCACCCTGTCCAGCACCTGCGAAAAGGTGCGCTCTATAAGCGTTTCTTTTTTCCAGATATATTTGCCGGTGCCGCGCTTGTTGTCGTAAAGGCTGTTCTGCCAGGAAGGCACGCTTTCAAAAGCGGACATATACCCCACGAACTGCGGCAGCACTATATCCGTGCTCCCTAAACTTTCCAGCCATTCGGGCAGCAGTTCCAAAGAGATATACCCCTCGTAATTGACCGAGCGCAGACTGTCGAACACCTCTTTTATGGGCAGGTCGCCTTCGCCGAGCAGGCAATACTGCGGCTTTCCTTCGCTCACGAAACTGTCCTTAATATGCAGGTGCTTTATGTGCTTACCCAAATTTTTGACCGAGGTTTCCGCCTTTTCGCCCGCGAAACGGTGGGTATGGTGAATATCCCACAGCGCGGAAAAATTATCGCACGCAAACGCGCCCAAAAATTCCGCCAGCCTGCCGGTATCGGCATAAACGCCCATGGTTTCCATAAGAAGCGTTACGCCGCGCTCTTCCGCAAAGGTTATGAGCGGGGGCAGAAAAGTAAACAAAAACTCGTCGCACTCGCGGTATTTTTCCTCGGTTTTTTCGGAGGTATAGGCGTGAAGGCGCACGTATTCGCACCCAAAGTCCGCCGCCACTTCCACGGCGCGCTTTATTTCGGCTTCCGCCGCGGCGGCTGCGCTCTTATCGGCAAGATTAGCGACCGCGTCTATACAGCTTACCGCCACCCCGCTCTCGAAAAGCGCCTTTTTGGTGCGGGCTGTATTCGCCCTGTCGAAAGGTTTTTCCTTTTCGAAGCCGGGCGCGTTTATATCGTGTATTTCAAGCCCCTGTATTCTGTTTTCGGCCAGGACCTTAATGAGTTCCGAAAAGGAAAGTTCCCAGCCGTTTGTGGAAAACGAAAGTTTCATTTGTTATCTTCCTCGTATACTATCTTATTGAGCGCGGCGACGTATGCGTTTATGCTTGCGCCTATTATGTCGGTAGAGATGCCCCTGCCCGAATATATTGCGCCGTTATGGCGGAGTTTTACCATTGCCTGGCCGAGCGCCTCCTTTCCTTCCGTTACGGCGGAAAGTTCAAAGGAATCGAGCTCAAAGTGCCTGCCCGTTACGCTCTCTATTGCCAAAAACGCCGCGTCCACCGGGCCGTTGCCGAACGATACGCCCCGCTTTTGTTCCCCGCCCCGTTCCAGCGTTACGCTTGCCGTTGCGCTTATAACGTTACTGCTCTGCGCCATAAAGTTTATAAGCGTGTAAGCGGCGGGAACCTGCAATGCGCTTGCCGCGATTATTACTTCCAGCTCCTTTATGCTTACCGGCTTTTTGGCGGAAAGCCTTGCGTACTCCTCGTAGACCTTTTTCATATCTTCCGCCGAAAGGTCGTAACCGTATTTTGCCGCCACTTCGGAAAGTTCGTTAAGGGTCAGCCCTTCCGACAACTGCTCCGAACTCTCCGTGCGATTCAGTTCGCCCGCGAACTTGGGGTCCGTTATACTGTTTATGCCCGATATTATGCGGTTTGCCGCCGTCTTGTTTATGCGGCAGGCATAGCCTTTGCCCGCCTTGGTATATTCCATGGCGCGCACCATGCCGTAAAGCGAGGGTACGCCCGTGTTTTCCGCAGCCGAGGTCTTTACCGCGCCCGCGCCCGCGCCGAGCGCCGAAAGCGCCGAAGCCGTGCCCATGGAAAGCCCGTCTCCGCACTGCACCGAAAGGCACACGGTTTTAAGTTCGGGCACGTTCTCGTAAATATCCGCTATGAACGCCGAAAACTCCGAAGGCAGCATGGTGCCCGCAAGATCCGCTATACACACCGTCTTTGCGCCGGCGGAGATTGCCGCCTTTACCGCCGAATACAAAAATTCGGGTTCGGCGCGGGTAGCGTCCTCAAGCGAAACTTCGGTATCGGCGCATAGTGATACCGCCTTTTTCGTAAGCGCCGCCAGCAGTTCGAGCACGGCTGCGGGCTTTTTGCCCGAAAGGTATTCCATCTGCACGGGCGAAACGGGTATGGCGACAAGCAGACGCTTTTTCTTTGCGCCCGCTATAAGCGAATACGCCTTTTCCACCTCTTTTTCGGTGCCGCCCGCAAGGCAGGATACCGTGGCGCCGCCTACTACCGCGCATATGGTCTTTACCAATATCTCGTCCGCCTTGTCGTAAAGCCGGGGCGCAACCTCTATTATATCGGCGCCCAGTTCCGACAGCCGCCTTGCTATTTCAAGTTTTTCCTTAAAGGAAAAGGACGCGTTGCCGCCCGATTGTAAAATTCTTAAAGATACGTCGTCAATAATAATATTCTTCATACTTTTGCTCCCGTTCTTCTGCTTTTTGCTCCGGTCTTCCGAAACGCGTTTTCGGATGAAACCCGCCGAGCGGAGCGCTGCCGCCCGGAATATAAAAAAACCCAAACCGAATATCGGTCTGGGACGATTTGACACCGCGGTACCACCCACGTTGCCGCGAATACGCGGCCGCTCTTTTTGATTTTTTAACGGCAATCGACCGGGAAAGACTAATCGGCAGAGCCTTTTAACGGCGCCTTTCGCCTCACCTGCTACGGAATGAGTAACGCACGCGCTCCTTATCGGCTTTCACCGCCCGCCGACTCTCTGCTAAGAGCAGCCGCCCGTCTGTTTCCGTCAACGCATTTATTTGTTATTATTTTGCATTATTATAATATATATGCCGTATCTTGTCAAGCGATTTTCCGCCGCCTGCCGCATTTTTTAAAGCGCTAATCGGCTTTATAAATGTAAAAACCTTTCAAGGTTTTCGGCAAAAATCATCTCCCGCTCTCTTTCTGTCAGCGGAATCTGCATAAACCGCTCTATCTCCTTTTCCGCCTCCCACATGGGAAAATCGGTGCCGAAGAAAAACTTTTCCGCCCCCAGCATGTCTATGAGCCGCTTTGCGTAATCGGGGCCGATAAACGCAAGCGAGGAGCACGTGTCGAAATACACGTTTTCAAGCCCCTTATATACTTCCGCGCTGTCCCAGCAGCGGTAACCGCCGAAATGCGCGCCTATAAAGCGCACGTTTTTGAACTTTTTCGCCATTGCCGCAAGCCGCTGCGGGCGGGAATATTCGTACCGATCGTCCCCCGTGTGCAAAAGTATGGGGAGTTTATCCCCCACGGCTCGGTAAATCTTCTGCGCGTCCTCCCCGTCTATATAGAACCGCTGAAAGTCCGGGTGCAGTTTCACGCCGTGAAAGCCGTTTTTTATGCACCATTCCACTTCCTCCGCCATCTCGTTTTCCGTCATATCCTGATGGAGGGTCATATACCCTATAAACTCGGGGTGGAGCGCAGTCTCCTCCTTTATAAATTCGTTTATGGAGCGCACCTGATGCGCTTTCGTGGCGCACGAATGTACCACGAAACGGGATATGCCCGCGGCTTTCCCCTCTTCCGCAAGCCGCTCCGGCGTGCCCGTGAGTTCCATGTTTAGCCCGTAAAAATCGCCTATCGCCCTGGTTGCTTTTTCCGCTATTTTGTCAGGATAAATGTGCGCGTGCGCGTCTATTATTTTCATTCCTTTATGTTCCATACCGTGTTTGCCCGTCCTTCCGTTAATATCTTTTGCTTTTATATCTTATATATAATAATGTTTAATTAAACTGCCGGCTGTCAGATAAATCTTTTAAGCCAGGTTAAGTCCAACTTCCATTCGGGAACTTTGTTGCGCTCCGCATGCAGGGCGTTTGCCTCGCCCATATCCTTGCGCATTTCGGCATAGGTGCAGCCGTTCACCTTCATATAATGGTCTTCGGCGCGGACCGCGTCTCCTTTTAACTGCGTTCTGCCTATGTGTATTGCGGCGTGGCAATCGGGGCACACGGCTATAACGTCCTCTAACTTCTGGGTGGCGGAAGGTATATCGTAACTCCACTTTTCGTGCGCTTCGAGCCGCGCCAAACTTTTACCGCATATCATGCACCTGCCTTGCGCCCTTTCGCGAGCGTCCTTCTTTATAAAGTCCCACTGCGCCTTTGAAAGGAGACTCCTTAAATTGGAATACCAGCACCCGTCCGGCACAAGTTCAAAACTCAGTTTTCGCTCTTTCATTGTTTATGCTCTTTGGTTTTGTTCACGCCCTTCTCGACTCGTGGCACACAAGATACAGTATCTGATATTCTCCCTGTAACCTTCTTATAAGTTCCAGCGCGGCGGAAAGCTTATTGTCGTCTAAATTACAGAACGGGTCGTCAAGTATCAAAAACGGGCGCTCTTTTGTGAATATCACGTCCGCCAGGGCAAACCGCTTGCATATGTCGAACAGGTTGCGGTAGCCCTTGCTGAAATAATCGGTATCCCGCTCGGCGCCGCCGCCTTCCACCGTTATTTTTAAGTCTATGTCTATATTGGCGCGCAGGGTGCCGCCCTCTATGTTTTTGAGGTATTTATTCAGGCTTTCGGTGAGCGGCGCGCGGTAACGGGTTTTAAGGTTTTCATCCGCCTTTTTCAAAAATTCCAGCGTCTTTTCCGTTATGTCGTATTCCGCCGCGTATTCCGCGGCCTTTTCGGTAAGTTCGCGCTTGCGGTTTTCAAGATCCACAAGTTCTTCCGCCTCACGCTCGTATTCGCGCTGCGCGGAAAGGGCGCGGGCAAGCGCCTCCGCCTTGGCGCGGTACCACTCAGCCACGGCGGCAAGGTCCTTTGCTATTTTATCCGCGTCTCCCGCTTCCTCTCGGGCGGCAAAAATCTCCTTGTCCTTTGACAATTCTTCTATCTCCGCCGAAAGTTCTTTTATGCGTTTTTGGGCGCGGGCGCGCGTATCCTTTGCAAGGCTTATCTTTTCAAGCGCGGCGGCGTAATCCTCCCCCGCGCCGTACTTACTTAAAAAGGCGCGAAGGGTGGTTTCATACTGCCTTTCAATCTCCTCGCACTCATGTATTTTTGCCTGTTTTTCCTCTATCAGCGGCGCGTAATATGCCACGGCGGCGCCGCTTGGCGCGCTTTTACGGCTCTTTACAAAGAGCACAATGGTTACGATTAGCATGACTGCCGCCAAACCTATACATACTATGCCGGGAACAATACTGATAAACGAAAGTACCGCGCCCGCGCATGCCAGAATCAAAAATATTACCGCCGAAATTATAACGGGGGTTTTGCCCGCGGGTTTTGTTTCGGGCGCGGCGGTACGCGAGTTTATGAGTTTTTCCAGGTCCTCTTGCGCCATGGCTCGCTTTTCGCGGGTGCGCTCCAGGTCCTCTATGCACGCTTTGAGCGAAGATATGGTGTTGTCATCCGCCGCGTTGCCTTTGAGCACTTCTTCCGCGCGTGCGAGTTCTTCGGTCAGCCGGGCGCGTTCCTCCTCCGCCCTCTTATATGCCGCGCGCTTTAAAGCCGCCGCCTCCGCCCTGCCCGCCTGCGCCGCGCGGGCGCGGAGAGCCGCGTCCTTTTCTTTAAGCGTTTGGGTTTCGGCGCGCAAAACGGCGGCGTCCTCCTTTAATTTGGCTGCCGTTTCTCCCGCCGTCTTTGCTTTGGCTATGCGCTCGTTCACCGCAAAAATTTCCCTTTTCGTATCGGCTATAAGACCCTTGTCGCCGCGCGCTTTAAACTCCTTTGCGCGCGCTTCCAGCCGTGCCACCGCCTTGTCGAACTTCACCTCGTCCTTGCCGCCGCACATCTCGTTATACTTTGCGGTAAGGCTGGTGTTGCCCTTTATTTCAAAGTCCTTTTGCGAAAAGTACGCCGTGGATAAAAAGTCCTCCTCGTCCACGCCGAATATACGGGCGCCGAGATTGTCCGTTTTAAAAAACTCTTTCCCGGTGCGGTCGTCAAACAGGCGCACGCTGTCCTCGCTTGCCTTGCCGCCGAAAAACCGCTCTATCTTGTACCTTTCGCCCGCCCATTCGAACACCACGCTGCCGCCAAACCGCTCGGTACTGTTCCACGGCCGGAATTTTACCCGCTCGTTATCAGCTACCGATTTTTTACCGTCCGTAAGGCCGTAAAACATTGCCTTTATAAAGGAGGCAAAGGTGCTTTTGCCCCAGCCGTTATCCTGCTTTACCGTGTTAAGCCCTTCCGAAAAATCGTATTCGAAATCTTTAAGCGCGCCGAACGAATTTATTTTACAGGATATCAGTTTCATATGTCTTCACCTTTGAGCGCGTTTATGCCGGTAAGTATGATTTTATCCGCCTCTGCTTTAGGAAGCCCCGCCGCAAGCACCAGCCGCACGAATTCGCCGCGCACAGACTTATCCGCGGCGTAGTCTTCCTCGCTCACTTTAAGCGAGGTGTTGTCATAGGCCTTGCCGAAGAAAAACCGCTCGTTGAGCCTTGCGGCAAGTTCTTCCATATCTATCTCCATGCTCACGGGGTGCTCGCCTTTAAGCACCGCCTTTACGAGCGACGTTTCGGGATATGAAGAAAGCACCTCCTTAAAAAGCGCGTCCCTTGCGGAATACCAGTCCGTATAGGCGGAAACGTCCAACTCCGCTTCGTACAGCGTGCGGGAGGCAAACGGCACGAACTCTCTTGAAATCCTGCCGCCCTCTACAGAAAGGAGCACGAAGCCCTTTTCCCCCGTCTCGTCAAATCCCCTGCCGTCTAAACACCCGGAATATGCGTAAACGCCGCGCTCGCCGAGCGGACCTTCCGCATAGGAATGGATATGCCCCAGCGCAAGATAGTCTATATTTTTGTCCTTTAACATGGGCAGGCTTATGAGTTCCGCCTTTTCCGCGCTCTTATAGCCCGCCGCCTGCCCGTGCAGCGTTACGACGTTAAGCCGCTTTTCGTCTAACTTTAACGCGTCGTAAACGTAGCGGCTGTTTACCGGGGTGAGTGCCACGCCCGCTATCACCGCTTCTTTATAATCGAAATAAGTCCACTCGTCCGAAAAGGTCTTTAAATTTTCGGGCAGCGGCTCCGCGCCCTCGCCCCCGGTTATAAAATTCTCGTCGTCATGATTGCCGGGAAGATACAGAAAATCCACGCTGCCCGCGTTTTTAACGGCTGAGAGTATTCTCCCCCGCGTTCTTTGGGATACTTTGTGCGTGTCTATCATATCGCCCGCTATTATTACGGCTTTCACGCCGTTTTTTTCCGCATAGTCCGCCAGCCGTTCAAATGTGTGAAGCACTTCTTCTCTCCGTATTTTTCCCTTTGCGGAGGGAAGCGTTTCCATCTTGGAATCGAGGTGCAGATCCGCGCAATGAATTATTTTCATACAAACTCCGTTATAAAAAATTATAATACATATTTTTAAAAAAGTAAAGTTGATAAAATGAAAAAATAAAGTTTGCGGGAAGACACGCGGCAGTTAAAAAGACGGGGCGGTTGCTGACGTGCAGTGGTTGCGCGAGCGGGCGGATGGCAGTTGTAATCAGATGACGGCCGCGCGGGCGGGCGGTTGCTGACGTGCAGCAGTTGCAGATATATGAGAGTTCAGATATACAGCGAGATATACAGCGGTTACAAACGCCCGCCGGGGCGCCGAAAATTCGGCGCCCCGGCGGGCAATTAAGTGCGGAAAGCATACCGCATTTTTTATAAACTAAAAAACGTAATATCCGGCGGCAGACTCAAAACTGTCCTGCCGTATTAAAATACGTTATCTGCCGCTCCCCGTACCTGTACCGCCTTCCGAAACGGTAGCCGCGGCCGTCTCCTTTACAGGATCCGCCGGGGTATTTTCGGGCGGAATTTCTCTTCCGGCAGCCGTTTCCGCCGGAACGGGCTTTTCCGCCGCGGCGGCCTGCCGCTTTTTCTCCCTGCGCTCGTTTATGGCGTAAAGGGTGTGAAGTTTTGGCAGATTATACCTTAAAATAAAGAGAGATATGGCGTTATACGCGGCGTTTATAAGCCCTATCCACAGCCCGAAACACAGCCAGTAACGCATATAAATAAATATCACCGCAAAGCCGCCTATGATACAGGCGATATGCACGCCTATGCCGTAATTTGCCTCCTGTATGTAACGGGCTATAAAAAGGTTGTTAGAGGGTTCCGCTATCCTGCTCTTGCTGAACCCCGTGAGTTTCCCCCACTCCGGCACCTTGTCCTTCCACTTTTTTATGCCCAGCCGCTCGTAAAAGCGGCGCTCTCTCTTCCCCGCCGCAAAGCCCTTTTTATCGGGCGAAAACCAGGCGCCGGGGAGAATCCACCTCACAATTCCCGCAAGTATAAGGTCTATAACCACCACGCCGACGGTGCTTATTACCACCGCAAGCGCTATAAACCCGAAGTCAAACCCGAATACGGGCGCGGCGAAAAGATAGTTAAACAGCGCGATAAGCGCCATACATACAAGTATGAACCCGTAATATAACATAGGCTGTTTTCCTGCGATTATTCTCCGTAAGTCAAGGGTATGCCGTAAACTTTTTCGTAAAGTTCTTTCCACACCCTGTAATTTTCCTCTTTCATGCGCTCGGCGTTCTGCTTTTCATCCAAATCTTTATCGGGATATATCGGCGGCAGAAACCACACGGTATAAGCCTGCACGGGCGCGCCGTCCCCGTCCTCTTTTTCGGTATCTTCCATGGTGATGAACGCGGGCACTACCGGCACCCCCGCGGAAGCCGCGAACCGGAACGCGCCGCTCTTTAACGGGCGGGGCTTACGGTAATTCCACCACATTGCCTGCTCGGGGTACACGAGTATTTTTTCCCCGCGGGAAAGCAGAGTTTTTACCGCCTTTAAGAACTTTACCATGGTCTTGGGGTTAGACGAAAGGGGCAGCGTGTTGCAGTTCCTGAACATAAACCCGTAAAACCCGCCGAAATTGGTGTAATTTCCTTCCTTTATCACCTTATACAGCCGCTTGCCGCCCTTGAAATCGGAACGTATCGCCCGCCATACGGCATAGTTGTCGTTCGGGTGAAAATGGTTGCAGGTTATTACCGCGCCGCCCTTTGCCGCGCGGTAGTTTTCAAGCCCCTTTATATCTTTTATTATGAACGTGCCCCTTCTTATAAGCCGCTCGTAATAACAGGTGGCAAGGCGGTTTGCTATGCGGGTCTTTAAGCGCGTTATCGCCTTTTCCTGCAAATAGTCCACCTTGTCCGGTTCCAGCACCACGGTGGCGGGGTCTTCTTCCACGTCCTTATCCCAGAACCCGTTTTTCTCGTATTCTGCAATTTTTAAGAGGGTTTGCTGCCTCGACTGACTTAACATTTTCCGTCCTTTCCGCCTGTTCGGCTTTTCTGCGCTGCTTTATGTAATTGTTTTCACTCTCTATATAGTTCCATGCCATTTGCTGCAAGTTCTTAAACGCAAGTTCGTCCCGCTGCTTTTCCTTTTCGGAATACCCTTCGCGCATGGCGATAAGGTCATCGTAAAACGGGGTCTTTCTTGCGTACTTCCAGAAAAATTCCTCGTACTTTACCCCCTCATAATGCCACGGCTTGAAATTGAGTTTGTAATGTATGAGTTTTACCTTTTCGTCCGGGAAGGGCTTTTCGGGGATAGGAGTCTTGTTCCAGCCCACGTCTAAAAGTTTCGTTCTGCCCAGCAAAAGCACGTTTAAATAATCCTGGTCGGGCGCTACTTCGAACTTATGGGCGAGCATTAAGTTTATAAATTCGGTCTCTATCTTTGCCCTGTTGTACTCCGCCGTGTTTATAAG
This sequence comes from uncultured Eubacteriales bacterium, assembly GCA_949288785.1. Classification (GTDB taxonomy): domain Bacteria; phylum Bacillota; class Clostridia; order Christensenellales; family Borkfalkiaceae; genus UBA1259. Next base: position 18,697 of record CASELQ010000004.1, on the reverse strand, counting down.
TAGCAGGCCGGAATTAAAATACTGCATCCTGGGCACGCCCAAAAACTCCTCGGAATATACTCCGAAACAGTCGAAAAAAGACATTGCCTCCTCATGTACGGCAGCCGCGATATTTTTGCCGAGTTTTACGTTATATAACTTTGATATATCCTCATTAAGAACTATATCGCAATCGAGATAAAGTATTTTATCGTACTGCGGGAACAGCGAGGGTATAAATATCCTGTAATAGATGGCGTTGGTATAGTAGTCCCTTAAATGCATCTTGTCTTTAAGCCCGTCTAACCGATCCGCAACGTCCACGTACTCCACGTCCACAAGCGCGCCATTTGCTTTCGCCGCTTCCGTTATGCGGCGCTGATTATCTTCCGAAAGCCCTGTATTCAAAATATAGACTTTAAGAAAATAGTTTTTGGAAACGGTGGCGATCACAGATTTTAACGAAACGCATAAAAAAGGCGCATAGTTGTCGTCTACGGCGTATACTATGGGAATCTCTTTCTTTTTGAATATATCGGTCATTATTTTCTCCTTATAAATTCTGTTTCACGATTTTTCTGATATTGCGTTTTCGGGAATTCGGAAACGTTCCGTAAATTCCTTACGCATTAAAGTTTATCACCCGTAACGCGGTTTTACAATCTTTCGCGCTCTATTATCCTTTTGCCGCGATAGAATTATCGGATACCGCAAGTAGAAAAATGCGATACCTTAAAAATTTAATCTACTAACGGTAGAATTTACTTAAAAACGATTGTTTTTTTGATAAAAATGTGATATATTTTTAATATGAACGACATTAAAGACAACATTGCAAAAAATATTTCGAAGCTGAGAACCGAACGCAACATGACCCAGCCGGAACTTGCAAAGCGGCTTAACTATTCGGATAAATCGGTTTCAAAGTGGGAAAACGGCATATCCACCCCGCCCATAGACGTATTGAAAGAGATAGCGGACATATTCGAAGTTACGCTTGACGACCTTGTGCGCGACCCTGACGCCGGGGAATACGACAGAATTTATACCGCCAAGGAAAACAAGCCCAACAAAATCGTCATCACCCTGCTCGCAATTATACTCGTTTGGCTCATTGTGATAGTTATGTACGTTTACGGTTCCGTACTTGCGGATGAAAATTATTGGCAGCTCTTTGTTTATGCCGTGCCCGTTTCCGCCGTGGTTGCGCTCGTTTTCAACTGCCTTTGGGGAAAGCGCTCATATACCTTTATACTCGTTTCGGTTATAATATGGAGCGCCCTTGCCTCCTTATACATTTCATTCCTCGAATACAACCCGTGGATGATATTTATCGTGGGCGTGCCCGTGCAGATAGCCACCGTTTTATGGTCCCAGTTAAAGAGCGGGCATAATAAGAAGTAATTATCGCCGCATATTGCCCCGCAAAACCCGTTAAACCGATAAAATTTTAATTAACTCCTCTTTGCCCCGCTTGCCGCGGGGCAAAAAATTTTTTAATTCCCTGCCCGCGCCCCGCAAAATGCGTGGCGCGGGCAGGAGGGGTGGAGTTAGCATGGGCGGTGTTTTGCTCTGTCTCCGGCGGTAGCATGGTTTTGGCTTGTATTGAGCGAAATTTTTTTGCTACAGGCGGAAGCGGAAGCGTGGTTTTCGCTACGTTGGATAGTGTAAAGTCTTTGGATTGGATATTGCCGTGGCGGTTTTTTAAGCGATTGTTGCTTACAGGATACGCCTCCGCAAAAGCGGCAAAATCAAGACCAAAAATAAAATATTATTTGTTTGAAAAAAATTAAATGCTATTTTCTTTACGGACAGCTCGCATACCCGATTCCCTGAATAAAATCTTAGCGAAAACCGGGCTGACACCGTATTTTAGCTCGGCTTGTATGCCGAAAAATATTATACCCTTGCTAAAAATTAAAGGCTTATTTTCTTTGCGAACAGCGCGTATACGGGGATATTTTGCGCGCGGAATTTTGTTTCGTACTCGGTGGACGGATACTCTTTTAACGGAAGTTCGGCGGAAACGTCCTTAACGGCAAAACCGCCCGCTTTAAAGGTACCGAAGGAATATTCAAAAAAAACGCAGTCATCGGTTTTTAAGAAAACTTCTCCTCCGCTCCTTAAAAATAAAGCGTAATCGGCAATAAGGGCGGGCTTTGTCAGCCGCCTGTTTTCATACCGAAGCCCCGGGTAGGGCGGCGAAAAATTCAGATATATGCGCGAAAGCGACGCGGGCTTAACGTACCTTGCAAGGTAGTCCGCCCCGCACACAAAAAAGCGAAGGTTATTTATCCCCTCTTCCTTTGCCCGCTCCGCACCCGTTACGGCAATGTTTGAGAGCAGTTCCACGGCAAGGTAGTTTATATCCTTATTTGCCGCGCATACTTTGCAGGCAAAGCCACCCTTGCCGCACCCTATCTCCATATACACGGGGGCGCGCCTTTTAAAAAGTTCGGCAAAGTCTATATACCGCTTGTCTTCTACCGCTTCTTTTACGTTATGTATATCCTGACAGGCGGTAAACAGAATGCCTTCCGCCGCGCGTATGCGCTCTTTAAGATGTTTTTTGCGCCTTATCCTCATAAACAGCCGTCCTCAAAGCCCGTATAAAAATTTTAAAAGTATAAAACAACATGCCCTTTTTTGGTTGCAAATTGCTTAAAGTTGTGATAGAATATAAAGGCGTTCGGGGTATGGCGCAGTTGGTAGCGCGCTTGTCTGGGGGGCAAGAGGCCGTGAGTTCAAGTCTCGCTACTCCGACCAGCCGGGGCTTTTTGCCCCGGTTTTTCTTTTTGGTTTTCAGGCACGGCGTTTTTTCTTTTTCAGGTTTAACTTATTTACGTTTAACCGGCTTTTTAGCCCTTTCGCCGTTACGATTTCGGTTTACGCCCGTCGCCTTCACGGTTCGCTTTTATATACCGATACGTTTTTTTGAATTTCTGCCCTTTACCGCCCCGGTTATAACAGCCCGGTTACGCCTTTACTATGCCTTTCGCCTTAATATATCTCCCGCCGCAAGCGGCACTTCGGTCCTAATATAAACCTTTTGCTGCACTTTTTTTACGTCCTCTATGGCGTTGCCGCTCTCATCTTCCATTTTGCCCACTCTTATTATTTTATTAAAGGAATCGGAGGGCGAAAGCACTTCAAGTTCTTCGCCCGTGCGGAAGCGGTTTCTCATCTCCACCGCGGCAAATCCTTTTGCCCCGTCGTAAGACAGGACTTTTGCCACAAAGACGTGCGTTCCGCGGCTCTGACTGTCCGCAAAATTTTCGGTGCGGTCGTTTTCGCCGAGCAAAAAGGCGGTGGTAAACTCACGGTGCGCCGTCTTTTCAAGTTCCGCCATAAAAACGGGGTCGTTTAGGTATTCTTCACCCTTTTCATAATAAGCGTCAAGCGCGCGCCTGTAAGCGTTTACCACCGTGGCGAGGTAATATTCAGACTTCATCCTGCCCTCTATCTTAAAGGACGCCACCCCAGCCGCCGCAAGCTGAGGAAGGTAATTTATAAGACATAAATCCTTACTGTTTAAAATATAGGTGCCCCGCCCGTCCTCCTCGATATCCATATACGCGCCGCCGCTGCCCTTTTCGCGGAGTTCATAGTTCCATCTGCAAGCCTGCACGCACTCGCCGCGGTTCGAAGGTCTGCCCGCGCGGTAATCGGATAAAAGGCACCTGCCGCTGTAAGATATACACATTGCGCCGTGCACAAACGTTTCCAGCTCGACTTCGGGTACGGCGGCGTGAATTTCCGCTATCTCTTTAAGCGAAAGTTCCCGCGCAAGTATCACGCGGGAGACGCCCGCCGCATGCCAGAACTTTGCCGCCGCGGCGTTTAATACGTTTGCCTGCGTGGAAAGGCTGACGGGCAAAGAGGGAGCTACTCGCCGCGCGGCGCAAAGTATGCCGGGGTCTGAAACTATCACCCCGTCCACACCCGTTTCCGCCAGAAATTTTATATATTCTTCCGAGGGCTTTAAGTCGGCGTTTTTGCAAAAGATATTCACCGCGGCGTATAACTTTTTGCCGAGCGCATGCGAAAAACGGACGGCCTCTTTAAACTCTCCGTCCGTAAACCCGCCCGCACCTGCGCGAAGGCTCAGATCTTTCCCGCCGGCATACGCCGCATCCGCCCCGAAATAAAAGGCGGTTTTAAGTTTTTCCATATCGCCCGCGGGCGCAAGTAATTCAGGTCTAATCAATACAGTTTCTCCGTTATGCTCACCCCGTCCTCAAAATCAAGCACGCGCGTTTTTAGCCCCTCGCTTTCGGTGAGGACGGAAAGAAAATTTTTAAGGCTGTTTTTGGCGGTTATAAACCTGTGCGGCGTTTTTACCGCGCCCGTAACGTATCCTCTGAACAGCACGTTATCCGCAAACAGCGTTCCTCCCCTTTTTAAAAGGCGCAAAAGATCGGGAAGATACCCGTAATACTGCCCCTTTGGCCCGTCTAAAAAAATAAAGTCATATCCGCCGGTGATGGCGAAAAGCACGTCTTTTGCGTCCGCACACAAAATTCGCGCCCTGCCGATTACGCCAAAACGTTCCAGGTTTTTGCGGGCGCGCATTACCTTATCTTCATCTATCTCTATGGCGGTTAGGCGCGCGCCGGATAGGCTTATAAGCATTGCCGCGGAAGTAAGCCCTTCGTTGGAACCCACTTCCAAAATCTTTTGCGGCCGCTTTACGCTTATCACCCGCATGAGTTCGTTAAATGATTGTTCCCTTAAAACCGGCTCGCCGCGCAAAGCAGCCTCGTTCCGAAGGGCGTTGAGTTCGCCGAATTTTTGTTTATCCCCGCCCGTAAGCGGCAAGCCGTTTATAAGCGAGGCGCGAAGTTCGGAAACGGCGCCCGCGCCTGCATTTGAATTTTGATTTTCTCCGCCCCTCGCCCCGCTCATCATACTACCATCACTACGGGCAGTATCATGGGATTTTTCTTGGTTACTTTAAAGAGGTAATTTTTAAGTATCCTTCTTATAATGCCGGAAAGTTCGGTCTCGTCCCGCACCTTTCTAAGGTCTGTCTGTTTAAGCGCGTTTACGAGGTTTGCGCGCGTGTCGTTTATTATGGACTCGGTAAGCACCAGCCCCTTGCCGATTATTTCAACCGAAGAGAGTTCCGCCGAATATTCGTCCACCGCGACCACGGCAACTATAAGCCCGTCCTCCGACAGGTGGATACGGTCCCTTAACACGAAACTGTCCGCCCCGTCTATGCCAACCCCGTCCACAAAACGGGAGCCGGAGGGGAATTTTTCGCCGAATTTTATGGTCTTTCCGTCCAGTTCCACGGTATCGCCTATGTCCGCGATAACTATGGAGCCGGGTTTCATGCCCAGGCTTTCGGCAAGTTTTTCGTGCTTTTTAAGGTGGCGGTACTCCCCGTGCACGGGGATAAAAAATCTGGGTTTTAACAGGGTGTGAAGTATGCGGAGTTCCCCGCGGCAGGCGTGCCCCGATACGTGAATGGGTTCCAAAGATTCGTATATGACCTCCGCGCCCAGCCTGTACAGGTTGTTTATGACCCCGTATATCATCTTTTCGTTGCCGGGAATTACCGAGGCGCTTATCACCACCGTGTCGTTCCCGCCTATCGTAACCTTATTGAATTCCCCGCTTGCCATACGGGTGAGCGCGCTCATGGGTTCGCCCTGCGTGCCCGTGGAAATTATGGCTATCTCCTCGTCCCGGAAGTTTTTTACCTTTTCCACGTCCACTATAAGCCCTTCGGGGATCTTCAATTCGCCTATGCGGGAAGCCGCGTCCGCAATGTTTATCATGCTCCTGCCGGAAAACGCCACCTTGCGCTTATATTTTACCGCCAAATCCAGTATCTGCTGAACCCTGTGCACGTTGGAAGCAAAAGTGGCTATTATAAGTCGGCGGGAAACGTTGTCCCCGAACACGTGGTCAAGGGTATCCTTTACCACCGATTCGCTCATGGTGGAACCCTCTATCTCTATATTGGTGGAATCCGCCATTAAAAGCAACACGCCCTTTTTGCCTATCTCCGCTATGCGGGCAAGGTCCATGGTCTCGCCGTTCACGGGGGTGAAGTCTATCTTAAAATCTCCCGAATGGAACACCACGCCCACGGGGGTGGTTATCGCCAGCCCGACCGCGCCCGCTATGGAATGGTTCACGTTTATGAATTCCACCGAAAAACAGCCGAGCTTTACCACGCTGCCGGGCTTTATGCAATTCAGGCGTGCGTCGTTCACCTTGTGTTCTCTTAACTTGTTTTCTATAAGGGTAAGAGTGAGTTTTGTACCGAATACGGGAACGTTGAGGTCCTTTAAGATATACGGCATTGCGCCTATATGATCCTCATGCCCGTGCGTTATCACTATTCCGCGCACCCGGCTTTTGTTCTGAACGAGATAAGTATCGTCCGGAATGACGAGGTCCACGCCGGGCATATTTTCGCCCGGGAAGGTAAGCCCCGCGTCTATAACTATTATGTCCTTGCCGAATTCCAGCGCCGTCATATTCTTGCCGATTTCGCCCACGCCGCCCAAAAAACGCACTTTGAGCGCTTTTGCGTTGCCCTTGGCTTTGGAATTTTTCTCCGCGCCGCCCGCTGCTGTAGCGGCTTCTGCCGCCGCTTTTGCCGCGGCGCCCCCCTTTGCCGCCTTTGCGGGTTTTACATTGCCATCTTTTAACCCTTTATGATTATTGTCCGCCCGGGCGGAGACTTTTTCCTTTACTTCCCCCGCGCCCGCGGCGCCTTTCTGTTTTGTCTTTGCAGATTGTTTCAAACCGTTTATTCTCCTTGCTCTTTATGTCAGAGCACATTTTCTCTCATGATAATTATACACTTTTTGCCGCCTTTTGTAAACCGCTTTACTTAAACATTTGAAAAATTGACGCTTTTACGCCCCCTTTTTACTTGAAAAAAATGTATTATGAGAGTATAATGTTTATATTATTGTCTTTTAAATTTATATCACCTGAAAATCTAAGGAGGCTGCTATGAGAGTTTATAATTTTTCCGCAGGTCCGTCTATGCTGCCGCTGCCCGTTCTGGAACAGGCACAGCGCGAGATGCTCGATTATAACGGATCCGGCATGAGTATCACCGAGATGAGCCACCGCGGCAAAGTATTCATGGAAGTGAATGCCGAGGCAAACGCGCTTTTACGCGAGCTTATGGGAATCCCCGAGGACTATGCCGTGCTGTTTGTTCAGGGCGGGGCAAGCCAGCAGTTTGCCGCCGTGCCGCTTAATCTGCTCGTAAACGGCAAAGCCGACTATATAGTTACCGGCAACTTTGCCTCTAAGGCTTACGAGGAAGGGCTTAAATACGGGGATATGGCGATAGCGGCTTCTTCCAAGGAAGCGGGCTACACTTATATACCGGACGTGGATAAAATCTCTTTCCGCCCCGGCATCGACTACGTGCACATAACCACCAACAACACCATTTTCGGCACCCGTTACACCTCTTTCCCCTCTCCCGAGGCGCCGCTTGCGGCGGACATGAGTTCCAACATCTTGTCCGAGCCGGTGGACGTGAAAAAATTCGGGCTTATATACGCGGGCGCGCAGAAAAACGTGGCCCCCGCCGGGCTTACCATAGTGATAGTAAAGCGTTCCCTTTTAGGGCACGCCTCGCCCGTGTGCCCCACCATGCTCAATTACGCCGTGCAGGACAAAAACGACAGTATGTACAATACTCCGCCCTGCTTCCCCATTTATATAGCCATGCTCGTGTTCCGCTGGCTTAAAAACCTGGGCGGCGTTTCCGAGATGGAAAAGATAAACAGGGAAAAGGCGGCGCTCCTTTACGATTTTATAGACAACTCCGGGTTTTACATCAACAAAGTAAACAAAAAGGACCGCTCTTTAATGAACGTACCCTTTGTTACCGCCAGCCCCGAGCTTGACGCAAAGTTCGTGAAAGAGGCGGCAAATGCAGGGCTGGTATCGCTTAAAGGGCACAGGCTTGTGGGCGGTATGAGAGCTTCTATCTATAACGCCATGCCCATAGAGGGAGTTAAGGCGCTTATAGAGTTCATGAAAAAGTTCGCCTTGGAAAACAAGTAAAAGGTATCAGAACCCGAAAGCGTGCGCCGCGAGCATATGCCGACAAGAGCACGCAACACAATACGATATTATAAAAAGAGAGAATTATAATGAAAAACATTCTTACACTTAACGCCATTAGCCCGGTTATTAACGACATTTTCGACACTTCTTACAACGTTGCGCCGGACGCGGAAAACCCCGTAGGCATAATTTTAAGGAGTTTCAAAATGCACGATTATCCCCTTTCCCCCTCCACCATTGCGGTGGCGCGCGCGGGAGCGGGGGTAAACAACATTCCGGTAGAGGACTATGCGGCGCGCGGCGTGGTGGTGTTCAACACACCCGGCGCCAACGCAAACGCCGTTAAAGAACTTGTGATCACCGCCCTCCTTTTGGGTTCCCGCCGTATTTCGGACGGTATAAAATGGGTAGATTCCCTTAAAGGCAAGGGCGCGGAAGTAGGAAAACTTGTGGAAAAAGGCAAGGCGGAATTTGCGGGAAGAGAGATTTACGGCAAAAAGATAGGCGTTATAGGGCTGGGCGCGATAGGCGCGCAGGTTGCAAACGCGGCGGTGGTGCTCGGCATGGAAGTGCTGGGGTACGACCCCTTCCTTTCGGTAAATTCGGCGCTTAAACTTTCCCGCGCGGTGAAGGTGGTTAAAGACCTTGAAGACATTTTCAAAAACTGCGACTATATCACCATACATATCCCCTACATAGCCGACCAGAACAAAGGCATGATAAACGCGGGCGCATTAAGAAAAATGAAAGACGGGGTTGTGCTTGTAAACCTTGCCCGCGGCGAAATTGTTGACAACGGCGACATAATCAAAGCAGTGGAAAACGGAAAGGTGGCAAGGTATATTACCGACTTCCCCGCGGACGAGATTATAGGCGTGAAAAACATAATATGCCTGCCCCATCTCGGCGCGTCCACCGAAGAGGCGGAGGACAACTGCGCCGCCATGGCAGCAAAAGAACTCATAGACTATATTGAAAACGGCAATATAGTAAATTCCGTGAACTATCCTAACTGCGTTATGCCCCGCACCACCGATTACAGGCTGGTTATTCTGCACAAGAACGTGAACAACATTCTTGCCCAGATAACCGCATCCGTTGCAAAGGAAGGCATTAACATCGCCAACCTTTCCAACCAGTCCAAGGGCAGTTATGCCGTTACCGTGCTGGACGTGGATCAGCCCGTATCTCAGGCAGCGGCGGTCCATATCTCAAAAATATCCGATATAATAAAGGTAAGACTTATCTGAAAACATTAGACGGGAACGGTAAAAGACGGAAAATTATATGCTTAAAACCAAAGCGCCCGGCTTGCGGGGCAATGTGCCCCGCAAGCCGGGTAGTTTTTTTATTTTAGTTCTTTTACCCCTCCGTAACCGTTTTTTGTTTTGCGGTCTTTACTGCCCGTTACGGGCAAGTTTTTGATTTTAAAGTTTAATTATCCTTTATCACGGCTTCAAGTATGCCGCTTAACTTTGAAAAGTCGGTAAAATCCGCGCTCTTGCCGTAAGTTTCCATAAAGGCGCGCGTTTCCGGGCTGCGCTTTTCCTCCGGCGTTTTGCTTTCCATCTTATATAATAACTTCATTAGCAGTTTATGTACGGGTTTAAGTTTCCCGTAATCTATTCCGCCGCGAAGACTGAACACCTTTGGCATTGCGGGTATGTCCTGCGGCAGCGCCGCGGCGACCGCTTTTTTAAGGTTTTCGCGCGTTTCCTCTTCCCCGGGGTCCCCGAGCCCCACGGTTACTATATACATTTTTGCGCCCGCTTTAACCAATTTTTTCGCCGTCTTTTTAAGCCCCTTTAACCCGCCCGCATACATGGCGGCAAAGTATATCGCCTTCTCCCCCGCTTTTACCGGGCGCGGAAACTCCCTGTAATCGAATGCGCCGCCCGCTTCGCCCGAGAGCTCTGCGAATTTTTCCGCATACCGCCGCGTATATCCGTAATTGCTGCCGTATATTATAAGCATAAAGCCCGCCCTATATTTATTTTAATAACATTATATCATAAGCAATGTAAAAAAACCGTTTAACCCGAGTAAAATAAAAGTTAAACTTAAAACGCAGAGCGTTTTTAACGCAAACTAAAAACTCCCCGTGTAAAGATTAGTATTACACGGGGAGTTTTAATGAAACATTAAAAGGTTTTTAAATAGAATTTACCGGGTTTAACTACAAAACCCCGTAAAACAGCATTCCCAAGAGCGCCGAAAAGATTATGAGCGCAATTACCGATATGCCCTTTTTACGCCACAGTTTGTATCCCAAAGAAACGCCCGCCACCAAAAGGAAGATTATAAGCGCCTTATAATCGAACTGCACCGGGTCCCCTATTGCCGACACGCCTAAAATAACTGTAACCACGAGCATTATGCCGGTGGATATGATAAGACCCACCACCACCGGGCGCACGCCCGATAAAAACGCCTTTACGCCCGCAAACTGCAACAGCCCTTTTATTACCGACGCAATGAGAAGTATTATTATAAACGCCGGGAGCACCACGCCGAGGGTGGCTATCACCGCCCCCAAAAGCCCGCCCTGCGAAGCGCCTATAAACGTGGCCATATTTATGGCAATCGGCCCCGGGGTGGATTCCGAAACGGCTATAAGGTTCATTATCTCGGCCTCCGTTGCCCAGCCGCGGTTTACCACCTCGTCCGAAATGAGGGGTATCATGGCGTAACCGCCGCCGAAGGTGAAAAGCCCGAGTTTGAAAAACACAAGGAAAAGTTCCAAAAGCACGCTCATTATTTCTTTTCCTCCGCATTTTTCATATTTTCACCGCTTTCCGCCTGCACGTTATTGTCTTTATTGTCGCCCTCCTTGCCGTTTTCCTGCGGCATTGGGGAAATTGCAGATTTCTCACATTCATTTAACCCGCTTTCGGAAGAAAGGGGCGTTGCCTGTTCGGCGAGATTTTCTGTCTGCTCCGAGAAAGCGCCGTTTTCCTGTCCGTTCTGCGCTGAAATTGCCTTTTTATCTTTACGTTTTGCCGCAAGGCGCGAGCAATAATAAACTATTATACCGAGCGCGCCGCCCATCAGTATGAGATAAATGGTGGAAAAATCTGCCGCCAGAAGTTCAAGCGTTATCATTGCGGCAATTACCGCCGTTATTATAATTATGTTAAAGGCGTTCTTCTTTAAGGGCTTTAACATCTTTATGCCCGCCGATACTATTAAAAACGCCACGCACGCCTGAATACCTTTAAAGGCATACCCCACGTATTCGAGCGCCAGAAACTGATCGAAAAACAGCGATATTATATATATCACTATGAGCGACGGCAGCACGACCCCCAACGTGGCGAACACCGAGCCCCAAAACCCCTTTACTTTATATCCTATATAAGTAGCCGAATTTATTGCAATCGGCCCGGGGGAGGACTCCGCTATGGCGATAACGTCCATAAACTCTTCCTGCTCTATCCACTTTTTCTTTTCCACCAGGGTGCGCTCTATCACCGCCACCATGGCGTATCCCCCGCCGAAAGTGAAAAGACCTATCTTAAAAAATTCCCAAAAAAGCAATAAAAGTTTTTTCATACCGTTTCTATTATAAATATTATTGCGCCAAAACGCAAGCGATATCCCCGCGCTTGCCCGCTTTTGTTTTACTCCCGCGGTAAATTCCGCTTTTGCCTGCGCAAATAATCCGAATAAAAAACTGCTCCGCACGCAAAATATTTTGCGTGCGGAGCAGGGTTAAATTTTTCAAAACACATATCGGAATTTTGCTGAATTATCGGAATAACCGACTGCTCCCTCAAAACCCCGGTTTAATTATTGTAACCGAACTTTCGGTATCGAACGCGCTCCACGGGAAAAGCTCTTTCGGGGGCTGCACGCGGAACACCATTTTTTCCTTACTTACGGGGTGGTGGAAAGAAAGGTAATAAGCCCACAGCGCAAGGTGCCCTTTTTTCGCCTTTTCCCCGCCGTAACGCATGTCCCCGTAAACGGGGCAGCCTATCGCGTTCATCTGCACGCGTATCTGGTGGCTCCTGCCCGTGTGCAGTTTTACCTCCGCAAGGGCAAGCCCGCCCTTTTCGGAAAGCACTTTATATTCCAGCCGGGCAAGGCGCGCGCCGCTCTCCGTGGGCGGGCACACGTATACCATATTGTTCACCGAATTTTTTTTCATGTAGTGGGTAAGCGTGGCGCTCTCCTCTTTGGGGACGGCGGAAAGTACCGCCATATACCGCTTTTCAAACCCGCCTTCCCGCATTTGCTCCGATAGGCGCGCCGCGGCTTTGCCCGATTTTGCAAACACCATCACCCCGCCGGTAGGCCTGTCCAGCCGGTGCACAAGCCCTAAATATACGTTGCCGGGCTTATTGTACTTTTCCTTTATATACCCCTTTATGATATTGAGCATATCGGGGTCCTTACTGTCATCCTCACAGGTGGGGACGTTCTGCGGTTTTAAAACCACTATCACATGATTGTCTTCGTAAAGTACGGTAAGTTCTTCCATAATTATCCGTTTATCCACATGCCGCTGTTTCCGCACGGCAGTATTATGCCTTCTTCAAGGGTTTTAAGCCCCACTTCGTAAGCCTTTGTGCTGCCGCCGCGGCGGCGCCTTACGGCAAGCTCTAAAATATTTTTCATCACCTGGGGCTGCAACCCCGTGGTATAACTGTTTATGAGAAAGAAAAGCGGATTATCCGAAAGCACCCTTTCGCACAGTTCGCAAAACCCGTACAGTTCGCTCTCTAACTTCCACATTTCGCCCGAAGGCCCCCTGCCGTAAGAGGGCGGGTCCATGATGACCGCATCGTACTTTCTGCCGCGGCGGATCTCCCTCTCCACGAATTTAACGCAATCGTCCACTATATATCTTATAGGCGCGCCGGAAAGCCCCGAAAGAGCGGCGTTTTCCTTTGCCCGCTCCACCATTGCCTTAGCTGCGTCCACATGGCAGACTTTTGCCCCCGCTGCCGCGCACGCAACCGTTGCGCCTCCCGTGTAGGCAAACAGGTTCAAAACGTTTATCTCCCGCCCGGCGGAAAGTATGAGCCGCGCCATCTCCTCCCAGTTTACAGCCTGCTCCGGGAAAAGCCCCGTGTGCTTAAAGCCCATGGGTTTTACTTTGAATTTAAGATTTTTATAGCCTATCACCCATTCCGCGGGTATCTTTTTAAAATACTCCCATCTCCCGCCGCCCGAACTGCTGCGCACGTATTTCGCGGCAAGCCCGGGATACTTTTCCATATTCTCCGCGCTCTTCCATATCACCTGCGGGTCCGGGCGCAAAAGCACTATATCGCCCCAGCGCTCGAGCTTATACCCGTCTCCCGTGGCGATAACGGAATATTCCTTCCATTCGGCGGCGTTCATAGCGTTAAAGCCTCTCCAAAGATATGCGGCAGGTACTGCCGTTTACCTCTATATCTTTCGTATATCCCGCGCCTTCGCCCTCTTTGACGCCCGCGGCAAGCACCACGTTTTTAAGTTCCCTGCCCTTTTCAAGCGCCTGCTTTATCTCTTTGCTTTGGGTAACGTAACAAATATTTATCCTGTCGGTTACTTCAAAGCCCGCTTCTTTTCTGAGGGACTGTATTTTGGATATGAGTTCGCGCTCGGTGCCCTCGGCAATAAGGTCTTTTGTCAGCCGGGTGTCCAGCACCACGGTAAGCCCGCTGTCTGACGCCGAGAAATATCCTTCCGCACTGTCGGAGAATATCTGCAAATCTTCTAATGCAAACTCGAAAAAGTCCCCCTCGTACTCGGCGCGGTAAACCTTGCCGCCCTTTACCGTTTCCACTATCTCGGCGGCGGGACAGTTTTCAAAATACTGCCTTATCTTATTAAGCTTAGCGCCGTATTTGGGACCCAACGTCTTTAACTGCGGCTTTATTTTGTAGGACACGAAACGGGAAGCGTTTTCAAGCCGCTCTATTTCCTTTACGTTCAGTTCTTCTTTTGCGATATCCAGCATATCGCCCGTTAAACTTATATTGCGCTCGGTGCACACGAAAGCCCTTGCGAGCGGCTGGCGGTTTTTTATGTTGGATGCGTTTCTGCACGCCCGGCCGAGAGCCACTATATCCAGGACGTTTTGCATATCCTCTTCAAGCTTTGTATCTATGGCGCTTTCGTCCGCCGCGGGGAAAGAGGTAAGGTGCACCGATACGGGTGCGTCCTTATAAAACGCGGGCACGAGGTTGCCGTACATACTTTCCGCCATAAAGGGCGTGAAGGGCGCGCAAAGTTTAGAGAGAGTTACGAGCGCGGTGTAAAGCACGGTGTATGCCGCCGCCTTATCCTTCGTCATGCCGTGCCCCCAATACCTTTCTCTGCCGCGGCGGACGTACCAGTTGGAAAGTTCGTCCGTAAAGGCGGCGATAGCGCGGGCGCTGCCCGTTATGTCGTATTCCGAAAGCCCTTTGTCCACCGTCTTTATAAGCGTGTTCAGTTTGCTTAAAAGCCACCTGTCCATAAGCGTAAGGCGGCAGCCTTTAAGACAATACTCTGACGGGTCGTATTTATCGATTTCCGCATACAGCACGAAAAAGGCATAGGTATTCCAGAGGGTACCCATGAACTTTCTCTGCGCTTCGGACACGGCTTCCTCATAAAAACGAGAAGGCAGCCAGGGCGCCGAACCCGTATAGAAATACCATCTCACCGCGTCCGCCCCCTGTTTATCGAGCACCGACCAGGGGTCCACCACGTTGCCCTTGTGCTTGCTCATCTTTATGCCGTTCTTGTCGTTCACGTGCCCTAAAACTATGCAGTTTTTGAAGGGCGCTTTGTCAAACAGCAATGTCGATATGGCAAGCAACGTATAAAACCAGCCGCGGGTCTGGTCTATCGCCTCCGAAATAAAGTCCGCGGGGAAATGCTTTTCAAACAGTTCCTTGTTCTCGAACGGATAGTGGAACTGCGCAAACGGCATGGAGCCCGAATCGAACCAGCAGTCTATAACCTCTTTTTCGCGCACGAAGGTGCCGCCGCAATCGCATTTAAAGGTGCATCCGTCTATATACGGGCGGTGCAGTTCTATATCCCCTTCTATATGGCAGAGGTCCTTTAACTCCTGTTTGCTGCCCATTACGTGCACTTTGCCGCACTTGTCGCACACCCACACGGGAAGGGGCGTGCCCCAATACCGCTCTCTCGAGATGCCCCAGTCTATTACGTTTTCCAAAAAGTTCCCCATCCTGCCCTTTTTGATGGTGTCCGGTATCCAGTTAACTGAATCGTTGGCGGCAAGCAGCCTGTCCTTTACAGCCGTCATTTTTATAAACCAGCTGCTGCGGGCATAGTAGATGAGCGGAGTATCGCACCGCCAGCAGAAGGGATAACTGTGTTCGAACGGCAGTTCTTTAAACAAAAGCCCCCGCTCCTTTAAGTCCTTTATTACTTCCTTATCGGCGTCCTTTACGAAAAGGCCCGCAAACTTGCCCGCCTGCCCGGTCATTCTGCCGCGGGTATCCACAAGGTTCACGAAAGCCACGCCCCGGTCTTTACACACCCTCGCGTCGTCCTCGCCGAAGGCGGGCGCGTTGTGGACTATGCCGGTGCCGTCTTCCATGGTAACGTACCCGTCCGTTACCACTATAAATATCTTTTTGTTCTTTTCGGCGGCGGGGGCGGTAAAATCGAAGAGCGGCTCGTATTCCGCGTTTTCGTACTCCCTGCCCTTTTTGACGGAAAGGATCTCGTAATTTTCAAAGTACCGGGTTATGAGCGCCTTGGCAAGAATATATACGCACCCGTCCTCCGCCTTTATTTCGGCATAATCTTCATCCGGGTTCATGCAAAGGCACACGTTTGAAGGCAACGTCCACGGCGTGGTGGTCCAGGCGAGAAAATACGCGTTCTCCCGCCCCTTTACCTTAAAGCGGGCGATGACCGAAGTTTCCTTTACGTCCTTATACCCCTGCGCCACCTCGTGCGAAGAAAGCGCCGTGCCGCAGCGCGGGCAATAGGGCACTATTTTATAGCCCTTATATAAAAGTCCCTTTGATGCTATGGTTTTAAGCGCCCACCACACGGACTCTATATAATTATCGTCATAGGTTATATAGGGGTGTTCCATATCCGCCCAATAACCCACGCGCTCGCTCATCTTTTCCCATTCGCCCTTATATTTCCACACGCTTTCCTTGCACTTTTTTATAAAGGGCTCTATGCCGTATTTTTCTATCTCCTGCTTTCCGTCTATCCCCAGCGCCTTTTCCACCTCTAACTCTACGGGAAGGCCGTGCGTATCCCACCCGGCTTTTCTTAAACAGTGCTCCCCCTTCATTACGCGGTAACGCGGTATTATGTCCTTTATCACGCGCGTTAAAATATGCCCTATGTGCGGCTTGCCGTTCGCCGTGGGCGGCCCGTCGTAAAAGGTGAACTCCCTGTTCCCCTCGTTCTCTTTTTCGTTAGCCTCGAAAATGCCGTTCTCTTTCCAGAATTTAAGCACTTCCTGCTCCCGCCCCGCAAAATCGAGGGAGGTATCTACTTTTTTATACATGCTGCGCTTTGGATCTTTACTCATGCTACGCTCCGAAAAAGGCGCCGCCGCGCCCCTTTATATTGTTATATTCTTAATATAGTATAAAGATATTTGTCGATTTTGTAAAGTCAATTTCCGTTTAATTTTGTTTTTTTGCGTAAATAACTTGCTTTTCTTTTTGTTTTGGGTTAGAATATATTAGCCGCGCTATGCGGGGAGTCAGCGATGCCCTGTTATCCGCAATTCGCTTAGCGGAGCAGAATGCTTTTAGAGGCTTTCGCCGTGGAAGGCTGCGTTTTATAAGGGATGTTGATATCAAGGTCTTATGCAACGCGCCCCCGCGAACCGTGTCAGAGCAGGGATGCAGCAGCACTAAACGGTAAGGCTCGTGTGCCATAAGGTAGCTTTGAGGGAGTTACCTGTATAGCTAACGCTTCGGCGGCGTCTGTCAATAAAAGATGCGCGGTTTTTTTGAGAAAAACCGGGACGGATATTCCGCCCCGGTTTTTGTTTTCGTTTTATAACTTTATTTTCGTTATAATTTTATTTAAGATTTTTTGCGCTATAATCTTACCGTCCGTTTATCAGGTAATTACTTTTATCGCCCTTTATTATTTGCCGTCATCCGACTGCGAAGCGCCGTCCGATGAAATATCTTTCGGAGCGGCCGCGCCGCCTTCGGAAACTTCCTGCGTTATACTATCGGCAACGTCTGAACTTTCCGCATCAAGGGGTACCCCTTGGGCGCCCGCCGCCGCGGGCGCGGCTTTTTTGCGCCTGAATATCTTGGTTCTGAATAACACCAGGGTAAACACCACGAACGCCGCGAAAAGTATCGCCGCGCTTATTATAGATTCTTTAAGTCCTATCGGACAGTAATTGAGGAGCACCAGCAGCCCGCCCGCGAAAACTATCGTGGGCAGCCCCGACAAAACAAGGTTTGTTGCGGCGGGGGTCTCATACTGCGGGTCTATTTCCCTTAAAAGTATCATACCGTTGCTCGCCGTACCCGTAAGCGTGCCGAACAGGGTGAAAAACCCTTCGTCCTCATAACCCTTATGTATGGTGTTGCAGGCAAGACGTACGTATATAAACGTGCTTATAGTGCCGACCACGCAAAGGATGAGTATCTGCCACCACATGGTGGAAAGTTCCGTAAGATCTATTGCGCCCACGCCCGCTATTATCATTATGTCGAACGCAAGCCCGCTTATCCTGTCCAGCAAAAAGTTGTTGGTGGGGTCGCGGTGAATCCATTTTATTTTCTGGAAAAACTTTATGCCCGAGCGCACCGCCACGGCAATGAGAGTGCCCACGAGGAAGTTAAAGCCCCATATCATGTTGGTCCACTGCCCCACAAGCCGCATGATGAGGTAAACTATGCAGTAGCACAGCGCTACTATGCACACGTTTATGGTGAGTTTATCCACCGCTTCGGTGTTGGGTATTTCGTTTTCCGAAACGTAATCGGCAAGCGTTTCCTGATAGTCTTTCCCCTTGCCGCGCACCCTTAACTTACCCTTTTTGCGCAGTATGTTCATATACACCACGCCTACGACCGAAGCAACCGCAAAGCCTATCGACGCTATCGTGGCGCCGAAAGTAGCCCCGCCGTAAAAACCGTAATCCGTTTCATACAGCGAGCCGAACGTGAGCGCCTGCCCCGTGCCCTGGCCGAAGCCCAGCGCAAGTATTACGCCGCCGCCCGCGAAAAAGCCGGTGGTTACGCACAGGATAATCGTTACAACCAGCCCCAGCATACCCTGCATTATGTACACAGCGCCCTGTAATACGCCCGTTTCAAGCACGGCTTTCGTAGCCTGCCTTTTCTTTTCCTTGGACTGGCGCACCTCCTTTTTGCCCTTCTTTAACGCCAGCGCTATAAAGCCTATCGCCAGGCAGTGGTAGGTGATAACTTCCATGGTCTGTTTGTTTATCCAGTCCCCCACGGTGGGTATCAGTTTCCACAAGAGCAGAAACAGCCCGCCTATGAGCGACGTGGGGATCAGAGCCTTTCTTATGAACGGCACTTTTCGCCTCACTATATTACCGAGCAACAAAAAGCCCGCAAGTATGAAAATTTGGATCAACAGATCCCATACTTCCACGGATGCGAAATTCGTTGCCGTAGCGCCGTCATTCGCCAATAGTAAGCCCATAATATTTATCCTCCAATGGTTTTTCTTTCAATATGTT
>CASELQ010000003.1 GCA_949288785.1 uncultured Eubacteriales bacterium | reverse complement strand
GAGAAATCTTTTGAAAAGGCGGAAAGCCGGATGCTTTTTACCGCTATAAAGAACAGTATTGCAAATGCGGGGATAAGCGAAAGCGAAATAGACGCAATTGTGGCGGGCGATCTTCTTAATCAGATAATTTCTTCTACTTTTGCGGCAAGAAATTTTTCCGCCGGGTATCTCGGAGTATATAACGCCTGCGCGACCTTTACCGAAGCGCTGACTTTCGGAGCAATGCTCATTGACGGAAAGTATTTAAGTAACGTAGTCTGTGCCACCAGCAGCCATTTTTCATCAGCGGAAAGGCAATACCGCTATCCGCTTGAATTGGGGTGTACCCGTCCGCCTCAATCGCAATGGACTGTTACGGGCGCCGGTTCGTGCGTACTTTCGGGCAGCGGCAAAGGGGTTTCCGTAACCTGCGCCACAATAGGAAAGGTGGTAGATTTTGGCGTTACCGACGCAAACAATATGGGTGCCGCTATGGCGCCCGCTGCGGCGGATACTATTTTAACTCATTTTGAAAACACGCGTCTGGATCCGCTCGAATACGACTTAATAGCGACCGGAGATTTAGGCGCTTTGGGTTCGAGGATATTAAAAGACCTGTTGTGGGAAAAAGGGCTGGATATAGAAAAAAGACACGTGGACTGCGGAGAACTGGTCTATAATCTTAACGAAGGAGAGTTTCAGGGCGGCAGCGGCGCGGGATGCAGTTCGCTGGTGTTCAGTTCGTATCTTTATAAAAAGATGAAGGAAAAGAAGTTGAGAAAATTATTGCTTGTGGCAACTGGCGCGCTTTTGTCGTCGACATCTTCCCAGCAGGGAGAAAGCATTCCCGGGATAGCGCATGCGGTATCCATAGAAATTTAGGGGGAAATCATGGAAACGGTTTTTATGTTTATAAAGGCTTATGCAGTGGGCGGCGCCATTTGTACGATAGCGCAGCTCCTTATAAATTATACCAAAATTACTTCCGGTAAAATACTGGTCAGTTTTTTACTTGCGGGCGTTGCGCTGGAAGCGGTGGGATTGTATCAGTATCTCGTGGATTTTGCGGGCGCGGGGGCAACCGTACCTATATGCGGGTTTGGGTATCTTTTGGCAAAGGGGGCAATAGAGGGCGCAAAGGAAAGCCTTTTTAAGGCGATAACGGGAGGGCTTACTGCTACCTCTATGGGGGTAACCGCGGCTATTGTTTTCGGATATATATTTGCGCTGTTATTCAAATCACGCTCTAAAATGAACTGATTTCCCCGTGTATAAAAATATTTATCTGAAAAGGGCGCATTAAAAACTTTTTATCTGTTATTCGCGGTTGGTTTGAGTGCTGCCCGTCGGAAACTGACGGGCAGCACGACTAAATTGGTAAGCCGTGTTATTGCGAACGTTTCGTGTAATACATGATGATAAAGAAGCCGTAAACCGGCATAAAATTTTGGGGCGGTAAATATCATTTAATATGATAGAGTGTACCGACGCAAAAATACTTAAAGGAAAAAACCGTGGCAAAAGAAAAAGGCGATGTTTTCATCTGTTTATTGCCGCTGCCATGATAGCCGTGTGCTTTTTATATTCCCGGTTTTTTATTTCCGAAACGCTGGCGGAAGTGTGCGCCGACTATACTTATGCCTATGGAACCGAGGCTGTAAATGCCGCGATATATGAGAGTTTTTCGGGCGGAATAGAGTATTCTGAAATAATAAGTGTGGAGAAAAATGCCGCCGGAGATATAACCTTAATGAGCGCGGACGCAGTCAGGATAAACGCAATAAGTCAGAGCATAGTAGAAAAAACCCGTACAAACCTTTCTGAAAGATTGCACGGAGGAATTCCCGTGCCGTGGCTTGCTTTTACCGGAATAAAACTGCTTGCCGGTTATGGAAAAGAGGTAAACTTCAAAGCCATATCAATAGCGGGGGTTACGTGCGAATTTGACAGCGTTTTCGTATCCGTGGGGATAAATCAGACATTACATTCGGTTTACGTTCTTATAAACTGGGAGGTGAGTGTGGACATTCCGCTGGACAAAAAGATTGAAACAGGCAGCGCGCAGGTACTTATAAGCGAGGCGGTGCTTGTAGGCAAGGTGCCGGAGATTTATTTAAACGGCAAACTTTTTCCTTAAAACAGGTCTGTTACAAAAAAATTATATTAAATATTGCGAAAGATATAAGGGAATATTTAAAATAAAAAAGGCAAAGCCTAAAACTCTTGACATATTTGCGTTTTTACTTTATAATAATTAAAAACGCAGAAAAAGACAGATACGGCTTTATGCTTCTTTTTCAGAGAGAAAAACCGCCGGCTGAAAGTTTTTCGGGGAGTGCCGTATTATTCACTTTGGAGTTGTGCACCGAAATGTATTAAAGTAGGCTGCATCGGGCAATCTCCGTTATCGGATTTAAAGGCCCCTTATGGGGGTGAATTAGGTGGTACCGCGTTAAAAACGCCCTATTTTAGGGCGTTTTATTTTTTATCGGAGGAATTATGGCAAGTAAAACTGAAGAGTTAAGGCAGCGAGTTTTATCGGAAATAGAAGGCGTTCGGTCGGTTAAGGCGCTTTCTGAGCTTAAAGTTGCATACTTAGGCAAAAACGGGGCTATAAAAGCGCTTTTGCGCGGAATGAAGGATATTCCCGCGGAAAACCGTGCTGAGTTCGGCAAGGCCGTGAACGAATTAAGCGACGATGTAAGCGCGCTTTTCGAACAGAAAGAGGCTGCGCTTAAAAAGAAGGAATTACAGGAAAAATTTGCAAGTCAGGCGGTAGATATAACATTGCCCGGTAAAAGACCGCTTTCAGGCGGGTTGCATCCGCTCACGATAGTAAAGAACAAGATAATAGACGCATTTATCGGCATGGGGTTTGAAATATTCGAGGGGCCGGAGATCGATTCGGACTATTACTGTTTCCAGGCATTGAACATTCCCAAAGACCATCCGGCAAGAGATATGCAGGATACCTTTTATTTTACGGATAATATACTGTTAAGGCCGCATACTTCGCCCGGGCAGGTCAGGAGTATGGAAAAAGGCAAACTTCCCATTAAAATATTAAGTCCCGGCAGGGTATACCGCGCCGATGATGACGCTTCTCACTCTCCCATGTTTCATCAGATTGAAGGGCTTGTGGTGGATAAGGGAGTTTCTTTGTGCGATCTTAAAGGGTTGCTCGATGAGTTTGTGCGGGTGATTTTTGACGGGGATACCGAGACCCGTTTCAGACCTTCGTATTTTCCGTTTACCGAGCCCAGCGTGGAAGTGGACGTTACGTGCTGCAAGTGCCACGGCAAGGGGTGCGGACTGTGCAAGGGTACGGGCTGGATAGAGATACTTGGCGCCGGAGTTGTAAATAAAAACGTGCTTAAAATGAGCGGGATTGACCCTGATATATATAGCGGACTTGCGTTCGGATTGGGTATAGAGAGGGTTACCATGATAAAATACGGTATACCCGATATAAGAACGCTTTTTGAAAGCAATTTGAAATTTTTGGAACAGTTTGACAGGAGATAATTTATTATGAAACTTCCCTTATCATGGCTGAAAGATTACGTGGATATAGACTGTACTGCCGAGGAACTTGAGAGCAGGCTTTTTTCGTGCGGGTTCGAGGTGGAGGAAAAAATCATCGTAGGCGGTAAAACGGACAGAATAGTTTGTTGCAAAATTTTAAGTATAGAAAAACATCCTAACGCGGACAGGCTTTCCGTGGTGAAGGCGGACGCGGGCAAATTCGGTATTTTACAGATAATCACTTCCGCCACAAATATTTTTACCGGCGCGCTTGTGCCCGTGGCGTTGGACGGAGCAACCCTTGCAAACGGAGAAACGATACGTGCGGGTAAGATACGCGGAGTGGAGTCTGCCGGAATGTTTTGCAGCGGGGAAGAACTCGGTATAACAGACGACTGGTATGAGGGTGCTTCAGTAAACGGTATTCTTATTTTAAGCGAGGATTATCCTCTTGGGGAGGATATGAAGAAAATATTGGAAACAGAGGACGTTATGTTTGACATAAACGTAACGGCAAATCGTCCTGATTGCCAGTCGATTTTAGGTCTTGCAAGAGAGGTTGCGGCAGCGCTTGGCAAACCGCTGAAAATGCCCGATCTGACATATGCTTGCAATAATGGCGTATCCACAAAAAATACTATCAAGGTTACCGACAGTGCCTTTGAGCTTTGCCCGAGATATATATCTCATCTTATTACTAACGTAAAACTTGCCAAATCACCGCAGTGGATGAGAAGGCGGCTTGCTTCTATGGGTTTAAGATCTATAAATAATATAGTTGATATAACAAACTTCGTTCTGCTTGAAATAGGTCAGCCCATGCACGCTTTTGACCTTAACGACCTTGGCGGTAAGGAAATTAACATAAGAAGGGCAAAACCAAACGAAAAGATAATAACTCTTGACAACAAGGAATTTACCTTAAACGAAAATAATCTTGTTATATGCGATGCTTTTAAGCCTGTTGCTCTTGCTGGCGTGATGGGGGGGCTTAACAGCGAGATAAAGGAGAGTACCGTTGCAGTGGCTTTCGAATCGGCAAAATTTGCACGGGACAGCATACGGAAAACATCGAGAACGT
Source organism: uncultured Eubacteriales bacterium (assembly GCA_949288785.1). Taxonomy (GTDB): domain Bacteria; phylum Bacillota; class Clostridia; order Christensenellales; family Borkfalkiaceae; genus UBA1259. The sequence goes on along the minus strand of CASELQ010000003.1, from coordinate 125,731 downwards.
TAGGTCAGCGCAGCGACTCTTCCGCAAGGTATGAAAAGGGGGTGGACTTTTATTCTCCCGAGATAGGCATGGCGCGGGCTCTGCACCTGGTGCAAGAGTTAAAGTGCGCGGATATTGCCTGCGACGAGTATGACCTTATGGAAACCAGACCTTCCGAGAAGGTTATCGAAACCACGTTGAAAGATATAAACGGCGTACTCGGTATAGAAGTGCCCTCTGATGTTAGCGTGCAGATTCTTGAAAGACTGAATTTTAAGGTCAGGTTAAACGGGGAAAAACTGTCCGTTACCGTTCCGTTATACCGCGAGGATGTGGAAGATTATCCCGATATTGCAGAGGAGATTATTCGTGAATACGGCTATTCACATATAAAGCCGACCTTGCTTGCCACTTCCTCCATAACCAACGGCGGAAGAGATTTCCTGCAACGGAAATCGGAGGCGATAAAAACATTCCTGGTCGGGTGCGGTTTTAACGAGATTATCACTTATTCTTTTGTATCTGAAAAGGAGTTCGGGCAATTCGGGTTAAAATGCGATAATGCTATTAAAATTCTTAATCCCATAAGCGAGGATATGGCAGTTATGCGCTGTTCGCTTTTGCCTTCCGCGGTTCGCGCCGTATGTTATAACCTTAATCGTAAAAACGAAAACGGAAGATTGTTCGAACTTGCCAAGGTCTATATTGCCGACTCTCTGCCCCTTAAGGCTTTACCTGCCGAAAAGGAGAGGCTTAGCCTTGCGGTATTCGGCGACGGCGAGGATTTTTTTACGCTTAAAGGCGTTATAGAAACTTTGCTTGAAGAATTCTGCTTCGGTAAGGAGATAGAGTATGCGGTTTGTTCGAGGGAGTGTATGCATCCTACCCGCTCCGCCGAGATAGTTTGCGGCGAAGAAGTCCTTGGGTATTTCGGGCAGTTAAACCCGGCGCTCATGGAAGAGTTGGGGTGTGAAAAACCTGTTTACGCCGCAGAACTTTATTATGACAGATTACAGGCATTTTTCAGCGATAAAATCGTTTATAAGCCAATATCCAAATATCCTTCAGTGGAACGCGATATTGCAGTGGTTGTTGACGAGACCGTGCCTTGCGGAGTTTTGATGTCTTGCGTAAAAGAAGCGGGCGGGAAATTTTTGGAAAAGGTTTCGCTGTTTGACGTTTATACGGGCAGCGGGGTTGAAAAAGGCAAAAAGAGCATGGCGTTCAGGCTTGTATTTGTATCGTATGACCGTACTCTTAACGTTGAGGAGATTGAAAAGGCGGTAAATAATATTTTGAGTAATCTTAAAGAAAAGGCAGGCGCCGTTTTAAGATAATGATATCCGGTAAAACGCTTGACACCATAGAGTTCGATAAAATACTGACCGAACTTGCAGGATATGCCGTGCTTGAACGCACCCGAAAGGAAATATTTGAGTGCAGGCCCGTCCGTTCTCTTGCCGAGGCGGAAAATCTGCTCGACAAGACCGAGGAGGCGGGCAGGCTGTTTATCGAATACGATACCGGGGGGATATATTTTTGCCGCGATATCACCGAAGAACTGAAAAGGGCGGATCTTGGAGGAACGCTTAATAACGCCGAACTTCTGAGCGTTGCGGAAAATTTGAAAAGCGCGCGTATTTTGAGAAGGGCGATACTCTCCGTAAAGGATGAAAAAATAACTCTTTTACCGCAGATAGTGTCAAGGCTTTACGAAAATGCAGAACTTGAAGACGAGATAACTTCAAAGATCGTATCTGAGGACGAGATAAGCGACAACGCCTCGGATAAACTTTATTCCATACGGAAAAATATAAGAGAACTTAACGCAAAAATAAGGGATAAGCTCAATTCATATATCCGCGGGGGGAACAATAAATATTTGCAGGATAACGTTGTAACTCTCCGGCAGGACAGATATGTTATACCCGTAAAGAGCGAATATCGCAGCCGTGTGCGCGGGTTCATACATGACCAGTCTGCCTCGGGCGCCACCGTGTTTATAGAGCCCGAGCAGGTTATGGAATATAATAACGAACTGAAAAGGGCACGTTTCGAAGAGGCAGATGAAATTTACAGAATCCTTTCAGAACTTTCGGAAAAGGTTTCTTTTATATCCGGAGCGCTTAAGTTTAATTATGAAAATCTTTCCGAGGCGGACGGGGCCTTTGCGCGAGCAATGTACGGGCATGCCGGCAAGTGTGTAAGGCCTGTCTTAAACGACCGAGGTTTTATCAATATAGTAAAGGGAAGACACCCGCTTATACCGGGGAATAAGGTGGTGCCGGTATCTCTCAGCCTCGGGAAAAACTGTCATTTTTTATTGATTACAGGGCCGAATACCGGCGGAAAAACGGTTACGTTAAAGATGGCGGGATTGTTTTGCGCTATGGCGATGAGCGGAATATTCGTGCCTGCCGGAGCGGGGAGCGAACTGTCGGTTTTTAACGGCATTTACTGCGATATAGGCGATGAGCAAAGTATAGAACAAAATCTTTCCACTTTTTCTTCTCACATTAAAAATATTGTGAGCATACTTGCCGAAGCGGATAATAAGAGTCTTGTGCTTATAGATGAGATCGGCGCGGGAACCGACCCTGAGGAGGGCAGTGCGCTGGCGCTTGCCGTCTTGGAAAAGTTTTTGTCAATCGGGTGTTTCGGTATAGTAACCACACACTATTCGGCTCTTAAAGAGTACGCCATGAACAACAAGAAGATTTTGAACGCATCTATGGAGTTCGATGCCGCAACATTAAAGCCGCTGTATAAGATAAACATCGGCGTTCCCGGAAGTTCCAACGCCATAGACATTGCCAAGACGCTCGGTCTTGGCGAAGATATAATAAAGGTGGCTTTAAGCAATCTTTCCGAGGGGACCGTAAATTTCGAAAAAGCCTTAAAAAGTGCGGAAGAAAGCAGAAGAAAATATGAAAAGTTATCCGCCGAACTTAATACTATGGCGGCAGAAAAACGGGCGGAGCTTGATAAGATAAGAAAAGACAGAGAGGAAACGGCGCTTGAAAAGGAAAGGATTTATCGATCTGCGCGTCTTGAAATAAAAAGGCTTGTAGCCGAAAAGGCGGACGAAGCGGAAGAAATAGTTGCCGAGCTTAAAAATATTTTGAGAAAAGCCCGAATGGAAGATCGTGATGTTTTCCACGCAGCCGAGTTAAAAAACAAGCTGAATGATTTTGGGTATATCGAAGAAGGCGCCGCGGCAGCTCCCGCAGAACTTATAAAAGCGGGGGCGGAACAGATAAAGAGGGGTGTAAAAGTCTATATAAGAAAACTCGGCGCCACGGGGATTGTTACGGGCGTAAAACCCGAAAAGAAAGAGGCGGAAGTGCTTGTAGGAGATATCAAAACCGTAGTAAAATTCGGCGAAATATTTAACGCGGAAGAACAAAAACCTATAAAAGATAAGATAGACGTAAAAAAAGCGGGAATTCCGACGAACAAGACGGCACAGTTAAACGTGATAGGCAAAACAACGTTAGAGGCAGTTTCGGAAGTGGAAAATTTTATTTACAACGCCGTGATAAGCGACGTAAGCGAGATAACGATAATACACGGCGTAGGTTCCGGCGCTCTTTTAAGGGCTGTTCGCGAATATCTTAAGACCGATAAAAACGTTGCGGAATTTCGCCGCGGAAGGTACGGAGAAGGTGAAAACGGGGTAACCGTGATTAAATTAAAATAGCGGTATATAAAATTATTTGTCTTTTTTATTTTTATGTGGTAAAATGAATTGTCAAAACGGGGTAAGCTATGAGAGAAGTTTTTTACGAGGAGTCTTCAAGACAACAGGGCGCGGGCGCAGGCAAAACGAAGTATTATATTTTTAAGGTGTTTTCCATTATGTCCTATGTTTTTGTCGGGATATGGGTTTTTTTATTTATAAATTTCTTTATTTTCGAGGGAAATATTTTACTTAATCTTGTGGTGTCGCTTATTCCGCTTGCATTGTTTTTGGTTTCCGGAATACTTCTCGGCAGGCTTAAAGACAAATTTTACGTAGATTACGATTATACTTTTATTTCTGGCACCATAAGATTTTCAAAGGTGATAAAGAATATCAAGCGTAAATTTATTGTTTCGTTCGATACTTCCGATATAGAAAAGATAGGAAAATACGGCAGTGAGACCTATAAGAGATACAGTATTATGCCGGGCGTCAAAACTCAGATACTTACTTCCAATAACGTTGCGGAGGACAATAAGGAATTTTTCTATATAGTTGCCAATGTCGGCGGCGAAAAAAAAATGTTCATTTTAGAGTGCACCGAAACGCTTATACGTAATATTTTAATGTTTTCCAAGCGTACTATTCTGGATGAGGCGATTAAATGATATATTTCGATAACGCCGCCACAACAAGACCTTCCGCCGCCGCACTTGAAAAAGCCGCGCGCTTTAACGGTTCGGAATTTTTTAACTCTTCCGCACTGTACAGGGGCGGGCTGAAAAACGCGGCGGAACTTAATATTGCGAGAGATTTTTTATTAAAATCTCTCGGGGTATCTTCCTCGGAATATGAGGCGGTGTTTACGTCGTGCGGGTCGGAAAGCGATAACATGGCGATTTTCGGTGCGGTAAAACGCGGTGTATTTGTAACCGATAAGGGCGAGCATGCTGCGGTTTATAAGTCTTTTTGCGAGTTAAAGAGCCGAAAATTGCAGACCGAATTTATAGACCTTAACAGGGACGGCAGCGTTTCAGAAGAAAAATTGCTGGGTTTTGTGCAGGGCGTAGGCGCAGATTTTGTTTCGATTGTACATGTGAATAACGAAACGGGCGCCGTAAACGATATAAATAAGATAGCGGACAAGCTTAAAAAAATAAATCAGAAAATAATATTTCATTCGGACGGTGTGCAAGCTTACGGGAAACTGCCCGTAAGGCTTAGCAAAAGCGTAGACCTGTATTCGGTAAGCGCGCATAAAGTAAACGGACTGAAAGGTACCGGCGCGCTTATAAAGAAAAGAAAGCTTAACGTTTCGCCGCTTATTTTCGGAGGCGGGCAGGAAAGCGGATTAAGAAGCGGCACGGAAAATATTTTCGGTATAAAAGTTTTTGAATATGCCGCAGCGGAAAAATTAGAAAGGATAAACGAAAATTACGCTGCCGTTTCGGAAATTAACCGTTATTTGCGAAACGCTTTGGATAAGCGCTATGTAAAAATTCTTTCTTCCGAGGCGGCAAGTCCTTATATTCTTTCAGTTTCGGTTCCGGGGTTCAGAGGCGAGGTCGTAATGCATGCGCTGGAAGATGAAGATATTATCGTGGGAAACGGCTCTGCCTGTTCGTCAAGGAACAGATACAGCAGAGTAATGGAATCGTGCGGGTATTCGAAGCAGGAATTAGACGGGGTGATAAGACTCAGTTTTTCTGCCGACAATACGTTGGAGGAGGCAAAGATTTTTGCGGAGAAATTCAACGGTATATGCAAAAGATTTAAAGGTGTGATTTGATATGCAGAGCGCTGTTATAATCAGATATTGTGAAATACATTTGAAAGGCAAAAACCGCAGTTATTTTGAAAAACTCTTAAAAGAAAACATCAAAAATGCGGTAAAAGACATTCAGTGCGATTTTGTCGCCATGCACAGCAGATATCTTTTGGAAAACTTTAAGGATGAAGATCTGCCACTGATAGAAGAAAAGCTTAAAAAGACGGCGGGCATTCATTCTTACAGCATTGCATGCGTTGTGGAAAGTAACATTGAAAATATTTACGGTGCCGTCAGTCTTTTGTTAAAAGATAAGGCCGGCACTTTTAAGATTATTACGAACCGTGCGGATAAGACCTTTTCGCCTGATTCCATGCAGACTTCCGTTCTGCTTGGCGGCAGGGTGCTGGAAGAGTACGGAGATAACCTGAAAGTAGATGTAAAAGAGCCGCAGATTCCCGTTTATGTAGATATTCGTGAGGACGGAAAAACTTTTGTTTATACTGAAACAATACATTGTATGAGCGGTATGCCGGTAGGTTCCGCGGGGAAAGGTCTTTTACTCATTTCCGGCGGGATAGACAGTCCCGTTGCGGGTTACATGATGTGCAAGCGCGGCATGCGGCTTGACTGTCTGCATTTTCACAGTTTTCCGTATACGGGAGAGGCGGCAAAGGAAAAGGTTAAAACGCTAGCGGCAAAACTTGCCGAATATAACGGCGGCATCAACCTTTATGTCGTTTCTTTCACACACATACAGGAAGAGATTCATAAACATTGCCCGGAAGAGTATATGATAACTATAATGCGCAGGTTTATGATGCGTATTGCCGAACGCCTGGCAAATGATAAGGGCGCTCAGGCGATTATAACGGGGGAAAGTCTGGGGCAGGTGGCCAGCCAGACCATAGAGAGCATAACGTCTTCAAACTCCGTTGTAACAATGCCCGTGTTAAGGCCGCTCATTGCTTTTGACAAAATAGACATTATAGATATCGCGAGAAAAATAGATACCTATGAAACTTCTATTCTGCCTTATGAAGATTGCTGTACCGTATTTTTGCCTAAGTTCCCTGCAATTAAACCAAATCTCGAAAAGGTGAAAAAGGCGGAGGCGAAACTGGACGTGCAGTCGCTTACGGAAGAGGCGCTTAAATCAATAGAAAAAATTACAATTTAAAATCGGAGAAAAATTACAAAACATCAATATACCGCCGCAGGTTTTAATACTTTGAAAACCTGCGGCGGTATTTTTGTAAAATCATACATGAAAACATCCTTACCGTAAGCAATTTTGCTTAGTACCGTTACGATATAAACTCCTATATATAACTGTTAATTAAACTGCAAATTAAAATAAAATATTCAGAAATGTATTCGTACCGCGGTTTGCAATGATATTTTCCGTATAGAAAAATATATCCGGATAGTTAGGGTTATATAAAATCATCCTTCCACCAATCGTCCTCATTGTAAGAAGCCTTTACTTTGCCCAGCTCTATTTCCTCTCCTTTAAATATGCCCTTGCCGCATTTATAATAGGGTATAGCGGTATAGGTATAGGTTTTGCCTTCTTCTATAAGGTCGGTAACAATATCCACCGGCTTGCTCCCGTCCGAATCATATATCAGTATTTTTTCGGTCCCGTCGTCTCTGTAAATCATGAAATCATAGTATTCTGTCAGACATAATCTTATTGAAATTTTATTTGAAATTACTGATAATTCGAAAGATGTTAAAGCAGGGTTTCGGAACCGCTCCGAACTCACGGCGGGAAGATTGTCTTTTTTGAATAATCCCTCTATAACGTACCGTTTGGGGGCAATGTCTTCGGCTTTGGATAATATATGATCTTCGTCGAAGGTTATTTTGTCCAGCGGGACCGAACACACGCTTTCAGGCATTTGTACTTCTGCATGCGGCAAATTAAGCGCTTTCCATATCCCGAAAGCCGTTTGGGCAGGGTAAGAGCCGCCGGTTATGCTGTTATCCATCAGCGAATTATCTCTGTTTCCGTACCATATGCCGAGACTGTATTTTCCGTTATACGAAATACAGTAAGCGTCAGTATTGCCCTTATCGGTACCTACCGTCCCGGTCTTGGCATATACGGGGAAATCGAGGTATGAAAGTTTTTTTGCCGTGCCCGATTTTACGGCGGATCTCAGTATATCTCCTACGATAAAGGCAGTATCTTCTCCTATTATCTTATTTTTATACGGTTCTGAGGTATAAACCGTCTGGCTGCCCGCAGTTATTTTACTCACGGCGTGAGGCGCGCAGTAATATCCCTGATTATAAAATATTCCGTATGCCGCGGTAAGGTTTTTCAGCGAAACGCCTTTTTCTGTGCAGCCTAACGCGAGAGTAAGCGAATTATCGCCTTCGGTTAGTCCTATATCGAGTTTTTTCGCTATTTCTCTTGCCCGCTTTACTCCGGTTGCATTCAATATTTTTACTGCCGGAACGTTAAGGCTTTTTGCAAGCGCTTCGCGGACCGTGATATAGCCGTAATATTTATCGCCGTAATTGGAGGGCGAGTAACCGTCAAAGTCGGTCCTTTCGTCCAGGACGGGAGTTTCCGCGCATACAGTGTTTAATTCTATCGCCGGCGCAAATACCGCAAGGGGTTTAAGTGCCGAACCGGCTTGCCTTTCAATGCAACCGCAGGTGGAATAATAGGCGATTATCCGATTTTCTTTATCGGTTAGAATTGCGCTTTTATCCGAATCGATGTCGTTATGCAGATAATTTTCAAGGATATCCTGTGCGCTCGGGTCAAAGTTGGTATACACCATGAACTTTTTACCCGTATAAGCGTTTTTATCCAAAAAATCACCTATTTCCGCTTTTACAAGATTCAGGTATGATTCGGAAGGGGTAGATTTTGCGGAGTTGGTCTTTATCTTTTCGCCTGAATATTTTGTAAATTCTTCTTCGCTTATAAAGTTTTGTTCGCGCATTTTACTTAAAACGAGATCTTTTCTCTTTTCGCTCTCTTCGGGGTTACGAAGAGGGGAATATGCGGAAGGAGCTTTAATTACGGCGGCAAGCGCAGCGCCTTCGTTCAGTGAAAGTTCCGCCGGCGTCTTGTCGAAATAGTATCTGCTTGCCGCGGTGATTCCGTAACAGCCTTCTCCGAAATAGATGGTGTTAAGGTATTTTTCCAGTATTTCCTCCTTTGAGTAACGCTTTTCGAGCTGACGTGCGAGTTTTATTTCGGCAAGTTTGCGTTTTATGGTTTTTTGGCTTGTTAAGTGCGTATTTTTTATGAGCTGTTGGCTTATGGTAGAGGCGCCCTCCTTAAAAGACATGCTCTTTACGTTGCTTAAAGTTGCCGCAAAAAGCCTCTTTACGTCTATACCTTTATGAGAGTAAAAGCGCTTATCTTCCACGGCGATAAAAGCATTGCGTACGTTTTCGGGTATCTCGTATATGGGGGTAACGGTAAGTCCGCCCGATTGTTCGGATATTATATTGCCGCTAATATCGTAATAATTAACGCCCCGATCGAGGTCTACGAGTTTATTGTCGTCTAAATTAACGTCTTTTGTAACCGCATAGCAATAAACTATAAGCGCAAGAAGTATGACCGCCAGCGCCAAAACTATGAAAAACGTGACTTTAAGAAATATTTTCGCATTGCGTTTCATACGATTTTAGTATGTATAAAGATAAAAGGTTTATACCGAAACATTATCAATAAAATTGACAAAAAACAAAATATAAGTTATCATATTCTATATGTTGAACGGCAATGGAAAATATCATATTATTACATACGGCTGCCAGATGAATTTGCATGAATCGGAAAAACTTGCCGGGATTCTTTCGTCCCGCGGGTTTGCGCCGTGCAATGAGCCCGAAGACGCCGATATCATCGTATTCAATACTTGTTGCATAAGAGAAAACGCCGAAAAGAGGGCGGAGGGCAATATAGGCGCCCTAAAACAGCTTAAAAAACGCAATAAAAATCTCATTATCGCCGTGGGCGGCTGTTTGACTCAGCAAAAGGGCCGCGCGGAGGCGTTGAGGGATAAGTTTCCTTTTATAGATATAATTTTCGGCACGCATAATCTTGAGGAATTCGGCACGCTTCTGGATAAAAAACTGTCCGGAAACGAAAGGCTTATAGAAATACGGGAAAAGGAAGGCGCAGTGCGTGAGAATACACCAAAGACAAGGACGAGTTATCCTAACGCCTGGGTCAATATAACTTACGGGTGCAACAACTTTTGCTCTTATTGCATCGTGCCCTATGTGCGCGGCAGAGAGCGCAGCAGGTCGCCCGAGGATATTTTGAATGAAGTGCGCGGGCTTGTAGCCGAGGGGTATAAGGAAATCACCTTGCTCGGGCAGAACGTAAATTCTTACGGAAAAGATATTCCCGGGGCGGACTTTCCTTCGCTCATCAGGCGCATCTCCGATATCGGCGGGAAATTCAGGCTTAAATTCATGACCAGCCATCCCAAAGATTTTTCCGAAGAGCTTGTAAGGGCTATATGCGATAGCGATAAGGCTTGCCCCTCCGTGCATTTGCCCGTGCAGGCAGGGTCTGACAGGGTACTTGCGCTTATGAACAGAAAATATACAAAAGAAGAATACCTCGATAAACTTGCCGTTTTAAGAGAGTATATACCGCACGCTGCCGTAACCACCGATATTATGGTGGGGTTTCCCACGGAAACGGAAGACGATTTCGAGGAAACGATAGATCTTGTCAAAAAGGCGCGATTTTCGGGCGCATTCACGTTTGTATATTCAAAGAGGAAGGGCACTCCCGCGGCAGAAATGCAGGGGCAGGTGCCCGCGGCCGTTTCGAAAAAGCGGATAATGCGGCTTATTGCCTTACAAAATTCCGTAAACAGAGAATATTCGAAAGCATATATGGGTAAAACGGTTGAGGTTTTGTGCGAGGGGTATGACGCAAAAAGGGATAAGTATCTCGGCAGGGATATTTACGGCAGAATGATTTATTTTACCGGCACGGCGGACCTTGTGGGTGAGTTTGTGCAGGTAAAAGTTACGGCTACGGGCGGAATTTCGCTTATGGGAGAATTGATTTGATTATGGGCGCTATTTTGGAAACGAACGGTCTGTCTAAAATGATGCAGCATTACCTGCAGGTAAAAGAGCAGTATAAAGACTGTATTGTCTTTTACAGGCTGGGCGATTTTTACGAGATGTTTTTTGACGACGCGATAAGGGTCTCGCAAATGCTCGATCTTACGCTTACGGGCAGAAACTGCGGGCTTAAAGAGCGGGCGCCCATGTGCGGGGTGCCGTATCACGCTGCGGATATGTATATTTCCAAGCTTGTTTCCATGGGCGAAAAAGTCGCCATATGCGAGCAGCTGTCAGAACCTAACGGCAGAGAGCTTGTGGAAAGAGATGTGATAAAAGTGGTTACGGCGGGGACTTTTACCAATGAAACATTGCTTGACGATAAGAAAAATAACTTTATAATATCCGTATATCTTACCAAAAATTTTGCCGGCGCCGCATGGGCAGACATCACTACCGGGGAATTTTTTGCCGATAATCTGACCGGCCCGGACGTTTTATCTGACCTTACCGATCTTCTTTCGAGGATAACTCCCAGCGAAATAATAGGCAATCAGGCGGCGCGCGATTTTATAAACGAAACTCCGCTTGTCCGGCAGGGGCTTTTGCCAAAATGCGGTTTTATTGCCGAAAGCGAATACAACAAGACGTCGGCCGTGTCGGCGCTGAAAGAGCAGCTTGGAGTGGCAACGCTGGAGCCTTTTTCGATTAAAGAAAACGATCCGCTCGTTCCCGCCGCAGGGGCGCTCATAGCCTACATAAAACAGACGCAGAAGAGCGCGCTCATCAATATAAATACCATAAAGACGGAGCGGGCGAACGAGCATATGATGCTCGATATGAACGTCATAAGAAACCTGGAAATAATCCGCACCATAAGAGAGGGTAAGCGTTACGGGACGTTATTATGGCTTCTTGATAAGACAAAGACCAATATGGGCGCGAGAATGTTGCAGAATAGGCTGCTTTCTCCGCTTGCGGACATGGAGCAGATAAATTACCGGCTGGACGGCGTAGAGAGTTTTTTTGAGGATACTGTTGCAAGAAAGAGTATTGCCGATTTATTGGGAGCCGTTAAGGATATAGGCAGAATAACGGGCAGGATATCGGACGGGAGCATTTTGCCGCGCCATTGCATTGCGCTTCAGAAAACGCTCGAAGTGCTGCCCAGTATAAAGTTTCAGCTCTCCGGGATAAACGTTGACAATATAAGAGATATTTTCGATAAGATAGGCGATTTTTCCGAACTTTCGGCATTGCTCTCCGGCGCCATTTGCGACGATGCGGAGGGCGATGAAAAACTTTCCGAAGGTAAAATTATTAAACCGGGATTCAGTGCGGAGTTAGATGAGCTGAGAAACTTATATTCCAACAGCCGGTTCAGTATAGCGGATATAGAAGCGAGAGAGCGGGAAAGGACGGGAATAAAAAATTTAAGGATAGGCTACAACAGGGTATTCGGATATTATATCGAAGTTACCAATTCCTTTAAGGATCGCGTGCCATATAATTATGTGAGAAAACAGACTATCTCCAACGCCGAGCGATTTGTAACGGAAGAATTGAAAGAACTTGAAGAAAAACTGCTCACTGCGGAAGAGCGTGCAAACCAGCTCGAACGGGCGCTTTTTGAGGGGGTTAAGGGCGAGCTCATAAAGAAGGTGGCGGAACTGCAAAAGACGGCGGAAGCCATTGCCGAACTTGATGTTTTGGTGGCGCTTGCAACGGTAGCAAGAGAAAATTCTTACGTCAAACCCATAATAAGCGAGGCGGGAGGAAAACTCAATATCGTAGAAGGCCGGCATCCGGTGGTTGAAAAGACCCTGAACGGTAAATTCGTGCCCAACGACTGCGTGCTGGACGGCGGTGAAAACCGTACCATGATAATTACGGGGCCAAACATGGCGGGCAAGAGCACTTATATGCGGCAGGTGGCGCTTATAACCATACTTGCGCATATCGGCAGTTTTGTGCCGGCAAAGTATGCGGAGATCCCGCTTACCGATAAAATCTTTACGCGCATAGGCGCCAGCGACAGTCTGATATCGGACAGGAGCACATTTATGGTGGAGATGGCAGAAACCGCAACCATTATAAAAAATGCTACCGAGAAGAGCCTTATAATTTTAGACGAAATAGGAAGGGGTACCAGCACGTTCGACGGATTGAGCATTGCTTGGGCGGTAGTTGAGTATATAACGGGAAAAATAAAGGCAAAGACGCTTTTTGCTACCCATTATCATGAACTTACGGAACTCGAAGGCGTGATAAGCGGAGTGAAAAACTACAAGATAACCGTTAAGGAGATGCAGGGGAGCGTAATATTTTTAAGGAAGATAGTGCGCGGCGGTGCGAATAAGAGTTTCGGGATAGAAGTGGCGCAGCTGGCAGGCGTGGACCGTGCGGTTACCGAGCGCGCCAAAGAAATACTTAAAAAACTGGAAAAATCTGACCTTTTAAAGTGCGAAAAAAGCAGAGAAATAGTGGAAGAAAGCGCAGAGCCGGTGTTGTCGGAAACCGAGCGAATTATTAAAGACCTAGATATAAACAACATTTCGCCCGTTCAGGCGCTTACCGTTCTTTCCGAATTAAAGGAAAAACTGGAAAAATAACAATCTTAAAGGATAATAATGAGTAAGATTAATATTTTAAGCAGCACGATATACAACAGGATAGCGGCAGGCGAAGTGGTGGAAAGGCCTTTTTCGGTTGTGAAAGAAACCGTGGAAAACGCATTGGACGCCGGCGCAAAAAATATTACCGTGGAAATTGAGGACGGCGGAAAATCGCTCATAAGAGTAACGGACGACGGGAGCGGAATAGAAAAAAGCGAACTCAAAAAGGCATTGATGCCGCACGCAACAAGTAAAATAAGTAAACTGTCGGATCTGGATAATATCTTGTCGCTCGGTTTCAGGGGAGAGGCTCTTGCAAGTATAGCGTCCGTTGCCAGGGTTACGATCGTATCCAAATCACCATTGTGCGATACGGCGGCAAAGATACATGCGGAGGGCGGCGTAATAGGAAATACCGAAGTATGCGGCTTTTCAAACGGTACGGAAGTAACGGTGCAGAATCTTTTTTTCAACACGCCCGCAAGAGAAAAGTTTTTAAAAACCGCCAAGAGCGAAGAAAGCGAGATAGGCGCCGTTATGGCAAGATTTATATTGGGAAACCCTGATGTATCATTTAAATATGTTGCAGACGGGAAAGTTATAAGCCAGTCTTTCGGGGACGGGCTTGCCGCCGCAATGACTTGCGTTTACGGGGCCGTGCTGAACGACTGTTATTATATAGATACCGAAAAGAACGGTATAAAGTTAACGGGGTATATAGGTAAGCAGAATTTTACTAAACCTAACAGGACGTATCAGACCTTTTTTCTGAATGGTAGATATATAAACAATCAGACCGTTTCGGCCGCTATCCATAATGCGTACGGGGCGTATATGATGAAAAGGCAGTATCCTTTTTATGTGCTTTCATGCGAAATGCCGCCCGAGGCAGTGGATGTGAACGTGCATCCCAATAAAACCGACGTGCGTTTTGCCAATAATCAGGTGGTATACGGAACTATTTATTCGGTGGTTTCCAAGGTGTTAGACGGCATAAGCGAAGCCTTGAATATAGTTACCGAAAGTCCGGCGGATAAAGGCAAAAATAATCAGATAAAAGATAAAGATTTAAATATAAATTATGCCACACATAATAGGCTTGGTAATGTAAGGAAAACCGCCGGGAGTATTACGCTTAGCGACGCCGCAAAAGGCAGCGTGGTAAATTCGGCAAAGTCTGTCGGTGTTGAAAGGATACAAGAGGTAGGCAAAGCAAACGGTGAGAACTCAAACGATATTTTTGCCGAAAACAAGGCGTATATAGAACGGCTTGAAAAATTAAGGGCGGAAAGAGTTTCCGAACCCGAAGGCTTTATAAAAACACCGCCTGAGCAGCAGACCCTTTCCGTAAAGCGTAATTTAAGGTATGTAGGGCAGGTGCTTAATACCTACCTTGTACTTGACGACGGGGAGTTTGTTTATTTTGCCGACCAGCACGCCGCCCACGAAAGGCTTTTATTCGATAAGTTCAAAGATGAACTTTCAAAAAACGAGATAATAACGCAGCCATTGCTCTTGCCGTATATTCTCGATGTGAACGGCACCGAGGCGGAATTTATTACCGTTAAGGAAAGGACTCTGAACGAAATGGGTATAGAGATTGCTCCTTTCGGCGTCAATTCCTTTAAGATATCTGCATTGCCGGCTGTCATTGCGGATATGAATATCGGTAATTTTTTTAGCGATTTATTGACAGATCTCAACTCGTTAAAGGCTATAACTCTCGACGACATGCTTAAAGATAAGATAGCGCAAAAGGCGTGTAAGGCGGCAATAAAATCGGGCGACACTCTTAAAGAGCAGGAAATAAGTACGCTTGTTGCCGCTCTTGAAAGGGATATCGGACTAAGATGTCCGCACGGAAGACCTGTCGCCGCAAAAATATCCAGAACGGAAATAGACAAATGGTTCAAGAGAATTCTTTAAGTCAGCTCCTTATAATATGCGGGCCCACCGCTTCCGGTAAGAGCGAACTTGCGGCAGAATGTGCAAAAATGCTCGGTTCTGAAGTGATATCTGCCGATTCCATGTATATTTATAAGGGGCTTGACATAGGAACGGCAAAACCCGTAAAAGAAGAAATGCGCGGCGTTACCCATCATATGATAGACGTTGCCGATTTTTTTTCCTCTTTTACTGTAAGCGATTACGAAAGAACGGCACTTCCCGTTGTTAAAAGTCTTATATCCCGCGGCAAAGTGCCGGTGATTTGCGGCGGCACCGGATTTTATATAAACTCGCTTTTATATGATTTTTCCTACGGAAACGGGCAGTGCGCCCCGCTTGTACGTGAAAAGTATAAATCGCTTGCCGAAATATTCGGGAACGAATACGTTTACGGTATTTTGCAACGCTGCGACCCCGAAACCGCAAAAAAGCTGCATCATAACGACGTGAAGAGGGTTATCCGTGCTCTTGAAATATTTGAAAACGGCATAAAAAAATCTGATATTACAGACGAGCTTATCCCGCGTTTTTCTTACAGTGCCTATTGCATAGATTACCCGAGAGAGAAACTGTACGAAAGGATAGATAAGCGTGTGGATAAGATGATTGCGTGCGGCCTTGTGGAGGAGGTAAAAAAACTTATTGAAGCGGGGGTAACTTCTAAAAATCAGTGTATGCAGGGAATAGGCTATAAAGAAACATACGCTTATTTAACGGGCAAATGTACGCTTGAAGAAGCGGCAGATGCTATAAAATTAAATACTCGGCATTACGCTAAAAGGCAGATAACTTTTTTCAAGAAACTGCCGGGGCTTGTTTTTTTACAGCCCGATCTTCCTGAAATAAATGCGAAAAGGATAGTTAAGCAATGGATATAAAACTTATTGAGCGGTGCGAAGAACAGTTAAAAGATCAATTCAAGATTGCCGAAGATACGGCGCTTTATAATCAGAAAAAGGTGCTGGACGCTTTTAAGAAAAACAAAGTTGCGCTCAGGCATTTTTCGGGATCTACGGGATACGGATACGGCGATGAGGGCAGAGACGTGTTAAACAGGCTTGTTGCCGATATTTTCGGGGCGGAAGCGGCGATATGTTCTCCGCTCATAGTTTCGGGTACGCATGCCATATCGCTTTGTCTGTACGGTGTTTTGCGCCCGGGCGACGCCGTGCTTTCCGTTACCGGCGAACCTTACGATACTCTTACCGACGTGATACGCGGCAAGGACAACGGCTCTTTAAGTGATTACGGAATAAGGTTTATATCAGTTGGACTTAAAAACGGAAAATTCGATAAGGAAAAGATTGCCGATATATTAAAGCGGGAAAAACCTGCCATGGTATATTTACAGCGTTCCCGAGGGTATGAGTGGAGAGAGGCGCTCTCCATAGACGATATTGCCGAAATTGTATCTTTTTTAAGAAATCAGGGCTTTGGCGGCTGCATAATGCTCGATAACTGTTACGGCGAATTTATTGAAAAGCGTGAAGCCACGGAGGTGGGCGTAAATCTCATGGCGGGTTCAATGATAAAAAATCCGGGCGGAGGCATTGCGCCTACCGGCGGATACATTGCCGGCGATAAAAAGTATGTGGACGCAGTGTTTAACAGGCTTACGGCGCCTTCAATCGGGGCTGAAGTTGGGTCATATTTTGCGGGATATCAGTATTTTTACCAGGGGCTATTTATTGCTCCGCACACCGTTTTGCAGGCGGTAAAGGGCGCAATGCTCACAGCGGCAGTCCTTAGCGCGGCGGGCTATGAAACTTCTCCCGCGGCAGGGGAACTGCCGAAGGATATAATTACTTCGGTAAAATTCGGGGATAAGGATAAGCTGATTTCTTTTAATCAGACCATTCAGGAAAATTCCCCGATAGACAGTTTTGTGGAGGTGCTGCCCTGGGATATGCCGGGGTATGAAGATCAGGTCATAATGGCGGCAGGCTGTTTTGTGCAGGGCTCTTCAATAGAACTTTCGGCGGACGCACCCATACGCCCGCCGTATATAGCCTATATGCAGGGGGGGCTTACATACGAACATTGCAAACTTGCGCTCATGGCGATGAAAATTTAGAGTTTTTTATAGATACAGGAGGGAAAATATGCTGGACGGTCATCTTATAGCAAAAACCCGACCGCTTGCCGAAAAAAATAATACGGTATATTGGGGAAATTATCGCGTAACCGTGCTTTCTGACAGGCTTTTCCGCATGGAACGTAGCGAAAACAGAAAGTTCAGAGACGGCGCAACGCAAACCGTTTGGTTCAGGGATATGCCCGCACAGAACTTCGAGGTGTGTAAAAACAGGTTGCGCTGCGTTATACAAACATCGGCGTGTAAGCTTATTATTTACGGCGAACGGGAAAGATGCCGGGTTGAAATTAACGGAAAACGCCTTAAAATTTCCAATTCCGGCAACTTGGGCGGCACATACAGAACGCTGGATCTCTGCGACGGAGACACAAAATATCTTGATTATATAAACAAAAAGTCCGGCGAGCGGATAATTTTAGGACCCGGGGTATGTTCGAAAACGGGAGTTGCCGTTTTTGACGACGCTCCTTCACTTACTCTTGCGGACAGCGGCGAGATTACCGCGGAGCGCGGGGACGGGACGGACGAGTATATATTTGCTTTCGGCACGGCGTATAAGGACGCGATAAGGGCGCTTTATATGATAACCGGAACGCCGCCCATGGTGCCGAGGTTTGCCTTCGGTAACTGGTGGAGCAGATATTTTGTTTATACCGAGAAAAGTTATCTTGCGCTTATGAATACTTTTGCCGAGCAAAAGATACCTTTTACCGTTGCCACGGTCGATATGGACTGGCATTATTCCGAAACGCTCGATGAGGAATTCAGAATAACCGAACGGGGCAAAAATACTCCTTTTTACGGGGGCGGGGACGGTTGGACGGGGTATACTTGGAACAAACGCCTTTTTCCCGACTATAAAAGGTTTTTGAGAGAATTGCATAAAGCCGGGCTTAAAGTAACGCTTAATCTCCATCCTGCCGAGGGTGTGCGGTGGTTTGAGGACTGTTATGCCGATATGGCAAGGGCAACGGGAAAAGACCCCGCAACGGAAGAGGTTATACAATTCGATATAACGGATAGCCGCTTTATAAACGGTTATTTTTCGGTGATACATAAGCCGTATGAACGGGACGGCGTTGATTTCTGGTGGATGGACTGGCAGCAGGGTACTTCTTCTGCCGTAGACGGGTTGGATCCGCTTTGGGCGCTTAACCATTATCATTTTCTCGATCATGCAAAAAATCATACCGATCCGATCTTATTATCCCGCTATGCGGGGATAGGTTCGCACAGGTATTCCATAGGTTTTTCCGGCGATACCTTCATAACTTGGAAAACCCTTGATTTTCTGCCGTATTTTACTCTTACGGCAAGCAATGTGGGCTTTACTTATTGGAGCCATGACATAGGCGGGCACATGTTCGGAATAACTGACGGCGAACTGTACGTAAGGAGTATTCAGTTCGGCGTGCTCAGTCCCATAAACCGCTTGCATAACACCAATCAAAAGACAGTTACCAAAGAACCTTGGGCATATTTGAAAGGCGTGGGGGCAATAGCCGAAAAGTGGCTTAGATTAAGGCATAAAATGATTCCGCTGTTGTATTCGGCGGCTTACAGAACTCATACGGCAGGCGAGCCCCTTATAGAACCGCTTTACTATTATTATCCGAACTATAAAGAGGCGTATAAATTCAAAAACCAGTACTTTTTTGCAAGGAATTTTATGATATCTCCGATAACCCGCATGGCAGAAAAAGACGGGTTTGCCCGCGTTAAGACCTGGATACCCGGCGGCAGATGGACGGACGTATTTACCGGGGACATATATGACATTGCCCCCGGCGGGGAGGTGAGAACGCTTTGCAGGTCGCTTGAAAGTATCCCTGTGCTTGCCGCGGCGGGGTCTTGCATAGTCCTTTCCGGAGACGAGGGGAACGATATTTCAAACCCCGATGAACTTAAAGTATTCTGTTATTCCGGGAACGGTAGTTTTACATTATATGAGAACGAAGTTGAGGGAGAAATAAAAAAAGAACGGTTTTCCGATTTCGTATTGGAGCAGGCGGAAAATGATAACAAAGTGCTTTTAAAATTACGCCTTTCTATACGCGGCGAAAAGATGGTTACCCCCGAAAACAGAAAAATATCGGTAAAGTTTGCGGATATAGAGGAAGGCGAAATAAAGTTTTATAAAGACGGAAAGGAAAGTCCGATAAACATACCCGCATTTAACTGTGCCGCCGCCGAATTTTTATCGGACGGGGGAAGCGAATATTTGCTGGAAGTAAGGTATGAGAAACAGACAAAGTTAAACCGGCTTAAAAACAGGGCTGAAAAAATACTTGCGGGGGCGGAAGGCGACAACAAGATTAAGAGTGAAGTATACGATAATATTATCAGAGCGGAAAATGTGGGCGAGTATATAAAAGCAGTATCGTCCGCCGCGCTTTCAGAAGGGATAAAATTGCGCCTGACGGAAACTTTATAGCAAAAAAGCCCTTTAATAAACAGATAAATTACGGGTTTATCAGATTTAAACGTCCGGCCGAAAGACAAAAGTCTTTCGGCCGGACGTTTATGTGAACTCTCAATAATAAGTATTTATTTTATATGTGTAAAATTGCCTATCGTTTCGCTTACCGTTTCCACAAACGTAAAAGTATCATCGTATTTTTTAAGAATATTTTCAAAATCCACTTGCTGGCGCTTGTTTATAACGCATACGATTGCCTGTTTAGAGGAGTTGCTGTATGCGCCTACGGCGTTAAAACATGTTGCGCCGTGTTTTAATTTGTTAAAAATTTCATCTTTGATTACATCTGCATGAGAGGTTATAACCGTAAATTTCAGAGCGGACTTAGAGCCCCTTATTATGGAGTTGCCCACAAGGCTGGATAGAAAACAGTACAGCATACACAGGCATACGGGTTTATAATTATATACGAGAGCGCCCGTTTCATCCGGCACCGCATAAACAAAATAAGAAGCAACCGCAATTGCCGCGTTTAGCGCAAAGTTTATCCAGAAAAAATTCCATTGAGGGCGTTTTACGCTTATGTATTTGGCTATAATGTCGCCGCCGCCGGTAGAAGAATTCTTTCTGAAAGAAAGCCCGTAAATAAATCCGCTCACCGAACCCGCGATAAGCGCCGGAAATATTGTGTCTACTCCTTGCGCGTCATACTGAAAAGCTGACAGATCCACGTATCGGAACAATATGAGCGAGGCGGAATATGCAAGCGAAAAAAGCAGTGTGTTTGCCGCAAACTCTTTGTTTATAGCGAAAAACGCCAGCACGCACAGCGGGATGTTTACTATCAGGAAAAAAAAGCCGTTGCTGAACCCCGTTTTATATTCTATCATGGTTCCGATACCGCTTACTCCGTTTGGCGCAAAAGCGTTTTTAACCACGAACAGCTGATAGTTAAGGGCGTAGAAAAACCCGAGCACTATCATGAATAAGTATATTAGAATGTTTTTGCCGATATCTTTTTTCTTATATGTTTCGCTCATACAATCCTTCTTTAATCTTAATTTTTTTAAAGTTTAGCATATTTAATATTTTTAATCAATTACTTATAATTAAATATTGCCGTATAATATAAGTTATATAAAATTTAAGTATATTGTATAATATTTATAGGATTTAAAAGTATCGGCGGGCAGCAAATTTTGCCATCCGCCGTAAACTGCTTTATCACAGCACCTTTATGGTATAAATAAACGGGGTGTTAACGGAAACTCTGTCAAATCTTATGCATGCAGTCTTTTCTTTACTCTCGGGAAGGGTAAAGCTAAATACCTTTTTGCCTTCGGCGTGTTCCCGGACTTTATATACGGCGTTATGCAGGGTCAGGTCAAAATCTATGCTGCCGTTGCTTCCCGAAGCTTCTATTAAAATCACATTTTCTCTTTCGGGGCGGAGGGATAAGCTATACTCAAACCAGCCGTGCGCGTTTACCGTACTCCACGCTTTGCCTTTATTTGTGCCGGGAATCCGGCAAAGTTCGCCGTTCAAAATATAGGTGTCGCTGAAATTGACCTCTTTTTTTAACAAATGTCCTTCCAGCCCGCCTCCGCACACGATAAAGTCGTTAAGGTTTTCTTCTTTAAGACTTTTTATGGCGGTATCCTCGACCTTGAAACTTTCGGTAATCTCCTCTGCAAATTTCTCTACGGGGTCGCATGTGCGGTCATACCTCAGCATCAATGGGTAAAATTTGTCTTTGAGCGCCGCTTTGCCTTTTGAATTGGCGCTCAGCAACTCTTGCACGCGCGTATAAAATTCCTGTCCGTCGCCGCCGCAGCATTCCGAATATGCGCGTAACAACTTTGTAAGCGCCAGCCAAAGTCCCGCCGTGTAACAGAGATTTTCAAACTTTGTTTTGAGGGTGTAAAATGGCTCTTTTTTCATATCTTCCGCAAGCGATTCCGCTTTTTTTAGCAGGGTAAGGCAAAGCGTTACGGCTTCTTCTTTTTCTTTTATGAGGTCGGCAACCTCACCGCGCTGCCAGTTTACGGGTATGAACCATTCTTCGGAAGCGATATGACAATTATCACGCATTATTTCAAAGTAAAAATGGTTTTTGCAATGGTTGAGCGAGGGGAAAGAGCTCATTTCGTTAAAATAATAACCGTTGAGATAAAGTATTTTTTTCTGCAGTTGCTCGGTTTTATGCATAAGATCAAAGACTTTTTTCCCAGCGCCGGCATATTTTTCTTCAAAGAAACCCTTTGCCGCCTCATCCGGATCGATGCCGTTTAAAAGCGCTTCCATAATTACGCAGTTTACTTCGTTTACGTCCCCGAAAAAATCGTATCCGCTGCGGTCCACGCGGGAAACATATCCGAGCGGGGAAAACTCTTCGCAATAAGCAAATTTGTGTTTTATATGGTCTGCCAGCATAAGGGGCAACTGTCCCTTGCCGAAAAACTCTCCGAAAATATCGGTTTCAACAAGCAGAGGATTGTATTTTATTTGTTTGAAAAAGGCGTTATCCGGCAGGGTAAGGGACCAGTCGAACTGCGTCCACTTGTCCATAACGGTAAGGTCGTGCGATATGTTCTCATAAGCCTGCATCATCATTATATAATCTTTTTCAATGGAGGCAAACGGCCTTACTATAAGTTCTTTACCGCAAAGCGCGCACGTATCGTACAATATTTTCGTAACGTATTCTACGCGTTTATTCGGGTTTAATTTCTGATTTTTTAATTTCAAAAGCGGAATACGCGTTTCGTGCAGGGTGAGAATTATACCGTTTATATATGGATAATCAGTGAAAAAGTCCTTTAATTTGTTTTCCAAAAAGTCCTTAACAGCATAATGCGTGATCTCAATATCGCCGTAATCGTTTAACGCGTCCGGATATTCGGCGCCGAAATTTTCAGGCAGTTCCAGCTCATGGTGCCATACGTATGTCCTTATTTTAGCGCCGGAAAGTTTTTTACTTACGTTGTTTATGATTTTACGGGTGTTATCAATGTAAGTTTCGTCCTTATTTGCGTTAAAGCGGGAATATTTTTTATAAAGCAACATTCCGTCTATATTGCCTTTGACCGGGTCATGAATCGGACCTATAAACTGAAAGTGATTATATCCGCATTTAATTGCGCGTTCTGCCGCAAGCATAAGATAATTTCCCCGATATTCCACGGGGTTGCTTACGGAAATTCCTCTCACGGCTTTTTTGCTCATCTTTTTCTCCTTACATGTAAATAATTAAATATTCAGCCTTTTTGTCAAGTATAAATTTTCGTGCGCCAAAAGTCAATATAATTTTTAATTTATTAAATTTTACGGTTTACGATTTATAAAATTTTGTACTTTTCAAGACAAATTATACTTGAAATCGGTTGTAACATATGTTATATTTACTATAATCAAGTAGTTCGGGAGGTTAAAAATGAAACCGGACGGAATTGCAAACAGAGATATACTTATAAAGGAAACTATACCTTCGCTGTCTTTTGACGAGAAAGACGATTTAGGAAAATGGAGAGAGAAACTGCGCGATAAGTTTATTGAACTTACGGGTCTGGATATAATCGCTCAAAATGCCTGTCCGATAAAAACGGAGATCGAAAAGATAGAGCAAAAGGACGGTTATACGCAAACCAGGTTTTTATTTGAAAGCGAGCGCGGTTCGGTAGTGCCGTGCTATCTGCTTGTTCCCGATACGGGGAAAGACAAGTATCCCGTGGCAATAACTTTACAGGGGCACAGCACGGGCTTTCACAATTCAATAGGCGAGGTTAAATTTCCGGAGGACGAAAAGGGGCAGCCCCGCACCGCACTTGCCGTTCAGGCCGTTAAGAACGGATATGCCGCACTTGCCATAGAACAGCGCGGCATGGGAGAGCGCGCCGCCGCAAATCAACCGGACAGAAGGGTAAGCTTAAGCGAGCGCGGCAGTTGTTATTATGAGGCTGTTACAGGCTTTTTGCTCGGCAGGACACTTATTGGCGAGAGATGCTGGGATATAAGCCGCGCCATAGATGCGCTCGCTTCGTTTCCCGTATGCGATACTGAAAGAATAGTGATAACCGGAAACTCAGGAGGAGGAACGGCCTCATACTATGCCGCCGCATACGACCAACGCATAAAGGTTTGCGCGCCGAGCTGTTCATTTTGCCCGTACCCGGAGTCAATCCTAAGGTTTTATCATTGCTCGTGTAATTATATACCGCATGCTTATAGATACTTTGATATGCAGGATATTGCCGCTTTGATCGCTCCGAGAAAGCTTATAATCGTTGCGGGAGTAAAAGATCCTTCTTTTTTGATAGAAGGGGTGAGAAGGGGATATGAAACAGTCAAAAAAATATACGATAAAGCTGGCGCGCCAAACGAATGCAGGCTTATCGAGGCGGATTCCGGGCATTGGTGGAATGTGGACATTATGTGGCCGGCAATAAATAAAGCCATGGAAAATATATAGTAAATAACGTTAAAAAAGTGAATATAATAAAATAAAAACCCTTTCCGTCCGCACGTAGCACGGACGGAAAGGGTTTTTAAATGGTTTATCAGAATTTACGCATAAGTCCTTTTACCACGCCAAGCACCGAGATCTCGTCAAACATCATGTCCTGCATGGTATCGTTTTCGGGATGAAGAATAAACTTTCCGTCCCTTTTATAAAAACGCTTTACCGTGGCTTCGTCTCCTATAAGGGCGACCACTATATCTCCGTTATCGGCAGAATCTTGGCGGTTGACTATAATAATATCCTTATCATAAATGCCGGCGTTTATCATGCTTTCGCCGGAAACGCGCAGGGCAAACCCTTCGCTGCCTGAAAAGTCTGCGGGGAGAGGAAAATATCCTTCCAGATTTTCCACCGCAAAAATCGGTTTGCCGGCGGTGATCTCGCCGACTAAAGGAACGGTTTTAAATGATTTGGACTGCCCGGCAACGGTAAGAGAACGCTTTTTTTGCGGGGTATTGTTCAAAAGCCCGCGGCTTTTCAGCCGCTCTATATAGGTATAGGCGGTGGCCGTAGATTTAATGTTTAGCTGTGCGCAAATTTCGCGCACAGAAGGGGGAAACCCGTTTGTTTCAAGATATTCCGCAGTGAACTTGTAGACTTCCTGCAACCGTTCGTTTAATTTTTCCTTGGTCATTGATTTAATTATACAATATTAAAAAGAAAAATGCAAACATATGTTTAAATAATTTGAAAAAATTTTATTGTATTTAATATGAATAAGTAGTATAATATCGGGGGTGGAGGTTTTTATGGAAGAAAAGCAGGCAAAAAAAGAATTAAAAAAAGCGCTAAAAGAGAGTAAAGACGAGTTTAACGAATGTGAAGACGATTTTTGCGACCTTGACAGCAGTAAAATATGCGATAATTGCGGCAAATGTATAGAATGCGATAAAAATTATAAGATAATAAAGATAACGGGGATAATTAAGTAAAAGGATCGGTAAGCCTTAAACTCAGTATTTCCCGTCTTTTTCATCCCTTTTACCCAAAGTAAGGGAGCGCCCCGCATTCTTTCTTATGTCTTCGGTCATGGCGGCATAGTGCTTTTTAGTGGTGTTAACGTCTTTATGGCCGAGGCAGTCCGCCACTACATAAATATCGC
Source organism: uncultured Eubacteriales bacterium (assembly GCA_949288785.1). Lineage (GTDB taxonomy): Bacteria > Bacillota > Clostridia > Christensenellales > Borkfalkiaceae > UBA1259. Next base: position 100,541 of record CASELQ010000003.1, on the reverse strand, counting down.
CTGTTTGGCGATAGAGATTGGTGCCGAACGTACTCCTCAGTTTATGAGGAGTTATTTTTTTTAACGGAGAAACTATTTTAGCATATTTTTTTACAAGCTCTTGCACCTGACGCGTGGATATACGTTTTTTATGTAAAGATAAAAACATGGCGCGTTCATCGGCAAAAGGCGTGTCTTTAAGTGTGTTTTCACGTTCTTCGAGATAATTTTGCAGGGCGGAGGATACTTCGTCGTTAAAATAGAGTACGGCGCGGTTGCCGCCTTTTCGCGTAACTACAAAGCTGTTTGTGGCAAAATCAAAATCATCGGTATTCAGCCCCACAAGTTCGCTTATACGTATGCCCGTACCTAAAAACAGGGTAATTATGGCGGTGTCTCTCAGACCGAGACTGTTATGAAACGCCATTTGACGTTTTGTGAGCCCGCTGCCGCTCTGAGTAACATATAACATATCTCCGATTTCATCAACCTTATCATTGGTTTCCAGCCTTATAATTTCCTTTTCGTGAATTTTAGGCATTTCTACTTTGGCAGGGATATTGGCTTTAATTTTATTTTTATTAAATAAATACTTGTAAAACGCCCTGAGAGTAGAGAGTTTTCTTGCTTTGCCGGTTTCCGTGCAGCGTTCATCTTTACCGTTTATGGTGTAATGAGATAGGTAACTTAGATAATATTCTATATCCGAAGCTTCTAATGAATCAAGGTCGGATAATTCAATGCTTTCGGGAGACTTGCCGCGAAAGACTTTTTTCCCGAGAAAATCAAAAAAAACCCTGAGATCATAAGCATAATTAAGGCGGGTAAGCGGAGAAGTACGCAGTTCCGCCGCGACAAAGAAATCACGCACAAAATAAGGTAAAGTTTCAATAATGGCGTTGGTTCTGTCGGTACAGGATATTTCACGCTCTTCAAAGAAAGATTTATTCATAATTCGATTTTAACACCGTAAAGGAAAAAAGTAAAGTTTTTGCGCAATAATTCCGTCAATAAATTTTTATCGGGGAAAATACGCGCAAGTTATCAACATATCAAAACATTAGTAAAATAAAGGGGAAAAGAGGTTTTAATAAAAAAATCGACACCAGTATTTATGCGCAAAACGCGGCTTTTACGCATAAATACACCAGGTAAGGTGTAGATAAAGTGTTGACAATGCCTGCATTTAAAAATCACTTAATTTACGATAAAATTCTCGGTGTTCTTGCTTACTGTAAATTATAGAAAATTTTTATATTAAAATAGTTTTTTCCATCGTTTATTTTTTATGCGTTACGCGTTATTGTTTTTTACTGCATTATGTCTGATATAATCTAATCTGTTTTTTTATGTTTTTCTTGACTAATAATGCTTATTGTTGTATAATATTTATATAAAAGTCGGTTTATCGGCTGTTTCCTTACGAGGTTAAAATGGAACAGGCTATTTCAAGTGATCTTATTCGCGGGCATATCGATACCATTATTTTACACACCCTGCTTGACGGTGATAAATACGCCCAGCAGATCATTGATACTGTTGACGTTAAGAGCGATAAACAGTATCAGTTGAATCAGGCTACTCTTTACAGTTCGCTTAAAAGGCTTGAGAATCTTAAATATGTAAAATCTTATTGGTTTGACGCGCAGGACGGCAGAAGAAAATTTATAAAGATTACGGATAAGGGCCGGGAGTTTGTTGACGCAAATCTTTCTAATTGGGCATTTTCGCGCGCCATCATTGATAAACTTATGAACGTTGCGCCCGAACGTGTTGTTCCCGTTGTGGTTTCCCCTGCCGATGCTTCTCGTGAAAAATCAGCCGAAGAAAATAAGGAAACTGCGCCCGTTCATATCTTTATACAAAAATCTTCTTCAGACGCGCTCACACAGAATGATAAGGTTGAAACCGTATCTTATACTCCCGTTGTGAACACGTATAAGAACGAAAGTACCGAAAAACTGACGCGTGAAGAAGATATTAAGGAAATAAATTTCAGGAATATACTTAACGGGCTCATAAAGGCTTCTGCCCCGGCCGTACATGAAAACAGCGATAAAACGGTTATTGAAGAAGTAGGGTCGGAAGACGTGGTCGTTCAGCAAAAATTTGCCGATACAATAGACATGGAATTTAAGGAGGCGCGTGCCCGCAGCGGTAAGATCGATTTCAGCGACCTGGTGCTTGCCGCCGAACAGGAAGGTTATAAAATAAGAGTTTCCTCGCGCGATTCGGCCCGTCCCGAAGGAGTTATATACAAAAACAGATTGCAGCTTTTGTCCGTTCTGGCGGTTTTTGCCGTTTCCATTGTAGAATATCTCTTGCTATATTTCAGGTATGGCGGAGTTTTTTCAAATTTCTTTTTTATAGCGGCGGCAGTAATTGTGCTGGCTGTGCCCGTGATTTTTGCCGTAAGATATTTTTCGGATCCGTATAAAACACTCAGCGGGCAAATAAGCGGAGACAGGATATTGACCTGTGCCATAATTTTATTTAATCTTGTACTGATCACGTTTGCGCTCAATTTCCTGCTCAACGTCAACTTTTCGGACAGGCCCAGCCTTGTAAGGTATTTATTTGTGCCACTGCTTGTATTTGCGGATGTATTTTTGTATTTTGTGGCTGAGTTTGTCTTTTCAAACACAAATTTAGTAAAGGTAAAAAACAAGACGGAAACGGCAAATTGAATAATCAATATAAATAAAAAAATATAATCAGATTAATTCTTTTACTCGTTTAACCTTAAGCCCGCAAAAATGCGGGCTTAATATTTTTCTCAAAAAAAGATTTAACGGTAACTAAAATGTGATAATTAAAGTTCGTTTTTACAGATATAAAAGGTAATTTATTTCCTCCGGGCGGAGTTTTCTTACCTCGCCGCGATTTAGGCCGGAGACCGTAAGGTCGCCTACTTTAATCCTTTTTAAAAAGTCTACGGAATTACCCGTTGCTTCTATCATTTTTCTTATCTGCCTGTTTCGCCCTTCGGTTATGGTAATCTGTAGTTTAGAGCCTGTTTTATAGGTTTTTAAGAGCGTTACGTTGCATTTTTTGGTTTTTATTCCGTCTATTATAATGCCGCTTCGCAAGGCGGAAAGATCTTTTTCGCTTACCGGCTTTTCGGTTTTTACCACATAAGTTTTCGGTATTTCGTTCTTAGGGTGAGTAAGTTTATATGTAAGTTCCCCGTCATTTGTAAAAATAAGCAGGCCTTCCGTTTCGTAATCTAATCTTCCGACGGGAAAAACGCGCGCACAATCTTGCGGTAAAAAATCCATCACGGTTTTTCTGCCCTTATCGTCTTTTGCCGTACAAACGCAACCTTTCGGTTTGTTCATAATGTAATATTCATAATGATTTACAGGATTTATTATTTTGCCGTTTACGGTTACGCGGTCTTTGTCGGGATCCGCCTCGGCACCGGGCAAAGCAATTTTCCCGTTTATTTTAACCGCCCCTTCTTCTACAAGTTTATCGGCGGCGCGGCGCGAACATATTCCGCTTTCAGCAAGATATTTATTTATTCTCATACTGTTTCCTTGATATCAGTTTTTTTCCATACCTATTATAGTATAGACTTTTTCTCTGAAAATCAAGTTATTTTGACAATAAAATTCAATAAAACCTATTTCTTCGTCCTTTTTAAATGGTGCTTCGAGTTTATCGGGATAAGCATTGACAATTTTAAGGTTCTCGGCTTCCGCAACGGTTAGCGGCAAAATAACGTCGTTTTTAATATATACGCCGCACTTTTCATCCGTGCCAGCAACATCTATAAAGTCATAAATATTGTCGCTTTCCAAAACTTTTATGTTTTTATAGATTTCAAGTGCGTTTTCAAGCAGTGCGGCGGAACGTTCGAACATTGGCGGGCAATTAAGCACCACGCACACAAATTCCGTATCGCCTCTTTTGCAGGATGATACAAGGCATCTGCCTGCTTTTTTGGTAAAGCCCGTCTTAACGCCCGTGCAGCCTTCCAGATTGAAAAGAAGTTTGTTTTTATTTACAAGGTGTCTTTTATATTCGCGGGTACTCCACGATATATCTTTGGTTTTTGCCCCTGCAATTTCCCTGAATTTTTCGTTTTTCATGGCGTGGCAGGTTATAAGCGCAAGGTCGTAGGCTGTGGTATAATGTTCGTCGTTATGAAGCCCGTGCGGGTTTACAAAGTGCGAATTGACGGCGCCTATTCTGCTTGCGGTTTCATTCATGAGCGCCGCAAAATTTTCTATACTTCCCGAAGTAAATACTGCAAGAGTTTCGGCTGCGTCGTTGCCGGACCTCAACATAAGGCCGTACAGAAGTTCTTCTACGGTAAGCTCTTCACCTGCTTCAAGGTAAATGCTGGAGCCTTCTACCCCGACAGTCTCTTTTCCAACCGTTACCTTTGCCGCCAAATCGCAATTTTCAATCACCGTTATCGCGGTAAGAATTTTTGTAGTACTTGCCATATATTTTTTTGTATGTTCGTTACTTGCATATACTACCCTGCCCGTGTTTACTTCCATCACTATTTCAGCACTGTAAGGTGCCGAATATTCTGCGGCATTTATTACGGCTTTATTGCCGGATAAAGTACCCGATGCCGAAAATAAAGCTATACCGCAAAATACAACAGATAATAATTTTTTTAGCAATTTTTATTCCTTTTCCTTCATTCCGGATATAAGATCGGCGGTTTTTTCTATCAGATTTTCATATGCGTTATCCGCTATAGATAAGACCTTGTAACTTCCCTCTGTTTTTAAGAGGAAGCCGCACGGTTTTATTGACACTATGGCGCCGTTGCCGGCGGAATACGGTAAATCGCTCCCTTTTTTGAAAATGTTTAGTTTTCCGTATTCTCCCCCTCCGGCAAGAAGTCCGAAGGTAACCTTAGATACGGGGATGATCATATCTCCGCATTCGTTTTTTACGGGCGAACCTATCACGGTATTTACGTCTATAAGTCCGCTTAAATTTTTTAGTGCGGTTTCAATTGCATTGTTGATTTTATTTTGCTGTTTTTCTGATTGCATATATCATTTTCTCCGTTAAAATTTTTATGGCGCTGAGAAACAGCGCCAAAAGGTTCAGAGCGACTGTTCCTTTGAAATACAGGTCAAAAACATCCTCGCATTCGTATATATTTATATCCGCTCCTGCCTTTATATATGGTTTTTTCATGGCGACGGGGCCGAAAAACATTTCGGTTAGCCATGCTGCCGTAAAACCCGAAAAGGCTGCCGCTGCCGTATTTTTTAATCCCAGATCCCAATAGTAATAAATACTTATAAAATGATAATCTCTTAACGGCTTTACTTTGGCTCTTAGCTTAAACATGTTTTTATAATAAATATAAAACCGTTTTTTTCCGTTTAAAAATACGGATATTCCTTTTTTGAACTTTTCCGCATATCCGCCCATAAGGTTTATTCCGTACAGTCCCAGTCCGAAAAAAATTTTTTTATCATTTTTCGTGTAAAACAAACTGATGTTTACAAATATCGGAAATATCAGCACTGTAACGCATATGGCAACAATGGTAACAATCGTCAACACTATTTTAATATCCGCAATTACAAATAAAATATACTTAAAAGCCACGGGCTGACGCCCGTGGCTTTTAAGATAAAAAATAAAATTTACGTATTTATAATTTAAGCGAAGATAAAATCAATGTTTTTTACATTAAAACCTTTCAACATCCTCTCCCTTTAAAAAGTCCGGTATTTCCTCGTCTTCAATATCGGGCAGGTCAAAATCGGATTCGGTATCGGTTTTTTTTGTGGCGGATTCACTTTGTGAAGGCGTAGTGTCCGCAGTATTTTCCGCAGATTTACCGTCATTTGCCGTATCGAAGGATGAGGAATCGGCAGCGGCGGCAGCGTCATCTTCTATGTAAACGTCTTTTCTGTACAGATAATCGTCCCCGGTGTCCGCCCCGTGTATCAGCTGTATTTTATTTATAAGTTCTTCATAGTCAGGCAATTCGTCTAGAGAAGAAATCTGAAAGCGCTTTAAGAACTTGTCCGTAGTGCCGAACATTACGGGTCTGCCCACCGCGTCCTTTCTGCCTACCGGCTCTATTATTCCAAGTTCCAGCAATTTCTGAACGGCATATTCGCTGTTACCCCTTATCTCTTCTAAATCTATTCTGGTAACGGGCTGCTTGTATGCTATGATTGCGGCAACTTCAAGCATACTCTTTGAAAGTTCACGCTCTTTTATGGGGTTAAGCACGGCGGAAACTTCTTCGCTGTAATCGGGGTTTGAACAGAACTGAAGTTTTTTGTTGAACTGCAATATCTGAATACCGCTTTTTTCCCCGTATTTTGCTTTCAGCGCTGTATATGCGCCTAAAACGTCCTTTTCCGTTACGGCAAGTTTATCCGCAATGTCGCTTATTGCAACGGGTTCCCCCGAAACAAATAAAATAGATTCAATTATATTCGTCAATTTCTCCGAGTTCTTCATTTCTGTCTTCCCTCAAAGTGATGGTAATATCGTCAAAAACCCCGTTCTGCTCTACAGTTATATACTGTAATTTGAGTAATTCCAGCATCGCCTGAAAGGTTGTTATAAGTTCGGTTTTTGTATGGTGATACGGGAATAATTCAAAAAAGCTCACGCTGTTACGTTCAAGCAGAATTTCTCTTATACTGTCAACCTTGTCTTTTACGGTAAAAACTTCCTTGGGTATTTCTTTCAGGGCGTTTTTCTGCCATCGCATGTCGTCCACCCGCATGATCAGTTTGGAAAAAGCGGCAATAAGCCCGTTAAGATTAAAGTCCGTATAAACTATTTTAACGTTTCCCACAGATTTATCGGGCGCCTTGTAAAATCTCAGCACGTTTTCCTGTTTTTCAAGTTTTTCGCTGGCTTCTTTAAATAGTTTATACTCTTCAAGCTGACGGATGAGCATGGTTTCCGGGTCTTCATAATCTTCCATGTACTCTTCTATTTTCGGCAGAACCGATTTAGACTTTATTTCAAGCAATGTTGCCGCCATGTTGAGATACTCGCTGGCTTTGTCCACATCTAAAACATCAAGTCCGTCCATATATTCCAGAAACTGTTTGGTTACTTCGGAAACGAAAATATCCTTTATCTCTATTTTAGCTTCCTTAATAAGATGTAACAGCAAATCGAGCGGCCCGTCGAACTCTTCTATGCCTATTTTCAGTTTTGTGGAATAATCAACAACCGATTCAAATTCTGCCATCAGAATATCAACCCCCAAAAAGCTGTTATGGGTATTTGCAGATATCCCGCAACAAAGTTTAGCGCAATACCGAGAATATTCAGCTGCCAAAGACCGGTAAAATCTGCGATAACGCTTAAAAACAGCAGGAAGTACAATACGTATATCCCTTGAAAGCGTAAAAATCTGTAAAAACCGCCGCGGCGTTTTGCAAGTGCGTCATATATCCTGAACCCGTCCAGCGGAAACACCGGTATAAGGTTAAATACAAAAAAGCTTATGCTCAGGCTGAATATATAAAACAACGTCAGCTGAAGAACCACAGTAAAATAGCCGATGACGGGCAGCTTGGCTGAAAGAAGGTACAGAGGATAAGCAATAAAAGCCAAAAGATAATTTGCTATGACTCCGGCAGAAGACGTCCAGAACAAGCCGCGCTTATAATGTTTGAAATTATAGGGATTTATGGGTACGGGCCTTGCCCAGCCGAAGCCTGCAAGCACAAAACAGACAAGCCCCATCGCGTCGAAGTGCGAAAGAGGATTAAGCGTATATCTTCCGTTTATTTTCGGGGTGGGATCTCCTGATTTTACAGCGGCAAACGCATGTGCGAATTCGTGCAGCGGAAGCACGATTATGAGCGCAAGAAAAATGGAGATATAATTTATTATTCTTTCAACCATTATACCCTCTTTTATTATGTTAAATATTATATAATATTTAAGTAAAAAAAGCAAGAAAAACCGCCGTAAATTATTTTACCCGCAAAATTCGTTTTGCGGGTAAAGATTCGACCGTAAAAATTTTTTGCGTGTTTTATGGCAGATTATGCTCTGGGCAAAAAATTCTTTATGTCATACGTCGTTTCTTGCGATATCTTTATAGGTCTGCGGTTTTACGGCGTAATACGCTTTGCCGTTTTCAGCAAAAACCACAGGAGGAACAGGATTTCTGTTATAATTGCTTGCCATGGAATAATTGTATGCGCCCGTTGAAAAAACGGCTATTATATCGCGTTCTTCTATTTCGGGCAACATGCAGTCCTCGGCTATTATGTCGCCGCTTTCACAGCATTTTCCGGCTATGGTGTATTTTTTTACGGGTTTTAGCAGCATTTTTGCGGCGGCGGCAACGGTGTAACGCGCCTGATAAAGGGCGAATCGCGGGTTATCGAACATACCCCCGTCTATCGCAACGTAATTTTTGATGCCCTTTATCTCTTTGATCCTGCCGGCGGTATAAAGAGTTACGCCTGCCTCTCCCACCACGGATCTGCCCGGTTCCAAAATAAGATACGGTTTTTCAAGCCCCTTTTCTTTTAGGCACGTTTTCAGCTTATCGCATATAGTTTTAACAAAATCGTAATAATCCGAAAGTTTTAATATCGGATCTCCTTCTGCATAGTGTATGCCGAACCCGCCTCCGAGATTGAGTACTGAAAAAGATATTCCGAGCTCATCGGAAATTTTTTTGTAAAAGTCAGTCATCTTTTCCACGGCAATACAGAAAGACTTTATTTCGAATATCTGCGAGCCTATATGGCAATGCAGCCCGCAAAGTTTTAAATGCGGTTTTTTTATGACGCTGTTTATTATGTCCTCGGCGCTGCCGTCTGTCAGCGAAAAACCGAATTTTGAATCTTGCTTTGCCGTCTGTATAAAGTGGTGGGTATGGGCTTCCACGCCCGGATTGACCCTTATCAAAACATTCTGAACGGTTCCGTTTGCGGCACATATCTCTTCCAGATCCTCCGCCTCGCCCAAAGAATCAATTACTATATGTTGCACTCCGCATAAGACGGCTTCGGTCAACTCCGTAAAAGACTTATTGTTGCCGTGAAAAGTAATTTTATCCATTGGAAAACCGCTCTCCTTGGCGGTATAAAGTTCTCCTCCGGAAACAACGTCCGCCCCCATGCCGTAATCCTCGATTATCCTGTATATTTCCTTACAGCAAAACGCCTTGGAAGCATAAGATATAAGGCCGCTGCCATACTCTTTTTTAAGCGCGGAAGTAAGAGTTATGCACATTTGCCCGATATACGCCTTATCCATAACATATAACGGGGTTCCGAACTGTTTAACAAGTTCCTCCGCGTCCGCCCCGCCTATTTCAAGATGTCCCTTATCGTTTATTTTTAAAGTTTCTCTTTGGTTCATAAAACCCGCTCCGATTGTTTTTATATGTTAATTTTAGCATTAAAACATAAAAATTGTCAATCAAAGCGGGTTAAATAAATTTTATATACGGTTTAATAAGCTTTTATAACCGCATAATCACAATAAACCCCAGTTATCACCGATATCTTTTATATAATCGAAATAAGTTTTTTCCGCAATATCTTCGGCGGCAAGTACGTTTACGCTGCCTATCTCTACGCCGTTTTCGTATATAACTATTTTTCCGACGCAGTCGCCATTGCGTACAGGGGCTTTCACCTCGTCAAACGGCTGAAAATCTTGCTCAATACTGCGCTGAACGTTTTTTGCGGAGAATAGATAAAAAGATTTTTCAGGCATTACCGTGAGACTGTCTTTTACACCTTTTTTAACGTTTACTTCAATTTCAAGCGGAGAGCTCGAATCTATGATCAGTTTATTGGTGTAATTTGCAAAACCGTTGTTAAAAAGCGAAGATACTTCGGCAAATCTCGTCTTGCTGTCCGGTGAAGAAATAACCACGCAGACAAGTCTCATTCCGTTCCTTACGGCTGATGCCGCAAGACAGTGTCCGGCTTCGCTTGTATAACCCGTTTTACCGCTGTCGCAGCCGTTATAAAAGCGAACAAGTTTATTGGTGTTGGATATTTCGGTTACTCTCCCCTTGGGGTGAGATATTTCATCCATCCAAATGGTGGAATATTTAAAGTAATCTTCATGATTAAGCAGTTCGCAAAACATAACGGAAACGTCCTTTGCGCAGGAATATTGCCCGGGTTTTGGTAATCCCGTACAGTTATTGAAAACCGTGTCCGTCATGCCGAGTTCTTTTGCACGCGCATTCATCAAAGAAACGAAAGAGTCTTCGCTGCCGGCAATTGTTTCGGCAATGGCAACGCATGCGTCGTTTGCGGAAGCCACAACGATGCTCTTAATAAGGTCCGAAGTTTTATACATGGCGCCCGCTTCCAAAAAAACCTGCGAGCCGCCCATACCTGCTGCGGTTTCGCTTACTGCAATGTTTTCATCGAAATTAAGCGCGCCCTTATCTATTTGTTCAAAAGTAAGCAAAAGCGTCATTATTTTGCACATACTTGCTATGGGCAGGTGCTGTTTGGAATTTTGTTCCGCTATAACCGTTCCGGAATTGTAATCGGTTAAAATAACGGACTTGCTTTTAAATACGTTTTCACTGTCGGCAAAAACTTTTTGTTTTAAAGTAAAGCCGCAAAATATGCCGAAAGTGAGCATAATTGCAAAAGCAATAAAAAATACGGAATATTTTTTTCTCATAAAAGTTTCCTCTCTTCTATGATTATTGTCCGTATTTTTTGGTAAATTATTCATTATGTCTGACATAATCTTTATTAAAATATTTAATAATTAACTAATTATTTATCATATTTTCAATCGATATGCCAAAGCCTCTTGAAGGATCGTTTACAAATACATGCGTTACTGCCCCTATCAGTTTTCCATCCTGTACAATGGGACTCCCGCTCATACCCTGTACTATCCCCGCGGTACTTTCAAGCAGTCGTTCATCGTTTATTTTTATAACGAAATTTTTCACATCCCCGGCAATATCCGTTACTTTTATTATTGATATTTCGTATTTTTCGGGGCTTTCTCCCGATATGGTAGTATAAATATGAGCCGTACCGACTTTACCCTCTCCCGTCTGTATCTCAGTAAGTCTGTCTTTATCGAATGTTTCAGCTGCATGCCCGTATACCCCGCTTATAAGATTTTTTTCTATGATGCCTATCGTTTCGTTTTTTACGAAAATCCCCCTGAGTTCGCCCGGTTTCCCTCGTTCTCCTGCAATATAACCCGTTATTTTACAGGGATACAGCTGCCCTCCTACAATATCAAGAGGCTTGCCGCTTTCGTCTGTTACGGGGTGCCCGAGCGAGGCGAAGGTATCCCCTTTGATATATGTTACAGTACCTATACCGTTTATGCCGTTTCTTATAAATATACCTAAGCGGTAATGTCCGCTGAGATCTTTTGCCGGCTGGGCAATAATAATATCCGTTCCCTCGCACTTTTTTACTTCGAGCGCTTTCTTTTCTCCGTTTGCTATGGCTTTTTCCACATCTTCCGCGTTATTTACCGGAATTCCGTCAATGCTTAATATTATATCTCCCGTTTCTATTCCCGCTTCTTTACACGGGGATTTTATGCCTTGTTCGGTTATTACGTCAGTAAGCCCCATTATATAAGCTCCGCGCGTTTCAAGTGCAAAGCCTGCCGGAAATCCGCCGAGATATATATTATTCTCCGCGGCATACGCTATCGTAGCAGTATATTTGAAGTTGACAAGCGTAAGCGAAAGCAGTAACAGAAACAGTATGGCTTTAATTCTTTTCATATTTACCCCACCCTTGTAAGATGGGTAATTGAAAAAAATATATGCGTAAAAGACGAAGTTTTTAATCGGAAAAATAAAGTCGGCTTGTTATAAGACCATTATAAACTTATTTACAGCGATTTTTTATATTGATCCGCACTTTCTATCAGAGATTTTGCAAGATTTAATGCGGAATCGGAATTTATCGCTCCGCCGGTAAGTCTTGCCACTTCCTGTGTTTTCTCCTCGCCTGAAAGCACTTTTATACCCGTATAAGTTGCGCCGTCCGCTTCATCTTTATAGATATAAAGGCTGTTATCCGCAAATGAAACGATCTGCGGAAGATGAGAAATTGCTATTACCTGCACAGACCGCGAGATGCGGCAGAGTTTTTCAGCCACTACCCGTGCCACCTTGCCGCTTATGCCGGCATCGATCTCGTCGAAAATAAAGGTGGATATTTCGTTGAATTTTGCGGACTGTGCCTTAACAGAAAGCATAAAGCGGCTCATTTCGCCGCCGCTTATAACGAACGACAAAGGTTTCAGAGGCTCTCCGAGATTTGCCGAAAACATAAATTCAATGCTGTCGAATCCTCCGGGAGAATCGAATTTAAATTCGTAAAACTGCGGCGCAGGATGGAAAAGGATTCTGAATTCGGCTTTGGACATATTCAGTTCTTTGAGCTCCGCAGTTACGTTTTTGGAAAAAATATCCGCGTTCTTTTTGCGCTCGTCAGATAAAATACAATAGTTTTTATATAATTCTTTTTTAAGTTTTTCACTTTCTGTCAAAAGTGCGGCAGCAGTCTCGTTGAAATGCTCAAGCCTGTCTTTTTCCTCTTTGGCTCTTTCCAAAAAGTCGTTAATTTCGGCATAATTATTGCCGTACTTGCGCTTGATCTTTTTTATTTTGTCCAGCCGTTGCTCTGTTTCATCCAAACTATATTCGGAAAAATCAAAATTTTCGGCAAGCGCTTGCGCCGTGCCGGCTATATCCGAAAGTTCGGCGTATATTCCTTGCAGGCGCGAATAAAGTTCGCCGTATTCCTCGCCGAGTGCGCTTATGGAATCGGCAGCTCTTACGGCGTTTGCCAATATATCCTCCGCGCCGCCTTCGCTGTCAACAGCGCCGTTTATGGCGGAAAGGGCCTGGGTTATTTTTTCCTGATTTAACAGTTTTTCCCTTAAAGAATTTAACTCTTCTTCTTCGTTTTCTTTCAGCCCCAGTTCTTCTATTTCTCTTATCTGATAGTTCAATACGTCCAGCCGCATAAGCCTTCTGCTCTCGTCCCCGCCCAGTTCTTCTAACTGTGAGGTTATGCTTTTCAGCTCTGTATAAAGTGCCTTTACGGTATTTTTTATTGCGGCAATATTTTCTCCGCCGAATTTATCCAGCAGTTTTAACTGATTGGCAGTGCTTAAAAGGTAAAAATGTTCGCTTTGCCCGTGCACGTCCACAAGTTTTTCCGTGAACTTTTTAAGCATGCCGACAGTGGCTGCCGTCCCGTTTATACTGACGGAATTTTTTCCGCCGCGCGAAAATCTGCGCCGTATTATGAGAGAATCTTCTTCCTCCATATCCATTTCGGAAAACAGTTCTTTGATTTCGCCGCTGCCGGAAACGTCAAACTCGGCGCAAACCGAACATTCCTCCGCTCCGGTCCTTATCAGCGCTTTATCCGCCTTCGCCCCCAGCACGAAATTAATCGATTCTATTATCACCGATTTCCCGGACCCGGTTTCGCCCGAAAGAACGTTAAGACCATCAGTAAAAGGTATTTCGGCACTTTCAATAAGTGCGATATTTTTAATGGAGAGTTTAGTAAGCATCAGATCGTCCTTAGCGTTTTAACAATTTTTTCCGCGTCCGCAGTGCTGCGGGCTATTATCAAAAGAGTATCGTCCCCGGCGACAGTGCCTAATATTTCCTTTATATTCATTTGATCTATGGCATTGCCTGCGGCACCGCCGTTGCCGCTCAGAGTTTTTACTATTATCAGATTATTCGCGTAATCTATGGAAAGAGTGATTTGCCGGAAGTGTTCTATTATTCTGGGCGGCATATCCTTATTTGCAGCCGCGGGTTTTATATATTTGCTCTTTTTCTGAGACCCTTCCCCCTTGATAAGATTAAGCTCGTTTATATCGCGCGAGACGGTGGCCTGAGAAACTTCATATCCAAGTTCGTGCAGTTTCTCGGTAAGTTCTTCCTGGGTGCCTATTTCATATTTTTCAATAATGTCGGAGATAATGCTCTGCCGTTCCTGTTTGGTCATCATTTTCCCTCCGCACGATCGGTGAACTTATGCGATAATCTCTGGAAAAAATTGAAATTTTTGCGCCTTAAAAAGACGGTGGGTTCAGGAGCCGCAAAAACCTTTACCGATTCTCCCTGTTTAATTTCGGCAACCAGATTTCCGTCCGCAAGTAAACCGCCGGTCAGCCCGCCCGAAAGTTCGAGCACGCATTCCGACTCCGCCGAAAAAACAACCTGCCTTAAAGTAAAGTAATGCGCGGAGAGAGGAATGACGGAAAAAGCGTTTATATCGGGGCAAAGTATGGCGCCGCCCGCCGAAAGCGAATATGCAGTGGAGCCGGTCGGTGTGGCAACAATAACCCCGTCTCCCCTTACGGTATTTATTTTATTTCCGTCTATATACACGTCGGCAGATACGGTTTTCCCGCGAGAGTCCATATATATACGCTGCAAGGTTATATCGTTAAGGGCATAAAAATCTTTATCCCTAAAACGCGCTATAAGAGTGGACCTTTTATCTTCTATAAGCTGCCCATCTAAAAACAGGTTTACCGCGTCAGGCAGTTCCGAACGCTCGAATTCGGTCAAAAAACCAAGCTTTCCGGCGTTTATGCCTATGAGTGGAAGACGCATGGTATTTGCAAGTTCCGTACGGCGAAGCAAAGTTCCGTCTCCACCGATAACGAAGATTGCAGAGTAATCTTTCTGCGGCGGTTGTATATCCCCTTCGATAATATCGGAATAAACGCCGCGCTCCGAAAACGCGCGCCGTAATTCTGACGCATATAAAAATTGCGGGTCTTTCTGTCTGTTGCAGTAAATAAGAATTTTCATATTTCATCAATATAATAACACAAAATACGAATAATTACAAGGAATATTCATTTTATCTGAATAATTTTTCGGAAAATTCAGTGAAAGGCGGGGCAGTCCCCTCGATTTTTCGGATAAGAAACAAAAATTCACGGTTTTTATCTTCCGAAACTGGCGCGGAGGTAATGTCAACGGGCACAAAACCGCATTGAACAGCACAATCAAATACTCGCCTGCATGCGTTAAGTATTATTTTCTTATCTCTTATAATGCCGTTTTTGAATCTGCGTTTGTGCTCGTTTTCAAACTGCGGCTTTATAAGAATAACTGCAAACGCCCCGTCTTTCAGTATATCATAAAAAACGGGCAGCGTTGCCGTTTCGGAAATAAAACTGAGGTCTGCCGCAAGAAATTCCACAACGGTGTCAAAATCGGCAGAAGTAAGATCTTTACAGTTCTTAATGACAGGCGCAACGCGCTTATCTGCCTTTAACCTCGGCGCAAGCAAGTCTCCGTTTACATCTACGGCAAAAACCCGCTTTGCGCCGTTTTGCAAAAGACAATCGGTAAAACCGCCCGTACTTGCTCCTATATCCGCGCACACAAGCCCGTTTACCGAAAAATCAAAATCCTTTATCGCCTTGGAAAGTTTATATCCGCCGAGCGAAACAAAGCTCTCTTCGAAGTTTATTTGTATATTGCAGGGATGGTCCTCATTTACCGCAAAAGCGGGTTTTGTTATCTTTACGCCGTTTAAGGTAACTTCCCCTCGTTCTATTGCCTGTTTTGCCTTTGTGCGTGTGGAAAAATATCCGCCGGCAACAAGAAAACTGTCTAATCTCATTCAGGAATTTCTGCCGTATATTTTGTTTGCAAGTTCGCAAAGAAAAGTGCTGCCGGGAATTTTTTTCAGAATTTCCAATGCACTTTCATAATGAAATTTTGCATTTTTTACTGCGCCTGTTTTACCGAAAACTTTTACCGAAGTAAGTTTGTCCTCTTTTTCGTCTTTATGCGGAGTTTTTCCGAGAGTTGCAAGGTCTCCCGAAACGTCAAGTAAGTCGTCGACTATCTGAAACATTATCCCCAGGTGATACCCAACTCGTTCAAGTTGCTCATAATATGCCCGGCTGCATAGCGCCGATGCAATTAGCAGCGGCACGGTGATGAGTTTTGCCGTTTTATTCGAATAAATCTCATAAAGTTCTTTTTCGCCGGCGTCTTTTTTTTCATACTGCAAATCAAGCACCTGGCCGGCGATCATACCGCTGTATCCTGCACTTTCGGCAAGTATTTTCATGGCGGCAAAATCGCAATCCGTTAAATTTTCCTGCCCGAGGCATACCTCGAAGGCAAAATTTAAAAGAGCGTCTCCGGCAAGAATGCCTACCGCCTCGCCGAATTTTTTATGAGTGGAAAACTTTCCGCGCCTGTAATCGTCGTTATCCATAGCGGGAAGATCGTCGTGCACCAGTGAATAAGAATGGATGAGCTCTACGGCTACTGCGTAAGTGCAGGCTTTTTCAATATCAGCGCTCAACATATCGGCCGCCGAAAGGCATAACACGGGGCGGATCCTTTTTCCGCCGCCCGCAACGGAATATCTCATTGCGTCTGTAATAAGCGCCGGCGCACTCGTATTCAGGGATGCTAATATTTCGCTTAATTTCTTTTCAAAACGCTCGAAATATCCGTTATACTGCCCGTTAAAGTCCATTTTTTTCATTTCTCCGCTCAGCGCATATATATGCGTTTTTCATAAGCATCGCTATGGTCATGGGCCCCACACCTCCGGGAACGGGAGTGATAAACGACGCTTTTTTTGCGGCGCTTTCAAACTCCACGTCGCCTTTAAGACCGTTTTCCGTGCGGTTTATACCCACGTCTATCACGGCGGCACCCTCTTTTATCATATCCCCGGTAATAAAGCCGGCTCTCCCCACGGCGGCCACTAATATATCGGCGCTGCGGCAAATTTCTGCAAGATTCTTAGTTTTACTGTGGCATATCGTTACGGTGCAGTTTTCCCTTAACAGAAGCAGCGCGACAGGTTTTCCCACTATGTTGCTTCTCCCTACTATTACGGCGTGCTTGCCTTGTAAAGTTATTCCCGCGCTCTTTAATATCTCTATTATTCCGCTGGGGGTGCACGCTGCAATGCACGGCTTGCCGAGAGTGAGTTTTCCAACGTTTATATCGGAAAATCCGTCCACGTCTTTTTCCGGCGGGATAAGATCGAGTATTCTTTGTTCGTTTATATGTTCGGGAAGCGGAAGTTGAACCAGAACGGCGTCTACCCCGTCGTCTTCGGCAAGGCTTTTAACAAGCTCGGCCACCTCCGCCTCCTGCGTGGTTTCCGGCAGATTGAATGACAGCGACTCTATCCCCACGTATTCCGCCGCTTTTATCTTGTTTTTCACATACACGCGCGAAGCGGGGTTTTCTCCCACAAGCACTACGGCGAGTTTTATCTTTCTTCCGGAAGCGGCGGAAAATTCCGCCACCTTTGCCTTTACATCGTCCTTCACGCGCTGGCAAAGCGCCTTTCCGTCAAATATTACAGCCACGACCTACCTCCTTTGCGTACTGCGCTAATATTCCGTTTACAAAATCAGCGCTTTTTTCCGTTGAAAATTTAACAGATAGTTTAACCGCTTCGTCTATAATAATCGGAATGTCCGTATCCAAACAGTAATCAAGCTCGCAAAAACCTATCATAATGGCGCATTTATCGGCGCAAAGTATCCTTTCCTCGCGGAAATTTTCGGCAAGCGCTGTTATTTTTTCAGAATATTTTTCCCAGTTTTTATTGATATTATCCAAGATAAAAGACGCAAAGGACTTGTCCTTTGCATTCAGTTCTCCGCATAAAACATCAAAAAGCCCTTCATCACCCGGATTGAAGAGCTTTGAGAATATATAGGTAAATACCGCCTCTCTTGCGCGGGTCCTCATACGTTTTCTTCTCCTTCCGCCTTATGCTGTTCGGTTGCCTCGGCGGCGGTATCTTTTGCGGTTTCGGCAGACGTTTCTTCCCCTTCAAAGACTTTATCATCCGCTTCTGACGATAAAGCACTGTCCTCGTTGGGTTTTACGGGCCCGAAAAACACACCTTTTACTATTACGTTTACTTCGGCAACGTGATATTCCGTCATCGCCTCTACGTTATACCGAACGGTCTCCTGAATCTTAAACGCTATATCGGAAACGCATTGCGAAAAGTGCACCTTTACGCAAACGTCTATATACACGTCGTCCTTATCCTGATAAACGGTGATGGCTTTGCTGTGGTTTTTAGAACGCGGATTCACCGAATACAGTTTGGCGTAAGTCATATCCGAAAGCGCCAGAAAGACTATTCCGTCCACAATCTTGTCGCCGTATATTATTTTATCTTCGTTTTTCTTTTGCGGCAATTTCTTGAAATGCGCCATAAATATCCCCTGATAAAGTTCTTGGCTCTATTTTACCATAAAATATTTATTTTGCATAGCGTTTTTCAGGAAATAGGTATAATTTTTACATTCTCCGGCGAGATGGCCATTTCTTCGGAAATGATTGTGTATATTACTATAGCGTCGTCGGTCGTCAGCTCTTCGGATTTTGCCATTACGTTCACGTTGTCGGAATCTATGCCGATTATTACCACTGCGTCCTCAAAACCGTATGCTTTGATGAGATTTTCCAAAAGCATTTCGCGTTCGGTATTTTCGGTAAGCTCTATTTTCATGGCGAGCGCGTCTGCAAGTTCGGGACTGTCTTCCTGGGCAGATTCTATTATTGCGTCAAGCTGCAGAAGTTCTTCGTTGCGGGTGGTCAGTCTTTCGCTGCGGTATTGCGCAAAATAGTTGGCGGAGCCGGCGTTTACCGGTTCGGTCTGGTTCACCCTTTCAGTGGTAAACACGAAGTTGAACACAGCGGTTACCGCAAGCAGAGCGATCATGCAGGACAAAATGAT
Source organism: uncultured Eubacteriales bacterium (assembly GCA_949288785.1). GTDB lineage: Bacteria > Bacillota > Clostridia > Christensenellales > Borkfalkiaceae > UBA1259. Next base: position 81,834 of record CASELQ010000003.1, on the reverse strand, counting down.
GATTTTCTTCTTTTTTGACATAATTTTTCTCCTTTACCTCATTGTCAAAATTTCTATTTGATTTATATTTATATCAAGCAGCGAAACCGCCGCTTGTTGGATCCTGGAAAGTACCGATATGCTGTTTGCGCCTTCCGCCACTATGAGTACGCCGGCAATTTTGGGATAAAGTTCCTTTAACACCACCGTTTCTCCGTTTATTATTATGGGCGTCTCCACGGTTTCCGTGCCGTTTAACGTTTCGGTTACCGTTATTTCGGTTGCAAGTACCGTTTCGGCGCCCGATTCAAGGCTTATGGCAACCGAAACTTTGCCCGCACCTTCTATTTTCGACAGAATGTTTTCAAGTTTGTCTTCGAGTTCGGCAGCGTAAGCGCTTGCGTCATTTGCGGTGGCTGCCGTCTTTTTTTCTTCATTGAAAATTCCGCCGAAAATGAGGACGATGAAAATTACGGCTACAATACCCAGTATCGAGTAATAAAGCGGTTTATTCGCGTTTATTATATCCGATAACTTTCTCGTATTCCTTTTCTTGCTTTCTTCACTCATAGAAAATCACCGCCTCTCTTGCTATTCCGAAATTTTCCGCCAGCGCCGCCGCAGCCTCATCGATTATAACTATATGCTCATTATCTCCCGTGATAACCGCTTTTGTCAAAAATATCGTAATTTTTTCTATCAGGACAAAACCGCCTTGCTCTTCATCCGTTATTATATTTAATTCATCTTTTTCGATTTTTATTCCGTGAGTTTCCAAAATTTTAAGCGCCTCTTCACGGTATTTTTCTATTCTCATTTTTTTTGCATATTCAAAGTATCCCGTCTGATATTCAATGTCGCCCTGCCCGAGAATCTCACCTGTTGAAATTTTAGAAAAATCTATGGAAACAACGGGTTTTATTATTACGGCAGCAACAAATATTCCCAACACCGCGCGTATTATTTTTGAAGTTTTCCCCGGCGGAAGCATTACGGATATAAGCGATACTGTAATGACTGCCGCCGCCACCGATAAAAGCCACTCTTTCATAACTCTAAATAAAGGCGTTTGCCGAAAATATCATTAGCAAAACGGTTATAAACAGCATAAAGCCTACCGCAAGAACCGCTGTGGCGATATAAGATGCGCCCTTTGAAAAACTCATGCACAGATTTGCCAGTTCATGATTGGACAGCGGTTCCGAAAACGCGGACGTCAGTTTAAGTAAAAGCGATACAACCGCAATATGCAATACCGGCGAAAGTACGGTATAAAACAATGCTATCACTCCAACAACACCCACTGCGTTTTTTATGAGTACGCTGCCGGCTACCACAAGGTCAAACCCGTCTTTCAAATATCCGCCGATAAGCGGAATGGAATTGGAAATGGCGTATTTTGCCGCTTTTACCGAAATGCCGTCGAATGTTGCGCCGGATATGCCCTGAACGGATAAAAATATTCCGTATATTGTAAATGACAGACCTATTATCCATTTGATAAGACTTGTTATCACCTCCGAAAACTTTCCGAGTTTTATACTACCCGAAAAACAGTTCAGGATAGAAAATATTATCATGACGCCTATAAGCGGAAAGATGACGTATGTAAAGATATTTATAATTCCGTTGGTAAGAAATAGTACCGTGGGTTTATATACGGCGGCAGATACTTTTCCCCCCGAAGCTATCATTAAAGTAAGTATTACGGGAGACATAATATCATTTAATTTCGCTATGTTTTGTATAAGGTTTTGAGCAGTTTGCCATATTGATACCATCTCTGCGGATATGATAAGTACCACGCTCAATATACATACAAAAAAAATGACATCTCCAACGCCGTCCGCAAAAAACGCGCTCTTTACGTTCTGAACAATGCAGCACAGCACCGCAATTGCAAGGACGCTTAAAAATACGGGCAGCGAATTATATACGTCAGTTAAAAATAAGTTCAATATGTATTGTAATATAGAATCGTATTCGCTTTCATATTCCCCTTTCAGCATCCCCTCCAAAACGGAGGTAAAGTCCTTTGCGCCGTCTTTTACAACACTGTTATAAAAGTCCTCAAACTCTTTTAAGTCCAGGTTGTCAAGGCCGCTTTCTATACTTTCCGAAAGTTCGTCGGCAGAGGCGCGTTCCGGCGATATACATATGATAGCCGCCGAAAAAGCGATTATTATGAATAATAAAAGAGATATTTTTCCTTTCATGTCAAAAGTCCGGTTACAAGATTTATTACGGCATATATAACGGGCATTGAAACGCCTATTATAATGAGTTTTCCAATAAGCACAAGCTTGTCCGAAAGGCTTTTAAGCCCGAAATCTTCTATTGCGCCGGCGGCAAATTCCACTAAATAACCTATGGCGATAATCTTGAATATTATCGAAAAATATTCTTTATTTACGCCGGTTTTGTCAATCAGTACCCTGAAAAACTCAAAGGTTTCCGCCATATAGCCCGCAGCAGTATATAAAAGTATTATGCCGGAGCCGATAAGCGCCGCCGTATATAGTTCGCTGTTAATACTCTTAAGATATAAAATTATAATGGCGCACGTTATGGCTAGCGCGGCAATTTTAAGCATTTTCAGTAAAAGTTAAATATATTTTTAATGGTATCGAATAATTCGCTTATCATGTTTATAACAAGCGTAAGCACTATGATAAGCCCCGCCAGCGCAACAAGCGTGGCTATATCGTCTCTGTCGCTCTTTTTTAATACCTGCGTTATTACGGCTATCAGTATTCCTATTGCCGCTATCTTGAATATTACGTCTACACTCATTTTATTACCTACAACAGTATGATAAGCATTATAAGGCCGAACAGAAACCCCAGTTTTATGCAAAGCGGGCGATATTTTTTTTCCTCTTCCGTAGCGGCGGAATAAAACTTTTCTATGTCTTTCTCTGCCACTTCAAGATATTTTTTTTGCGTTTCCGCATCGCCCCCGCCTATTCCCCTGATATAATCTGCAAGGAACTGTTTTTCCGCCGGGTTTATATCCGTAAGACAGGTTTCCGCGTCTTTAGTGTTTGTCATCGCGGCGCCGATATATCTTGAAAAACGGGTTTCTCCGTCAAGTTTTTTTATCAGCTCCAAAAGGGTTTTCCGCGAAAATATTACTTCTTTTTTTACGCTTTCGTTAAAAGATTTGAGTTCGCCGAAAAACTTTTTTCTTTCGGTGTATTTTTTCGACCACAAATAGCTTATAACAACGCTTGCTATCAGCGCAAGAATACCGAGAAAAGTTCTCATATCTGTGCAAGTTCCTCATTATAAATTTTGTCAGTGATTCCGGGTAACCCCGTGGTTTTAAGCAAAACGTATCTTTCAAATACTCCCGGTATGAAAAATTTTTTCCCGGAAACATCGGAAATGCCGGCGCCGTGTATGCTTGCTATTATCTTAACTCCGCTGTCCGACGCGGCTTTTGCGCATTGCCAGTCTTTCTCTCCGCATAATTCGTCGGTTATTATCACTCCGGGCGCCATGGACCTGATTCCGTATTCAAAGGCGTAAAGCTTGTCCGATTTTCTTATAATATCCGTATTCATACCGGCAACCGGCAAAAATTCCTCGCGCTCGTCTATGATAAGTACCGAAGCCCTTGCGCTTTTGTCTATACGTCTTGCCAGATCTTTCAAAAGCGTGGTCTTTCCCATGGATGGCGGCGCAATTATCAGGGTGTTAAAAAGACGGTCTTTAAGTATAGTATCGTATATCCCTTTAGAACAACCCTCTATTTCATGCGGAATTCTTATATTTAAGGAAGTTATATTCTTTATGGTAATTACCTTCTCTCCTTCGGTAACGCATTCTCCGGCAATACCTATCCTTATTCCGCCACGTGCTGTTATAAACCCGCGTTTTATCTGATCGTTAAAAGCATATAACGAACGTTCGGTAACGGTACCTAACGTTTCTTCTATCAGTTTTTTCGTGCAGACGTAACCTTCCGATAAATATACGGTTTTACCGAGCTTTCCGAGGTAATAGGTTTTTGACGTTCCCTTCATGAGTATGGGAAAGCCTGCCCTTAGCCTTATTTCATATATGTCGGAAAGATCGCACGCTTTAAATGCGGCGGTTATTTCGTCCGGGAAAAAATCAAGATCCATTTATTTAAATGTATTGTTGAGATTATCGGAATAGAACCATGACGGAAATAAAAATATTACAGATATTCGATTTTTACATAAAAAAAGCGCGCTGCACTCTAAAACAGAATGCAGCGCGCCGCATAAAATTCTCGGGTTTATTATTTACTTGTCGGAATTGCCCAAAAGTTCGGCTATGGATGCGCCGGAATTTTCCGTATCCTTCCATTCGTGCAAATCGGATATTTCCTCTTCTTCCTTTCTGGCGCCGCGTTTCTTCCCTTTACCGTCATCGCTCTTTGCGGGTTTTTCAATTTCAGGCAAAAGCGCTTTTATGGAAAGGGTCATCTTCTCTTTCTCGGGGTTGATATCCAAGATTTTGGCCTCTACCTCCTGTCCTACCTGAAGGGCGGTTACGGGATTTTCAAGCCATTCGTTGGATATTTGGGAAACGTGAACCAACCCGTCGATCCCTTTTTCAACCTCGACAAACGCGCCAAAACTCACAAGCCTAACTACTTTGCCCTTTATTACGTCGCCCACCTTATACCGTTCTTCAACGGAATCCCAGGGTTTGGGCTGCAACTGTTTATATCCTATGGAAACGCGCTTGCTTTCGGGATCTATCTTTAAAACTTTGAACTCATAGGTTTTTCCGAGCTCAAGCACGTCGGAACATTTTTCGCACCCCGTCCAGGAAAGATCCGAAATGTGGGCAAGACAGTCAAACCCGTTCACTTCCACAAACGCGCCGAAAGACGCAAACCTTACGGGTGTGCCGAGCACCACGTCGCCCAGCTGGACGTTATCAAAAAATTCCTTTTCTTTTTCGGCGCGGATAGCTTCTCTTTCCTCTTTTTCGGCAAGCAGAATAACTTTCTGCGAACCTACTATCTGGCGGCGCGAACCTCTCGATTCAACCTTTTCGGCTTTCAGCCTCAGGGTTTTGCCTACATACTTTTCAAGATCCTGAACGTAACCTATTTTTATCTGAGAAGAAGGCACGAAGACCTGATAACTGCCGTACTTGCCGGTAAGACCGCCCTTGTTGGTGCCTGTTATCTGCGCTTCGAAGATCTTTCCGTTTCTTATCTCCTCTATCTCAGCCTCTTCTTTCAGCACCTTTTCCATGGCTTTTTCGGAGAATTTTATGGGATTTTTCCCGACAACCATAACGCGGATCTCCTGACCCACCTTATCCTTGTAGTCGTCCTTATTATATTCGCCGAGCATCTCCTCTTTCGGAAGCTCAAAATCGTCTTTTTTGGCGTTGTTCATAGAGAGGGTCAACCCGTCGTCCTTAACCGAAGAAATCTTTGCGGTGATGATTTGCCCTATCTTAAAGTCCTTGCTCGGCTTGATACTGTCAAACGCAGCCTCCATTTCGGACTTTTCGGAAGTACCGGCGTCTTCTTTCTGTTCGGAAACGGGTTCATCGGCTTTTTCCGCCTCTACTGCAACGGTTGCCGCTTCCTCCGCCGGCTGTTCTTCTGCGGGCTGCGTTTCGGGTTCGGCGGAAGTGCTTTCCGCAGCAGTTTCGGCAGCCTGCACCTGCTCTTCATTACCTGTTTCCGTGCCGATAGTTTCCGTAGTTACGATCTCTTCTGTAACTTTCTCCATACCTGAGATGACCTCCTGAAGCTGTTCTGCGGGCGTCGACGCGCCGAGTACAACTCCTACCTTATTAAAATTTTTTATTTTTTCAAAATCGAAGCCGGTAAGATCGACGACACGAAACACGTTCGGGCAGAACTCCGCGCATATTTCGAATAGCTTATCGGTGTTGTTGCTGTTGGCTCCGCCGAGCACCATCACCGCATCGCAGCACTTTGCAATAGCTTCCGCTTCTTTTTGACGCTTGGTTGTAGTATAACAAATTGTTTTGAAAATATCAACTGTTTTCACGCTTTCAACGTGAAAATTTTTAATAATACCGTCAAATTTCCTCTCGGAAAAGGTAGTCTGCACAACTACACAAACTTTTTCGGCTGTCAATGAGGATAAAACGGCGCCGTCTTCCGTTATCACGGCCGAATCTTCGCACCAGCCGTTTATGCCCTTTATTTCGGGGTGGCTGCCGTTACCTATTATTACTATGGTATAACCGTTGAGATAATGTTCTTCTACTATTTTTTGTATATCCCTTACGAACGGGCACGTGCAGTCTATGATGTTAAGCCCCTTTTCCCGGGCCTTTATGAAAGTGCTTTTCTTTTCCCCGTGCGTTCTTATGAGAAGGGTATCTCCGCGGACAAGTCGCGGGTCGTCTATCGAATCGACTTTTACTATCCCCGCCCGATGCAGTTTTTCGTTAACGCTTTCGTTATGTATTATTTCGCCAAGAATATAATTACCTTTGCCGGAAAGGCTCAGCGCGCTTTCGACCGCTCTCTTCACGCCGAAACAAAACCCGCTGTGTTTACCTGTTACTATCTGCATTCTGCCTCTTTACGCCCGTGCTTTTCTTTCTGTTCGTAAGAACGAGGGCGAAACTTTTTTGCTGAGCTATCATTTGCTCTCTCACCACCGAATCCATACTCTCTATCTCTACAGGCGATATTTTTTTATCGTAAAATTCCGAAAAATCAAAAGGTTTTCCAATCATAAGATAATTGCGCCTGAAAAGGCGTGCTTTTTTATACACCATAATAGGAACTATGGGCGTTTTGGTCTTGACGGCAAGCACTACGGAACCGTTCTTTATGGGCTGAAGTTCCGTTGTGCCGGTTTTATTTCGTGTTCCTTCGGGGAATATCAGTAATTTACTTCCTTTTTTTAAAACTGACGCGGCCGTAAGCAAAGAACGAAGCTCCGGCTTTTCCCTGTCTATGGGTATTGCTCCGAAACTTTTAAAGATTTTGCCCATAAGTTTATTTTTGAAAAGTTCTTTTTTGGCAAGAAAATACATCTCCCCCATATACATACGTCTTAAATAAACGCTGTCTATAAGGCTTAAGTGGTTGGAAACCAATACGGCTCCGCCCTCGGGGATATTTTCAAGTCCGTAATATTTTACGGGATAAAAAAGAGATATAAATTTTATAACAAACCTTTGAAAACCGTTCATTTCAATAAACTTTTCAACCTCTTATAACGCTTAAAATCTTATCCGTAACTTCATCTATGCTTAAATCGGACGTATCTATGTAAATTGCGTCCTTTGCCTGCGTAAGAGGTGCAAAATCCCTGTGCGAATCGTTGTAATCTCTTTGCTCGATCTCTTTTTGCAGCGCTTGCAGATCCACGTTAAAGCCCTTTTCTTTCAGTTCTTTATATCTCCGTTCGGCTCGCACGCTCACGGCGGCGGTCAGGTAAAATTTAAAGTCTGCGCCCGGCAGCACGAACGAACCTATATCCCGCCCGTCCAGCACGCACGAAGTCTGCCCGGCAATCTTGCGCTGAAGCTCCACCATTTTAAGCCTTACGCATTTCAAACTGGAAATATTGGAGGCCGCCATTGACACCTGAGGCTCTCTTATTGCGTCGGAAACGTCCTTCCCGTCTAAAAAGGTATGCTGTACGCCTTCCGAATATTTGATCGTGAGATCAATGTTATCTATAAATTCAGATACTTTCTCTTCGTTCAGCGTGTCTATTCCGAGAGAAATAGCTTTAAGAGCCGTAGCTCTGTACATGGCTCCGGTGTCTAAATACAATATGTTAAGCAACTTGGAAAGCCGTTTTGCCACGGTGCTCTTGCCGCTGCCGGAAGGCCCGTCAATAGCAATTGTAATCTTTTTGTTCATATTTACGCTCCGATATGATTATTCAATATCCTGCAATAAAAATTATATCAGAAAACTGTTCCTAAAACAATCAAAAAAACCGCTTTCAGACTAAAAATCAAAAATTTATCAGGCGTTTAGCCCTGCAAGACAGCCGGTGGAAAAAGCGGCCTGCAAGTTAAATCCGCCGGTAAAACAATCTATATCCAGTACTTCCCCGGCAAAAAACAGTCCTTTAACCAGTCTGCTCTCCATGGTTTTGGGATTTACCTCCTTAACGCATACTCCGCCTGCGGTAACAATTCCCTCTTCAATCGGGCGAAGCCCCTTTATTTTAAATGTAAAATGTTTCAGGGCGTATACAAGTTTTAACCGCTGTTCTCTTGTTGTTTCCGAGCAGTTTGTGCTTTCGGAAATGCCGGCGGCGTTAAGCAGCGGTTTCCCGAGCGAGTGAGGTACGAGCGTTCGCATTACGGCGGTTATATGTTTACCGCTGTTTGCGGTAAACTCTCTTACAAGCCGTGAATCCAGCGTTTTTTCGTCCAGGGCAGGCTTGAGATCTATGCAAAGAGTAAGCCGGGCAACATCCGTTCTGTTTATTATAGAGGAACAGGATAAAATTATGGGGCCGGAAACTCCGTAATGAGTAAAGAGCATTTCGCCGAATTTATCAAATATTTTTTTATCGCCGTCATATACGGATGCCATTACGTTTTTCAGAGAAAGCCCTTGCAGAGGAAAAAAAGAATCTCCGCGCAGTTCTATACCCGTAAGCGCGGGCCTTAACGGAATTATACTATGCCCCGCAGCCCTTGCAAAAGCATACCCGTCCCCGGTGCTGCCCGTAAGCGGATAAGATATTCCTCCCGTACATACGATAACCGAATCAGATTTAATTTCCGTTCCGTCGCCAATAATAGCGCCGCGTATAACGCCGCTCTCGATAATCAAAGACTTCACGGGCGTATTAAGAAGTATTTTGACGCCGTTTTCCCTGAGGACTTTTTCCAATGTCCGGGTTACGTCGCTGGCTTTATCGCTGTAAGGGAAAACCCTGCCTCCCCGCTCGATTTTCAGGCGCAGCCCGTGCTCCGAAAAAAACTTTTGAGTATCTTCGGGTGAGAAGGTATTGATGCTGCTGTATAAAAATCTCGGGTTGGAAACGACGTTTTTAATGTAATCATCGGCATTAACGTCGTTACAAAGGTTGCACCTGCCTTTTCCGGTTATGTATATTTTTTTACCTAATTTCTCGTTTTTTTCGAGGAGAGTAACGTCGCATCCCCTGCTTGCAGCCGTAACGGCGGCAAACATTCCCGCGGCCCCTCCGCCAACTATTATAACTTTATGCATTTTGTTTTTAAAATCTGTAAATATTGTAGTTTATTATTTTCACAATGTTGTTTTAAGAGCCTGTTTTTTAATTCCTCCGGGGGGGGCTTGCGCCTGCCGATATTTTTGCTTTAACCCGCTTTACCGCTTAAAAATAATTATTCCTTGCAGTGCGCTAAGCGGCAAATTTATCCGGAAAGAATATATATAACCGTATTTTCCGCTTTCAAAAATTTACAATATCACATTCGGCTATTATGTCGGTTTTTTTTAATATTCACTATAAATTATACAAAATTATAAAAATAAAGCAAGCGCTCAGATCTAATTTTGTTACAGTTTTATATCTGTATCCATAAGCCGCAATATGCCCTTATCCGTTCTGTTAAGCAACAAAGGAGTAACGGTTATAAACCCCTGTTTTATCATAAATACGTCTGAATTTTGCGGAATATCTTCCGCTTCGGTAATTGAACTTACTATTTCGTATTCGCCGCTGTCATTTTTTACATATCTGTCGTTATAAACATATTTTCCCAAAACACACGGCTTTACACCCTTTATGGGAAGGCCGTATTCCGGAAAATTGATATTCCATACCGTATCTTTAGCCGAATAAGGCATTAAAAAAGTAACCAGCCTGTCCGCATAATCCGCAAAAAGCGAAAAATCGTGCTCGCCGTGTGAATATGCTGAAAAAGCAAAAGACGTTACGCCCGAAAAAGCACCCTCGAAAGCAGCCGCAACCGTGCCTGAATACAGTATGTCGGAGCCGAGGTTATGCCCCTTATTTATGCCGGCAATTACTATATCCGGCATAAAATCTTTAAAAAGCGTAAAGCCTATTTTAACGCAATCGGCAGGAGTACCGGAGATGGAATATGCCCTGCAATCCATAAAGTCAAAATTTTCGGTAATTTTCACGGGTTTAAAAAGCGTAAGGGAATGAGATGTGCAGGACCTGTTCCCGTCCGGCGCGATTATAAGCAGCTGATTTTTTGCAGCAAGAATATCCGCAAGGGCTTTTAAGCCTCCGCTATCTATACCGTCGTCGTTACATAAAAGAATTTTCATATGTTTTCCAAATTATGTCAGACATAAAAATATAATTAATCGCCTGTAATTTTCTTACTTTTTCTCTTTTTTGTAAATTTTTCTTTAAAATATCTTTCTATTTTGTCCCCTTTTTTATATATCAGCACGGTGAGCACAACCGTAAGCGCAAAAAAGCAAAGCCAAAGCACAATTCCCCACCAGGTATCATACGGTATAAGGCTGTTATTCATGGAATATGACGAAGCGAATACCGAAATGATCCTGGTTATAAAGATCATTATAATAAAGAAGAACGGGCTTACCGTGGTTATTCCAGCAACAAAGCACAGCACGTCATCCGGAAAAAAAGGAAAAAGAAACATAAATATAAGCACGATTTTATCCTTCCCCTTTATTGCCTTTAACCCTTTTTCAAGATTTTCTTCTCCCACCAACCATTTTGCCGCTTTTACCCCGAAAACTCTGCCTACGGCAAACGCCGCTATGGAACCTGATATTATTCCCGCGCAGCTGAACACGGCACCTTTAAGCGGACCGAAAAGCAAAACCCCTGCCGCCACGGTTACGAATGACGGCACAGGAAGCATCACCACCTGCAAAAACTGTATAAGTATAAATATAAGCGCCGCATTATTGCCGTATGACGATACATATTGCCTTAAATCTTCCACGCTGTCCATTTTGTCCAGAAAGCCCGATATCTTTAACAGATAAAGGGCCGTTATTGCCGCCGCTATCAAAAAAATCGCTATGAAAAATAGTTTATAAAGCAGTTTGGCATTATTGCGCAAAAACATTATTGAAAGCATTGTAAGTACGCTTATGACCGCCGCTACCGCAGCAATGATAATATGCGAATAATCGCATATTATCCCCGCCGAAAAAGTCTCTATATACAGCACGGAAAAAATTATCCCCGTGCAGCCCAGAAGCGATATAAAGAGAATTGTGAGCGCCGACTTAACCTTACCAACGACCGCTTTTTTATTACGCATATTTATATTATATTACCGTAATATAAAGTTATCCGTAAAAATCAAATATCCTGCAGTTTTTTATACTCTTCCACGGCAAGTTTATCGCATTTGTTGTTATATTCGTTATCGGCATGTCCTTTTACTTTTATAAACCGCACGGCATGCCTTTTTGTCAGTTCAAGTAATTTCTGCCAAAGATCTATATTTTTTACCTCTTTTTTTTGCGAAGTTTTCCAGCCGTTTTCATTCCAGGCGCCCAGCCAGCCTTCCGAAAAGGCGCTTACAACATATTGCGAATCGCTGTAAACGCTTACGTCGCACGGCTCTTTAAGTGCTTCCAGCCCTTTTATTACGGAGAGAAGCTCCATTCGGTTGTTTGTAGTTTCCCTTTCGCTGCCTTTTATTATCTTTTCCGTTCCCTTATATATCAGTATTGCGCAATACCCGCCTTTGCCGGGGTTTCCGCTGCAAGCACCGTCGGTGTAAATATCCACTTTCTTCATACTTCTTTTTCCAGTTCGGCAGCCCTTTTTATACACGCCTCAACGGCTTTATCCTCCGTTTCCGTAAGACCGTTTTCTTTAAAAACTTTTATAGCCTCAATTGTAGTGCCACCCTTGCTGCAAACGGCATCTATCAGTTCATCGAGTGATTTATCATGATTGTTGAGCACCATAATTCCGCTGCCTATCATGGTATTGCAGGCAAGCAGTTTTGCCGCTTCCGGAGAAAGCCCTCTCTTTATACCAGCGTCTATTATACCTTTGAGGAAAAGATAAAAATAGGCGGGGCCGCTGCCACTTACTCCCGTTACGACATTCAGCATGTTTTCATCAAGAAAAACGACCTTGGAAAAAGAGGAAAAAAGAGTTTTTACAAATTCAGCGTCTTTTTCGGCAGTAAAATCCGAAGCGTCTATTCCCACAGCTCCGTAACCTACAGAACACGGAGTGTTTGGCATACAGCGCGCAACGGCTGCATTGGGATAATACCGCTTTATTTTTGCTTTGGGCACGCCCGCCATTATGGATATGATTTTAAAATTCTCTTCCGACCGGGTCATTACCCCTATATCCTTAAAAGACTGGGGTTTTATGGCAAGCAATACGTACTCCGAATTTAGAAATATATCGCTGTTTTTATCTGTTACGGAAACCCCTTTTTTACTCATTCTGTCAAGTGCGGTATTGTTGATATCACTGGCAATTATCTGATTTGGCGAGATTGCGCCGGAAGAAATAACCCCGTCTATAATAGCACCGGACATAAAACCCGCGCCTATTACTCCCAATTTAAATTTCTTTTCCATATATACCTCTTTTTGTTTGACTAAAACTTATATTTATTATATAATCAATATGCTTTTAGGGGAGTGGCTCAATTGGTAGAGCAGCGGTCTCCAAAACCGCCGGTTGCGTGTTCGAGTCGCGTCTCCCCTGCCAAACCTCAGTGCGTTTTTCTTTATTTAGTTTTCTGTCTTTTGTTAGATTTTACTCATTTTGTTACTAAAAATTCGGACAATATTATCGTATAGATAAAAATCATTAAACAGCTCGCTGCGGCTTAAAGAGTCTTGAAAAGGTCTAAAAGCAGATTATAATCGGCTTCCTCTATCTTCCCGCCGTCGGCAAGCGCAGTAAGCGCAGGGTCCAAAGGAAGTTTATATACGTTTTTAATCCCGAACTCCCGTGCCGTTTTGTCTATATGGCTTTCCCCGAACAAATTGATCTTTTTTCCGCAATGCGGGCAGGTAAGATAAGACATGTTTTCCACTATCCCCAGCACGGGAATATTCATTATTTGCGCCATTTTCACCGCCTTGGCAACAATCATGGAAACAAGGTCTTGCGGCGATGCGACAACGATTATACCGTCAACAGGCAGACTTTGAAATACCGTAAGCGGCACGTCCCCCGTTCCCGGAGGCATATCAACGAACATATAGTCAACGTCGCCCCATATAACGTCAGTCCAGAACTGCTTTACAGTGCCTGCAATTATGGGACCTCTCCAAACCACGGGTTCTGTCTCATCGGGGAGCAAAAGATTAATTGAAATTATTTTAATGCCACTCACACTCTCCGCGGGGGTTATGTGTTTACCGTCCGGCGAGGTTACTTTTTCGGTAATTCCGAACAACTTCGGAATGGAGGGGCCTGTAATATCGGCGTCTAAAACGGCGGTGCATTTTCCCATTCGGGAAGATGCGGTGGCAAGAAGCGCGGTTACCATAGACTTTCCCACTCCGCCTTTGCCGCTTACTACGCCTATTACTTTGCGAACCTTTGAAAACTCGTTAAGCGATTCCTTGGGTATTGCGTTCCTCTCTGCGCAATCTTCCTTGCACGAAGAACAATCGTGCGTGCAATTTTCGTTACTCATATTTATCTCCTTAAACATTATTTATTCCGGTAACAATTTTTCAAAAACGTCTATTTCCGCCTCGGAACAGACCGATACGAAATATTGCTTATTTTCAGATAATTCAATAATTTTATGATGAAATTTTGGTTTATTATGCCAGACATAATTATTGCCAAACTTATATTTACTCTCCTTATCGCACCAAAGAGAAGTAAGGTAAACCTTTCTCTCATCCCCCGTTAAGCCTCTGAATATTTTTTCCTCTTTTGCCGAGTTTAATAACTTCTTTTCAAGTTTTAATATTCTGTCGCCGATAACCTCTACATCCGCCCCGACGGCACCGCATGAAGAAAGAGCCGCGACCACAGCGTTTTCGGAATGCGAAAGACTGAAAAAAAGAGGCGCATTCGTACACACCCACCTGCCGTTTTCCGTTACCGAAAAATTGTACTTCTCTGCATCTCCCGATTCCCTATCAAGCGCGCACTGCAAAAGCAGCCATACGTGATAACTTTGCGCAGCGTTTTTTGCATCGGTAATGCTTTGCAGATATTCTCTGCGTTCGACAGAATATATGCGCCCGTAATCAGGTAAAGGCAATTTTGCCGTATCGGCATAAAAGACTTTTAACATTAATTATATTATAACAGATAAAATATAAAAGAGCAAATAATGCCGCTCTTAAAATATAATCGCTTGAAAAAAAACTCGGTTTGTGATAAAATAAAAAAAAAGGACTTTTTTATGAACATCTGGCACGATATCGAAAGCAGTCGCATTACCCCCGAAGATTTTATTGCAGTAGTTGAAATTAACAAGGGCTCCAAGCAAAAATACGAAATGGACAAAAAAACAGGGCTTTTACGGTTGGACAGAATTTTATATACTTCAACGCATTATCCCGCAAATTACGGTTTTATTCCGCATACGCTTGCCGCCGACAACGATCCGCTTGACGTGCTGATTTTATGTTCGGAAAGCCTTGTTCCCATGAGTCTTGTGGAATGTTATCCGATAGGCGTCATCGTGATGAACGACGGCGGCGCCATGGATGAAAAAATTATTGCCATACCCTTTGCGGATCCCAATTACAATACTTATAAGGATATTTCCGATCTTCCTTCTCACATCTTTGAAGAGATGCGCCACTTTTTTTGCGTTTATAAGCAACTTGAAGGAAAAGCCTCAACCGTGGACGTTACTGCGGACAGGAACGAAGCTGTTAAAATAATTGCTTCATCAATGGAAAGTTATAAAAAAAATCTTTATTCTCTTACGGCTAAATAGAGGTGTTTTATGTTTTATTATCTTGAAAACGAGCGTCTGAAAGCAAAATTCACGGACAAGGGTGCGGAGTTGAAATCTCTTTGCAGTAAAAAAGACGGTTTTGAATATATCTGGCCGGGCGATTCCCGATACTGGGAAGACAGCGCCATAATTCTTTTCCCCATATGTGGAAGACTGCAGGATAAAAAATATACTTTTATGGGCAAGGAGTATCATATGGACCTGCACGGCTTTGCAAAAAAAAGCATATTCAGCGTTGCCGAACACACGTCGGATAAAATCGTTTTCGAACTGCATGATTCCGATGAGACCCAGGCGGAATACCCTTTCGGCTTTGTTTTAAAACTGACCTATACGCTTAAAGATAATTCTTTAGAGACCAAGTTTACGGTTATAAATACCGGCAAAGATGATCTTTTATTCTCAGTCGGCGGGCACCCCGGATTTAACGTACCGTTAGAAAAGGGATTAAACTTTACCGACCATTATCTTGAATTTGACAAGGCCGAAAAGCGCACCAAAATTTTGCTTGCCGACAGCGGACTATATCTTGGTAAAGATGAATATGTTCCGCTTGAAAACGATAAAATACTGAGGTTAAATCACTCCTTATTCTCTCAGGACGCTATTTTCTTTTCAGCAAAAGACGGCAGTTTAACATTGAAGTCGGATAAAAGCACAAGATGGGTTAAAGTCAGTTACAGCGATGTAACGCACCTGGGCGTATGGCAGACCTATGCCGACGATACGCCGTTTATATGTATTGAGCCCTGGCATGGTATACCCGGTTTTGAGGGCAAGGTAGACGATTTTGCAGATAAAAACGAAATGATACATTTAAAGGACGGAAAAAGTTATATATTCAGTTTCGATATAACGGTAAGTTTTTAATATTACCTGATATAATATATAAACTTCGGCTTGCCCGTAAAAGGGCAAGCCGACAAACTATAACGGCGTATTATTATCTTTGTGCTATACACGATCCTTTTAAAAGTGCTAACTTATGCCGGAAAAAAATATCGACTGGTTATCGCTCAATACAACTGTTTATTCCCAATTAACCTTCATTTTTCCGCTTAATTTAAGCAACGGAGCAAATACCGCCCCGACAACGCTGCGGTTAATAAAATGAACGATATCGCCGCGGTCGGAATAATACCAGTCCCCGAATGGTACGCGCGTAGGCGTTTCTTTAAGATAACGCAATACGGGACTATACAGTTCTTCAGCCTTTTTCCGATTGTCAGTAATGGCAGAGGCCCATAATATCCAATCTGCCTTAGTATACGATTCCCTATTACCGAGCGGTACGCCGAACCGCTTGTTCTTTGTGATATAATAATCGGTTTCCCGCTCGCATATTTCCTTACCTATCAGATTGAATCCGAACAGCTTATCGAACAGAATATTATATTTAACCGAATAACTGTTTTTCATTTTATAAGCGAGCGGCATCACGTCTTTTCCCGCAAATTCCTTGATTTGTTCGGCAAAACGCTCCGCACGGTGAAAATAATCCTCTGCAAGTTCATCTTTTCCCGAAGTCTTACATATTATTGAAAAACTTTCAATGCCTACCAAAGCCTTTATGGATAAATTTACGTTATTGGCAAGGTGCCCCGCAAAGTCATCGGTACACAACTGATTTTCAGGTTGCAAACCGTATTTTTCAAGGTATTTAACCCATTTTTTCAAAGTTCCGAAACTGCGTTTGACAAGCGAGCGATCGGCACCCGCAACAACCGCGGCCGCCGCTATAATAAGCATGTTTCCGCATTCTTCCACGGGCATTTGACCGTTAAAATCGTAAACATTGTTTTTCGCAGGCATAATATAAGGAAACTGAGGCGTAACCGGCGCTTCGGCGGGAAAAAGCGAACCGCAGAAGTATTTTCCGTTTTTATCGGATAAGCCGTATAGCTGCCCCGAACACCAAGGATATGCGCCCAAGTCGTGCGGGGCAAAATCAAAGGAACAAACCGGCATTTCGGCAAAACGGAAAATTCCCCTTATCATTGCATTTACGAGTTCGGGATTATAAAGCAAAAACAGCGGAATCGACGGATAACTCACGTCTACCGTGCCTATAAACCCTCCTGAATTGTTTTCTCTCGAAAGGAAAAGCAATTCGCCATTGCCGTTCTCCACAAGTTTATGCGCTCCTGCCGCCTGTCTTAAAGCGGCACAGCACAGAATATAATAATCCTTACCGATTTTTTGACATTGCCCCTTTAATTCGCGGTCAAACATTTCGAATGTTGCTAAAATCGCATCGTGATTTACTCGTGAAAAGTTCATTGCGTCTACAATAGTCTTTCCGTTACGGAAAAAATAACATTTAAGCCATTCACCGAAATAGAAAACCGACACTTTATCGTCATACCCCGTCATCATATAGCCTTTGAGAGAGCGGTTAATACACAGAATATAAAACCTTTCAAAGTTTTTACGGATGTTTTCACATCTTCCTTCGGAAGTATAAAGGTTTATGCCGGAATCGCTTACCAGCCAACATTCTTCACCTGCAATGTATATATCTCCCCAATCCGGAGCAACGGAATCTCGAACCTCGGATAAAATAAGATTTCTTGACCGCGTAAAATACGCCGCTTCATAGTCGTTCAGGGCAAGCACTCCCCCGGTTACTGGTGCGGGTTCCGTACCGTAACAAAACTCTTCGTCCATTGCCAAGGCTATTGAAAACTCGTTTACCGTTATACCCGCGGCGGGAATTACTTCGTATTGCGTGTAGCATACAGGACATTATTTCCGGGTTATCAGGTGTTAATGGCGATATAAACCGTATTTTCAGTTCAAATTCGTTACAACAAAAAGTATAATCCGTAGAAAACGCGCTTATATTTACGCTCGTTTGAGTAAGCGGCAGTATGCCGCCCTTAATCCCCATGAAAGAATAAGCGTTTCCATTAAAACGCACAAAACCGTAGACGCGTTTCTGTGCCCCTGACCAGAATACGGTATTTCCTTTATTAAGTTCATCCGTATTAGCCTATACGGAAAACATCGGATCGATCACCCAAAGCGGGTATGCCGGTAGTATTCTCTGCATTTATATCTTTCTCAATTATTTATAAAATATAATGCGCCTGTCTTGACAAAGACAGGCGCAAAAATACTATTTAACCGAACGGCGATACTTTTCGGCTTCCCAGTGATTGATAAAGTAAACTTCCTGCTCGTTCATTATGGCGAGAGTAAGCCCCGCTTTTTTTACGTTTGTTATCACGAACAGATAAGCGGCAAGCGTTTCTTCTAAAGTGGTTGCCTGTTTTATATCGGTGTTATAAAAAACTTTTCCGTCCTTTACTATAAGCGTATCTGGAGAGTGCGCAAGGATATTGTTTAAGTATACCAGCTGATCCGGATAAAGCGGATATTTATCGAGATACTCTTTATCGAGATTATTCCCCTTCATAAAGTCCGATATAATTTCCGTGGCGGACATATAGCCGCTGTTTTCGGGAATAAGCGTAACTTTCTCAAACCCCTCTAACCCGAATTTTTTCTTTATGCTTTCATTTACGTCGGTATGAAGGTTTATTGCGCGGGCGGCACTGTCTGCATTTATCACAAGTCCGTGATTTTTCATGAAAATGACCTCGGGATATCTTCCCGTTTCCGCCTCATACTTTTCTATGCCGCGCTTCATGGCGAGCGTCAGTTCAAACCCGGGATTTATATACGGAAGGAAGATAAAGCCGTAATCTTTGCCGGAAATAATTTCCTTTGCGATAGCTTCGCCCTCCTTGCTGCAAGTGAGAATGTTAGCAAAAACCGAATGAGTGTGTATTACGTATTGTTTAAGTATAGAATGAAAACCGACTTCCACACTGGGTCTTAAAGTTTTTATCCCCGGCAGATCTATTACCGATTCCGCCGAAACCGCCGCACTTTCTTTTTCGTAATCTTTTTTTACGGAAGTATTTACGCTGTTATAGTAATCGGATATTTTTTTCAGATCCACCCCTACAAACGCGGTTGTCTCGTCTATATCTTTTAGCCGATACCCGGATGCCTTTATGAGCATTATACCCTTTTCGTAGTTTTTGACCGAAGTATTGCCGCCGCCGCCCTGCGTGTAATCGGCACGGCAACCGGCATATTGAGATATTTCTATAAGTTCTTTTATAGTGTCTTTCATGTCAGCTCCTTAACTCTAAAAAGTAAACTTTTATTTTCTCTTGGACAGAACATCCTTTTCATATTTTTTCACAATATCGAACCATTCGTCGCCCGGCACGCCCTGCCGCCTTAAATATTCCTCCCAAATATCGCTGTAAGGCAGCATTTTAAGTTCTTCCTGCAAGACGAAAAGTTCTGTATAATTCATTGCGTCCTGCAACTCTTTAAGGCGCCTATTCGGTTGAAGGACTGCGTACATAAGGGCTTTTTGCATGTTTCTTGCGCCAACGGTCCATGCGGCTATCCTGTTTATGCTGGCGTCGAAATAGTCAAGCGCTATATAAACTCTTTTTATCGCGTCGTTTCTCACTATCTCCTTGGCTATCTCCCGCGTTTCATCGTCATACGCCACAACGTGATCGGAATCCCAGCGAACCGGGCGGGTTACGTGCAACGCAATCTCCGGGAAGAAGGCAAGCAGCGCGGATATTTTGTCCGAAACATACTCGGTAGGATGATAGTGCCCGTTATCCATAAGGGGCAGGCAGCCTTTTTTCGCCGCATAGGAAAGGGCAAATTCGGCGCTCCCGACCGTATAACTCTCCACGCCGATACCGAAAACTTTACTTTCAACACACGGCTTAACCAGATTTTTATCGTAATCTGCCAATATCTTATCTATAGAGTCTTTATAGCGAAGGCGCGGCCCCAACCTGTCGGCGGGTACGTCTTTTAACCCGTCTCCCGTCCAGATATTCATTACGCAGGGAATACCCGTTTCTTTAGCAAAATATTCCGAGATCTTAACGCACGCTCTTCCGTGATTTATCCAGAACTCTCTTACTGTTTCATCCGGCGAGGAAAGCGTAAGCCCGCTTGCCGCCATGGGATGAGAAAAGAAGGTGGGGTTAAAATCCAGCCCCATACCGTGTTTTTTGGCAAATTCCACCCATTTTTTAAAGTGTCTGGGTTCTATTTTATCCCTGTCGACAAATTCACCCTTTTCAAAGATTGCATAACAGGCGTGAACGTTTATCTTTTTGGCGCCGGGAACAAGCTTTATTACCTGGTCGAGGTCCGCCATAAGTTCTTCGGGAGTACGCGCTCTCCCGGGATAATTGCCCGTAGTTTGTATACCGCCGGTAAGAGGTCCGTCGTGATCGAAACCCGTAACGTCGTCCCCCTGCCAGCAGTGCAGCGAAACGGGAATGGAGGCAAGCTCTTCAAGCGCCTTCTCCACGTCTACGCCGTAACGTTTGAAAACTGCTTTTGCTTCATTAAAATTGCTCATGATTTTAACCGCCTTTTTAGTTTTTATTTTTTATATAATATTTTCAAAATATTCTTTGTTTTCAGTTGTCGAACAAGCCGAATCTTACGAAGGCATAATTATTTCGTTCCTCACTGCTTATACCGTTCTTCCATGTTCCGGGCAGTTCAAAAGTATACGGCCCGACTCCGGTGGGTTCTTCTGTTTCTTTGAAATGCAAGGGTCCCAAAAGATTCCTGTTTCCCGAATACAGCGTTATCTCCGCAAGGTTTTCGCCTTGTTTCAGATATCCCGTAACATCCGCCATGTCCGCAAAATAAGATTTTTTGACCTTTTTGCCGTTTATAACAAGGTCGCAAAGGCAATAATTGCCGGAAAGTTTCAAGACGGCGGGGTTTCCGTCGCTTATAAAAGAGGTCTTTAACGTTATATCGCCCGCAAAGAACGGATACCCGTCTTTTACAAGGTCGGTTACAAAAGCTTTCGGCTCGCCTATATAAAAATCTTCGCCTATCAATATGTTATCGGTTTTGCCCGGAATAAAATCTTTACGGGAATATACGCCGAAATCACCCTGCAAATAACAAGCCTCTATCGTGGTGTCGTAAGCAAGGCAGTTTTTAAGGCTTTCGGTAACGTTCTCGCCGAAAAGAACATAATATACACGGTCGCTTTCATAAAAATTGATCTTTATTATAACGCTGTTTTTCCCCTTTTTCACATAACCGGATATATCGGCACGCAGAACGGCG
This sequence comes from uncultured Eubacteriales bacterium, assembly GCA_949288785.1. Classification (GTDB taxonomy): domain Bacteria; phylum Bacillota; class Clostridia; order Christensenellales; family Borkfalkiaceae; genus UBA1259. The sequence continues at coordinate 60,838 of CASELQ010000003.1, read as the reverse complement.
CGCTCAAAATCCGAATGTCCGCCGAACGCCACTCTGTGCCCGTTCACCTCGCAATATTCGTTGTGCATATCCTCCGCGAGGAAACTGATATTATCAGGCACATAATCGGCGGTAAACTCATATTTAAGATAGACTGCCCCGTTATGGCGCTTTTCAAGAAGTTCGTTGAATACTCCCATGTACCTTAACGGTTCGGAATAATTCACTCCGTCAAGAGAATATGAAAGCTTATCCAAAAGCATATAGTTACCGCTGGAACGCACGACTTTATAAGGCGCCTTAAAGCTAAACTCGGGCAACTCATTCGCCGGCTCCGCCCGCTCGTTTGACAAAAAGAGCACAAAAGACTCACCCGGGTGAAAATGCACGCGTGTGGACATTTTTTTGGTTTCGAGAGTTTCAAGGTCAAGCCTTACAAAACTTGAGAAGTTGCCCGAGAAAGTCAAAGTATAATCTTTTTTATTATCAAGGTTAACGGCAAAAATAAACTTTCTGCCGCCTATCTCTCTCATTACCGACTGAACCGCGGTGCAGTTATCGTCTACGCAATATTCTCCGTCCGCTACTATTTCATCTAAAACAATATTACTCGAATATCCGTAATTGCACGGTTCTCCTTCGAGATATTCCGGCACGCCGTCCGTAAAAAGAATTCTGCCGCCCTGAGCGATAAACTCATCGACAAGTTTTTTGGTTGCCCTGTCCATGGTAACGGTTTTTGGAAAAATAAGATATGTATACGCGCACTGCCCTATTATAAGTTTTCCGTCTTTAACGGCGGCATGCTTTTCCATAACCGTTTCATCGGCAATATGGTAAGGCAGCTGCATTGCCGAAAGTTTTTTAACGAGATTTTGATAAGAGATTTCTATTTCCTTGCATGCCAAATTCGTACCCGCATCGAATTCCGCGCGCTTAAAATAAAAATACATACTCCTCATCGGGCAGAATACGGCGGTTTTTACCTCTTCCGTGCTTTCGCCGAGAAGGTACCCAAGGCGTGCAAAGTAATCGTTGAAAGACTTAAAATCTTTTCTCACCCATGGGTTTACCCATGAAAAATGTGCTGGATAATCGCGCTTTCTCTGCCCCCTTTCAGAATACGGAAGGAGATGCTGACACATAAGATTGACGCCGTTTACAAACTGGCTTTCGGCGTTTATTTTCAGTTCGCGCGGGGTAATTCCCCAACCGCCGCAACCGAACGTTTCGGTAAGAACCTGTTTTTTTCCGAGCTGCGCCGCTACGGAAGAAACCTGTTTCGGAGCCGCCGGAGCGGAAGGTTCGCGGCCTAAGTGGTCCACCCCCGGTATATGCTCGAATTCATAAAACGGCATAACTCCTCCGCAACATACGTTCTGATATTCCAGCCTTGTTTCCTCAACGTAATGCCCGGTAAGCTTTACTCCGTGTCCGTCGCACCACGAATAAACCTTTTCGGCAAAATTTTTGAGCATTAAGGCCTGCATGCTCTTCCAATACTTATATCTGAACGCCCTGTAACCTTCCTTTTCAACGAACATAAGCCCGAGGCTGTCTAAAACATCTTCTCCGTACTGCTCTTTAAAATACGCGGGCAGGACGCGCGTGTATGCGTGTTTTGCGCGATAATACTGAGGCTCATCCGTAAAAAAGCCCTCTAACTTTCCGAATTCGCCGCCCAGCCTTTTAAGATACTGCTCGTGAGTAAGATTTAAAAATTTATCTACAACTTCGCCGTTTAAAATATCGGCGGTGGAAACGGAAATATGCTCGTATACGTTTAAATATTCGCCCTTTCCGCCTTCCGAAGCCCTTATTATTTTATCCTCTGTAATAAGGTATGAAACGAGTGCCTCCGGGTCAAATTCGCCCGTATTGTAAGAAAGAAATCTGTCGCAATTGTCCGGATCTTCCAAAAGTTTTCCGCCCACAAAACCGCTCGGCCAGCCGTTTTCATCGTAAGCCCAGCAGGTAAGCCCCTCTTTTTTTCCCTCATCGACAGAAGCCGAAATACATTCAAACCAGTCATCACTGAGATATTCGGTAAGCAGTCCCGCCCTTGCGTGCATAAAAAAACCGCCGAACCCCTGTTTTTTCATCCAGCAGATTTGTTTTTTCAGTTCCTCAGGCGTCAGCTTGTCGTTCCAGCTCCAAAAAGGTATCGGCCTGTATTTGTCAACAGCGCTGCCGCAGAGCACCTCTGTTATTTTTTTCATTGTCTTCTCCGAAAATCGAGTTGTAAATTTTTTAAAAAACTCAGTATTTATATAATACCAAATTTAAAAAGTTTTAGTCAAACGTTTGTAGAAAATAAAGTAAAATAAACATAACTGCACACCGCTCCTGTCAACTGCAGAGACGGAAAGATTATTTCTTTTATTTAAAGCGGGATATAATTGTTATAAGCGGTCAAAAAACAGTTACGTAAAGATACGCCCCGATTCTGCGGGGCGTATCTTTACGTAATTACATCAATTCTTCCGGCTTGTCTTCGAGTGTAAGGTCGTAATCTCCGAGATGTTTTACCTTAAACCCGTTCTTTTTGTATTCTTCATAATTGAAAGCTTCAAGCTCGTCTATGGCAAGCTTATGGAATTCGTAAAAATTATGCCACCATTCGTATCCCGTGCCGAGGTCTGCGTGCAGATATGCGTCCGCAATGTCGCACCCCATCTGCGGTGCAACGTAAAAAGCGCCCATGGCAAGCACGTTTACCCCGTTCCCCGTAATAGCACGCAGCGCGGCGGGCACGCTTTCCACAACGCCCGCATGAACGTGAGGGCATTTACTTGCGGCAATATGTATTCCCATACCCGTGCCGCAGAATATGAGAGCCCTTTCAAATTCCCCTTCGGAAATTTTACTGCCGACCCTTAACCCCACTCTGTGGAACATATTCTCCGTGTCGTTGGGGTCGCTGTCCTTGGTTACGCCGAGGTCGGTTATTTTCCACCCCTTTTTCCTGAGATGTTCGCATACCGCTTCTTTTAACGGAAATCCTGCAAAATCCGCACCTACAACCAGATACTTGTCTTTAACTGTTTTCATATTATAAGCCCCTTTTATTTATTTAACTATTTAATCGCCTGAACACATTATACAACATTAAAAAAACTTTGTCAGTTATTTTTGCTACGTTTTAACCGTTCTTCACGGAAAATTATTTATACGGAAAATTCAGCCTTTTGATTTATAGAACAGTCTGCAATGGCAAAACCCCTCGAAATTCGGGTCGGCTATTTGATCGCGGAATTCCTTGCACATACATTTATATTCCTCGGTCTTTTGCAGCCGGCACGGACAGTAACCGCCCTTTTTTATAAGCCCTTCGCGTACGGTTCTCACCACTTCTTTATCCGGATTCAAAGTTATCTTCATGATACGCCCTCTTTTTACCTGTATTCAGTTACTATTATACCCGATATTTTCCAAAAATCAAGAGTACCGATAATATTTTCGGTTATTTAATTGAAAAAAATAAGTTTCCGTGATATAATTGATAAGGTTTTATATCGGAGGAAAAAATGAAGTACGACGTTATCATAGTAGGTGCGGGGCCCGGCGGGATATTTGCCGCATACGAGCTTACAAAATTAAAGCCGCAATTTAAGGTTGCCGTGTTCGAGGCCGGGCATTCCTTAGAGTTCAGGAAATGCCCCATAGACGGCAAAAAAATAAAGAGCTGCATATCCTGCAAAACCTGCTCCATAATGTCCGGATTCGGCGGCGCGGGCGCCTTTTCCGACGGAAAATACAATATCACCAATGATTTCGGCGGCACCTTGCACGAGTTCATAGGCAAAAAAGAGGCCATTGAGCTTATGGAATATGTGGATCATATCAATATGCAATACGGCGGAGAAGGCACGCGAATGTATTCGACGGCGGGCACTCATTTAAAAAAACTCTGCCTGCAAAATAAATTAAACCTTCTCGAAGCAAAGGTGCGGCACCTCGGCACGGATAAAAATTATATCGTGCTTAAAAATTTTTACGAAGAGATAAAAGACAAAGCGGACTTTTTCTTTGACTGCCCCGTTACCGACATCAAAAAGCAGGAACACGGGTTTACCGTCATTGCAAAGAACGGCGAACATACCTGTACTGACTGTATAATATCCGTAGGCAGGAGCGGGAGCAGCTGGATGGAAAGTCTTTGCAAAAAACTTAATATTCCCACGAAATCAAATCGCGTGGATATAGGCGTGAGGGTGGAACTTCCCGCGGAGATCTTTTCCACGCTTACCGATGAGCTTTACGAGAGCAAAATAGTTTACAGAACCGAAAAGTTTGAAGACAACGTGCGCACGTTCTGCATGAACCCTAACGGAATAGTGGTAAACGAAAACACCAACGGGATAGTAACGGTTAACGGGCACAGTTTTGAAGATCCCGCCAAAAAAACCCGCAACACAAATTTTGCGCTTCTCGTGGCAAAACACTTTTCCGAGCCTTTTAAGGACAGCAACGGTTATGCCGAGAGCATTGCCCGCCTTTCCAATATGCTGGGCGGCGGAGTTATAGTACAGCGGTTCGGAGATCTCATACGCGGCAGGCGCAGCACGGAAAAACGCATTGAAGAAAACGTAACCGTCCCCACCCTTTCAGCCACTCCCGGAGATCTTTCGCTGGTGCTGCCTAAGCGTATTTTGGACGGGATAATAGAGATGATTTACGCGCTTGATAAAATTGCCCCGGGTACCGCCAACGACGATACTTTGCTGTACGGCGTGGAAGTAAAGTTTTATAACATGCAGGTGGAGATCGATAAAAATCTTCAAACCAAATTAAAGGGGCTTTACGTTATAGGCGACGGGAGCGGCGTTACCCATTCCCTTTCGCACGCTTCGGCAAGCGGCGTTTTCGTGGCAAGAAAGATTGCGGAAGATGAATAATTTGTTTATGCACGGCGCCGTATATTTGCGGCGCCGAGTTATTAAATTGATTTATGAAAAAGGACTATGAGATATTCCGCCTTTGCGATATTCCTTCGTTAAAGGACGGCGCCGCGGCGTGGTTTGCGGAAAAATGGAATATTCCCGAAAACGAGTATGAAAAAAGAATAACGGAATGTATATACGGGAAAAGCCCTGTGCCGCAATGGTATGTTGCCGTAAGCAAGGATAAAATAATAGCCGAATTAGGCGTTATTGAAAACGACTTTCACGCACGAAAGGACCTTACGCCCAACGTATGCGCCGTTTACACCGAAAAGGAGCACAGAAACAGAGGCATAGCGGGCGCGCTGTTAGATTATGCGTGCACGGATATGGCAAAACGAGGAATAAAAACGCTGTATCTTATCACTTCCCTTTCCTCTTTTTACGAGAAGTACGGATGGCAATATTTGTTTGATATGTGCGACGATTCGGGCGAGAATTTAAGAATGTACGTTCATAAAATGTAAAAGCCTTATATTTTTCCAAACGGAAATGCCGTCCGCTAAAAAATATAGCGGCTGTATTGCCGGACGTCCGCTTTAATTGTGCGGCAAAATTTTATGTCGGCGCTTTCAGATTCAGCACTTTCAGGTGTGAATATAGTCCGGCGGCGGGGCAAATTACAGCCCCGCCGCCGAATTTACGTTTACCTGTTTTTCGGCAAATATAATACTGTTTTACATTACCTCATCATAAATATTGTTTTTTTATCTCGGGAAGAGACGCCGCCGCAATACTCTGCCCTACGCGCTTGTTAGATTCATCGGGCATAATTATGTTGATATCGGCGTATTCCGGGAATTCCGCCGCAAGCACTTCTTTTGCTTTTGCTATGATTATTGCTCCGCCTTCGCCGCTTGTTACCCTGCCCAATATAAGCAGGTGCTTGATCTTATAGAACTCGGCATAATACGGTATTGCGTAACCGAGGTAAATACCTATATCTTCATAAATACGGCGGGCAAGTCCGCTGCCCTCTGCCATTAGTTTTTGTATTTCTTTAAGTTTTTCCGCAGGCGAAGAACCGTCTTTAAATTTATAACCCGCGTTTTCCGCAAGTTTAATCACGCCGTCCTGCGAAAAGTATTTCACTCCGCAGCCGTAATCGCCGCTCCATTCGTCCACCATGGCGGTCTTTTCAAAATCTACCGGCACGAAAGCCACTTCGGAAAGCCAGCCGTTTAAAAGTCCTTTATCGTTGATATAGCCAACAGCTTCGCTCGTGCCCATGGCTATGCCGAGCACGGAATTGTCTTTTAAGTCCATGGCGCCGGCAAGCGCGGTAACGTCTCCGTCGTTGGCAACTTCCAGCGGCGCGCCGAACTCCTTTGCTATATCTATATACATGTTCTGTACGTGCGGCTTATAGTCTTCCTTGGGCACTTTAAGAAAGAGTGAGGCAACCATTATCTTGTTGTTTATGTATACGCCCGCGCTGGAAACGCCTATTGCGTCTACCCGCGGCATTTTGGAAGCGGCACTCTGCATGGCGGCTTTTATCCCCTCATAATGATAATGCCAGTCGGAATTTACTTTGGGGAACCATACGACTTCTTCGCTGTAAACCACTTTGCCGTCTATCACGGCGCTTACTTTACGGTCGCTGCCGCCCGCGTCAAACCCTATGCGGCACCCGTCAAGATGCCCGCCTATACTCACGTTGCAGGGCGAATATTCGGGGAGACTTTCTGCACACCATATAACTTCAAACGGCTTTTCGAATACGGTCTGCATAAAATCTACGTCAAAGGCGCGGGCGCCTTCCAGGGTATAATCTTTTTTTATGCGGTCGTAAATATATTCGTCGCCCGAGATATAAATTTTATATCCTCCCGCAACCCAGAGCATGGATTTTATTATACGCTCGGCAATATCGTAATTTTCCGCACGTTTTTCTGGCGAGGCGAATATATTGAGACGGTAAACGTAATTATACCCGTCGTTTCTCTCCACGCATATTCCGAGCTCTTTTGAAGGGGCTTTTTCCACCATCTTTTTAAAATCTCTCAAAACAATGCTCATAGGTTTGAATTTTTTGTCATAAACAGGTGTGAACTTCATATGGTTTCTCCTTTGAATTTATTCTGTAACAAGGGCGGCGGCGCCTATTATGCCAGCGTCGTTGCCGAGAGTTGCGGTAAGTATTTCCGGCTTGGGGCTGTGCTTATAGCCGTAATAAAACTTAGCGCAGTATTTATGTATCCTGTCCGTAAGATACGTCTTTTCTCCGCTTATCCCGCCGCCTATTATAATCACGTCCGGGCGGAATATGTTCATAAGATTCATAAGGCTCTCGGAAAGATAGCGTATATACTGCGAAACTACTCTTTCAGCGGTCCTGTCGCCCGTTTTTGCGCAGGCAAAAGCGGTGCGGCCGTCCACCTTTTCAATGTCGCCCGAAACGTACTTCCACATAGCGGAATCGAGATCCCCGAGCATGGCGGCCTTTGTCTGGCGGATAAGCGCGGTAGCCGAAACATACGTTTCCACACAGCCGTTCCTGCCGCAGGTGCAGGGCTCCCCGTCCAAAACCAAAGTGGTATGCCCGAGTTCCGCGCCCTTACAGTCCTTACCTTCGTAAAGCCTGCCGTTTATAATTAGTCCGCCGCCCACGCCCGTGCCGAGCGTCAGCATTACGCAGTTTGTGTAGCCCCTGGCACAGCCGTATTTATATTCGCCCAATACCGCGGCGTTGGCGTCGTTTGAAAGCCTTATTCTCGTATCGAAATATTTTTTCAGTTCGGCGGCAAGAGGCACGTTTTTCCACCCGAGGTTGGGAAGGATATCCACCACTCCCTTTTCCCCGGATATGGCGCCCGGGCAACCTACGCCTATGCCGCAAACGTCGGCTATATCGAGTTTGTTACCGGCAAGCAGACTGTTTATCTGCCCTGCCATGTTTTTTATAAGTTTTTCAGGAGTATCGGCGCTTTTTACTGCGTTTTTTTCGAGCATTGCGCCGTTTTCATTCACAAGCCCTGCCTTCACGCTCATTCCACCTATATCGACGCCTATCGCATACTTCATCTTGCACCCTCTTCCAGCATAGATTTTACCTTCATTAGCCGCGTCCTGCTGCTCCTATCGTTTTCTTCAAGTTTCATGGATATATATTTTATTGTTTCCTCGAGCGACGGTATCATTATGTTTTCCAATGCGTTCACGCGGCGCTTACCCTTTTCTATCTCGTCGGCAAGCATCTGGGCAGTCTTTTCCGTCTCGGCTAACTTTACAAGTTTATAAACTGTTTTTCCCATCATTCTGACAGAATAATCCGCTTCGCTGGTAACGGCGGCAAAAGCATAAGGATAAGCTTTCTCCGAGCCCTTTTCGCTCAGAATAAGCCTGGGAACGGCAACATTCATTATGCTCTGCGAAGCGCACTCCACTTCAAGCGATACTGCCGGCATGGAAAACGCAAGTTCTATATCTTCTTCGGACATAAGGCTTTTTGCGGCGGAAAACTGAGTCAGCACGCGGGACATATCCTCTTCCACCTCGTCCCTAAGGCGTTTGTTTTCTTTGATAATCGCCGTAAATCGGCGGATCAGTTCGTCTGTTTTGTCTTTTAAGAGTTTGTGCCCGCGCATTGCCGTTTTAAGCCGTGCCTTTAATCGGCTGAGTTCCATGCGCGTGGGATTTACGTTAATTCTTGCCACTGCCGTTTTCCCCTTTGTCCTCCTGCCCGCCCATATATTTTTCAATATATTTTTCTTTTATGCGTTTCAGTTCGGAACGCGGGAGGATCTTTAACAGTTTCCAACCTATATCGAGAGTCTCGGCAATGCTTCTGTCCGTATCGAACCCCTGCGAAATATATTCCCTTTCAAACCGTTCGGCAAATTTTGCATAAAGTTTGTCCGTATCGGTCAAAGCCGCGTCGCCGAGTATGGCGGAAAGTTCCTTGGCCTCTTTTCCCCGCGCGTATGCGGCAAAAAGCTGATTCATAGTATCCGCATGATCTTCTCTCGTCTTGTTTTCGCCTATACCTTTATCTTTCAGCCTTGAAAGGGAAGGAAGTATATCTATGGGCGGAGTTACGCCCTTCTTAAAAAGTTCCCTCGAAAGTATTATCTGCCCCTCAGTGATATATCCGGTAAGGTCCGGAATGGGATGAGTTTTGTCGTCTTCCGGCATGGTAAGTATGGGTATCTGGGTAATCGAGCCCTTTTTGCCCTTTATTCTGCCAGCCCTTTCGTACATGGACGCAAGGTCGGTATAAAGGTAACCGGGATAGCCGCGCCTGCCGGGCACCTCTTTTCTTGCGGCGGAAACCTCCCTTAAAGATTCGCAATAATTGGTTATATCCGTAATTATGACCAAAACGTGCATACCCAAGTCATAGGCAAGATATTCGGCACAGGTAAGCGCCATCCTCGGCGTGGAAATGCGTTCTATTGCGGGGTCGTTGGCAAGGTTGGTAAAAAGTACCGTCCTTTCTATAGCACCCGTTTTTCTGAAATCTTCCACAAAATATTCCATCTCTTCGTAAGTTATGCCTACCGCTGCAAACACTACCGCAAACTTTTCGTCCTTACCGAGCACTTTCGCCTGCCGCGCTATCTGCGCTGCAAGCTGCGCGTGCGGCAGCCCGGACATACTGAACACGGGGAGTTTCTGCCCCCGAACAAGCGTGTTAAGTCCGTCTATCGCGGAAATTCCCGTCTGAATAAATTCGTCCGGGTAATCGCGCGCGGCGGGGTTTATGGGTTCTCCGTTTATATCCATAAACTTCTCGGCTATGACGGGAGCCCCGCCGTCCCTGGGGTTGCCCATTCCGTCAAACACCCGCCCCAGCATATCTTCGGAAACGGCAAGATGCTGGCCGTGCCCTAAAAATTTGGCGCGACTGGTGGATATTTGCAGCCCCTGCGCGCTCTCGAACAGCTGTACAAGCGCTTTATCCTTGTTTACTTCCAGCACCTTTCCCCGGCGGATCTCCCCGTTTTTTTGTATTATCTCCACAAGTTCGTTATATTTGACACCTTCAACGCCTTCCACAAGCATTATCGGGCCCACAACTTCCTTTATGGTCTTATATTCCCTGTTCATCGCTATCTCCGTACCCAAGGGCTTTAAGCTCTTTTTTCATTTCATCTTCAATGGCGTCTATCCTGTCCGCTTTTTCTTCTTCGATATATTTGGCTCTGCCTATTTTCTCCCTTACGGGCAGGTTTACTATATCTTCAAACTCTGCGTCCCGTTCAAGCGCTTCTCCCGCAAGAACGTGAAAATCGTATATGAGTTTGAGCATTTTATGCTGCTTTTTCAGCGAAGTATAGGTATCGGTCTCATGGAACGCGTTCTGGTGAAGATAGTCCTCTCTTATAGATTTTGCCGTTTCCATGGTAAGGCGGTCTTTATAAGAAAGTGCGTCCGCTCCGACAAGCCTTACTATTTCGTCCAACTCCGCCTCCTCCTGCAATATGCCCGTTGCAAACGCCCTAAGCTCGCAAAAATCGGCGGCAATATTGGCATTATACCAATCGGCAAGTTTATCCGCGTATAACGAATAGCTTATCATCCAGTCTATCGCGGGAAAATGCCTTCTGTACGCAAGCGAAGAGGAAAGCCCCCAAAATACTTTTACTATCCTGAGCGTCGCCTGTGAAACGGGTTCCGAAATATCTCCGCCCTGGGGAGAAACGGCGCCTATCGACGTAACCGAACCCATGCGCTCTCCGGAGCACAGCGTATGCACCATGCCGGCGCGTTCGTAAAACTCCGCAAGGCGGGATGAAAGATATGCGGGATACCCTTCCTCGCCCGGCATTTCCTCTAATCTGCCGCTCATTTCCCTGAGCGCCTCCGCCCAGCGGGAAGTGGAGTCCGCCATGATTGCCACGTTGTACCCCATGTCCCGAAAATATTCCGCAATTGTTATACCTGTGTAAATCGAAGCCTCCCGCGCTGCGACGGGCATATCCGAAGTGTTGGCTATAAGTACCGTCCGCTTCATGAGCGGCTCGCCGGACTTGGGGTCTTTAAGCTGGGGGAACTCATTCAAAACGTCCGTCATCTCGTTGCCGCGCTCTCCGCAGCCGACGTAAACTATAATATCCGCATCCGCCCATTTTGCAAGCTGATGCTGCACCACGGTCTTTCCGCTGCCGAACGGTCCCGGCACTGCCGCCACGCCGCCTTTGGCTATGGGAAAAAGCGTATCAATCACCCGCTGCCCGGTAACCATGGGCATATACGGGTTTATTTTCGATTTATAAGGTCTGCCCTTACGGACCGGCCATTTCTGCATCATGGAAAGTTTGACTTCGCCGTCGGCAGTATCGAGAACGGCAACTGTCTCTGTTACATCAAAACTCCCCGAAACAATATGCTTTACGGTGCCCTCAACCCCGTGAGGAACCATAATTTTATGGGATATTACGGAGGTTTCCTGCACTTCGCCTATAATATCGCCCGCGGAGACCCGGTCTCCCTCGGCGGCAACGGCTTTAAAGTCCCATTTCTTGTTATGGTCAATGCTGTCTACCGCCATGCCCTTTTTTATTCTGTCCCCGTACTTTGCATACACTTTATCGAGGGGGCGCTGAATCCCGTCGAAAATGCTCTCTATAAGGCCGGGCCCCAACTCCACGGAAAGGGGTTCGCCGGTGGTTTCCACCTTATCGCCAACGCCCAGACCGCTGGTTTCTTCGTATACCTGCACGGAAGCCTTATCTCCGCGCAATTCTATTATTTCGCCTGTAAGCCTGTCAGGTCCTACCCGCACCACGTCGAACAGCTTGCTGTCAGCCATATTATCCGCCACGATAAGGGGCCCCGCGACCTTTATTATTCTGCTTTCCATACTAATCCGTTTTGTCCTCGCCGTCCTTATTTTTATTATAAAGTATGTCTATACCCAAAGCCTTCTCCATTGCCGACTTTATAAGGCTTTCACCGTAACCGCTTTCGCCGGAGCCCGAAGGAAGCGGTATAATTATGGGATAAGGCTTTGCAAGGTACCTTTTGATTATTTCGTCATTTTCTCTTGCAAGCGCTTCCGTAATAAAAATGATTTTATATCTTTTAGCGAGCGATATTAAGCGCGCCTCGGCATCTTTTCCATCCTTTACGGGGAAAGAGTCAATTCCCACGGATGAAAAAACAAGCACACTGTCTCCGTCGCCTATAACAGCCATTTTACCCTGCATAATGTTCCCTCAATCTGTCCTTTATATCAGCGCTTTTCTCGCCGTTAATAAGCCCTGCAAGAATAATTCTCACGTTACTTATATCGGCAAGTTTATAAAAGCAATACCTTATAAAAGGCAGCATCCCGCCGGACTGAAATTTATAACGCATAAGGTACGAAACCGCATATCCGTCCGCCGATTTTTCAAACTCCGTCAGTGGCATATCCTTTTCCGCGCATTGCACCGCGGAAAATATAAGATCTCTGAGCTCAGAAAAACGGAACGCCGCCCTTATATCCTCGAAATGCCCTTCGCAAAGCAAACGCACATCCTTCAAGTTTATATTGCCGTGCGGGATAAAAGCGCTTTCCATATACCCGATATCCCTGCTTCTTAACGCGGCGGTTATATTAGCGGCGTCCGCCTTTGCCCTGTATATCGCTAAAAGATATCTGTCTTTTTTTGCAAAAGAGTAAAGATCGTTAAAATATGCCCTGATAAAATACATATTTATCAAAGAACCCGTTGCGGTATCGGTAGCAAAAGCCCTATCACTCTCGGTAAGCGCAGCCTGCATCTCTTGCGGAAAATCTTTATAACTGTCCGACATAATGCCCTTTTTAAGCGCATCTTTTTTTATAAGCCCGTCATGCGTGAGAATGTGCGAAAGATCGGTTTTAAGGTATTTTTCTCTCACAAGAACTTCGGCGTTGTGATAATCGTTCTTTTTCAGCAGAAAAGCTCTTAAAGACTTTGAAGGACAGTTTTCCCTGATAAAAGAAACGAACAGTTCTTCCTCCGCGCCTATAAGTTTTTCGTAATCTATAAAAGACGATACCGTAACGCCCCCGCCGAAGTTTACTTCCGAAAGTATTTTAACCGCCTCGGCAGGATCGCCGGAATCTATCATTCTGTTTATCCTTTCCGTGCCGAGCAAATTCTTTTCCAAAGACACGGCACGACCGCAGGCATATGGTATGTTAGACATAATTATACCTTATTTCCAAATATAATCTCTGATAATTCCGCCGCTGCCCCGCCTGAAATGTCGGCGACCAACGTTTCAAAGGAAAAGTCCTTATCGCATATTTTTCCGCTGAGTTTTATTCCGCCCTTAAAGTTCCCGCGCTTTTTTGCCAAGGAAAGATTTTTGTCGGAAAAAACTTTCAGACCTGATATGTCGGGTAAAGTCAATACCCCGTCCGAAGACAACACCACCTCGTCGCCGGAATCGGCATAAAGTGTGAGTACCTTTTCGGCAAAAGCAAGATATTTTGCCTTATCCGTTTTGCTAAGCAGTTCCACGGCTTCCAGGTCGACGGCTTTTAAGATATCGCGCTTTTCGGAAAGCTCCGCCTTTTTGGCGTCCATCCGGGCGACGATCTTTTTTCTTTCAACAATATTTGCCGCCTCTTGCCGCAGGGCATCCGTTTTGCTTTGCGAATACTCTTTTGCCCATGCTTCCGCCTCTTGCTTTTTTGCGGAGGAATACCCGTTTGCGGTATCCGTAATCTCTTCCGCTTTTTTTTCCGCGTCCTGAATGATGCGGTTGATAATTGCTTCTTTCCCTTCCATAGTCTGCCTTTACATAAGGAGAATAGAAACCACAAGCCCTAATATGGCGTAGGTTTCGACCATTGCCGGGAAAAGTATGAGTTTGCCGGAAAGCGATTCGTTTTTAGCAACGGCATAAATACCCGCAACCGCCGTTTTACCCTGCAGAATGCCCGAAAGACAACCCGAGATAGCCAAAGCCATTGCGGCGCCGAATAACCTTGCACCCTCTAACGTCGTCATATCCGGCGTTATCCCGCTCATGCCGATTATGGCAAAAACAAACCCGTAAATGCCCTGCGTTGCCGGCAAAACCACAAGCACCAGCATTTTACTGAATTTTTTGGGCTCCTCGGCGAGAACTCCCGCCGCGGCAGATCCCGTGTAATACAATCCGAGCGAAGACCCGAAACCGCACAGCCCCGCGCAAAGCGCAAGCCCCAAGGTAGCCAAAGCCGAACCTGTCATAAATTTATACCTCCGTACTATTTCGTTAAGTAAATGTATCGAATATCGGAACCAAGCGGAGTAAATTTCTCCCCTTCGCCCGTATAGAATTTTGAAAAGAACTCTATATATTGCAGTCTGCTGTCATGAATATAAGCGCCGAGCACTCCCATAGCTATATTAAATATATGTCCCACGCCTATGACCAGAGGACCGAAAATATAACCCAGACTTCCGCCGCTCATTATGCTCAAACCCAGGTCGTTAAACGTTGCGGCAATGATCATGCCGGAAAGCATAAGCCCGAAAAGACGGGCATAGGAAAGTATGTCGCTCATTAGGCTTATTATCCCGTAAATAGCGCCGAACCCCTTGGAAACCTTGCCGAACCCTTTCTCCTTCCTGCCCGCGGTAAGCGCGGCGATAAGCAGCGTTACCCCTGCGATTATAAGCCCGGGGAGGGCAGCTGCGTCAAAAAAGTTTCTTACGCCCGCATTCATATTTTCAAGCGCCTCCGGCATGAGATAACCAACAAGGAAATTAAACGCCGCTAATACGAACCCGATGAAAAAGAGCACCCATATAAGCCCTTCAAAGATCCCGCCGGCAACGTCCTTTTGCTTAAAACAGTTAAGCGCCTTAAAAAAATACCCCGTTGCTATATGCAGTACGCCGAGAGCCAGACAACCCAAAAGTATCGTCATAAGCCCCGTTGTGCCGTTCCCGTCCGGCACGGGACTCGGAAGAATTGAAAACGGCAGCAGCGCCGCACCGAAAAAGGAGTTGAACAACACCCCGAATATTATTGAGAAAACTCCGCCGAAAGCTATTATAAACCACAACCGCCTTGCGCCGTTATCCACCTTTATCCTGAACGCCAGCGTAAGCCCCGCTATAATCATTATTATACCGTAACCGATGTCTGCCATTATTACGCCCATAAAAATCATGAAAAAGAAGAAAACCGCTCCGTTAGGATCCACTTCCCTGTAATTGGGCGCCGAATAAAGGTCGGTTATAAATTCCGCCTGGGTAATAACTTTGCCGTTTTTTGTAAGAGTGGGCGGAGTATCATTTTCTTCGGGTTTGGAAAACTCAGTAAAAACCGCGTCCGTAACCATGCTTACCGCGCTCTTTACCCGCTCCTCCTCACCTTCCGGCACATATCCTTCAAGAATGAAAGTAGTGCCCGTATGGCGGAATTTTTCCGCGTCCCTGGTTTTTTCAACCGCAAAAGAGTAATAGTCCGCAAGTATTTTAAGGTCTTTGAGAAGTTCCGGCTGCCCGCAGATTGCGGCGTTTATCCGTTCCTCCTCTTTTTTCACCTCTTTCGCCTGCCCGACTATCTCCTCGATTTTTTCGCGGGCGGACATATCGTAAGAAAACGGACACGAAACAAACGCTGCCTCCGAAAGGCGCTTCTGCACTCTGTCTTTTTCAGATTTAAGGCATACGACCAAAACCGCAACGCTCTGCGCATCAGCCAAAACTGATACTTCTATCGGTTCATTTTCTTTTTTAAGTGAATATATTTGCGGCAACTGTTCCTTTTTTACGGTACCGAAAAACACGCTGCACGTTTTTGTATCCTTAAATTCAGAAAATTTCCGCTTTACACCCGAATACGGCAGCAACTGAACTTTAAGATTATGTAATTTAATGCTTTCCGCCCTCAGGTCAGTAAGCTTACTCTCGTATTCGGCAACTTTTTCCGCTTTGAGAACAAGGTCGGGCTCCCTGTCGGGAGTGGACATAAACTCATCGTACGATAAAAAGAAGTTTGAAAGGTATTTGCCGCCCTCGCCGCCGCGCGCCAGATCCTTGTTTTTTTCAAGCACATCGGAAACAAAATCTACCGCATGTGTATATTCCGCCAGCCTGCTTTCAAGCTCTGCAAGAGTTTTATCCTGAACGCAAAAAGTATGTTCCGCCGCTTCCGGCTCGAACAGTTCCACGCACCCGGTCTTGTGCAGTGCGTTCAGTATCTTTTCCTTATGGTAAGACATTGCCATAAGTTTCATTTTGGTCATGGAAACTATTGCCATTGTTTTAACACTCTTTCGGCAAGAAGTTCTGCGGCTTTTCGCATGTTTTTCCGTGCCGCGGCAGAAAGCAGAGAAATATGCTCCTGCTGCTCGCCCATAATTTTATCATATTCCGCAGACGCCGCCTTCTCGGCTTCGCGCAGTTTTTTTGCACGCGAAAGCTTGGCAACCGCAACGGCGGAATTTTTTATGTTTTCCGCCTCCTTATCGCCCTGTTCGCGGATAACTTTTGCCTTTTCCGCCGCTGACTTTATTATATCTTCCGCCCGCTGTTCGGCTTGCAAAACAGAAGAAATGATTTCTTCCATAACGCCTCCGATCATAATTTGTGTATTATTATTTTAATTATAGATATAAAGACTTTTTTAGTCAAGCAATTTATGGTTAAAGTATTTTCTTTGCAAAATTATCATATAATATATAGTGTAGGTTAAATGCAATACTCGCTTTTTACCCTATTGTCGGCTTAACGAAACGCAAAATACGTCAAATAAATTTTTTTAGGAAAAATTTTGAAATTGTATCGTAAAACACTTGCTTTTTATACTTAAATTTGGTATATTATATCAGCAAGTTACGGGAGCATAGCTCAGCTGGGAGAGCATCTGCCTTACAAGCAGGGGGTCATAGGTTCGAGCCCTATTGTTCCCACCAGTAACTTTCTTTATAGTGATGTATGCGGGAATGGCTCAGTGGTAGAGCGTTGCCTTGCCAAGGCAAATGTCGCGAGTTCGAATCTCGTTTCCCGCTCCATTTTTTTATTGTGGGGTTTCCCATGCGTAATTGAAGGCGCCATAGCCAAGTGGTAAGGCACGGGTCTGCAAAACCCTTACCCCCAGTCCGAATCTGGGTGGCGCCTCCAAACTTTGCCGAAGTGGCGAAACTGGCAGACGCAAGGGACTTAAAATCCCTCGGTGGAAACACCGTACCGGTTCGAGTCCGGTCTCCGGCACCAGAAAGTTTGATCCGAACCGATACTTTTTAAGTATCGGTTCGGATTTTTTCGTATGCAGCATAGCCCTAAAAGAAATTGTGATTTTAAATTCAGACGGTCGGAGATGTTAATAAACTCAAATTTCTAAAAACAGTAACTAACGTTTTTTAGCGTTTTTAGATAATAAATATAATTTTTTACTTATACGCAGCGCCGTTGTCTATACCGACAAATCACTCCCGTTCCTATGTTCCAAAGATTTTGCCCACCTCCTGCGCACATACCCCGCAGCGCATTTAGGTGAAACAAATTTAAGCAGTACGTCAATAAATTTATTTACGCAACCCGGAATATATACCGCTTTCCTTTTTAAAAGCCTGTCTAAAGCTTTTCTTGTAACGATATCAAGTTTTACCGTTGTAGCACAGCCCCAAAAGCCCTGAGCCGCTATCGCTTTAATACTACCTTCGTTCGTGGGCATCCCGGAAGGGCAAAGCGCCATGGTATATACACTTTGTTCTTTTAATTCTTCACCTAACGCAATTGAAAAATCAAGTATAAACCTTTTCGATGCGGCATAAGTCGCGTTAAGCGGCATTGGCTGCATAGCCGCGAAACTTGAAACAAAAAGTATGTATAGTTCTCTTCTTTTCGGCTTTACCCTCAGCATGGCATGAGTTATATTCACTGTCCCCAGAATGTTTGCATTTATAATTTCGGTTACGGCCTCCGGGTTAAGCTCATCGAATTCGCCCTCGTAATCAAGCCCGGCGATATTTAATAAAATATCCGGCAAAAAATTCTCTTCACGCGCAAAAGAAAACAGGTTTTCGACTTCTCCCGGATTCCTTATATCGCATGCAAAAGACAGTATCCGTATTTGTTTTTCCGCAAACTGCTTTTTTAGCCCCAGGCAAATATTGTCTAATTTTTCTCCGTTAATATCGGTTAATAATATGTCGTATCCTCTTGCCGCGCATTCACAGGCAAAAGCGCGCCCCAGCCCGCCGGCCGCCCCAGTAAGCAGTGCTTTCATATTCCGATCTTCTCCTTAAACGTAAACCCGGTAAGTTTTTCCGAAAGGTCCCATAATTTTGCCGAGTTTTCGGCATTCACCTGCTTGCTGAACGGCGCGGGTTCAGAGCGAAAATAATACAGACTATCGGGCGCAATTTTCTGTTCGCAGATATACTCGAACGTTTTTGCCGCAATTGACGGGCTTACACCTCTTTTTCTCTGTATATTCCAGAAAAATTTGACAATTCCCGTTGTATTTTTAAGTCCTATATCTGTATTTACAAGTCCCGGATCTACCCCGTAAGCCCTGACGCCGAGAGAATTGTAACGCTTATTCAGTTCACATGCAAGCAGCAGATTACAGAGTTTTGTCTGTTTATACATAAATAAAGCATTATACCTTTGCTTAAACATAATATCTTGCCAGCGGACTTTTATTCCCTTATGAGAATTGCTTGACGTAAACAGTATTCTGCCGCCTGCCCTGATAAGGCTTTCCATAAGTTCTCCCGTCAGTATATAACCTGCCAGACAGTTCACTGCAAACTGTGTTTCAAACCCTTCCGATGTAGTAGTATAGTAGGAGCGTACGCACCCCGCATTATTTATCAATATATCAAGTTTGCCGGAAAAGCGCTCTTCAAGATGTTTTTTTATTTTTTGACCGAGTAATCTGACTTCGTTCCCTTCGGCAAGATTTGCGGCAAAAAATCGAAGCATTTTTTTCCTAACAAACAAATCAAGCGAACTTTCGGCCATTTGTGCTTTTTCTTCCGTTGTTGCCACGCCTATCACGTATATGCCTTTTTGCAGAAAATTTTTACAAACTTCAAGACCTATGCCGGAAGTAGCGCCCGTAATTACTGCCGTTCTCATTTTTCTCCTTTATTTTAAGACCTTTCGTTATTCAAACCAATGCCATACGTGCCAGAATCCCAAATTCCCGGCAGATACTGCCATAGATATATATCCTATTATAAAAAAGACTATAAATACGATACTTGCCGTTATCATGATGAGTTTAAATCTGTATGAAATCTTTTTTGATATTGCCGGCTGCCCCGAAACGGCCACGTACGGCACTCCCCTTATAAAGCCCGAGCATCTCTTGAGATACATTTTCCCCCAATGGGCAATATACCGGCTCATATAAAAAGCGCCTATACACGAAAATACCGACAAACCGAAACACGATATTCCGCACAGCAAAGCAGAAAAATACGGCAATTCGGGTATAAGCCCCGCTATGTTTAGGGTGGTTATAAGGCAACCCCCAAGCGCAAAAGCTGCAACGGCAAAGCAAAATACCGCTACGGCGGAAAGCCACATCATGATATAGACAAGTACAGCCGGCACGCTGACGGCTATAACGCCAACACTCTTTAATCCCTTATACTCTTCTTTGCCCCTGTCCGTCAGCCCTGAATATTCTTCCGCAATTTCTTCGGGAGACTGAAGTTTTGCGGCTATCTCCTCTTCACTTCTTCCCTCTTCTGTTTTGAACCTGAAATGCTCTTCATAATCGGCAACGATTTCATCCGCATCAGAAACGTTTCTTGCAGCCAGTTCTTTTTTTAACTGCTCCAAAAACTTCTGCTTTGTCATATTTATTCTCCTTTTATTATTTTATTTACTGTTTCCGTAAATTGCAGCCATTCGGCGGCGTCCTTTTCAAAAGCTTCACGCCCGTATTGCGTTATGCAATAGTATTTACGCGGAGGGCCTCCGCTCTCTTCGGTAAGAAATGTGGTCAGATAACCTTCGGCTTTAAGTTTGCGCAATATAGGATAAACCGTGCCGTCCGCAATATCTATGGTTTCGGAAATGTATTCCGAAAGTTCATAGCCGTACATTGCTCTGTTTTTGAGTGCGGCGAGTATACACAATTCCAGCACTCCCTTTTTGTATTGAATATTCAAAACCAAACTCCTTATGATTTTTTGTTCACTATTATATTATATTCAATAGTATATTGTTGTCAAATGTTTTTTGCTGTATTTTTAAAATTTTAAAAAATTTCGAAAATCGGTCAATACACGGACAAATGTGCAAATGCCGTAAATATTGAAAAAGTTATATTGACGTATCATTATAATGCCCTCCGGGTTTTGCATCGCAATATCCCGGAGGGCATTATAAATGTTATAAATATTTTAATAAATAGAACTTACATGTGCCGTTTACAGGCTTAACCGACCTAATAAAAACCTGTACGGAAAATGCGCTGCCATCAGCACCGTATTATTCCCTTATCGGATCGGGTTATATAAGACCGTACTCCTTGGCTACTTTTTCAAAACCCGCCAAAGATCCCGTTATCGTTTCCTTGCTTACGCAATAAGCAATGCGCACATATCCGGTTACGCCGAAATCATCGCACGGAACTATTAAGAGCTCATGTTTTTTTGCGCGTTCATAAAAGGAAAACGCGTCTCCGTCCGGCGATTTAACAAACAGATAAAACGCCCCGTCCGGCTTAACGCATTCAAACCCTAAGCGTTTAAGTCCGTTATATATAAGATCTCTGTTTTCCGCATAAGCCGAAATATTGACCCTTGTATCCACGCAGCGCGCCGCTACCTGCTGAAAAAGGCTGGGCGCACATACATACCCCAAAGACCTTCCGGCACCGCATACCGCAAGATAGACCTCATCCGCACATTCTGCCTGCGGGCTTACCGCAATATATCCTATTCTTTCCCCGGGCAGCGAAAGCGCCTTGGAGTATGAATAACATACTATGGAGTTTTTGTAATAATTCATTATATACGGAACAAAAACGTTGCCGTATACAAGTTCTCTATAAGGCTCGTCCGCAATGAGATAAATGGCATGACCAATTTCCCTGCTCTTTTTTTCAAGAATCTGACACACTCTTTTAACAGTGGCCTCGGTATATACCACGCCGCTGGGGTTATTTGGTGAATTTATTATTACCGCCTTGGTCCTTTCGGTTATCCTGCTCTCGAAATCGGATATATCAATCTGAAAAGTTTCAGGTTCCGGCATAGAGATAACGGGCACGCCCTCCGCATTCTCGATAAACACGGTATATTCGGTGAAAAACGGCGCAAATATAATACATTCGTCGCCCTTATCGAAGAGCGCTTTTAAGGTTATCGTCAAAGACGCCGCGGCGCCGCACGTCATATAAATGAGGCTTGCCGGCATATCCACGCCGAAACGGCGCTTAATGCTGTCCGCTATCTTTTGCCTTACTCCCGCGTCGCCCTGAGCGGAAGTATAGCCGTGCAAGGCGGTGGGCTCGGTGTTTTCGACAAGGTCAATAATGGCCTCGGTAACTTCCTTCGGCGGGCTCACGCTCGGGTTGCCCAGACTGAAATCGAACACCTTGTTTTCGCCTATTTCGGCTTTGCGCGCCTTGCTGTATTCAAAAATTTCCCTTATTACCGAACGTTTGCTGCCGAGAGCAAAAGAACGCTTATTATACATCGGCACCCACCCCCCTCAGAAGTTTAAGACCGTTTTCATAAAAAAGCTTACTTTCCGTTTTTTCTCCAAGGTTATAACTTTTAAGTATATTCCTGTGAGAAGCCGTGCTCTGCCAGGGGCAGTCGCTGGCGAAAAGCACCCTGTCTTCCCCGTGGCGGGCGAGTATTTTTTTGAACAGCCCTTCGTCTATCTCGTGCAGCGTGAAAGCCGTGTCGAAATACACGTCGTAATCGCAAAGCAGTTCCAGCACTTTATCCCACTGCTTATGTCCGCCGTAATGCCCGAGCACGAATTTTTTATGTCCGGTTTTTTCAATTACTTTTGCGGACAGTTCGGGCGGACATTTTACCGGCTGACCGATATACCCGTCGTCCACCCCGGCGTGCGTTATCACTATCATATCCAGATCTTTTGCGGCGGATATTATCTGAATATACCCTTCGTCGTCAATAAAAGTATCCTGATAGTCGGGATGTATTTTTACGCCTGCAAAACCGCCGTCTTTTAAAAAGCGCATTTTACCCGGAATATCTTCGCACGCGGGATGAATGCCTCCGAAAGATATAAGCCTCCGCTTTGCGCCCTTGTATTTTTCGTTGATTTCGGCGGCATATCTGTTCACGCCGTCAAACTGGGAAGGCTTTGTAAGCACGGGCAGGGTTATGCACAAATCCGCGTCCGCCTGTTCCATTGCGGCGACAAGACCGATGTCCGTCCCGTCCGTACAGGGGTGCCCGTCAGACTTTTCCGCCAGAAAATCTATGGTTTTTTTTGCAATCTTGTCAGGAAATATATGAGTGTGAAAATCTATAAGCATCTTTTCCTCTTTGTAAATAAAACATTATATTATCCCATTATATTATCCGCCGGCGGAACCGCATTTCGCCTGCACAAAATATATCAGTTCAGTTTTTCTATGTCCGAGGCCGAAAGCGTGGTTACGCCCGCTTTGCCAAGTATCTTGTCTGCCGCCGGCGGATCGGAAGCCTTTAACACCACGTAAGCCGAAGTCCCTTCAACAGACAGACCGTACATATACTCTATGTTTATGCCGTTATCGGAAAGCACTTTTAAAAGTTCCTGCAAACTCCCCGCCTTATGCGCTATTTTTATAACCAGCACGTCCGTCAGCATGGTGGAAAAGCCTGCTTCGGAGAGCTGCGCTCTTCCCTCCTGAGGGTTGTTCACGATAAGTCGCAAAAGCCCGTATTCGGTGGTATCCGCAAGACTTAACGAAATTATGTTGATGTCGTTCTTTTTAAGAACTTCCAGCACCTCTCCCAGTCTGCCCTGACGGTTTTCGATAAATACCGATAATTGTTTAGCGTTCATGTTTTTATCTCCCCTTAATATAATTTACGTTTGTCTATAACGTGCACCGCTTTGCCCTCGCTCCTCGAAAGGCTTTGCGGTTCCACTATCCTGATTTTCGCGTTGAGACCAATAGCCTGGTTTATTGTGTGGGCAATCTTCTGCGTAAGTGCTTCAAGCCCTTTTATCTCATCGGAAAAATACTTTTCGTCTATCTCTACCTGTATTTCGAGAGTATCGAGGTTGTTCACTCTGTCCACTATCATCATGTAGTGCGGGGTTACTTCCTTTATGTCTACGAGCGCCGCCTCTACCTGACTGGGGAATACGTTCACCCCGCGGATAATGAGCATATCGTCTACCCTGCCCTTGAACTTGCTTATCCTTGCGCTGGTTCTGCCGCATTCGCACTTTTCGTAATTGATGCTCGTTATATCCTTTGTCCTGTACCTTATGAGCGGCAGCCCTTCCTTGGTGATCGTGGTAAAGACAAGTTCCCCCGTCTCTCCCGCCGGCACGGCTTTTAATGTGGCTGTATCAAGTATTTCGGGATAGAAATGATCCTCGCACACATGCAACCCGTCGTGTACGGAACAATCGCACGCCACCCCGGGGCCCATTACTTCGGAAAGCCCGTATATGTCGTGCGCGGTGATGTGCAGACGGCTCTCTATTTCCTGCCGCATTTTGTCGGTCCACGGTTCAGCGCCGCATATTGCCGTGCGCAGTTTTAAGTCCTTTATCATATTTTCCTTTTCAAGCAGCTCGGATATATGCAATAGATAAGACGGAGTGCACGCTATTGCGGTTACCCCGAAATCTACCATCATCGTAATGAGTTTTTTAGAGTTCCCCGTGCTCATGGGCACCACCATTGCGCCTATCTTTTCCGCGCCGCCGTGTGCGCCCAGCCCGCCCGTAAACAGGCCGTAACCGTAACCCACCTGAATAATATCGTCCTTGGTAACGCCCGCCATGGTAAGGCACCGCGCCACACATTCCGCCCAGATATCGAGATCCCTTCTCGTATACCCCACCACGGTGGCTTTGCCCGTGGTCCCGCTGGACGCGTGTATACGCACTATCTGAGATTTGGGCGCCGCGAACAATCCGAAAGGATATGTATCCCTAAGATCGTCCTTGGTGGTAAAAGGTAATTTGGATATATCCTCGATTCCCTTTATATCGCCCGGCAACAGCCCTTCACGCTGCATCTTCTTGCGGTAAAACTCCACGTTGTGGTACACATAGTCCACGGTCTTGACAAGCCTTGCGCTCTGAAGTGCGGTCATTTCGTCCCGCGACATACATTCTTTGGTTTCGTTCCAGATCATAATTACTCCCCGAATCCTTTATTAAATGCTTTTATATTTGTTTCCGCAGTCTTGGGAGGAACGGTGCTTTCGACCGTTTTTACCCATTCTTCGCGTGAAAAACCTATAAATTTTGCGGCGGCTCCGAGCACGGCGGAATTAAGCACCCTGCTGTTGCCGAGTTCCGCGGCTATACTGCCCCCGTCTATCACGTGCACGTTGTGCTTTTGCTTTAACCGCTCTATTATGTTTTCGGGATATTTTTCGGCGCCGGTAACCACCGTCATGGGGTCTATGCGGCTGTCGTTTACCACTATCATCCCGTCTTTTTTAAGATAATGAGCGTACCTCAATGCTTCAAGCCGCTCGAAAGATATTAAAATATCCGCGTCGCCCGCCTCGACAACGGGCTCCGCTACTTCCTTGCCGAATCTTATAAACGTTACCACGCTGCCGCCCCTCTGCGCCATTCCGTGCACTTCCGAAAGTTTTACGTCATACCCGGCGCTCAGGGCTGTTTTCCCTATTATTCTGCTGGTGAGAAGGGTTCCCTGTCCTCCCACGCCTACGACCATTATATTCATACCTTTCATACTCTTTCCACCTTTTCTATCGCGCCGAATTTACATCTTGACATGCACAGCCCGCAACCGTTGCACATAGTTTGATTTATCGATATTGTACCGTCATCACAAGCGGTTATCGCCGGGCAGCCGGGCTTTAAGCACATGCCGCACTTTTTGCATTTGTCTTTAATACTTACGCAGACGTAAGGGAATTTCTGCCCTTTTAAGAGTGCGCACGGCGCCCTTGCTATGATTACCGTAAGCACGTCTCCCGAAACGCTTTCCTTTATTTTGCTTTCCAGCGCGTCCACGTCGAACGCGTTGACAGTAAATACCCGCGGCACGCCTATGGAAAGACAGAGATTGTGCAGGTCTATTGCATAAGTTTCTTCTCCTTTCAGCGTTTTGCCTGTGGCGGCGTGATCCTGATGTCCCGTCATGCCGGTGGTGCGGTTATCGAGAATTATTACGGTGGCGGCAGACTTGTTATATACCATGTTGATAAGCGAATTTACGCCCGTATGCAGGAAAGTGGAATCGCCTATAACCGCCACCCAGTTCTTTATAAACTCCTTGCCTTTGGCTTTTTCCATGCCATGAAGGACGGATATGCTTGCCCCCATACACACGGTGGTATCTATGACCGAAAGAGGACTTACCGCGCCCAGAGTGTAACAACCGATATCGCCGGCAGCGTGGATCTTTAACTTGTTGAGTACGGAAAACACACTCCTGTGCGGGCAGCCCGAACAAAGAATCGGCGGGCGTGCGGGCACTTTTTCCGGGGCAAAAACCTCGTCGTCCGCGCCGTTTATCGCCTTCTTTAACAGATTCGCCGAATACTCACCCTGCCGGGTAAACAGTTCCTTGCCGAGCACTTTTATACCGGCTGCGCGGATCTGTTCTTCCATAACGGGTTCCAGCTCTTCAACGACATAGAGTTTTTTGACCTTTGCGGCAAAATCTTCTATCAGTTTTATAGGCAAAGGATTGATGATGCCGAGTTTCAACACGCTTGCCTGCGGGAACGCCTCTCTTACATACTGATACGGCACGCCGGAAGTTATAAAACCAATCTCATTATCCCTTAATTCCTCTCTGTTTACGGGTAAAGACGATGCGTCTTTACTTAAACGTTTTTCCCGCTCCTCTACCGCAACGTGCCTGCCTATTGCGGAAGCGGGCATCATGACGTATTTTTTTACGTCGCGCTCATATGTCTTATCGGGCGGGACGACTCTCTCCTCAGTATTTACCACGCTTTGGGAATGCGACAACTTTGTAGTAGTCCTTAAAATGACGGGAGTGTCGTATTTTTCGGAGAGTTCGAAAGCATATTTCGTGAAAACCCTCGCCTCCTCGCTGTCCGAAGGCTCTAAAAGAGGTACGTGCGCCGAACGCGCTATCATCCTGGTGTCCTGTTCGTTCTGTGAGCTTGCAAGCCCCGGATCATCCGCAACAACAATAACGGACCCGCCGTTCACGCCTGTATAGGCAAAGGTATAAAGCGGGTCGCTCGCCACGTTCAGCCCGACGTGTTTCATGCAGCAAAGACTTCTCACGCCCGAAAAAGACGCGCCTATCGCAACTTCCAGCGCCACCTTTTCGTTGGGCGCCCATTCCGCATACACCTCCGGATATTTTGCTAAAAATTCGCTGATTTCCGTGCTGGGCGTGCCGGGATAGGCGCTTGACACCTTTACCCCCGCTTCAAACGCGCCGCGCGCTATTGCCTGATTGCCAAGCATAAGTAATTTTTCTTTCATATTTACATGCTCCTGAGATCTTTTATCCTTTTTGCCTTGCCTTCGAACCGCTGCAAAGTGTTCGGGGACTCAAGCTGTACCTTGGCGTCTAACCCGAGCATCACGCGCAGTTTGCCACGTACTCTGTCCGCCAGCGCATTGAGTTCCGCAAACGAGTCCGTGGAGCGGGCAAGTTCCACCCTTACGGTAAGCTTATCGGAATATCCCTCCCTTTCAACCACTATTTCATAGTGCGGGCCCAGTTCGTCAAAGCCAAGGATAACCTCTTCTATCTGGCCGGGGAAAACGTTCACGCCGCGCACTTTTAACATATCGTCCGTCCTGCCCGAAAGATTTTCCATGCGGCAAAGCGTCCTTCCGCATTTGCACGGCTCGTAAATGAGTCTTGTTATATCCTTTGTTCTGTAACGGATGAGGGGCAGCGCGTCCTTTTTTATACAGGTTATCACAAGCTCGCCCTTTTCGCCTTCGGGCAGCACCTCTCCCGTCTTTGCGTCTATTATCTCGGGAATAAAATAATCTTCGTTTACGTGCATGCCGCAAAGATATTCGCATTCGCCGGAAACACCGGGACCCATAAGCTCGCTCATGCCGTAATTTGAGGTAACAAGCATATCTTCGCCCCAAACCTTATGCATTTCCGCCCGCATGCTTTCGGTAAGCAGTTCGCTGCCCAAAAGCCCTATTTTGACTTTAAGATCTTTTTTGGGATCTATACCTATGCTCTCCGCTACTTCGGCAAGCCGCAGCGCGTAAGAAGGCGTGGCTACCAAAAGAGTGGTACCGAAATCACGCATAAACATGAGCTGTTTTTCGGAATTGCCGGTAGAGGACGGGATAATGGCGGCGCCTAAGTTTTCAAGCCCGTAATGCAGCCCAAGAGCACCCGTGAACATTCCGTACCCGAAACAGATCTGCGCCACGTCTTTACTTGTGGCGCCGCCCATACAGGCTATGCGGGAAACACATTCCGTCCAATTTTTCAGGTCGTTTTTTGTATACGCCACAACGGTGGGTTTGCCGGTAGTGCCGCTGG
This sequence comes from uncultured Eubacteriales bacterium, assembly GCA_949288785.1. Lineage (GTDB taxonomy): Bacteria > Bacillota > Clostridia > Christensenellales > Borkfalkiaceae > UBA1259. The sequence goes on along the minus strand of CASELQ010000003.1, from coordinate 33,338 downwards.
ACGCGTGTATTCTGTTCAGCTCTTCCCTGTCTACCGCAAGCAGCCCGAACGGATAGTTGTCCCGCATGTCCTGCTTTGTGATAAACGGCAGGCGCGAAAGATCCTTTAAGCTCCTTATATGCTCCGGTTTAACGCCCGCCTCATCCATCTTGCGGCGGTAAGGCTCCACCTTTTCGTAAACTCTTTGTACCGTTTCTTTAAGGCGGAAAAGCTGAATCTCCTCTATTTCCGCCCTGGAAAGCGTTTCTTCCTTTGACCAAATCATTGAAACCCTCTTTATTACGTTTTATCCGTAAAACGATCAGACTATTTCGTTTTCGATTTTTTTATCGAAAGCCTCATTGATGACTTCCTCGGCGGGCGCCTTGGTAAACAGGCTGACAAGCGCCGTTGCCGCCACCGAAAATGCCATACATATTACCCCTATTGTGGGCGAAAGCTCTATTCCGCTCTTTACCGCCTGCCCAAGCGTACAATTCCAGCCGTTATAATCGTAACCCAGCACGAAAACAAGAGCCACCGTAAGAATAAGCGCACCGATAACGGACGTCCACACGGCGGGTTTCGATACCCTTTTCCACAAAAGCCCCAGCACGAACGGCCCCATGAAACAGCCTGCAAGCGTGCCCCAGCTGATCCCCATCATATAGGCGATGGCGGCTATGCCGAACTCCTCGTTCAATATTGCAAGTGCCAGCGAGATAGCCACAAACACAAGGCAGAACACGCGCATGTAAACGGTAACTTTCCTGTCTTCCGCGTCCCTTTTTATGCCGCCCTTGTAAAGGTCTATCGCAACCACGGAAGCGCTTGTAAGGCACACCGATGAAAGGGTGGACATACTTGCCGAAAGAATCAGGATTATAATGACGCCCATAAGCCCCGCCGGGATAACTATATTTAACATTTCCGGCACGATATTATCCGCCGGAGAACCGGCAACTTCCGGAAAAAGTCCGCTTAAAGCACCCACAAAATATGCTCCGAAACCTATAATGAGAGCAAAAAGCGTGCTCACCACGGTACCCTGCATTATTGCGCGTTTATCCCTTACCGCATAATACTTATGCACAGTCTGCGGCATACCGTAAACGCCGAGAGAGGTAAGCAGAATGAGCGCGATAAGCGAACAGGTACTGCCGTAAAACCCCGTCTTTGTGGCGTTGAAGGTAAACCATGTATGATCGGGGTCGGTAACGAGCTCGGTAAGGTCCCATGAGACCTGCTCGCTGTTCAGGAAGAAAAACACCATGAGCACCACGCCCACCAGCATTATTATGCCCTGGATAAAGTCCGAAAGCGCAGTGGCAAAGTATCCGCCGAAAAACAGATACAGCGCCGTGAGCGCGGCGAGCACCAGCATGACTATCCATGTCCTTTCAATGTCAAATACTATCTTAAAAAGACTGCCCAGCCCGTTATAAACCGATGCCGAATACGGAATCAGAAATATGAATATTATTACGGCGGAAACCATCTTTATGGCGCGGCTGCCGTACCTCTTTTCAAAAAATTCCGGCATGGTCTTGGCGCCGAGTCTCTGCGTCATGTTCTTGGTGCGGCGGGCAAGCAGTTTCCACGCTACAAGAGAACCTATCACGGCGTTCGCCACGCCTATCCACACAGATGCAAGCCCGTATTCGGAACCGAATTTTCCCGCATAACCTATAAAGATCACGGCGGAAAAATAAGTGGCGCCGTAAGCAAAAGCGCTCATCCAGCCGTTAAGCCCGTCCTTACCTGCAAACAGAAAATCGTTTACCGATTTGGAGCGGTTGCGCGTGTATATCGCCACCGCCACCATACCGAGAATATACAGGCAGATTATTATTATGTCAAATACCATAAAACACCCTTCGTTTTTCCTTGGTTATATCGAAACTTCGCCCTTCTGCCCCAACAGATCCTTATGCCTTAATAAAACGGGCTCCACCTCTTCCTCAATAAATTCTACCACCTGCTGCGGCGCTCTGCCGGTATAAAGCCGTGCGTCGAGCACTTTGTCCAGTCTGCCGTGCACCGCGGCGAAAACCTCATCTTTTGCTATTAGCTCTATAAGATTGTTGTCTTTACCGTATCTCTTAACGTTCTCAGCCGCCTGCATGGACAGCACCCTTATTTCCTCGTGCAGTTCCTGCCTGTTTCCGCCCGCCTTTACGCATTCCATGATTATGTTTTCGGTAGCCATAAACGGAAGTTCCGCCGCAACGTGCTTTTCTATCACCTTGTCGTAAACCACGAGATTTTCGGTAACGTTCATATACAGTTTCAAAAGCCCGTCCACTGCGAGGAACGCCTGCGCTATGACTATGCGCTTGTTTGCCGAATCGTCGAGCGTGCGCTCGAACCACTGGGTAGCCGCGGTCATGGCGGCGTTCACCGGCAGGCTCATGACATAACGCGCCAGCGAGCACAGCCTTTCGCTGCGCATGGGGTTTCTTTTATACGCCATAGCTGAAGAACCTATCTGTGTTTTTTCAAACGGTTCCTCTATCTCCTTCATGTTCTGCAAAAGCCTTATATCCCCCGCAAAACGATAGCCGCTCTGCGCTATTTCGGAAAGCACCGATAATACGCTGTAATCGAATTTTCTCGGATAGGTCTGCCCGGTTACCTTATATGCGGCGGAATAGCCCATCTTATTTATCACCCTGCGCTCTAAATCCTTTACCTTTTCCGCATCGTTTTCAAAAAGATCCATAAAACTTGCCTGCGTGCCGGTAGTCCCCTTAACTCCGCGGAGTTTTACCTTTCTCTTTAAGTCGGAAAGGGTCTGATAATCCATCATCAGGTCTTCAAGCCACAGGCACGCGCGCTTTCCCACGGTAGTCAATTGTGCGGGCTGAAGATGGGTAAAGCCCAAAGCGGGCATATCCTTATATTTTAACGCAAAACTTTTAAGATTGTTTATCACGTTCACCAGTTTTGCAAGCACTATGTCCAGCGCGTTGTCAATCACTATTATTTCGGCATTGTCGGTAACAAAACAACTCGTTGCGCCGAGATGAATTATTCCCGCCGCTTTTTTTGCCTGTTCGCCGTAAGCCTTAACGTGCGCCATAACGTCATGCCGGACGGTTTTTTCGTAATAGTCCGCCCTTTCGAAGTTTATATCGTCCTTATACTTTTTCAGTTCTTCTATCTGTTCGTCCGTAATGCTAAGACCCAGCTCTTTTTCGCTTTCGGCAAGCGCTATCCACAGCCTGCGCCACAGCCCGTATTTTTTATTGTCCGAAAAATTTTCCGCCATCTCGCGCGAAGCGTATCTCGTGATAAGAGGGTTGTTGTAAATTTCGTGCATTTTATCTCTCCGTTTTAATGCTTGGTCAATGATTTTAAAATAACTTTATTCAGTATAACATTTTTTTGAACTTTTGTAAATACAATGACCCTCTTTTTTGACCCGAAAAACGATATTTTTTATAGCCGCCCCCTCTTTTTTGCCCGACAGAACGCTTGACTATCAAAAACAATTATTATATAATGTTTAAGGATATTTAATATAGTAAGTAAAGGCGTTTTTCACACCGTTACGGAGGCTTTCTTATGGATATGAAAAAAGTGGAAAAGAAATGGCAGGCTATATGGGAAAAAGAAAAAATAGCCTCTTTCAACCCAAAAAATATTGACAAAAAATATTATTGTCTTGAAATGTTTTCCTACCCTTCGGCGGCAAAACTCCACCTCGGGCACTGGTATAACTACGGTCCTACCGACAGTTTTGTGCGCTATAAAAAGATGAAAGGGTTTGAAACTTTCCAGCCCATGGGGTTTGACGCATTCGGGCTTCCCGCCGAAAATTATGCCATTAAAACCGGCATCCACCCCAAAGATTCTACCGAAAAAAACATTGCCAACATGGAACAGACCTTAAAGGAGATGGGCGCCCTTTTCGACTGGAACGCGGAAATAAAGACCTGCGAAGAAGATTATTATAAGTGGACGCAATGGCTGTTTTTAAAACTCTATGAAAAGGGGCTTGCTTACAGAAAGGAGGCGCCCGTAAACTGGTGCCCCTCATGTAAAACCGTTCTTGCAAACGAACAGGTTGTAAACGGCGGTTGCGAAAGATGCGGCACCCCCGTTGTCAAAAAGGATCTTACGCAGTGGTTTTTCAAGATAACCGACTATGCGGAAGAACTTCTGCAAGGGCTTAAAGAACTCGACTGGCCGGAAAAAACCAAACTCATGCAGAAAAACTGGATAGGTAAATCCATAGGTGCGGAAATAGAGTTCACCTGCGAAAGCGGGGATACCTTCAAGGTTTTCACCACGCGGGCGGACACGCTGTTCGGCGTATCTTTTGTGGTGCTGGCGCCCGAACATCCGCTTGTTAAAAAGCTCACCGGCGAAAAACAGCGCGCCGACGTGGAGGCTTATATCGAGCAGACGGCTAAGACCAGCGAAATAGAACGCCTTTCCACAGCACGGGAAAAAACGGGCGTTTATATAGGCCACAACGCAATCAACCCCATAAACGGAAAAGCCGTACCCATTTTCGTGGCGGACTATGTGCTTTATTCTTACGGAACGGGCGCCGTTATGGGCGTGCCCTCCGGAGACGAAAGAGACTTTGAATTTGCCACAAAATATAACCTGCCCATAACGCGCGTTACCAAGGGCATCAACTGCAACGACGAACTTCCCTTCTGCGAAGAGGGCATTATCGTAAACAGTATGGGTTTTGACGGTATGACCACTCAGGAAGGCCGCAAAGCCATAGTCAATAAACTTATACAGGAAGGCAAGGCTCAATATAAAACAAATTACCGGCTCAGAGACTGGCTTGTCTCCCGCCAGAGGTACTGGGGCGCGCCCATCCCGATAATCTATTGCGACAAGTGCGGCACCGTGCCCGTCCCCTATGCCGATCTTCCCGTAAAACTCCCTTACGACGTGGAGTTTACGCCGGACGGGGAATCTCCCCTTGCGAAACACAAAGGGTTTATGGAAACCAGGTGCCCCGTGTGCGGCGGACCTGCGCACAGAGATCCCGATACGCTGGATACCTTTGTATGTTCAAGCTGGTATTATCTGCGCTATCCGGACGCGCGCAACGCCAAAGAACCGTTTAACCCCGAGATCATCAATAAGATGCTGCCGGTGGATAAATACGTGGGCGGCGCCGAACACGCCTGCATGCATCTGCTTTACGCCCGCTTTATAACCAAAGCGCTGCGCGATATGGGATATCTTAAATTTGACGAACCGTTCAAATCCCTCGTGCATCAGGGCGTAATTTTGGGGCCGGACGGGATGAGAATGAGCAAATCCAAGGGCAACATTGTTGCTCCCGACCCCTACGTGGAGCAGTACGGGGCGGACGTTTTAAGGCTTTACCTTATGTTCGGTTTTTCATATACCGAAGGCGGCCCTTGGAATGACGACGGGATAAAGGCCATAACCAAGTTTTTAGACAGAGTGGAAAGGCTTGCCGGTAAAATAATTGCCTTAAAGAGCGACAAGAACGCCGACAAGCATGCTCCGTTCGGTAAAGAAGAAAAGGCGCTTTCCTATGCCGTGAATTACGCGATAAAGTGCGTGGACAAGGATATGGACGGATTTTCTTTCAACACCGCCGTTGCGCGGATTATGGAACTACTGAACGCCATTACCAAATACGAAAGCGCGGAAGGCGAGAAAAACGTGCCGATCCTTAAAGATTCTCTTAAGAAACTGATACTTCTTCTTGCCCCCTGCGCTCCGCATTTTGCCGAGGAAATATGGGAAAGCATGGGAAACAAGAATTCCGTATTCTATTCCCCTTACCCCGTTTGCGACGAAAATGCTCTTTTATTGGACGAAGTTGAAGTGGCGGTTCAGATAAACAGCAAGATGAAAACGAAACTTATGATTCCCGCCGAAGCGGACGAGGACGGAATAAGAAAGATTATTGCGGAAAACGAAAAACTTTCGGCAGAACTGGGCGGCAGGGAGATAAAGAAACTTATCATCGTGCCCAAACGTCTTATCAACATCATAGTATAAATTTACACGGGAAAAAAGCAAGGGAGTGCTTTAATGAGAAATAAAATTACTGAACAGGCTGTATCCGCAGAAAGATTCACCCCGTCCTATACCGAAGGACTAACCGCGGAACAGGTGCGGATACGCACCGAACAAGGGCTTACGAACGCGGTAAAACAAAAATACTCCAAATCGTATTTCAGTATTTTTGTTGAAAACATATGCACGGTATTCAATCTCTTGGGTCTTATTGTATTCATTGCCCTCTTATGCGTGGGCGCGGGGCTTTTCGATTTTGTTTTCGTGCTGGTGTATCTTGCCAACCTCGGCATAGGTATAATACAGGAAATACGCGCAAAAAAATGTATTGAAAAGCTATCCCTTATCGCCCGGAAGGACGTTAAAGCGGTAAGGAACGGCGCCGAAACGGCCGTACCCGTCGATAAAATAGTGCTTGACGACGTTTTGCTTTTAAGCATAGGCAACCAAATCCCCGCAGATTGCCTGGTTTTAAACGGGCTTGTGGAGGTGAACGAATCTCTGCTTACGGGAGAATCCGAACCGGTGAGAAAAAAAACGGGCGATCACCTGCTTGCGGGCAGTTTTGTCGTGGCGGGATCTTGCGCGGCGCAGGCGGAAAAGGTTGGCAAGGAAAATTACGCCGAACAACTCTCCGCAAAAGCAAAAAAATACAGAAAGCCCCGTTCCGAACTCATGAGTTCATTAAAGTTTTTCATAAAGGCGGTCGCGTTCGTAATAGTGCCCATGGCGGCGGCATACATTATTAAGTCCGTGTTTTTCGTGCATGTGGATATGGCGGAATCTATAAGAAGGACCTCTACCGTGGTCATAGGCATGATACCTTCGGGAATGTTTTTGCTTACAAGCCTTGCGCTTGCGGTAGGTATTATAAAACTTGCCCGCCATAAAACGCTGGTGCAGGACCTCTATTCCCTGGAAATGCTTGCGCGCGTGGACACCATTTGTTTTGACAAAACCGGCACCATAACCGACGGAAATATGAGCGTTACCGACGTTTTACCCATAGAAAACGGGTTCGAGATAAACGCTGCGGTTTCTTCGGTTGTGGGCACCTTAAAAGACGAGAATCAGACTGCGCACGCTCTGCGCGATTACTTCGGCGAAGAGGTGTTTTACACCGCCTGCGCATCTCTCCCCTTTAACTCGGCGAGAAAGTTATCCGCCGTATCTTTTGAAGGACAAGGGACCTTTGCCGTGGGCGCGCCCGAATTTGTGCTTTCGGAAGAAAAACTGAACGACGTAAAAGAACTTATAGAAAAGCATTCCCGGAGCGGAATGCGGGTGCTTATACTCGCCCACAGCGCCGGTTACATACAGGACGAAAAAATACCGGGCGATTTTACCCCCGCCTCACTGATAATAATTTCGGATAACGTCAGAGAAGAGGCTGTTTCCACCGTTAAATGGTTTAAGGACAACGACGTTGCCGTAAAGGTGATTTCGGGCGACAACCCCGTAACCGTTTCGGAGGTTTCGCGCCGCGTAGGCATAGAAAACGCCGATAAATACATAAGCCTTGAAGGGCTTTCGGACGAAGAAGTGGCTGCCGCCGCAAACGAATATACAGTTTTCGGCAGAGTTTCCCCCGAACAGAAAGCCATTCTCGTAAAAGCCATGAAGGACGCCGGGCACACCACCGCCATGACGGGAGACGGCGTGAACGACATTATCGCCCTCAAAGAAGCCGACTGCGCAATTACGGTTGCCAGCGGAAGCGAGGCGGCAAGAAACGTGGCGCACCTCGTGCTTATGGATAACAATTTCAACTCCATGCCCAAGGTGGTTTACGAAGGAAGGCGGGTAATCAACAACGTTCAGAGTTCCGCCTCGCTCTATCTGATGAAGACCTTCTTCACCATGATACTTTCCTTTATAATACTGTGGATACCGAGCATGGAAATCTATCCTTTTACCTTAAAACAGATGAACCTTTTGGAACTGTTTATTATAGGCGCGGCTTCGTTCTTCCTGTCCTTACAGCCTAACGATGCAAGAGTTAAAGGCACTTTCATAAATAACGTGCTGTTTAAGTCAATTCCAAGTGCGCTGGTAATGGTGATAAGCGTCGGTATAGTGGGGCTTATAAGCCTTTTCGATACCGATACGCCAAAGGAAATTAACACCACCATGGCGGTATTATCCCTCACTTTGGCGGGTACGGTAAACCTTTTTATGATATGTCGCCCGTTCAATACTTACAGAACGGTACTGTTTTCTCTTATTGCGGTTGCGCTTTTGGGGGTGATTGCCGTGATAGTATTCAAAGGTTTAAGTTTTTTGGGCTTATCTCAATTACCGCTTACAGACGGCGGATACAGACATATTCTTATAGTGCTTGGCATCATGGTCATAGACTTCCCGTTTTCATTGCTTTTAAGCAAACTTTGTTCGCTCATAAAAATCGGCAGAAAACCCATGCCGGAAGAACAGGACGAAGCCAAAGCGGCATAAAGATAAAAATGACTTGCCAAAAATAATTTTCAGCCCCCGCGCAATTTTTCCCGCGGGGGTCTGATTATATTTGCCGGATATAAAGGCAACGTATTTAAAAGCAAAAAAACGGTTATTGCACTGATAACCGTTTTTTATACGCAAATTAAATTTTATGACAAAAGTTATTTTGCGGAATTTATAAGATTTATAATATCTCCCACCGTCTTTATATTAACGGCGTCGTCTTCCGCAACGGTGATATTGTATTCCTCTTCAAGGCTCATGAGCATTTCCATAACGTCGAGCGAATCTGCCCCGAGGTCTTTTACAACTTCTTTATCTTCGGTTACTTCCGCAACCGGCTTGTTCAGCTGTTTTGCAATAAGTTCTTTTATCGTTTCTGCCGATACCATAATTCTCCTCCGGATTTTTATTAGTTATATTTTATAATATTTTTTTTAATTTTGCAAGCAAAACCCGTACAAACATTATTCCGCAACGTAAATTCCCATACAAAACTTTCCCATACTGACAAAATCATGGAAAATTTCACCCGTAAGCAGTTCTTTTAACCGCCCTTTAAATTCAAGTTTTACTTCCTTTTCGGATACGTTCACCGCAATAAGCACCTCGCTCTCTTCGTTAAAGCGCTTATATACAATCATTCCGTTTTTGGCATAAAGCACTTTACAATCTCCAAAAGCGAAAACGCCGTAACGCCTTCTTATTTCTCCGAGTTTTTTATACCAGTCAAAGATCTCCCCGTCTATATCCTTCCACGGGAAAAAACGTCTGTTGAGAGGGTCCGAAAAGCCCTGCATTCCCGCCTCGTCTCCGTAATATACGCAAGGCACGCCTTTCAAAGTATATTGAATGAGCGCTGCCGCTTTAAGTCTGTTTACCGCTTTACGCCTTTCCTCTCCCGTATAAAAAACCTTTGAGAGTTCGCTTTTGCTCTTTCCGGCGGGGGCGTAATCTCCTACGGCGGAAAGCAGCCTTGCAGTATCGTGTGTGCCGAGAATATTCATCATACAGTCCAAAGAACACGCGGGATAGTGATCGATTTGCTCTTTTATAAGATCCCCGAGATTTTCCGCGCTGCCGTATTTCACGAAATCTATCACTGCGTTTTTAAGGGGATAATTCATTACCGAATCAAGCTCTTTACCTAAAAAATATTCTCTTCTTGTGCCGTACGAGATCTTATTGGTTGCGTCCTCCCACACCTCGCCTATTATAACTGCGGCAGGATCGGCGGACTTTACCGCCCTTCTTATATCCTTGACGAACGAAGATGGCAGCTCATCCGCCACGTCCAGCCGCCAGCCGCCTATCCCCATCTTTGTATAACGTTCGAGCACCCCGTTTTCCCCGGCGATAAACTCCGTAAAACCGCTGTAGCTTTTATTTGTTGAAGGCAGAGTGGATATGCCCCACCAGGAGCGATAGACTGTGGGATAATCTATGAATTCATACCAGTTTATATATCTGGAGTTTTTGTCGGAATACGCGCCTTTGCCGCCGTAATGCCCGTATTTATCAAAATAGATGCTGTCATCCCCGGTGTGATTGAACACCCCGTCTAAAATTATTTTTATGCCCCTTTCTTCGGCTGATTTTATAAGGTCCCGAAAGTCCTTCTCGCTGCCCAGCACGGGATCGAAACTCATATAGTCGGCAGTGTCGTACCTGTGATTTGAGTATGCCGAAAATACGGGGTTAAGGTAGATTGCGGTTACGCCGAGCGTGGCAAGATAATCGAGTTTTAATATTATCCCCTTGAAATCTCCGCCGAAAAAGTCGTTATTTAAAACCCTTCCCGCACTGTCCGGCAAAAAAACGGGATCGTCTGCGGTATCTTTGTGAAAGACTTTGCCTGCGGGCAAGGCCTTATCGTTTTCCGAACGGCTGAACCTGTCCGGAAAAATCTGATAAATTATACCGCCCTTTATCCATTCGGGCACGGTATAATCTGCCGAATATACTGTCAGTTGGAATTTTACGGGATCATCGGATATAACGGCGGCAAGCCCTTTGCCGCGGGATATAAACAGCCCGTTCCCGATATCGAAACAATAAAAATACAATCCTTCGCCGAGAGTGAGCGTTAATTCTAAAATGTCGTCCCCCGCTCTGCGCATGGGATAAACCGCCGCGGCTTCGTTATCTCTTTCTAATAAAAGTGCGGCGTTTGAAAAGGCGCCCCTTACCCTGAAAACCGTCTCGCTGCCGGCACGTACTGCGCCGGTAACGCTTTTGAAAAATTTATCAAGGGGGTCAAATATCTTCATCAGTCAATGCGCTTTAAATGCCAAATTCTTTCGGCATATTCCTTTATGCTCCTGTCGGCGGCAAAGATGCCCGAAGAAGCTATATTGTAAAGGCTCTTTTTTGCCCAACCCGTTTTATCTCTATACGCGGCGTCCGCCCGCGCGTGAACGGCGCAGAACGCCTCGAAATCGGCAAGGCACATATAGGGATCCGCCACCGGGCTGCCCGTGAGCAGATACGCCGATATATCGGAAAAACTCTGCCCGTTAAGCCCTTTATTAAGGGTCTCTATTACCCGCTCGAGCTTGGGGTTGTTGACGTAAAACTGAGTGGAGTTATAGCCCTTTTTCCAAAGGTTTTCCACTTCTGCCGCGGTAAGCCCGAATATGAAAATATTATCTTCCCCGCATGCCTCTTTCATTTCCACGTTCGCCCCGTCCAGCGTGCCTATGGTAAGGGCGCCGTTTATCATGAACTTCATGTTGCCGGTGCCGCTCGCCTCTTTCCCCGCCTGGGATATCTGCTCGCTTATCTCGGTTGCGGGCATCATTTTTTCCGCCATGGAAACGCGGTAATCTTGCATATATATTACGTTAAGCTTGCCGCTTAAAGATTTGTCCTTTCTTATCTCTTCGCTTAAACACCATATGAGGTTTATTATCTTTTTTGCAAAATAATAGCCGGGCGCCGCTTTTGCGCCGAAAATAAAGGTCTTGGGGAGCACTTCTTTATTAGGATCGTCCCGCAAATCGTTAAGCAGAGAGATGATATACAGCGCGTTCAGTAACTGCCTTTTATATTCGTGCATACGCTTTGCCTGCACGTCGAACACCGAATCCGGGTCGGCTTTTACGCCCTGCGTTTTAAAAGCATAGTCGGCAAACTGTGCTTTTTTTATCCGCTTTATTTGGTTAAGCTTTAATAACACGCTTTCGTCTTCCGAAAACTTTTTAAAGTCGGAAAGTTTTGCGGCGTCAAGCACAAATCCGTCTCCTATACATTCCGATATGAGCGAAGAAAGTTCGGGGTTGGACTGGCACAGCCACCTGCGGTGGGCTATCCCGTTGGTTACGTTTGTGAACTTTTCGGGATATACGTCGTAAAAATCTTTAAATATACTCTTTTTTATTATCTCACTGTGCAGCGCCGAAACGCCGTTCACGGTGTGCGAGGCTATAACGCTGAGGTTTGCCATTTTTATCTGACTGTGGGAAAAGATGCTCATCCTGTCAATTTTATCCCAGTCCCCGGGGAATCTGTTCCACATTTCGGCACAGAACCTCTGGTTTATCTCCTTTAATATGGAATAAATCCTGGGCAGCATCCTTGCAACCAGGTCTTCGCCCCACTTTTCAAGCGCCTCGCTCATTACGGTGTGGTTGGTGTAGGCTACCGTTCTCGTAACTATATCCCATGCCTTTTCCCATGAATAGCCGTTTTCATCCATAAGTATGCGCATAAGTTCGGGTATGCACAGCGCGGGATGGGTATCGTTGATATGAATGGCAGCCCTGTCTGGCAACGTATCGAGCGAGCCGTACCTTCTCTTGTGATCCCCGGTTATGTCCTGCAACGCCGCGGAAACCAAAAGATACTGCTGTTTTAACCTTAACGTCTTGCCTTCGTAATGATTATCGTCAGGATAAAGCACCTTGGAGATGAGTTCTGCCTCCCCGTCTTCCTGCATGCACCGCATATAATCGCCCTGGGAAAAGGTCTTCATATCGAAATTGTTTATATTCTGGGTCTTCCACAAGCGCAAAATGGAAACGGCTTCACCGTCCTTGCCGGAGATCATCATGTCATAGGCAACGGCCTCCACTTCCTTTGCGTCTGCATGCTCTATTTTAAGCCCTTCTTCCGTCCAATGCTCTTTTATATACCCGTCAAACTTTACCTTAAATGTCTTATCCAGGCGCTGAGTAAGCCATACTTCCCCGCCGGGCAGCCAGATATCGGGAAGTTCGGTCTGCCAGCCGTCTACTATCTTTTGTTTGAAAAGCCCGTATTCGTATCTTATGGAATATCCCATGGCGGGATAATTCTGCGTGGCAAGCGCGTCCATAAAACAGGCGGCAAGCCGCCCCAAACCGCCGTTACCGAGCCCCGCATCCGGCTCTATATCGTACAGTTCTTCGAGCGAGGTGCCGAACTCTTTTTTCAGCGCCCCGTCGAATGCCGATTGTATATTGAGGTTATATGTGTTGTTTTTCAATGACTGCCCGAGCAAAAATTCCATGCACAGATAATATACTCTTTTGCCGCCCTCCGCTCTGTATTTTCTGTTAAAGGCGGAGCGCTTTTCCAAAAGCATATCTTTTACGCACATGGCAACTGCCTTGTATATCTGCTCCTTGCTCGCCTCCTTCGGGGAGATGGCAAAGTATTTGGACAGTTTGCTCCTTATAAGTGTAATCGCTTCTTTTTCTGTTATCTTGCCCATACGTCGCTCCGTAAAAATAAGTCTATTCGGCGTAAATCTGCATATATTTTTCCGCCGAAGCCTTCCATGAAAAATCTGTGTTCATCGCGCGAGCTCTCACGTCCTGCCATTTTGCCGGGTCGCGGAAAGTCCTTACCGCTTCGTTTATGACGTAAAGCATATCGTGCGCGTTATAGTCTCTGAAAGTAAAGCCGTTACCGCCGTCGCCGGTATACGCCTTTATACTGTCGTTAAGGCCGCCCGTCTCCCTAACCACGGGCACGGTGCCGTAACGCGAAGCTATCATCTGCGAAAGCCCGCACGGCTCCGATCTGGATGGCATTAAAAATATATCCGCCCCCGAATATATCTTGCGGGAAAGGTCCTGATTATAGGCTATAACGGCGGCGCATTTACCGCTGTACGAACGCGCCACGTTTATAAAGAAGTTTTCATAAGATATTTCGCCCTTGCCGAGTATAACCAGCTGCACGTCTGAAGACAACAGGCTTTCAATGGAACTCTTTATAAGGTCCAGCCCCTTATGCTGCACCAGCCGGGATATGACCGCAATCACGGGCACGTCCGCCCGCATGGGCAGCCCCAGCAGTTTTTGTAGTTCCGCCTTACAGACCGCCTTTCCGGACAAATCTTTTACCGAATAGTTTTTGAAAATATATTTGTCGGTCGCGGGGTTATAAACCTCGGTATCTATGCCGTTTAAGATTCCGTGCAGTTTGTGCGCGTTCCTGTTTATGATGTTTTCCAATCCGCAGGCATAGTAAGGAGACTTTAATTCTTCGGCGTAAGTGGGACTTACGGTACTTACTATATCGGTCATCTCTATTGCCGCTTTCACGAGGTTTACGTTCCCGCCGAATTCCACAAACTGCTTTATAGACTCCGGGAACCCGAAAAGCGATTCATACGTGTCCATCCCGAAAACGCCCTGATATTCTATGTTGTGAATGGTGAAAACCGTCTTTATCCTGCGGTATTTTTCATCCCGATAATACATGCCTTTAAGGTAGACTATCGAAGCGGCGGTCTGCCAGTCGTTACAGTGCAGAATATCCGGGTATATATCCAACCTGGAAAGTGCGTCCAACGCGGCGCGGGAGAAAAACGCAAACCTCTCCCCGTCGTCGTAAAAGCCGTAAATATTGCCCTCCCTGCGGAAATAATATTCGTTATCTATGAAATAAAACTTAACGCCCTCGTACTCGAAAAAGAATACCCCGCAATACTGCCAGCGCCAGCCCACGCTTACGTTGTAGTTTGTCAAAAACTTAAACTGCGATTTGTATTCAAGGCTTATGTTTCCGTATAAGGGCAAAATTACGGATACGTCGTTATCCTTATTTTTGGCAAGCGCTTTCGGCAGAGAACCCAGCACGTCCGCAAGCCCGCCCGTGGCTATAAAAGGAGCCGCCTCCGACCCGAAAAATACTATCTTTTTCTTTTCGGTTATCTTTATTTCGGGCAGTTTTTCCGTCTTTTTGACTACCGGTAATTTTTTTGCCTTGGGCTTTTCCATTTTAGTTGCCATAATTTTTCTCCTTATATCATAATTCCTTTACTTATATAAAACGGATGATTGCCGCTGCCGGAAAGCACTTTTCTGTCCGTTACGGTTACGTTTTTATCCGTTATTATACAGTTTAGCGTACAATTTTCGCCAAGCACCGCGTTTTGCATCACTATACTGTTTTTCACCACGGTGCCCCTGCCCACTTTTACGTTTCTGAACAGTATACTGTTTTCTACTTCTCCCTCTATAAGGCAGCCGTCCGCTATCATGGAATTTTTTACCACGGCAAAATTCCCGTATTTGGTGGGCGCAGAGTCCCTCACCTTGGTAAACACGCTCCTGTCGCCGAATATCTCGTCTCTTATCTCCTTATTAAGCAGGGCAAGATTGCTGTCATAATAGGCTTGCAGGGAAGTTATTGCCGCAAGAAAACCCTTGTGCTCATATCCTATTATGCGCATACTGTTTAAATTTCTTGCCACTATGTCGGTCATAAAGTGCGAATAGTTCCTGGAAATGCTGTCCAGCACTATGCTTAAAAGCAGGGACTTTTTCAGCACGAAAACGTTTGCGAATATATTTGCCTCCTCTCCGTCTTCGCCCGTCTTTACGTTTACGCCCGTAACCCTGTTCCCGGCAACTTCCAGCCGCTGGGCACGCTCTCCCTCGTTCAGCATTCGCTTTTTATATACCAGGGTTATATCGGCGTGCTCTTTTATGTGATTGTCTATTATATCGTTATAATTCATGCGGCAGACCGCGTCGCAATCGGTCATGACCACATAATCTTCGTCCGCGCGGAAGAGAAAACTGGTTATGCCTTTCAGCGCTTCCAGCCGCGAGTTATAAAGCATGCTGTTCTCCGCGTGCCCGTATGGCGGCAGAAGAATAAGCCCGCCGTCTTTTCTGGCAAGATCCCAGTCCTTACCGCTGCCCACGTGGTCCATGAGCGACTGATAATTGCTCTTTGTTATTATGCCCACCGTGTCTATCCCCGAATTGACCATGTTGGAAAGAGGAAAATCTATAAGACGGTACCTGCCGCCGAACGGTATTGAACCGAGCGTTCTTATGCGGGCAAGTTCCGCAACGTTATGGTCGTGGATGTTTGAAAATATTATACCTACCGCTCTCATTGTTTTTCCCCTCCGTTTGCGCCGTCTATAATCATGCCGGCAACCACCTTTTCCCCTTCGGGAATATTGATATCTCTGCCCAGCACGGTTATCTTGCGCTTTTCTGCTGGCTCGGCACCTATCACGGCGTTCTTTCCCACGCTTGTCCTTTCGTCTATAATGGAATATTCCACCACGGCGCCTTCTTCTATGACGCAGTCCGCCATTATTATGCTGTTCTTTATTACTGCGCCGCTCTTTACCGTTACGTTGCTTGCAAGCACGGAGTTTTCAACGGTCCCATCTATCTCGCAGCCGGACATTATTATGCTGTTGCCCACTTTTGAATGCTCCCCTATATAATGTGGCGGGGCAAGCGGGCTCCTGGACTGGATCTTCCAGTTGGAATCTGCCACGTTGAACTTTGGGTTGTCGCCCAGCAGATCCATATTCGCCTCGTACAGGGAATCTATGGTGCCCACGTCTTTCCAATAGCCGTTAAATTCGTAAGCCATCATTTTTTCGCCGGCATTCAGCATCTTGGGCAGTATGTCCTTCCCGAAATCGTTTGAGGACTTGGTGTCCGAACAGTCCTCTTCCAGATATTTATAAAGTTTTTGTGCCGTGAACACATATATTCCCATGGAGGCAAGTGTAGATTTGGGGACGGCGGGTTTTTCCTCAAACTGATATACAGACCCGTCTTCCCGCGTGTTAAGTATGCCGAAACGCGAAGCGTCCTTTTTATCCACGTTTATGGCGGCAATGGTGCAGTCCGCATCGTTTAATATATGATAGTTGAGCATTATGGAATAATTCATCTTATAAATATGGTCCCCGGAAAGGATAAGCACATAGTCCGGATCGAACTGTTTTATAAAATGGATATTCTGATAAATGGCGTTCGCCGTGCCTTTATACCAATCGGAGGAGTGCTTTGCCTGATAAGGCGAAAGTATGTGCGCGCCGCCGAAAGACCTGTCCAAATCCCAAGGCTGGCCGTTGCCTATATAATCGTTCAGCACCAGCGGCTGATACTGCGTGAGCACGCCCACCGTGTCTATGCCGGAATTAACGCAGTTTGACAGCGGAAAATCTATTATCCTGTATTTTCCGCCGAACGATACGGCGGGCTTGGCGATATTGCCCGTGAGCGGATACAGCCTGCTGCCCTGCCCGCCGGCAAGCAGCATGGCAACGCATTTCTTTTTCCTTACCATACATATATCTCCCGTAAAATTTTATTTGTTCTATGTTTGTCCATTACCGTACTTGTTCCTCCGGCATTTTTCATGCCGCCCCGTTCACAGCTTTTTTAAGTAGAGCGCCGTAAATTTAGGCAGTGATATGAGCGCGGAATAATTTCTCCCGTGGGCGCGCCGCTTTACCGCGCGGAAAGTCTTTTTAGTAACTTTTCCGCTGCCGCCGTACTTTTTATCGTCCGAGCAAAGTATACATTTATACGTTCCCTGAGGAAGCCCCAGCCGATATTTTAAGTAATCGCTCCCGGAAAAATTTATTATCACCGCGGTCTGCCCGCCGGTTTTGTCTTTCCTGAGGAACGAAATAACGTTGTTATCACGCTCGTCGGCGGAGATCCACTCGAACCCTTCCCAGGAATCTTCTATTTCAAAAAATTCGGGTGTGGTTTTATATATGCCGTTCACCGCCGTATTATACTTGAAAAGTTTATTATGCATATCGAATTCAAGCATAAAAAATTCAAGCCCTTCGGTATAATTCCACTCTTTGAACTGCCCGAACTCGTTGCCCATAAACGTAAGTTTTTTACCGGGATGAGCGTACATATAAGCCGTAAACGCCCTTAAATTTGCAAATTTTTCCCAAATATCGCCCGGCATTTTGTCTATAAGCGATTTTTTGCCGTGCACCACCTCGTCATGCGAAAGGGGAAGAATAAAATTTTCGCTGAACGCATAGAACATGGAAAAGGTTATCTTGTTGTGGTTTGCCGCCCTGAAATACGGGTCGCACTGCATGTAGGAAAGCACGTCGTTCATCCAGCCCATATTCCATTTGTAGTTAAAACCCAGCCCACCGGCGTCCGTAGGCTTTGTTATCATGGGAAATGCGGTGGACTCTTCCGCTATCATAAGAGCAAAAGGATATGCGCCGAACACCGTTTTATTGAGCTTTTTTAAAAAGGCTATCGCCTGAAGATTATAATTGCCGCCGTTCTCGTTGGGTATCCATTCTCCCGGCTTTCTGTCATAGTCCAGATAAAGCATAGAGGCGACCGCGTCCACCCTTAACCCGTCTATGTGAAACGCGTCGAAAAAAAACATGGCGTTAGAAATGAGAAAACTCTGCACCTCGTTTCTGCCCCAGTCAAACACGCGCGTTCCCCACGCCTTGTGTTCCTGCCTGTCCCAACCCTGATATTCGTAACACGGCTCCCCGTCAAACTCATAGAGGCCGTGCTCGTCTTTGGGAAAATGCGCGGGCACCCAGTCCATTATTACCGCTATGCCGCGCTTATGGCACTCGTCCACAAAACACATAAAATCTTTTGGGGTCCCGAACCTCGAAGATACGGCATAGTAGCCCGTAACCTGATAACCCCACGACCCGTCGAACGGGTATTCGGAAAGCGGCATCAGTTCTATGTGAGTGTAGCCCGCCTTTATCACATAGTCTATAAGCTCGCCCGCATATTCTGCATAGGTATAATAACCGCCGTCCTTATGCCGTTTCCAGGAGCCCAGGTTCACCTCGTATATGTTCACGGGCTTATCATAAGACAGCGCCCTGTTTTTCATATACTCCCCGTCCTGCCAGGCGTAACCGTCAAGAGAATATACTTTTGAAGCCGTGCCCGGAGGCGTTTCCGCATGAAAGGCATAAGGGTCTGCTTTATAGAGGATCTTTCCGCCGCGCTTTACGGCATATTTATATGAATCATATTCTTTCAGCCCCTCTATAAACAGTTCAAACACTCCCTCCTCGCTTATGCGCCGCATTACGTGCGAATTTACGTTCCAGCCGTTGAAATCTCCCGTTACCGCCACGCTGTCGGCATGCGGAGCCCAGGTACGGAATACCACGCCCTCCTTTCCGCCCGCAACGCAAAAGTGCGAGCCCATAAACTCATAGGCGCGGTAATTGGTCCCCTGATGAAACAGATATAACGGAAGCCGTTCGTCTCCGCTTTGTGCTACGGTAGGTTTAGTCATTTTCAATCGGTAACGGTGTATTTCTCCTGTTTTGCGGGAGCGCTTTGCATCTCCTTTAAGGTCTGTTCATATCCCTTTCTTCCGAAAAGCGCGTAGGTAGCGTTTTTGCCGCCTTCCACGCCCGGCTGATTATAGGTGTCTATCCCCAGCATCTCGCCGCAGAATGCCGTTTCCATTTCAAACATATATAAGAGTTCGCCAACCGTGAATGCGTTTACTTCCGGCAAAAGTATGGTGTGGTTAAGCCGGCCCGCCGTGGCAAGCGCGTATTCTGTGGCAACGCGCTCGGTGTTTATGAGTTCGCCCATGGTGTGCCCGCATAAAAAATTCACGTCCGGGAACTCTTCGCACCCGCGGCTTATCTCCACCTCATTTCTGAACTTTTCCACGCCGATTATCGTTATAACCTTGTCAAACGGGCCCTCTCTGTATAACTGCACCTGGGAATGCTGGTCGGTTACCCCGAGCGCCTTTACGGGCGTTTGCCCGGTGAATGCCGGGTTGCCCTTTTTATCCGCGGCTTTGCCGAGGCTTTCCGCCCAAAGCTGGCAATACCAGTCCGCAATATATTTCAGACTGTCCGCATAAGGCATCATGACCGAGATGTTTTTGCCCTTTTTCATGGCAAGATACTGTAAAAGCGCAGATAAAAGCGCGGGATTTTTCTTTAAGTCCTTTCTCATGCAGATCTTGTCCATATAGGCGGCGCCCGAGAGCATTGCCTTTATATCTATCCCGACCACTGCGGCGGGCAGCAGCCCCACGGGGCTGAGTTCGGAAAATCTACCGCCCACTCCGTCCGGGATATAAAAGGTTTTAAGCCCCTCTTTTTGTGCAAGTTTAATAAGGTTCCCCCTGCTTTCGGAAGTGGTGGTTATCATGTGCTCTTTCGCCTTATCCCCGAACCGCGCCTTTAACATATCGGTTATTATAAGGTACTGGGACATGGTTTCCGAAGTGGCGCCGCTCTTTGTTATTACGTTAAACACCGTCTTTTCAAGGTCTATAACGTCTAAAAGCGCTGCCATCCTTTCCGGGTCCACGTTGTCCTCCACGTAAAGTTTGGGGAATTTTCTCTTTGACCGGGGCAGTTCGTTATGCCTTAAATGGCAAAGCGCCTGAAAAACCGCGGTAGGTCCCAGCGCCGAACCGCCAATGCCGAGCACCACAAAGTTATCGAACCGCTTTTTTATCTCTTTTGCGGTTGCGATTATGTCTTCTACTGTTTCTTTTTGATTATATGGAAGTTCCGTCCAACCCATCATGCCCTTGCCGCGGTTTGCCGCAACGGTTTCAAATGCCGATTTTGCCAAGTCCGTATTAGATTTGATTTCAGCCTCGGTAAATCCTTCTTCGCCGATGAACGCTTTCATCATATTATTATAGTCAAATTTTAGCTGCATGCTTTTGCGCCAGGCGTTGTTCATAAAAAATCTCCTTCACGTTTAATATGTATAATGTATTATTATTTATAATATATTTTAATATATAATCATTGTTTTGTCAATATGACTTTTCCGGTTTTTAGCAAATTTTACGCAAAAAATATAAAATAAAGATACATTTTACTTTATTGCCAATACTAAAAATTATGAAAGAAGCCCGGGCGGTCCGGGCTTCTTTGTTAAGTTAATTTGATAAATCTTCTATCTGCTTTAATAATTTCTTTCTCATGTCAAGATATTTATCCATTTTAACCTTTTCGGCGTCAACAAGCGCTTTGGGCGCTTTTTCCAAAAAACCGCTATTGGAAAGTTTCCCGCCTGCGCGGGCTATTTCGTTCTCCACGTTTTCAAGCTCTTTTTTTAGCCGCGCAAGTTCCTTTTCAAAGTCCACAAGTTCGCCGAGCGGAATATAGAGTTCGGCGCGATCAATCACCTGCGCGATCACCTTCTCGCTTAACTCCTCCTTGCCGGAAACAAACTTTATTTCCGAAACGCCCGCAAGCCGCCTGATGACCGCCGCATTATTCTTAAAAGTCTTTACCTGTTCGGTATTAACGTACAGGTTTACCTTTTTGGATGGCTGGGCGCCCGTCTGCGATTTTATGTTGCGCACGCTCTTTATAACGTCTTTTATCAGCTCTATCTCCTTAACGCTCGCAAAATAGTTAAGGTGCGAATTATACCGCGGGAATTCCTCGATCATTATTGACGAAGTCTTGCCCGGTATGCTCCTGTATATCTTTTCGGTTATAAACGGTATAAACGGGTGCATAAGCTTTAATATACATTCCAGCACATACATCAAAACCCCTACGGTATCCGCCGCTTTCTTCTCGTCCTCTCCGTAAAGCACGGGCTTGGTGAGCTCAATGTACCAGTCGCAGAAATCGCTCCACACAAAATCGTAAAGGTTGGAAAGCGCCACGCCCATTTCGTATTTTTCCATATTTACGGTAACTTCTTTAACCAGTTTATTGAGTTTTGTAAGTATCCACTTATCCGCAACCGAAAGCCTGCACCGCCCTATTTCCGGCACATCTCTGTTCTCGGCGTTGAGCAACACAAAGCGCGAAGCGTTCCATATTTTATTCATGAAGTTCCTTGCGCCTTCCACCTTTTCGTCCGAAAAACGCATATCGCTCCCCGCGGCAACTCCGTTGATGAGCGAAAACCTGAGCGTATCCGCGCCGTACTTTGCTATCACTTCGGTAGGGTCTATGCCGTTGCCGAGAGATTTGCTCATTTTTCTGCCCTGCGCGTCCCTTACCAGCCCGTGGATAAGCACGTCCTTAAACGGAATACGTTTCATATGTTCAAGACCTGAAAAGATCATACGGGCAACCCAGAAAAATATTATGTCGTAACCCGTTACGAGCACGTCCGTAGGATAAAAATAATTCAGGTCCTCGGTAACGTCCGGATAACCAAGCGTGGAAAACGGCCACAATGCGGAAGAAAACCAGGTGTCAAGCACGTCCTCATCCTGCCTTACGGGTGCGCCGCACTTTGGGCAGGTCTTTATATCGGTCTTGCTTATGGTCATCTCCCCGCAGCCGTCGCAATAAAACGCCGGGATCCTGTGCCCCCACCACAACTGCCTGGAAATACACCAGTCGCGTATGTCGTTCATCCAGTTAAAGTAGATTTTGGAAAAGCGCTCGGGGATAAACCGCACTTTTCTTTTTCTCACCGCCTCAATCGCCGGGGCGGCAAGCGGTTTCATTTTTACGAACCACTGTTTTGAAACCAACGGCTCAACCGTGTGCCCGCATCTGTAACAATGCCCTACGCTGTGGTGCAGCGGCTCGATTTTTTCCAAAAGCCCTAAGCTTTTAAGTTCCTCCACCGCCTTTTCCCTGCATTCCATAGCGTTCATACCGTTATATTTGCCGGCGCTCTCGTTCATGGTGCCGTCGTCGTTTATCACCCGTATAACGGGCAGAGAATGGCGCAGCCCCACCTCGAAGTCGTTGGGGTCGTGAGCGGGCGTTATTTTTACCGCGCCGGTACCGAATTCGGGTTCCACATAGTCGTCAAACACCACGGGGATTTCCCTTTGCACCAGCGGAAGAATAAGAGTTTTGCCTTTCAGCCGCGAATAGCGTTTGTCCTTGGGGTTTACCGCCACTGCAGTATCCCCGAACATGGTTTCCGGGCGGGACGTGGCTACCACCACAAACTCATCGGAGTCCTTTACGGGGTATTTTATGTACCAGAGATGGCTGTCCTCTTCCGAGTATTCCACTTCCGCGTCCGAAAGGGCGGTCTTGCAGTCCGGGCACCAGTTTATTATGCGGTTCCCCCTGTATATCAGCCCTTTATCATAGAGATTGACAAAAACTTCTCTCACGGCGCGGGAACACCTTTCATCCATGGTGAAGGCAAGGCGGGACCAGTCGCACGAAGAACCGAGCAGTTTTAACTGCTCCACAATTCTTCCGCCGTATTTTTCTTTCCATTTCCACGCCCTGTCAAGAAACCCTTCTCTCCCCACGTCCTTTTTGGTAAGCCCCTCGGCAACGAGCTGCTCGACTATCTTTACTTCGGTGGCTATAGACGCGTGATCGGTGCCGGGCAGCCAAAGGGCGCTGTAACCCTGCATCCTTTTAAACCTTATGAGCGTATCCTGCAAAGTTTCATCGAGCGCGTGCCCCATGTGCAGCTGCCCGGTTATGTTGGGAGGCGGTATTACTATAGTGAACGGTAACTTATTAGGGTCCACCTTTGCCTTGAAATAACCTTTCTCCTCCCAGTCCTTATAAATATCTTTCTCGAATTCGGAAGGATTATAAGTTTTTGCCATATCCATAAAGAGTTACTCCTTTATCCTGAACGCTTTCAATTATACTTTATAGCGGGTATAAAAGTCAAATTATTGCGGCGGTCATTGTCAAATAAGGCGTTTTTTTCATAAAATAAATTATAAACTCATTAAATACGGAGATTTTACATGAAAAAATTACTTGCTTTAACACTTTCCGTCATTACTCTCGCGCTGCCGCTTTCGGCGTGCGACGATAACGACGGGCTTAAAAAAATCGAACTGAACGAAGTAACTCATTCGGTGTTCTATGCGCCGCTGTACCTAGCCATTGAGCAGGGATATTTCGAAGAGGAAGGCATTGAAATAAGTCTTACCAACGGCGGCGGCGCGGATAATTCCATGACTGCCGTGCTCTCCGGCTCTGCGGACATAGGTCTTATGGGCCCCGAAACGGTCATATACGTATATAATCAGAACAAGGCCGATTATCCCAAAGTTTTCGGGCAGCTGACTCAAAGAGACGGGTCTTTCCTCGTTTCCCGTAACGAAGAACCCGATTTCGAGTGGACCGACCTTAAAGGCAAAGAGATACTCGCCGGACGAATAGGCGGCGTGCCGGCAATGACCTTCGAATACATTTTGGGCGAACTCGGTATGAAAAATAACGTTGATTACACGCTTAATTTCGACGTGGAATTCAATCTCATGACCAGCGCTTTTATAGGCGGAACGGCAGATTACTGCACGGTTTTTGAACCCACCGCATCTGAATACGAGCAGGAAGGAACGTGGCATATAGTTGCAAGCGTGGGAGAGCAAGGCGGCGATATTCCCTATACCTCTTTCATAGCGCTGGGCAGTTATATAGAAGAAAACCGGGATACCCTTAAAGCTTTTATGCGGGCACTTAAAAAGGCGCATGAATTTATGGCGGAACATTCCGAACTGGAAGTTGCGGAGGCAATAGTAAAGCAATTTCCCTCCACCAGCATTAAATCGATAGAAACTTCGCTTAAAAGTTACAAGGGAATTGAGGCCTGGAAAAACGATTTGCAGGCGACCGAAGCCGGCTTTACAAGGTTGCAGGATATAATGAAAGCCTCCGGCGAACTAAGTGCGAGAGTGCCTTTCGGCGATATAGTGGACAACAGCATTGCCGAGGAGATATTCGGCTGAAAATAAAATTACGGCGGACAAAGAGATGAAAAAACTTTTGGAACTAAAAGACATATCTATGAAATACCAGACGCAAAAAGACGAAATCACTGCGATAAAGAACCTGAATATGGAATGCGGCGAAGGAGAATTTTTATCTCTTATCGGACCTTCCGGGTGCGGAAAAACGACGGTATTGTCAATTATAGCGGGACTCATAAAACCCACAGGCGGAGAAGTGCTTATAGACGGCACGCCCATAAGAAAACATTCCGCGGAACTCGGATATATGCTGCAAAAAGACCAGCTGTTCCCGTGGAGGACCATAGAACAGAACGTATTCCTGCCTCTCGAAGTAAAAAAGATGAACGACGAGGAGCACAAAAAATACGCCCTTTCCCTCCTTGAAAAATACGGATTGAAGTCTTTTGCAAAAAATTACCCCGACCAGCTCTCGGGAGGAATGCGCCAGCGCGCCGCACTTATCCGCACGCTGGCGCCCAAACCCCGCCTGTTGCTTTTGGACGAACCGTTTTCCGCCCTTGACTATCAGACCCGCCTTGCGGTATGCGACGACGTATATAAAATTATAAAGGCAGAGAACAAAACGGCCGTACTCGTAACGCACGACATCTCGGAAGCAATATCTATGTCTGACATAATTGTAGTGCTTTCCGATAGACCTGCAAGGGTAAAATCTATTCACAGGCCAAAGATTGCGGGCACCTCTCCCCTTCGCAGAAGGGAAAGCCCGGATTTCAGCGGCTGGTTTGAAAAAATCTGGAAGGAATTAA
Organism: uncultured Eubacteriales bacterium; assembly: GCA_949288785.1. Taxonomy (GTDB): domain Bacteria; phylum Bacillota; class Clostridia; order Christensenellales; family Borkfalkiaceae; genus UBA1259. The sequence continues at coordinate 8,205 of CASELQ010000003.1, read as the reverse complement.
ACAGATGAAGAAGAAAAACGGAATATCAAAAGAACATTTGCTGTACATCAGAAAACTAAAACTTGAAACGGTCATTGTATGGATGCTCCGCATCTTTTTACTGATCTTTTTGCTGGGGCTGTGGGAACTGCTTGCAAGAACCGGCGTTATGGATCCTTTTATAACAAGTTATCCGAGCGAGATTCTTGTAACCATAAAAGAACTTTTTGCGGAAAACAATCTGCTCTATCACATAGGCATAACCTTATACGAAACGGTTTTGGGCTTTATAATAGCGGCGGGCCTCGGATATATTATAGCGCTTATGCTGTGGTGGTCCGAAAGAGCAAGAAGAGTGCTGGAACCGTATATAGTGGTGCTGAACAGCCTGCCAAAAATCGCTCTCGGCCCCGTCATCATAGTATGGTGCGGGAGCGGAAGCAAAGCCATCATTTTCATGGCAGTGCTTATAGGCATAATCGTGGCAATAATAACCATGCTGAACGGTTTTCTTGCGGCGGATAAAAACAAAATATTTCTTTTACGTTCCATGGGCGCAAATAAGTTTCAGATACTGTTAAAGCTTATTATCCCGGGAAGCCTTCCCACCTTTATCAGTATGCTTAAAATAAGCGTGGGAATGGCGTGGATAGGCTCTATAATGGGAGAATATCTCGTTTCGAGAGCAGGCCTCGGTTATCTAATAGTATACGGCGGGCAGGTATTTAAGTTAGACCTCGTTATGGCGGCAACGGTTGTTCTGTGCGTGCTCGCGGCGCTTATGTACGCGCTTGTGGCACTGCTGGAAAAACTTATAATAAAGTATAAGGCAGACTGAATATAACCTTTCCCATATTTAACCGCAGTTTTTGACGGCATTATGCGTTTTATGTATAAAATATCTGCGGCGCGGCAAATTGCCGCGCCGCAGACACTATCGTTTTTATCAGTGCAAATCGGCATTACTTATGTCAAAGCAGTATGCAGATAACGCCGCCCTTGTTCTCGTTTACAATTCTTGTTACCGTCTTTCTCATTTTGCTCTGCGCGTCCTTGGGCATGGCTGTTATCTTTTCCGAAAGACCTTCACTCACAAGGTCGTGCAGAGATTTGCCGAACATATTGGTCTCCCACAGGCCGGACGGGTTGTTTTCATACCTGTCGGTAACGTATTTCACAAAGTCCTCACCCTGCTTTTCCGTCCCCACAATTGGCGATACTTCGGTGGAAACATCTACCTTCATTATATGCAGGCTTGGAGCGGATGCCTTTAATTTAACCCCGTATCTGCCGCCCTGTTTTACCAGTTCGGGCTCTTCTAAGCGCAGTTCGTCGTCTGTCGGGACCACCACGCCGTATCCGTTTTCCTCAGCCTCTTCGAGGGCGGACTTTATCTTGGAATACCTTCTTTTCGCCTCCGAAAACGTTCTAAGGTAGGTCATGAGCGCGCAATCGTCGTCTATATTTTCGCCGCACTGATCGGACAATACTTTATAGAACAATTCGGGTTTGGGAGTGAGAGCATAGTCCGAAACGCCGCTCCCGAGATTTATTTCGCTTATATCCAGTCCGGCAAAATCATCGCTACCTGTAAACGACTGCGTAAGCGCCGCAAAATCTTTCATTTTTACCATATCGGAGGACGCACGCTTGACATCTTCCAAAAGTCCGGCAATAAGTGCATTTTCACACGGGAGGGTCTGCATCCAACCGGGGAGTTTTATATTAAAGCCGCACATCGGGAATTCCAGCAGCACCTTTTCCATTATTTCCGTTATATCGTCCGAGGACAGTTCGGGGGCACTGCCGCACACCACCGAAACTCCGTACTTGCGTTCCAGTTCGCCCGCAAGCGTTACCGCACGCTCTCCTCTAGGCTGAGCGCTGTTTAAAAATATTACAAACGGTTTCCCGCAAGCCGATAAGGAACTTACGGTCTTTTCTTCTGCCAAAACGTAGTTTTCCCGCGGGAGATCTCCGAAACTCCCGTCCGTGGTAACAAGCACCCCTATCGTAGAATAATCTTCTATAACTTTTTTTGTGCCTATTTCCGCAGCTTTTTCAAAAGGAATACCCTCATCGCTCCACGGCGTCTTTACTAAACGGGGTTTGTCGTCTTCCATATGCCCGGTTACCCCGTCTATCAAATACCCCACGCAATCCACAAGGCGGACGTTTGCGGATATTTTGTTTTTAAAATGAACTTTAACACCGTGCGCCGGTACTATTTTGGGTTGCGTGGTCATTATGGTTTTGCCGTCGGCAGATTGCGGCATTTCATCGGTTGCTATCTGCTTTTGGAATTTATTCCCTATATTGGGTATGACGAATTGCTCCATAAACCTTGTTATAAACGTGGACTTACCCGTTCTCACCGGGCCCACCACCCCAATATATATATCTCCGCCGGTGCGCTCTGATATATCTTTATATATATCGTATTTTTCCATAAAAAACCTCCCATACATTACACAAGTAATATATGAGAGGTTTGCCCCCGATATGATTAAATTAAAAATATTGCTTCGTTCAATTTGACGATATGCCGATTTGTCGGGAAACGTGCGCTATTTTTACGGCTTTTCCACACATACAGGCACCGCCGTTTATTTCTTATTATTATAACTGTCTTTATAATTATATTTATTTGTTTCCGTATTATAATTATCCGTTTCGGTATTGACTGATTTGTTTTCCGCCGCGGCTTTCTGCGCCAGTTTTTTTGCGCGAGCCTTTACCACCATTCCTTTAATAGACGTGGGGTGCTCTTCTCCCGCAAGCATCCTTTCTATATTTTTCCTGTGCGCAAACCACGTGAAAAAGCAAATGGCGAATATCAGCATATTGGTTACTATGGTAAAAGCCGCCGTTGCCGAATCGTGAAATTGCTCGTATTGCAGAAAAAGTCTTATACTGCCGCTTATGGCGGGCGGAGTTATCGCAATAAATGAACCCATTGCCCCGAATTCGGTAAAATAAATAAAAACAAGCGCCGCAACAAGCGCCATGATGACAACCGACGCCCAGCCTATGCCGTATACCGAATTACTTACTATCATTACGCCGATAGTCGAGGCTATGCCCTTACCGCCCTTGAATTTAAGGAGCGCGGGATATATATGCCCCATAACCGCGCAAAAACCGCACAGATACACCGCAAAGTCCGAGACCATAAACTCAGAACCCGGAAATCTGATTCCGCGGAAAATAAAAAAGACGCACAGCGAAGGCACCGCACCCTTTAACATATCAAGAAAAAAAGTCATAAGTCCGAATTTAAGCCCGAGATTGCGCCCCATATTAAGGCTCCCGGGATTGCCGCTGCCCATATTCCTTATGTCCTTATGATTGCGTTTCGATATTATTATAGCCCAGTTAACGTTTCCTATAAAATAAGAAACTATTCCGCAAACTATAAGATAAAAACTAAGCATTATTTTCCTTTTCCCTGATCACGAGTTTTATGGGCGTACCGCCGAAGTCATATGCTTTCCTCAAACAGTTTTCAAGATATCTCCTGTACGAAAAATGAAGTAAAGAAGAGTCGTTTACAAAAAGCGTAAATTCCGGAGGGAGAGTACCCGTCTGCACGCAGTAAGATATTTTCAGCCGCCTGCCGTTAAAAGACGGTGGTTCGCTTGCCATAACGCTGTCAAAAATAAGGTCGTTCAGCTGCCCGGTAGAAATTTTACGCTTTGCGTTTTCCAGCACCTTGTCCGCAAAAGAGATAAGTTTCTCCACACGCTGACCCGTCTTAGCGGAAACGTAGACGGGTAAAAAATAATCCATGAATTTAAGCTCCTCCGAAAGCCGGGTATTAAAGACATTCACGGTGCCCGTATCTTTTTCCACAAGATCCCACTTGTTCATGACTATAACCGAAGGTTTTGCCTGTTCATGAACATAACCGCATATTTTAACGTCCTGTTCGGTGATGCCGGTTACCGAATCTATCACCACAAGACACACGTCCGCCCGCCGAACCGCACCGAGCGCACGGAGCACGCTGTAATATTCCAGGTCCTCCTCCACGTTCTTTTTCTTCCTGATGCCCGCGGTATCTATAAGTGTATATTTATTGCCGTTAAAAGTGAACTTTGTGTCCACCGCGTCGCGCGTGGTGCCCGCTATGTCTGACACAATCGTTCTCTCAAAACCAAGCAATTTATTGCAGATACTTGACTTACCAGCATTTGGCTTTCCGACAATGGCTATCTTTACGGAAGTATCCTCCTCGGGCAACGCTTCGCTTTCAAAGCACGCTACAACCTCGTCCAGAAGATCCCCTATACCCGTGCCGTGCTCGGCAGATATACCAAACGGTTCGCCAAGGCCCAAAGCATAAAATTCGGCAAGAGCCGCCACGTCATAATTTTCCATTTTATTTACGGCAAGAAGGACGGGCTTTCCCGACCTGCGGAGTTTTAAAGCAACGTCTTCATCCGCAGGGTTTAAGCCCGCCTTTCCGTCGGTAAACAAAATAATCACGTCCGCCGTGTCTATGGCGATTTCCGCCTGTTTTTTTATGTGCTGCCACATCTCGTCTTCAGATTTGAGTTCCAGCCCGCCGGTATCTACCAGGGTAAACTGCTTGCCGCACCATTCGGCGTCGGCATAGATCCTGTCCCTCGTTACGCCGGGAACATTCTCTACTATTGACAGTTTTTTACCCGCCACCTTATTAAAGAAGGTGGATTTACCCACGTTAGGTCTGCCGACTATGGCAACTATCGGTTTTGCCACGGATATTTACAGCTTAAAAGAGCGGCACGATACCGAGCACGATACCCACGATAAACAGTGCAAGAGATATCCAGTACACTATTTTCCAGGCTTTCTTTTTGCCGGATACAAAATAATAGGCAAAGAAACCTATTACCAGCAGAACGAATATGTTTTGTATGGTATCAAGCACCGTAAACAAAGGCCCGCTGGCATTGACGCCCACCACGGGTAAAAGCTTGTTTACGAATATCAGTATCGCCGCAATGACGAGTACGATAAACGAGAAAAAGTAAAAGATGCTCCTGTTTTCCGATTTCATAAAGTTTCTCCTTTATAAATTATTTCCTTTTTATATCAAACGGACCCCGAAAGGCTTCCGCTTATTTTCTACTGTTTGTTTCAAGGCTTTTCAGCACCTTTTCAAAGTACGGCGGAAGGGGTGCGGTAAAACTTACCTTCTTGCCGGTGGCGGGATGAACAAACTTAAGTTCCCTTGCGTGCAGGAGTTGCCCGTTAAGGTTGAAAGCACAGTTCCCGCCGTATTCCTTATCTCCCGCTATGGGGTGCCCCATATATTTGCAATGCACCCTTATCTGATGCGTTCTGCCGGTTTCCAGCGAAAACTCGCACAACGTGTAGCCGCCGTAACGCCTGATCACCCGAAAATGCGTAACCGCCCTTCTGCCGCTCTTTACAACTGCCATCTTCGTGCGGTTTTTTGGATCTCTCCCTATAAAAGTATCTATGGTGCCGCCGTCCTCTTTTACCGTGCCCTTTAAGAGCGCGATATATATGCGGGAACAGGTTTTGTCTTTAAGCTGTTCGGAAAGTTTTAAGTGCGCATCATCGTTTTTTGCCACAACCAACAGCCCCGAAGTATTCTTATCTATCCTGTGCACGATTCCCGGTCTGAGCGTTCCGTTTATGCCGGAAAGATTGTCTAAATGATACAAAAGCGCGTTCACGAGCGTGCTGCCGTGCGTGCCGTTGCCCGCGTGCACCGTTACTCCTTGCGCTTTGTTTATTACCGCTATACAGTCGTCTTCGTAAACAATGTCAAGCGGGAGGTTTTCCGGCTCTATACCGCTGCTTGCGGGGGCGGGAACGTTGAGTTCCGCAGTATCGCCCGCTTTAAGTTTTCTGCTTGCGGGACAAACTTTTCCGTTTATTTTCAGGTTGCCCCCGTCGCACAGAATTTTTATGCGCGAACGCGTAAACCCGGTTTTTTCCGCAAGAAAAACGTCCGCCCGTTCTCCGTTTTCCTCAGCCCGATACTTCTTTATCATCTTGTTTTTTTCTTTTAAACAGCGCGTTCTCGTCCGTAAACAACAGGTGCACCACCGCGCATATCACCCCCGCCGACAAAAACACGTCCGCCAGGTTGAATATTCCGAATATTCTGTTGCCGCCTATTTCCAGGCATATAAAGTCCGTAACGGCGCCGAATGCCGCCCTGTCTATATAATTGCCCAACGCCCCTCCGATAATAAGCATAAGCGCGACCATAAGCAATTTATGACCCTTTTTAAACGCATATATGTAAAAAAAGGTAAAAAATGCTATGGCAACCGGTGTTATTATAAGAAAAAACGTCCTTGCCCACGGCTTATCCGAGAAAAGCCCGTAAGCCGAGCCCGTGTTAAGCGTGTACGTAAAATAGAAAAATTTATCTATCACCACACTGTCCTCGCCGTCCCTTAACAGCTGCGTAAAATACAGTTTCGTAAGCTGGTCCGCAGCGATAAGCACGGCAAGCAACAGTACCGACAGTACGGCGAACAGTATTATTCTTTTTCTTCTATCAGCCCGAGTTCCTTGCATAGATCCTCCAACTTAAGTTCGCCCGGATTAAGCACCTCTTCAAGATTAAACCCGTTGCTTTCGGTTGCCGCAATGTATTCTTCTATCTTGCCGCGCGGATCGAACTTCCCTGCCGCCGGCACGGCCGTATCCAGCGCTGCCGACAGTTCGCCCGAAAGCGCCCTGTTATTGCCCGTTTTAAGGAGGACGGCAAGTTTTTGCCGCAACTCCTCCGCCTGCTTTGCCGCGGGATAAAGCGGGTACTTTTCTTTAAGCCGGTCAAAATACTCTTTCCAGCGTTCGGAAAAAATCCTCAGCGAGCGCGCGGAAAGCTCATACTCCGCCTCCGCGGCGCCCCGTATCTCTCCGGCGCGAGCCTCGGCCTCCGTAAGCGCATACGCGATATTTTCCTCTTTCTGCTTAAAGCCGTACAAGTCGGCGGAAAGTTTTCTGTTCTCGGCGGTAAGCTCTTTTATTCTGCCCCGCTGCTCGGCAAGTTTCTTTTCATATTCTGCGGAATTCTCGTTTATTATCTTTTCAACTTCCGCCGCTTTGTATTTTCTTTTTTTAAATTCCAAAGCCCGTCTGCTCCCGTGGCGCCGTTACGCCTTTCCCCTTATTTCTTCCAACATTTGCGTTTTAAGGGCATAAAGCCCGTCCGAAAGATCGACTTTATAAACGTGAGGTTTGTCGAGCCGCTTATATTCGTCCCAAAATGAAGAGAGTTCGCTTTCCGCATATTTCTTTATTTCGGAGAGCGAGGGAAGTTCATATACGAGCTTCCCGTTCCTTATTATCTCCTTATGCAGGTACTTTACCGTATAATCGGTAAAAGTTATCGTCTTCCACCGTTCGGCAGGATGGGTAAGCGTAAGCGGTATATTTTCGTTTACCGGTTCTTCGCTCCTTAAGCAAATAACGTCCGCCTCCGCCCTGCCGGTGCTCTTATCGTACACGCGGTAGATGTTTTTAAAGCCGGGGTTGGTTATTTTTTCCGCATTTTCGGAGAGCTTTATCTTAGGTATTTCCTTCCCGTCCTCGTCTATAACCGCGGCAAGCTTATACACTCCGCCCAAAGCGGGCATGTCCGCGCTTGTGATAAGGCGCGTACCCACCCCCCAGGAATCTATCCTGGCGCCCTGGTTTTTCAGGGAATTTATGGAATATTCGTCCAGATCCCCGGAAGCACAGACCACCGTGTCGGGATAGCCGGCGTCATCCAGCATTTTACGCGCCTTTTTGGAAAGGTACGCAAGGTCCCCGGAATCAAGCCGTATGCCCTTGGGTTTATGCCCGTTCTTTTTTAAAATATCGAAAACCTTTATGGCGTTGGGTATGCCCTGTTTCAAGGAGTCATAGGTATCCACAAGCAAAAGCGCATTGTCGGGATAAGCCTCGGCATACGCCTTGAACGCGGTCAGTTCGTCCTTAAAATTCATTACCCAGCTGTGCGCGTGGGTACCCGAAACGGGTATGCCGAACATCTTGCCCGCCAGCACGTTGGAAGTGGAATCGCACCCGCCGATAACCGCGGCGCGAGCCCCGTAAACGCCCGCGTCCGGCGCCTGAGCGCGGCGAAGCCCGAATTCCATTACCGTATCGTTTCCCGCGGCATAACGTATTTTAGCCGCCTTTGTGGCGATAAGGGTCTGAAAATTTATTATGTTCAGCAACGCCGTCTCCACGAGCTGCGCCTGCATT
>CASELQ010000002.1 GCA_949288785.1 uncultured Eubacteriales bacterium | reverse complement strand
CGCGCCGCGGTTTTTTACGAGGAGTATAAGACACAGCGCCGAAGACACCGCCTGCGAAACTATGGTGGCTATGGCAACGCCTTCCACGTTCAGCCCCACAACCAATATGAAAAAAATGTTCAACCCCACGTTCAGCACGCCGCCCATTGTCAGATATATGAGCGGGCGCCTGGTTTCTCCCGCCGCACGCAGAATTGAAGCGCAGAAATTGTAAAGCAACACCACCGGCATACCGAGAGAGTATATCTGCAAATACCTTACCGCCATATCTATGACGGCGGGGTCGCAGTTCGTCCACGTCAAAAACGTCCTTGCGCCGAAAAAGCCGATGAAAATAAGCGCCGTACCCGCCGCGAGCGCCAATAGCACGGACATTCCGACCGCCCTTTTCACGCTCTCGGTTTTTCCGTTCCCGAGATAGCGCGCAACCACCACGTTCGCGCCGGCGGAAAGCCCCACGAACAGCCCCGTGATGAGGTTTATAAGCGAGCTGTTTGCGCCCACGGCAGCCACCGCTTGGTCGTTTACGAACAGCCCGAGCGTAAACACGTCCGCCATGTTAAAAAGAATCTGTAATATGTTGGTAAATATGAGGGGAATTGAAAATATTAAGAGCTTTTTGAATATCGGCCCGTGGGTCATATCCACTTCTATCTTTCTCATTTTATAACCTCGCAAAACAAATCATTGCGCCATTACAACGCGGCAATACCAATTCATTTTTTAAAGTCATAAAATTTCACATCGCTATTTACCGATTCCTTAACCCGCTATCGGATTTTTTATCCAAACAATTTATTCCGCTTTTCTCCCCGCGCCCGCCATAAACGGGGCCGGCGCGGCTTTTACCGAAAATCGTACGTCATTTAAAAGTTTAAGGGCGTTTTGTTTTTATAAACGCAAAACGTTACGTTATACCCGCCGGTGAGCACCGGCGCGCTTTCAGCCGCCTTCTCCCAGCCCGAAAGCCTGTCCAGCTCCGGAAAGAAAACTTCCGCCCCGCCGTCCGCCTGCACTTTGGTTACAAGCGCTTCCTCGCAATACGGCAAGAGCTCTTCATATACCGCGCCCCCGCCTATCACGAACACGTCTTCGCTATCGTATCCTTTAAGCAGCGCAAAGAGTTCGGGCAGGCTTTTTACGGTAATGCAGCCCTGCCGCGCCCCGCCGCGGGTGAGCACTACGTTGTTCCTGTTTTTAAGGGGGGCGCCGCCCGGAAACGAGTCCAGCGTTTTTGAGCCCATGACCACCGTTTTCCCGAGCGTCTGCTCCCTGAAAAACTTCATGTCGGCGGGAAGGGAAAACATTAACCCGCCCTTTTTGCCTATGCCCCACTTCTCGTCCACGGCAACTATCGCGCGCATCAGACTGCCACCTCGAACTTATCCTCTATCTTGCTGTAACGGTAGTCCTCTAATCGGAAGTCATCCACCGTGAATGCGTAAAAGTCCTTGACGTCGGGGTTCATTACAAAACGCGGCGCGGGATAAGAGGGGTTTTTTAGCATCTTTTCTATTACGGGAATGTGCCGGTCGTAAATGTGCGCGTCCGCAATGACGTGCACCAGTTCGCCCGCTATAAGCCCCGAAACCTGCGCCAGCATGTGCATGAGCACGGCATACTGCACCACGTTCCAGTTGTTTGCAACCGCCATGTCGTTACTGCGCTGATTTAAAATGCCGTTCAAAACTTTGCCCGAAACGTTGAAGGTCATGGAATAGGCGCACGGGTAAAGGTGCATTTCCGAAAGGTCCGCAAAGGTATAGATATTGGTCATTATCCTGCGGGAGGCGGGGTTGTTTTTCAGGTCGTAAAGCACGCGGTCCACCTGGTCGAACTCCCCTTCCTTATACTTGTGTTTTACGGAAAGCTGATAGCCGTAAGCCTTGCCTATGGAGCCGCTCTCGTCCGCCCAGCTGTCCCATATGTGCGAATTAAGGTCGTGCACGTTGTTGGATTTTTTCTGCCATATCCACAAAATCTCGTCTATCGCGGATTTAAATGCCGTGCGCCTTAACGTGATTATGGGAAATTCCTTTTGCAGGTCATACCTGTTGACTATGCCGAATTTTTTTATCGTGTGCGCGGGCGTTCCGTCCTCCCACCTCGGGCGGACGGGAAGATCTTTGTCCCATACCCCGCTTTCCAATATCTCGCGACAGTTGCTCTTAAACACCTCGTCTGCGTAACTCATGTTTTTCTCCTATTATACATTATATAATTTGTATGTCAATGTTTTTATTTACGAAACTGTTTCGAAACTGTTTCGAAATTTCAATATAAACCGGCAGAGCCCGAACAGGCTTTCAGAACGCGTCCTTCTCTATCTTTTTCCACCGCCGCGCTATAAAAGAAAGCACCCATCTTTCGGGCAGAATACGCATTATGAATTTCAAAAGACGGTTAAAAAAGCCGGGCACGTACTTTATTCTGTTTTTCCTTACCGCTTTAAGCGATTTTTCCGCAACGAACGCGGGCGTTTTGGCGGAAAGCCTGCCCCACAGCCCCTGCTCCTCTATCTGTTTAATAACGTCCTCTCTGGTGTAAACGCCGCCCGGCAAAACGGAGGTTACTTTCACGCCCTCTTTTTTAAGCTCGTAGTGCAGCGCCGTGAAAAAGTTGGTAATAAGCGCCTTGGTTGCAGAGTACAGCGCAAAATACGGCATGGGCGACACGCCGGACATGCTGGATACGGCTATTATTTCGGCGGCGGGCTTTTCTCTCCGCTCTAAAAGCGCGTGAGTAAGGCTTACCGCCGCCTCGGCATTCACGCGCATCTGAAAGAGTATCTTTTCCTCGGTATAATTTATAAATGGCTTTTGGGTATCCACCCCCGCAACGTGGATAATGCGGGAAAACTTTATGCCCTGCCCGTCTATAAACTTTATCATCTCCGCGCGCGAAGTTCCTGAGGCAAGGTCGCACGCGAAAAACTCCGCACTTTTTGCGCCGAGAGAGCAAAGCTTATCTGAGAGCGCTTTCAGTTTTTCGCTGCTTCTGCCCGTTAAAAACAGGTTTTCGCCGCGGCGGGCGAGTATCTCCGCAAAGGCGCCGCCTATGCCGCCCGTGGCGCCGCTTATAAAAGTGTACCCCATCACTATTTTGCGGTAAGCACCTTGCTTTTAACGCCCTCTATCATGCCGAGTTTCCCGGAAAGGCCGTTTATCTTTTCGGCGGGCGCGTCCACCACAAGGCTTATTACGCTTAAATTGCGCTGTTTATACGGTATGCCCAGCCGCCCCAGCACACAGTCCCTGAATTCGTGCAGCAGGGCGTTTACCCGTTCCACAGCCGAATAATCGGTGATTATTACCGCCACCACCGCTATATTGCTTTCCATTTTATACGCTCCTTAAAGGGTTTTTTCTATTGTAACACATCCGCGTTTTATTGGCAATTGAATTGCCCTTTTTTTACCGCCGCGCGCAATTTTTCCACCGCCTTTTTTTCTATGCGCGATATGTACGAGCGTGAGATTTTCAAAAAAGCCGCCACCTCGCGCTGGGCGTAAGTGCGCTCTCCTTTAAGCCCGTATCTTAAACAGATGACCGTGTACTCCCGCTTTGTGAGGGCGAACTTTAAAAATTTTAAGAATTTTTCCCGCTCTATGCTCTTATCCACCTGATAAAAAACCGCGTCCTCACGCTCGCACAAAAGGTCCATAAACGTGAGTTCGTTGCCCTCTTTGTCCACGCCAACGGGGTCCATGAGCGATATGTCGTTCCTGAACTTTTTGTTGGCGCGCAGCAGCATTAAAATTTCGTTCTCTATACAGCGCGCGGTATAGGTGGCAAGCTGGGTGCCCTTGCCCGTTTCGTAAGTGTTCACCGCCTTTATAAGCCCTATGCTGCCCACCGAGATAAGGTCGTCCGTTTCGGCGGCGCCCGCGTACTTTTTCACGACGTGCGCCACAAGGCGCATGTTGTGGTTTATGAGTTTATCCCTCGCCTCCTTGCTGCCCGCCTTCATTTCGGCTATCGCCTTGGCCTCCTCTTCCGGCGAAAGGGGCTTCGGGAAAGACCCGCCGCCCGTTATGCTGCCCGCAAAAAAGGTGAGTTTACCGAGTAAAAAAAGCAATCCTTCCAATAACATATCCACACTCCTTACGGTATAAACTTATGCGCCGCTCTTTCGTTACATTCGGAACAGCCCGTCCGTTTTTTAAACGGCGCGTCATATAATCTTTACCCGGCGGATATAGGGTGGTAAAATTATCTCGGCGTTTGGAAAAACCGCAAAGGAGGTGGCGAAAGTAAAAACCCGATATTACCTTAACCGTTATTCGTTTTACGAAAGGTTGCGCGACAAAATTCGATCGGAGACTTGAGCGCCTTTCAGCGGAAAGGCAGGTATGAACATGAATATGACCGGTTTTGAACAATTGCTGGCAGAATACGGCCCGGCGGCACTCGTCATAGCGGCGGCGGCAGCGCTGGGAACGGTTATAACCGAGCGGGCGGCAGGACAAAAAATGCCGCGCTTTTTAAAAAGTTTTATGCCGGCGGCGCTCTCCGCCCTGGCGCTGGTAATATACGATATGGCGGTAAAAAAGTGCTTTTGCCCGTCATATCACGCGCTGTGCGCGGGGATTGCGGCGGGATCGCTGTCCACGGCGATTGCCGCGCTCATAAGAAGGATACTAGTAAAAGGAGCGGGCGGCGTGCGTGAAATAAGCACGAGAAGACTCGCGGCGGAAGGCTTTTTAAGCGGATACGTGCCGGACGGCGATTTGGAAGCCGCGGCTGCCGCCGTATGCGATCTCTTAGAGAAAAGCGCCGATTATACAGAGGAGCAACTCTCCGAAAAACTGTCGGAAATACTTGACGAATTCGCCGTGCCGATGACCGATACGGAACGCGCGGCGATTATTTCCGCACTTAAAAAACTGCCCGAAGATACGGATAAATAAAATTTTCCTGCCACAGCCGCCCCGCGCCGTTAAGCGCGGGGCGGCAAATTTTTTCGGCCGGGTCCGTTCGGTATACGAATACTCGGCAGGTATACTAATACCGATCGTATATAAGAATACTTGTCCGGCATTTGAATTGCGTTTACTCGGCAGGTATGCGGCAAAAACGCGCGACGGCGGCATAAATTTTTTCAAAGTAAAAATACTACATGTATGAAAATAAGCCAAAGTCTTGAAAAAAATCTTGCCGCGCTCAAAAAACAGCTGCAATCGGACGACCTTACTTTTCTGCGGTTTTCGGTGCACGGCACGCCCGCCGCGCTGATATTCGTGAACGACATAGTGAACAAAGAAGCGGCGGGCGACCTCATCCTGCGCCCGCTTGCCGCCTTAAAGGACCCGCTTTCGGACAAGGTGATAGAAGACCTTGTGTTAAGCCCCGAAAAAAAGACGGCAAAGGACGTTACGGAGGCGGCGCAGGAAATTGCGGGCGGCAACGTGTGCCTGATAGCGGAGGGGCTTAATAAAGCCTATCTCTTCGGTCTTAGAAAGTTTGAAAAGCGCGCCATAACCGAACCGCCCACCTCCACCGTGATAAAAGGACCCAGAGAGGGATTTGTGGAGAGCCTGCCCGTAAACATAAGCCTTATGCGAAGGCGGCTTAAAACGCCCGCGTTAAAGTTTGAAAACTCCTTTGCGGGCAAGTATTCCCGCACGCCCGTATCCATATGTTATTTAGAGGGCGTGGCGGATATGGAACTGGTTAAAAAGATACGCGTTAAGCTTTCGGAGATAGATATAGACGCCGTGCTGGACTCCTCTTATATAACCAAGTTTTTGGGCGAGCACGAAACTTCTCTTTTTAAACAGATAGGCAACACCGAAAAGCCGGATATACTTGCCGCCAAGATCCTCGAAGGGCGGGTTGCAATTCTCGTGGACGGCTCGCCCATAGCCCTTACAGTGCCGTATCTTCTGGTGGAAGATTTTCAGAGCCCCAGCGACTATTACGGCTCCTCTTACAGCGCCATGGTATCCCGGTTTTTAAGGGTGTTTTCGGTGATACTCTCAATATATCTTCCCGCGTTTTTCGTGGCGGCGGAACTCTTTCACCTGCAACTTTTACCCCTTTCCTTTCTTTTGACCATTGCAAGCAGCATAAAGGGCATACCCCTCTCCCCCAGTTACGAGATGTTTTTAACGCTCGCCATATTCGAAGTGCTCAACGAAGCGAGCATAAGAATGCCGCGATACGTGGGCATGGTGGTATCCATCGTGGGCGGGCTGGTGCTGGGCGAAACGGCGGTATCCGCGGGGATAATCTCCGCCCCCACCCTCATGATCATCGCTTTTTCGGGCATATGCATTTACACCGTGCCGGAGCTTGAACAGACCTTTTCGGTAATAAGGCTCATCTTTTTGCTGGTGGGCGGTTCGGTGGGCTGTTACGGGCTGATAGTTTTAAGCGCGGGGCTGCTTATCTACCTGGTTTCCTTTGAAAACTATAACGCTCCGCTTTTGGCGCCCTTTGCGCCGCTTGTCGCGCATGACCTTAAAGACGGGCTTTACAAGGGCTTTTTTAAGGAAAACAAGGAACGCCCCTATTCCATAAAGAACTCAAACCGCTTCCGCATGGGCGGAAAAAGGAGAAAAGATGCTTAACGCAAAACCCTTAAAGACCAGGCAGATTTGCCTTATGTTCATAGCCTTTCTGCCCGTTATAAAACTGTTTACCCTGCCCGGGCTGATGGCGCAGGCAGCGGAGCAGGATATGTGGCTTTCCGCGCTCGCGGCGCTTGCCGCCGATCTTCTGACTATGTTCGTCATTTTATTCACCCTCCGGCGCGAAGACACCGACTTTTACGGGCTTTTAGAAGATAATTTCGGGAGAACGGGGTCCTTAATAATACTTGCGCTGTTTGCCCTGTGCTTTTTTATAAAGGCGCTGCTGCCCGTATTCGAGCAGCAGGATTTCGTTACCCTCACCTTCTACGTAACCACCCCGAAAAGCCTTATGTTCCTGCCTTTTTTCCTGGGGGCGGCATATCTTGCGATAAAGCCTTTGCGGGTGATAGGCAGATGCGCGGACGTGCTGTTTTTGTTCACGGCGGCGGGCTTAATCATACTTGCGGGTTTTTCCTTTATCAGTTTTGACGCGGGCGCCCTGCTTCCCGTGTGCATAAACGGCGCCGAGCCCGTGCTGCGCGGCGCCTATACCGCCGCGCCTTGGTTCGGGGACTGTATGTATTTTCTGTTCGTTACGGGCAGATTCGAGCGAAAGAAAAAAGACGGTATTAAGATATTCGTTTCTTACGCGGGTGCGGGGCTTGCCGCAGTGCTGTTCATGGTTATTTTTTACGGCACTTTTTCCTCCATCGCCTTCCGCCAGCGGTTTGCCATAAACGAAATATCAAAATACTCGGCGGTGATAAACAACCTGGGCAGAATAGATTATCTTGCCACCTTTCTGCTGCTGTTTTCGGGCATAGTAAGCCTTACACTGCCCCTGTATTTTGCGGGCGAGATCTTAAACCGCATGACCCGTATAAAAAACCTTAAAATTCTGCCGCTTGCGGTGTGCGCGCTTTGCTTTGCCGCCGTTCTGCTGCTGGACAGAAATGTTTACGGGCTGGAAAAATTCATAACCCGATACGCCGCCGCTTTTTTTATACTCATGGCGAACGTGCTGCCCGTTTTCATATGCCTTATTGCCCGCAAGAAAGGGGTTTTAACCAAAAAACACGGAGAAAAGACAGATGAACTATACCAAGATTAAGGCGCTTTTGTTTGCGATATTCGCGGCGGCGCTGTTGTTTTTCGGAAACGATTTCGCATTTATAGATATAGAAAAAACGGCTATCATAACCGCGCTGGGGGTGGATATCGACGAAAGCGGCGAATACCTTGTAACCGCGCAGATAGCCGTGCCGGAGGACGCGGGCGCGGGCACCGGAAACCGCCACGTGGAAATAGAAGGCAAAGGGGTTACGGTGGGCGCCGCCATAAAGCAAATAGGCGATTCCACCGGCTGGTACCCGCATCTTTCGTTTTGCAACATGGTAATACTGGGAAAAAAAGTTGCGGAAGAAAACGCCATAAAGGTACTTGACTATTTTGCGCAGACTTTAAGGATTCAGGGCTCCGCCATGGCGGTGCTTGCCGAAGACAAGGCAAAGGACATCCTTACCGCCGCCACGTCCCTCGATAAAACGCCCGCGTTCGCACTGCAAAAGGTGCTGTTTAAAAACCCGGGCTTCGATTCAGACATTGCAAGCATAGCCATAAAAACTTTCTGCATGAAGTATTACGACGTAACCGCCTCCGGCTATATGCCGCTCATCACCATGAAAAAAACGGCGGAGGACGGCGGAAGTTCGGGCGGCGGAAGTTCTGGCGGCGAAAGTTCGGGCGGCGGAAGTTCTGGCGGCGAAAGTTCGGGCGGCGAAAGCCAAAGCGGCTCTGCCGGCGGCTCCGAAAGCGGGGCGGGCGGTTCGGGCTCGGGCGAAAGCACCCAAAAAGAAACGGTGTTTACCGCAAACAACACGGTTTTATTCAAAAACGGGCTGCCCGTGGGCACGCTCTCCCCTTTTGAAACGCTGGTGTTCAACGCGTTAAAAGACAATATAACCGGCACCACGATAGAACTTGAAAACGTAAGCTTTGAAGGCGAAGACTGTAATGTGCTTGTTACCGTAATAAAGAACAAACCGAAAATAAAAGTAACCGCGGGCGATGACGGACTGCACGCCTATATAGACTTAAAACTTTATTGCAAGATAAGCGATAAGAACGCGGAGACGTCGTCCACTTCCTATTCTTCTTTAAGCCCCCTGCCGAAAGAGGTTGCGGAAGCGGCGGAAAAGAAAATTTCCGAGGGGATAACAAGCCTTATACAGCAGGAAAAACTTACCGATTGCGACTTTCTGGACATTTTAAGGCAGGTCTACCGCCATAATCACAGGGAGTTTGAAAAGTATAAAGAAAATTTCGCGGCGTTTTTAACCGAGCACGTATCGGTTACGGTAAGCGGGCAAAAATGATTGCCCGCTTTTATGCCTGTACCCTGCTTTGTAAATATATCCCCGGTTAAGACAGATGCCTGCGTCCCGCCACGCTAACATATTATCCACGGTTAAGGCAGATAACCTTACCGGCCGTGATATATCCCGCTCCGCACGCGAGGGATAAACCGCTTCCCCTCGCTGTCCCTATGCGGCAAATCCGCATTTTTGAAAAAACAACGAAAAAATTTCGTAAAAAACGCAGGCGCGGCGCTTATAACGGCTTGCAAACTTTACTTAATTATGTTACAATTTAATAAAAATACCGGCTACCGGTCCCGTAATACATATACCGATACAAAAGCGGGCGGGCAAAGCGAACCGGCGCTGTTTACAAAAGGGCGTGAGTGCTTAAAATGACCCTGAAAGAACTTTCCAAAATAACGGGATACTCCGTTTCCACCCTGTCAAAGGCCTTTTCCGGCAGCAGAGAAGTAAGCCGCGAAACGCGCGCCGCCATCGTAAAAAAGGCGGAAGAACTGGGGTGCTACTATAAATACAATAAGATAAAATACGGCAAAAAGATAATAGCGATACTATGCCCGGACACGGCGGACGCATATTACGCCTCTATCGTGTCCGACCTCAACCGCACGCTTGAAAAGAAAAACGCCACGGTTACGGTATCCCTTACCGGCTTTTCGCTTAAAACCGAACAGGAACTTACTGCCTTTTACTCGTGCGGGCGGGCGGACGGAATAATAGTGATAGAAGGAAGATCTCAGGCGAAAAAGCACACCCCCGTTCCGATGATCTACTTAAACCCCTTTTCCGAAAACCCGTATGCGGACACCGTGAATACCGATTTTTACACCGGCATTGCCGAAGCAATAGGAGAATTCTGCCGCAACGGGCATAAAAAAATAGGCTTTATCGGCGACAGGCACACGGAAGACAAACTCCGCCTGTTTTACAAGGCGACCGAACGGCTGGGCGTTTCCACCTATCCCGAATACATAGCCGTGGAAAGCACCCGCTTTGAAGAAGCGGGCTATAACGGCATGGAACGCATGATAAAGAGCGGCAATATGCCCACCGCGCTTTTGGCTGCGTACGACGATATTGCAATAGGCGCCATTCACTGCATGGAAAAACACGGCTTAAAGTGCCCGGAGGATATGTCCGTTATAGGGATAGACGATATAAAGACCGCCTCTTACGAGCACATATCCCTTACCACGATAAGCTCCAATACCGAAAAGATGAACTCGATTGCCGCCGCCATTCTATTTAAAAAGATAGAAAACCGCGCCTTCAACGTGTTCCAGAGCGTTACCGTTAAAAGCACTCTTGTGCTGAGAAACTCGGTAAAAAACATCTCCGGCAATTAAAACCCTTAAAGACGTAAATGCCGGCGGCTTTATACAGTTTTTCTGCCTGCTGACTGTTTTTGTTTTTGTTTTTTCCGCCATACGTTTGCGCCCGCACCTTTCGGTGCGGGCGCAGTATAAACGCATAAAAAAACGTTTTAGTCAACTTATTGCATATTATTTTTCCTCATCGAGGGCGGCTATGAGTTTTTTGAAAGACATGGCGAAAAGATCGAGTTCGGCATCCGAAAAGGCGGAAAAAAGCCGCTCGGTGGCCTTTGCTATCCTCCCGTCGTGATCGAAAAAGTATTTATAAGTCTTGTCGGTGAGTTCCACGCTTAAAGCCCTGCCGTCGTTTTCCGAGCCCGTTATTGAAACAAACCCCTTTTTTTCAAGCGGAGTAAGCATTTTTTTTACGTTCTGGCGGGATGTGCCCGTAAAGTCCGCTATAAGATTTACGCTCTTTTCTCCCTTTTCCATCTTGGATATCATCATAAGCAGGAACCATTGCTTGAAGGTGATCTCTTCAAGACAGTCCTCCCCGAAGGTGTTAAGTTCGTTTGAGACGAGCGATATGGCGCCCAGCACAAAATTTTCTTTTCCCGTTCTCATTGGCATCTCCCCGAAAAAGCAACATATTACTTTTATTTAAGTATAAAGTGTTCGCGCGGCATTTGTCAAGCGAATAAAAAAAGTTCCCGCCGCAAAGCGGAAACTTTTTACAAAAACTTTCTTTTAACTCCGTTTAACCGTGCAGGCGAGCTTTTGCGCGCTTTTACCCTCGTATAAACCGGCTATACCTCTATCTCCCCGGTAAACACGATATTTGCATCCCCCGTTAAAATCACGCCGTTTTCGGTTAAATTCACTGTTAAATCTCCGCCGTTCAGTTTTACGGTTATTTCGGTATCGGGTTTAATAAGGCCTTTTTTAACCGCCGCCGCCACCGCGGCGCACGCGCCCGAACCGCAGGCGGTGGTTTCGCCGTTGCCGCGCTCGTACACCCGCATGCGCATTGTCGTGGGGTTTACTATCTTTACAAATTCCGTGTTTATCCTGTCCGGGAAAAGCGGGTTGCTTTCAAACAGCGGCCCCAGCTTTTTTAAGTTCAGCCCGTTCACGTCCTCACAGAACACCACGCAGTGCGGGTTGCCCACAGAAAGGCAGGTTACCCTGTAATATCCGTTTCCGGCTTTCAGCGAGTAGTCTATCAGCGTTTTCTCCTTTGTGGCGGCGGGGAGCAAAGCCGCTTCGAAAGAGGGCTGCCCCATATTTACCGAAACGAAAGTTACCTTGCCGCCCCGCGTGAACACCCGCAGTTTCCTTATTCCGCCGTCCGTTTCCACGGTTATTTCCGGCTTTTGAACCATATTATTGTCGTAAACGTATTTTGCCACGCAGCGTATGGCGTTGCCGCCCGCGGCGCCGCTCGAACCGTCTTTATTAAAGAGTTTCATCTTAACGTCCGCGCAGTCCGATTTTTCCATGAGCACTATTCCGTAAGCGCCTATGCCGTAATGCGGCGCGCAAAGCGACACGCACAGCGATTCCGCGCCTTCCAGCTCGCCGCCCACGTTATCGAAAAATATATAGTCGTTGCCGCACCCCTCCATCTTGACGAAGGGTATTTTGCGCCGCTCTTTTCGCATGGCGTTTAAGTTTACAAGCTCCGTGTTGTACTGAGTAAATCGGCTGCCTATTATATCCGCAAGCGCCAGTGCGGTATCGAGGGAGGTAAAACAGGCTATCCCGAGAGATAACGCCTTTCTCCTCAGCGTTATGAACTGCTCCACCGTCCTGTCAAACAGCGCGCCCGTATACACTATATAGTCTATCTTTCCGCTCGAAAGCAGGTCGAAAAGCCGCTCCTTTTCATCCATGCCGGGCGCCTTTTCCACCCGTATCCCCAGCCGCTTTATCTCCGCCGCAGTCTCTTCCGTGGCGTACATCTTTATGTTAAGGCTGTTCAGTTTGTCGGCAAGGCTTATCATTTCGGGATAGTCGTGATTGTCTACCGAAAGATACACTCCCACGTGTTCGCCGTGCGCGGTGGTTCTCACTTTCAGCCCGGACGCTACAAGCCCTTTATACAGCGCTTCGTCCCGCGTTCTGCCTATGCCCAAAACTTCGCCCGTGGATTTCATCTCGGGCCCTAAATAAGAGTTCACGTCCCCCAGCTTTTCAAAGGAGAAAACGGGCACCTTCACCGCGTAATAGGGCGGTATTTTATAAAGCCCCGTACTTACGCCCATCTCTTTTAAAGTTTCTCCCAGCATCACGCGGGAGGCAATGTCCACCATCTCCACGCCCGTTACCTTGCTGATATAGGGCACCGTGCGGGAGGCGCGCGGGTTTACTTCTATTACGTAAAGTTCCCCGCCGTAAATAAGGTACTGAATATTGACAAGCCCCTTGGTCCCGAGATCCAATGCAAGGGCGGTGGAGCACTCCACTATCTTTTCCACCATGGTGTCGGTTATGGAGTAGGGCGGATACACGGCAATGGAGTCCCCGCTGTGCACCCCCGCCCGCTCTATGTGCTGCATTATCCCCGGGATAAGCACGTCCTGCCCGTCCGAAATGACGTCCACTTCCAGTTCCGGGCCGCGCATATATTTATCTACAAGCACGGGGTTTTCTATGCCACCCTTTAATATGCGCTCCATGTATACGGTAACTTCTTCGTCGTTATGCACTATCTGCATGTTCTGCCCGCCGATGACGTAAGAGGGCCTAAGCAGCACGGGGTACCCCAGTTTGTTCGCGGCGGCAAGCGCCTGTTTTAAGTCGGTTACACTCATGCCCTGCGGGCGGCGGAAACCGTGAGAACCTAAGAGCGCATCGAACTTTTCCCTGTCCTCCGCCAGGTCTATCCCCGCGGCGGAAGTCCCCAGTATCTTTATGCCCTTGCGGTCTAAAAACGCGGTGAGTTTTATCGCCGTCTGCCCGCCGAACGCCACCACCACGCCTATGGGCTTTTCCACGCGGATGACGCTCATAACGTCCTCCGGGCAGAGGGGCGAAAAATACAGCCTGTCCGCCGTGTCGTAATCGGTGGATACCGTTTCCGGGTTGTTGTTTACGATCACCACGTCGTACCCCAGCTTTTTAAGCGTGAATACGCAGTGTACCGAAGAATAGTCGAATTCTATGCCCTGGCCTATCCTTATGGGGCCCGAGCCTATTACCATTATAACCGGCTTTCCCGAGCGGGCAAACCTTGCCGCGTCGCAATAATCTCCGCATACGGGATAAAAATACGGGGTTTCCGCGTCGAACTCGGCGGCGCAGGTGTCCACCATCTTGAATACCGTTTTATCGGGATATGCGGGCTTTGTGCCGCTCAGTTTTTCTATCGCCCCGTCCGGGTAGCCCTGTTTTTTGGCGGCGTAATACAGCTCTTTTGTAAGCGGTTCGGTTTTCAGCCGCGCTTCCGTGTCCGCAAGGTTTTTAAGTTTATACAGGAAAAATACGTCTATTCGGGTGATCTTGTTTATCGTTTCAACGCTTATGCCCGCCTTTAATGCCGCATACACGCGGAACAGGCGCAAATCGTCGGTTATTTCAAGGTCCTTTTCGGTTATCGGTTTATCGAACTCCTTATTTAAGGTATCCATCCCGATTTCGGCGCCGCGCACCGCACGCATGAGCGCGCTCTCAAAGTTTTCGCCTATCGCCATCACTTCGCCGGTGGCCTTCATCTGTGTGCCAAGATTCCTGCTTGCGCCCGCAAACTTATCGAACGGCCACTTGGGGAACTTTACCACAACGTAATCGAGCGCGGGCTCGAAACAGGCGCACGTCCTGCCCGTAACTTCGTTCTTTATTTCGTCCAGATTATACCCTAAGGCAATCTTTGCGGCGGTCTTGGCTATGGGATAGCCCGTGGCTTTGGAAGCAAGCGCCGAGGAGCGCGAAACCCTGGGGTTTACTTCTATAACGGCGTACTGAAAACTTTCGGGATCCAGCGCGAACTGGCAGTTGCACCCGCCCACTATGCCGAGCGCGGTTATGATGTTTAACGAGGCGCTCCTCAGCATCTGATATTCTTTATCGGAGAGTGTGAGCGCCGGCGCCGCCACAATGCTGTCCCCCGTGTGCACGCCTACGGGATCCACGTTCTCCATGGAACACACGGCGATAACGTTGCCCGCCCCGTCTCTCATGGTCTCGAACTCTATTTCCTTCCAGCCGTAAATATACTTTTCCACCAGTATCTGGGTTATGGGAGATGCCTCCAGCCCCACGGCGGCGGCGGAACGCAACTGCTCTTCGGAATACGCCACCCCGCCGCCGTATCCCCCCAGCGTAAACGCGGGGCGGATGATGACGGGATATCCGATTTTTCTCGCCGCGCATAAAGCCTCTTCCACCGTGTGCGCTATGTCGGAAGGGATGACGGGCTCGCCTATCTCCTGCATGGTCTTTTTGAAAAGTTCCCTGTCCTCGGCTTTGTCTATCGCCTCTGTATTGGAACCTATGAGTCTTACGCCCGCCTTTTTCAGAAACCCGCTGCGCGACAGCTGCATGGCAAGGGTCAGCCCCGTCTGCCCGCCCAGCCCCGCAAGCAGGGAATCGGGTTTTTCCTTTTCTATAATGCGCTTTAAGGTCTCCTCGGTAAGCGGCTCCAGATATATCTCGTCCGCCATCTCCTTGTCGGTCATGATGGTGGCGGGGTTGGAATTGACAAGCACCACGTTCACGCCCTCGGCCTTTAATACCCGGCACGCCTGTGCGCCCGCGTAATCGAACTCGGCGGCCTGCCCTATGACTATGGGCCCCGAACCTATGACCAGCACCTTTTTTATACTGTAATCGCGCGGCATGATCTCACTCCTTCACTCTTTTTAAAAACTCGTCGAACAAAAACGCCGTATCCTTGGGGCCTGCGGCTGCCTCCGGATGAAACTGTACCGAAAAGGCGTTTATCCCGGGGTAACTCATACCCTCGCAGGACCCGTCGTTGGCGTTTACGTAGGTAAGGATACCGTTTTTTACCGAATCCGCAATCACCTCGTAACCGTGATTCTGGCTGGTGATGTACGTGCGCCCGCTTTCCAAGTTCTTGGCGGGCTGGTTTGCCCCGCGGTGCCCGTACTTTAATTTGCGGGTCTTTCCGCCGTTTGCAAGCGCCAAAAGCTGGTGGCCTAAGCATATCCCGAATATCGGACGAATGCCTAAGAGTTTTTTAAGTGTTTCCACCTGCTCGGTGTTTTCGGCAGGATCCCCCGGCCCGTTCGAGAGCATTATCCCTTGCGGCTCGTAAGACAGTATTTCCTTATCCGTCGCGCCTGCGGGGAAAACGGTTACCTCGCAACCGCGGCGGAGTAATTCCCTTATTATGTTTCTCTTTACTCCGTAATCTATAAGCGCTATCTTTACGGGGGCATTCCCTCCTGCGGGCTGACCCGCCCGGCTTTTTTTACCGGCGCTCTCTTTATCGCCGCCCGAAATAACTCCTTTTTCCGAAAATTGCCCGCCCGGATTATAGGTTATTATATCTTTGCCAGTAACGCTCTTTACGGCGTTTTTTATGCTGAAATTTTTAAGCGCGTTCAGGTCATAAGAGGGTTTGTCCGATATTGCGGCGTTCATCACTCCGCGTTCCCTTAAAATTTTGGTAAGTTCGCGCGTGTCCACGCCCGCTATGCCGCACACCCCGCACTCAATTAAAAAGTCGTTAAGCGAAGAAACGCAACGGAAGTTAGAGGGCTCTTTGCACAGTTCTTTTACCACGTATCCGCTCACCGCGCACTCCCCCTCCGCGTCCTGCGGGATGCTGCCGTAATTGCCTATCATGGGAAAGGTCTGAATTACTATCTGCCCGAAATATGAAGGGTCTGTAAGCGTTTCCATATATCCGCACATATTGGTGGTGAACACAAGTTCCCCCGCCTGCTCGCCCGGGGCGCCTATCGCTTCCCCCTCGAACACTTCGCCGTTTTCCAAAATTAGATATCTTTTCATACATCCGCTCCTTTGTGAACGTATCGGGCCTTTGCCCGGCCTCTCTCCCGAAACTCCCCGCCGCTGCTTTTGCCGCTGCATTGGCGGCGGGCAGACTGCAGCTCTCTCGAATTGCCGCATTTATCGGCGGAATATATCCGCGCGAAATACCTTTTATTATGATAACTTTTACTCTTTAATTATTACGGTATTTTTACTATTGTATAATATTTACGTCGTTTATTCAATCGTTTTAATATTCGAATTTTTATTCATAAGTATATTTTTTACTTATGGATATTTGTTTAAAAATTGTTTATTTTTTATTATTCTTATAACTTACAATTTTCTTTTTTAATTTTCCTTCTATTATTCGGCGCCCCGCCCGCAAATTGCGGGCGGGGCGTGGTTTTTACAGCGTTGCCGCCATGACCGCCTTTATAGTGTGCATGCGGTTTTCCGCCTCTTTAAATACCAATGACCGGGGGCTTTCAAACACCTCGTCCGTAACCTCCATGGCGGTGCGCCCGAACTTTTCGCACATCTCTTTACCTATCGCCGTCTTCATGTCGTGATAGGAAGGCAGGCAGTGCATAAACACCGCGTTGTCTCCCGCAAGGCTCATCACCTCAGAATTGACCTGATAGGGAGACAGCGCCGCAATGCGCTCTTCCCACACCTTTTCGGGCTCTCCCATGGATACCCATATATCGGTATATATAACGTCCGCTCCCTTTACCGCCTTAGCAACGTCCGTCTCGAAAGAAAGGGTTGCGCCGGAACCTGCCGCTATCTTTTCGCACTCCGAAATAAGCGCCCTGTCGGGGAAGTAATTTCGGGGCGCGCAGGCGGTAAAATCAAGCCCCATCTTGGCGCAGCCCACCATTAAAGAATCGCCCATATTGAATCGCGCGTCTCCCATATAGACGAGCTTTATTCCTTTCAGTTTCCCGAAATGCTCTTTTACGGTGAGAAAGTCCGCAAGTATCTGGGTGGGGTGAAATTCGTTCGTAAGCCCGTTCCATACGGGCACCTTAGAATAGTGCGCAAGCTCTTCAACGATCTCCTGTCCGAACCCGCGGTACTCTATCCCGTCATACATGGAAGAGAGCACCCTGGCGGTATCCGCTATGCTTTCCTTCTTGCCTATCTGGCTGCCCGAAGGGTCAAGATAAGTTGCGTTCATGCCAAGGTCGTGCGCAGCCACCTCGAAGGCGCAGCGGGTGCGCGTGCTGGTCTTTTCAAATATGAGCGCAATGTTTTTCCCCTCGTGCATGCGGTGGGATATGCCCGCCTTTTTCTTTGCCTTAAAATCTGCGGCAAGGTCTATTAAATATTCTATCTCGCTTGCGGAAAAATCAAGCAGTTTAAGGAAATCCCTGCCTTTTATGTCTGTCATAATCAACCCTCCAAAACCTTTTCAAGAACTGATAATGCGCGGTCTATAAGTTCATAACTTATATTGAGCGCCGGCAGCAGCCTTATTTTATTTTTTGCGGTTAAAAACAGCGCGCCGCCCTCTATACATTTAAGTACCGCATCCCCTGCGGGCATATCCGTTTCCACCCCTAAAATAAGCCCCGTGCCGGTAACGCCTTTCACTCCTTTCATATTATCAAGGCGGGTTTTTATGTAAGCCGATTTCTCTCTTACCTCGCTTAAAAATTTATCGTTCAGCCTGTTTATAACCGAAAGCGCGCCAGCCGCCGCCACCGGATTGCCGCCGAAAGTGGAGCCGTGCATGCCGGCAGAAAATACGTTTTTCACCTTTTCTCCGAGCATGGTTGCCCCTATCGGCAGCCCGCCGCCCAGCCCTTTTGCAGTTGTTACTATGTCCGGCAAAACGCCGAAATTCATATATCCGTAAAGCGCGCCCGTTCTGCCGTTACCCGTCTGCACTTCGTCCACTATGATAAGAACGCCGTTTTCAGAGGCGTATTCAAACACCTCTTTTACAAAACTTTGTTCAAGCGGTATTACCCCGCCTTCGCCCAAAACGGGCTCTAACATAACGGCAGCGACCTTATGCCCGTCAATGAGTTTTTTCACGCTTTCCGCGTTATTCGGCTGGGCGTATAAAAACCCGGGAGTTAAGGGCTGAAAGTATTTATGGAACACTTCCTGCCCGGTTGCCGCAAGGGTGGTTAAAGTCCTCCCGTGAAAACTGCCTTTAAGGGTTATTACGTTATAATACTCCTCTCCCTTATTTTCCGCCGCGTACAGCCTTGCCGCCTTTATGGCGCACTCGTTGGCCTCCGCCCCGGAGTTGGAAAAGAATACCTTTTTCATTCCCGTTCTCTTGCACAGTTCTTCCGCAAGGCGGGCGCACGGCGCCTGATAATAAAGGTTTGAAGTGTGCTGAAAGGCATGCAGCTGCTTTTCGACGGCTGCTATCCACTCCTCGTCGCAAAAGCCGAAAATATTCACGGCTATACCCGCGCCCATGTCAACGTATTCCTTGCCCGCGCCGTCATAACACAGCGAACCTTTGCCCCTTACTATCTCCACGGGGAAGCGGGCGTAAGTGCCCGCAACGTATTTTTTATCTGTTTCAAAAATGTCCATATCATTCCTCAAACATCGTGCCCAGACCTTCGTCCGTAAGCATTTCCATAATTATGGAATGGGGTATCCTGCCGTCTATTATAAACACGCGTTTCACCCCGTGCTTAACGGCATTCACGCAGCACTCGGTCTTGGGTATCATGCCGCCGGCGATTATTCCCGAATCTATGAGCGACTGCGCCTCCCCCGCCTTTATTACGGGAATAAGGGTAGAAGTATCGTTCTTATCGCGCAGTATGCCGCTCGTATCGGTCATGGAAATAAGGCTTTCCGCTTTGAGTTCCTCCGCTATCCGTGCGGCCGCCGTATCCGCGTTCACGTTGTAAACGTGCCCCTCCTCGTCGCACGCGACGGTGGAAATTACCGGGATATATCCCTTTTCCAAAAGATCCAGTATGGGCGCGGCGTTTACTTTGGTGATCCTACCCACGTAGCCTAACTCCGGGTCCTTAACCTCTGCCTCTATTATCTTTGCGTCCAGCCCTGAAAGCCCTATCGCATACCCGCCCTTTACGCCGATATGATTGACAAGACTCTTATTTACCTTGCCGGCAAGCACCATCTGCACCACTTCCGCGGTCTCCGCATCGGTTACCCTCAGCCCGTTCACAAACCTGCTCTCTTTACCAAGCTTATTGAGGAGCGCCGTTATCTCCGGCCCGCCGCCGTGCACCAGCACTACCTTTACACCTATGAGCGATAAAAGCACTATGTCTTTCATCACCTGGTTTTTAAGTTTTTCGTCTATCATGGCGCTGCCGCCGTATTTTATCACCACTATCTTGCCGCTGTATAATTTTATATACGGGAGCGCGTGCACCAGCACGCTTGCCCGTTCGGCATTGGTTATTTCCATATTTCTCTCCTTATTGCCCGCTTTTCCCGTAAGTTTACGGCCTGCTCCGTTTAACTTTTGCCGCCTGTCCGTTTAAACGTCAGGTGCGGTAATCTCCGTTTATTTTAACGTAATCGTAAGTGAGGTCGCACCCCCAGGCGGTGGCGCAACCGTCTCCGCTATGCAGTTCCACCGCTATTATTATTTCGTTTTCCGAAAGTATTTCCTTTGCTTTTTCCTCGGAAAAAGGCACGCCCGCGCCGTTTTTGCACACCGCAACGGTACCCTTTTTGGAGGTGAACGCAACGTCCGTTTTGTTTACGTCCACTTGTGCGCCGCTGTAACCTATGGCGCAAAGCACCCTGCCCCAGTTGGCGTCCGCCCCGAACATTGCGGCTTTTGTGAGGGAAGAACATATCACGGACTTTGCCACCTGTTTTGCGGTCTCTTCGTCCTTGGCGCCCGTAACCCTGCATTCGAGGAGTTTTGTGGCGCCCTCCCCGTCCCCGGCGATCATTCTGCACAGCCCCACCGTAACGGTGTTGAGCGCACGCATAAATTCCGAAAACTCCGCGCCCTCTTCCGTGATTTCGGGGTTTTCCGCCATACCGTTGGCAAGAACTACCACCATGTCGTTCGTGGAGGTATCCCCGTCTATACTTATCATATTAAAGGTATTTTTCACGTCGGTAGACAGCGCCTTATCGAGCATGGCGGAAGAAATTGCGCAGTCCGTGGTGATAAAAACCAGCATGGTCGCCATATTGGGGTGGATCATCCCGGAACCCTTTGCTATCCCGCCGAGTTTACATTCTTTGCCGCCGATATTGAAACTGACCGCCAAAGATTTCCGCTTGGTGTCGGTGGTCATTATCCCTTCTTCGGCAAAAGCCGAACCCTTTGCCGACAGCCCGGCTATAAGTTCGGGCAGCCCCGCCGCTATGGGCGCAACGTCGAGCGGCTGACCTATCACGCCGGTAGACGCCACCACCACGTTGCTTGCAAATATGTTGAGCGCGCCCGCCGTGAGTTCGCACATCTTTTCCGCAACCTGCTCTCCGCCCGCGTTGCAGGTGTTGGCGTTGCCGCTGTTGCATATTATCGCCTGCGCCTTTCCGTCTTGCAAATTTCGTTTCGTTACGACAAGCGGCGCGCCTTTCACGAGGTTGGTGGTGTAAACCGCCGCCGCGTTTGCCACTTTTTCACTGAATATAAGCGATATGTCGCGCTTACTCTTGTTTTTCCTTATTCCGCAATGTATGCCGTTCGCGGTGAACCCCCGCGCGGCGCATACCCCGCCGTTTACGATCTGCATTTCCTTTCTCCAAATTATACCGTTTTATTTCCAAATTGTATCCGCGGCGGCGGTTTCCACGGGCTTTGCGCCCGCCGGACTCTTGCGCCGCATTAATCTTTTTCCCGTTTACAGGCAAAGCCCCGTTTCGGGTTTTACCGAAAGCACGTAGTTAAGGCACTCTATCGCCGCGCCCGAAGCGCCTTTTCCCAAATTATCGTACCGCGCGGCGAGCAGAATCCGCTCTTCGCACCCGAATACAGATACCTG
This sequence comes from uncultured Eubacteriales bacterium, assembly GCA_949288785.1. Taxonomy (GTDB): domain Bacteria; phylum Bacillota; class Clostridia; order Christensenellales; family Borkfalkiaceae; genus UBA1259. Next base: position 50,570 of record CASELQ010000002.1, on the reverse strand, counting down.
CATCCCGTCCTTTCCCGCAAGCGCGCCGGCGGATATAAACCCGTTTTCCGAAAGGTTTTTCAGCCGCACTATATTGCCGCGGTAAAGTTCCGAATACACCTTTTCTATATCTGCGGCGCCGCCCGTTATATCCTTTTTGAAAAGGGGCACGGTAACGCACATTCCGCTGTAAAAGGGCGCCACTATCGGCGAAAAGGCGGGAGCATTATTAAGCCCCGTTACCGCGCGCATCTCCTTTAAGTGCTTGTGGCTCTGATTAAGCCCGTACTGCCGCGGGAAATTTAGGAGCGGGTCCCGCGCGGCATCCTCGTATTCGGCAATCATCTTTTTGCCGCCGCCCGAATAGCCGGTAACCGAAGTGCAGCAAAGTTCCGCATTTTTATCCACTATGCCCGCATCCACAAGCGGCTTAATCAGCGCTATGAACCCGCACGCATGGCAGCCGGGCACCGCAATGCGCTTTGCGCCGCGCACACGCGCCTCAAAATCCTTGTAAATTTCAGGAAAGCCGTAAAGCCAGCCCGGTTCGGTTCGGTGCGCGGTAGATGCGTCTATAATAACGGTATCCGGGTTTTCGCAAGCGGAAACGGCTTCCCTTGCGGCGTCGTCCGGCAGGCAGAGAAAAGTTACGTCGCTCTCCTCGGTCGCCCGTTTTTTTGCCGCAGGGTTTTTACGTTCCTCTTCCGAAAGTGTGATTATCTCTATGTCCTTGCGCCCCGCAAGCCTCTCCGCAATCCTCAGCCCCGTGGTGCCGGACTTTCCGTCAATAAAAATTTTTTTCATCGGCGATGAACTCCCCTAATGCCGCAAGCTGTTTGTTTACCGAGGCACTGCCCGCGCCACCCTCGGAGATCCTGCGCTCCACGCAGTTAAGCAGGTCTATGCTCTCGTAAAGGTCCTTATCGAACGCAGTGCTCTCGGCGCGATACTCTTCTAAACTCAGATCTTCCAGCGTTTTGTTTTCTTTTATGCACTTTGCAACTATCCCGCCCACTATCTTATACGCCGTGCGGAAAGGTATTCCTTTTTTAGTGAGATAGTCCGCAAGGTCCGTGGCGTTTATAAAGCCCTTGCCCGCCGCGGCGCGCATATTTTCGGTATTTGCCCGCAAGGACGCCGCCATAGGCGCAAAAACTTTAAGGCATTTTATGACCGTTTCCGCCCCGTCGAACACCGCCTCCTTATCTTCCTGCATATCCTTGTTATAGGCAAGCGGCAGGCCTTTGAGCATGGTCAGGGTACCCATAAGGTCGCCGTATACCCTGCCCGCCTTGCCGCGGACGAGTTCCGCCATATCGGAATTTTTTTTCTGCGGCATTATGGACGAACCGGTCGTGAACGCATCCGAAAGTTCGGCAAACTTAAACTCCCACGAAGTCCAGAGTATTATCTCTTCCGAAAAACGGGAAAGGTGCGTCATGATAAGCGAGAACGCCGCCAGCAGTTCCACGCAGAAATCCCTGTCCGAAACCCCGTCTATACTGTTGGCGGTAACGCCCGAAAACCCGAGCGCGGCGGCGGTCATCTGCCTGTCGATATTATACGTGGTACCCGCCAAAGCGCAGCAACCGAGCGGCGAATAATTCATGCGGGAAACCGCGTCCTTTATCCTGCCGGCGTCCCTTTTGAACATCTCGGCATACGCCAGAAGATGGTGGGCAAAGGTTACGGGCTGTGCGCGCTGCAAGTGGGTATACCCCGGCATTATAGCCGTTTTATATTCCTCCGCCTTGTCCTTTATCACGGTAAGCAGCGCTTTTATAAGCGCGGATATTTCCCCGCACCTGTTCCTTAAATACAGGCGCAGATCCAGCGCCACCTGGTCGTTGCGGCTCCGCGCGGTGTGCAGCTTTTTGCCCGCTTCGCCTATGCGGGCGGTCAGCTGCTCTTCTATGAACATATGCACGTCCTCGGCGTTTTCTATTAAAAGTGCGCCGCTCTCTATATCTTTGAGAATGCCGTTTAGCCCTTCGGTTATCTTTTTCGCGTCCTCCCCGGAAATTATCCCGCATGCGGCAAGCATTGCGGCATGCGCCTTTGAGCCTGCTATATCCTCTTTATACATCCTTTTATCAAAAGATACGGACGAATTGAAATCGTCCGCGTCTTTATCGAGAAGGCCCTCGGTCCTCCCCGCCCACATTTTTGCCATAAATGAATTCCTTATTTTTTGAGTTTTGCGTCTACCTGCGCCTGTACCTTTATGGGCAGCCCGAACAGGTTTATGAATCCGCCCGCGTCCGCCTGGTTGAACACGTGGTCCTCGCCGAACGTGGCTATCTCCTCCGAATACAGCGAATAATCGCTCCAAGCGCCCGCCTTTATTATGTTGCCTTTATACAGTTTGAGTTTTACCTTGCCGGTAACCCGCTCCTGCGTTTTGTCCACAAAGGAGGAAAGCGCTTCACGAAGGGGCGTGAACCACTGCCCGTTATACACAAGTTCGGCAAAGGTTATGGAAAGTTCCTGTTTTTTATGCGCAGTCATCTTGTCAAGGCAAAGGGTTTCAAGATACTTGTGCGCAAAATAGAGTATGGCGCCGCCGGGCGTTTCGTACACGCCGCGGCATTTCATGCCTACAAGGCGGTTTTCAACTATATCCAAAAGCCCTATCCCGTTTTCGCCGCCCAGTTTATTTAAGGCAAGCACTATATCTTTCTGGCTCATCTTCTTATCGTTAAGCTTAACCGGGATACCCTTTTCAAATTCGAGCGTTATATAGGCGGGCTTGTCGGGCGCGTCTATCGGGGAAACGCCCATCTCCAAAAAGCCCTTCTTTTCGTACTGCGGTTCGTTGCCCGCGTCCTCCAAGTCCAGCCCCTCGTGCGAAAGATGCCACAGGTTTTTATCCTTGCTGTAATTGGTTTCGCGGTTTATCTTTAAGGGCACGTTGTGTTTTTCGGCATATTCTATCTCTTCCTCGCGGGATTTTATGCTCCATTCCCTCCACGGCGCAATTACCGGCATATCCGGCGCAAACGCCTTTATCGCAAGTTCGAAACGCACCTGGTCGTTGCCCTTGCCGGTGCAGCCGTGGCAAATCGCGTCCGCCCCTTCTTTTAAGGCTATTTCCACCACGCGCTTGGCAATAATCGGCCGAGCGAACGCCGTGCCCAGCATATATTCTTCGTAAAGCGCGCCCGCTTTTACGGTGGGTATAACGTAATCTTCCACAAACTCGTCCGTAAGATCCTCTATATACAGTTTGGAAGCGCCCGTCTTTAACGCCTTTTCTTCAAGCCCCTCGAGTTCGTCCGCCTGCCCCACGTTTGCGGACACGGCAATAACTTCACAGTTGTTGTAATTTTCTTTGAGCCACGGAATTATAATAGAAGTGTCCAGCCCGCCGGAATACGCAAGCACTACCTTTTTTATATCTTTCTTATCCATAAGTCCCTCCGACCGTTTTTTTCGATTATACTCCCGCCGCGTTTTTTTGTCAAGCATTTGAATGAATATTTTCATAAATAATAAAATTTTTTATTCAAATATTCACTTATTATTCATAAAATTATGAATATTTAATTATTCTATTCATATTTGTACAATATCTGCACGTCTGCGCGAAACATACAAATAAAAGATAATATTATTTAAGGGATACGGTTATACCTTCCGTTCTTGCGGGTTACGGAAAAAAGCCCCTTAAATAAACCCCGTTCTCGGGATTTGTTTAAGGGGCTTTAAAGAGCACCGTAAAAACTTCAATTAAATAATGTATAAAACAAGATAAGTTTTACATACAATTTTTTCCGCGTATCGCTTGACCTTAACAGTCGGCAATAAAAGCCGCTGTTTTGCAGGGAACCTGTGAAACTCAGTTTATCGCCGCCGCACGGATATTCTGACTTTCAATATACTCCTCTATTACCTTTTTAAAATCATAAGGTTTTGCCACGCCTTCCATATGCATATTGTTTTTTCCTGCAATGTCTACGACAATGTCTCCGAAATTAAATATCCTGCCCTTTAAACTCTGCTCCACGTTTACCGCAAGTATCCCCGTAATAACCGTCTGCTCGGTTCTTTTATTCAAAATTCCGCTCGTATGAACGGCTTTGTTTGCATTTATCTCCCATCTTTCCTTTTTACATTCTATAATTTTATAAATAAGATAAAAAATCGGTATTATAAGAATACACAATATGACCCTCAAAAAGGTTACCTCGCTCCACGCGCTTCTTTTTGCCACATAATTTTCCATAAATTTTCTCCCTGAAATGATTTAAATTCATTATATACCAAAAAATTTGGTACGTCAATCATTTTACCAATGTATTTGGTAAAATTTTGATATGCAAAGCAATGAAATCAAATTCGGGGAGAACCTTAAAAACCTGCGTAAATCGTGCGGAATGAAACAATCTGAGCTGGCGGAGCGGTTGGGCGTAGATCAACGGACCGTCAGCGCGTGGGAGCACGGCGTTTGCGAACCGAATCTTGCCACTTTACTTGAAATATCGCGAATTTTTAACGAAGATCTGCTTGACCTTATAACCTGAATATGCTGCCGTAAAACGGCAAGCCCCCTTTAACTGTTTAAATTCTGATAAATCTTGCGGCGTCTGGCAACAAAAAAACCCTCCTGCCCGGCATATCCGGCAGAAAGGTTCCAATAACACTGTTTTAACTTTTTTATCCCGCGCCGTGGTTCTTTTAAAAGAGAGATTACGCCGTTTTCAGGGGCGCAGCGTTTCGGAAACAAGCGCGTCCGTAAACTGGCGGGCGTGGCGCGGGGATCTGCCGCCGTGCGAAAGTGCAAAGCGCTCAGCCATTTCAAACAGCTCTTTTTCGGGCACTTTTATCCCCTTTTCCTTTGCAAGGCTTTTTACTACTTCAAGATACAGCTTTTTATCCGGGCGGCGGAAGGTAACCTGCAGCCCGAACCGCTCGGAAAGGGAAACGCTTTCCTGCAATGTGTCGTTTAAATGAATATCGTCCCCCTCCCTGTCCGAAAACTTTTCCCTTATTATATGGCGGCGGTTGCTGGTGGCGTAAACCGCCACGTTATGGGAGCGCGCCGAAACCGAACCTTCGAGCACGGCTTTAAGCGCGTTGAAACAGTCGTCATCCCCCACAAACGAAATATCGTCTATAAAAATTATGAATTTAAGGGGGTTGCCGGCAAGTTCGTCCAGCACCTGCGGCAAAAGGTACAGCTGCGATTTACGCATCTCTATAAGCCTGAGACCGTCCTTATAAAACTCGTTTTCTATCGCCTTTACGGTAGTGGACTTACCCGTGCCCGCGTCGCCCGTTAAAAGGGCGTTTGCGGCGGGCTTTCCTTTTAAGAGTGCCGCCGTGTTCTCCACCACGGCGCGCCGCTCTTCTTCGTACCCCGTAAGGGATGAAAGGGTTATGCCGTCCGGATTTTTAACGGGTATTATTTCCGCATTTTCGTCTATTATGAACATGGGATAAACCGCGTATTTGCCGTAGCCGTACCTGCCCGTCTGCGCCGCGCGCTCCATGTACCCTGCGGTTATATCCGTCTTTTCGGTAACGTACCGCGGCAAATAACCGCCGTAACAAAGCGGCTCGGTCAGCTCACCTGACGTAAGGTCTGCAACGTTCTGCAAAATTTCAAGCTCGCGCCCTGCAGCCTCGGCTATGTGCAAGGCGGGTTTTTCGCCCCTTCCCGCCGCCTTTACGAACACGTTTTCATTGCGATAGCACACGTCCCTCACGTAAAGGGAAAGGTTTCCGCCGTTCTCTTCGTACAGCAGGGAAACAAACTGCGAGTACAGCCGCACACCCTGCCCGCCGCCGGCGGCAACTTCTTCAAGGTACTCCAAAAGCCCCGCCATAGGGCGGTCTTTAAGCACGCCGCCGAACACGGCAAGCGATTGCAGCCTGTCTTTTAAACCACGAATACCCTTTATATCCATAACGACTTTTCTCCGTCTCTCCTGCTTTCCTATGACCTTTCTCTACATAAGCACGGCGCCGCTTGCGCCGCCCGTAACCGCCGCGGCGTATCTTTTAAGATACCCCGAAAGCGGCTTATTTAAGGGCGTAAAGTCTTTAAGCCGCGCGGCTATCTCCTCTTCCGGCACCAGCAGTTCGATCTTGCCCGCGGGAATATCTATACGAATCCTGTCGCCCTCTTTCACCACGCCTATTACCCCGCCCGAAGCGGCTTCCGGCGTGATGTGCCCCACGCACGCGCCGCGGGTAGCGCCGCTGAACCGCCCGTCGGTTATGAGCGCCACGCTCTCCCCCAGCCCCATGCCCATTATGCAGGAAGTGGGATTGAGCATTTCCCGCATACCGGGGCCGCCCTTAGGCCCTTCGTAACGGATAACCACCACGTCGCCGGGGCGGATATCCCCCGCGTTTATGGCAGCCTGCGCCTGTTCTTCCCCGTCGAACACCCTCGCGGGACCTTCGTGCACCAGCATGGATGGCGCAACCGCGGAACGCTTTACCACGCTCCCCCGGGGCGCGAGATTGCCTTTCAGCACCGCTATTCCGCCCGTTGCGGAATACGGGTTATCTATCGGGCGGATTACTTCCGTATTGAGATTTACCGCCCCCGCGATGTTTTCGCCCACCGTTTTGCCGGTAACGGTCATACAGTCTTTATTTATAAGTCCCTTTTTATCGAGTTCGTGCATGACGGCGTAAACCCCGCCGGCGGCGTTAAGATCCTCAACGTAAGTTTTGCCCGCCGGCGCCAGGTGGCAGAGGTTCGGCGTTTTTTCGCTTATTTTGTTGGCTATATCCAGGTTTATCTCTATCCCGCACTCGTGGGCTATTGCAGGGATATGCAGCATACTGTTCGTGGAGCAGCCCAGCGCCATATCCACCGTAAGGGCGTTGATAAACGCCTTTTCCGTCATGATGTCGCGCGGGCAAAGGTCGTCTTTTATAAGCCTCATTATGGCTGCGCCCGCCTTTTTGGCAAGCCTTATCCTGGCGGAGTAAACGGCGGGAATCGTTCCGTTGCCTTTAAGCCCCATGCCCAACGCCTCGGTAAGGCAGTTCATGGAGTTGGCGGTATACATACCGGAGCAGGAGCCGCACGTGGGGCAGGTATTGCATTCGTATTCAAACAATTCCTCTTCGGAAATATCGCCCGCATTGAATCTCCCCACCGCCTCGCTGACGGTGGAAAAACTCAGCCGTTCGTTGCCCTTTCTGCCGGCAAGCATGGGCCCGCCGCTTATAAATACCGAAGGAATATTGAGCCGCGCCGCCGCCATTAAAAGCCCCGGCACGTTCTTATCGCAGTTGGGAATGAATACCAACCCGTCAAACCCGTGTGCAAGCGCCATGGCCTCCGTGGAATCGGCAATCAGTTCCCGCGTTACAAGCGAATACTTCATTCCCTTGTGCCCCATGGCGATACCGTCGCACACGGCTATGGCGGGGAACTCCACGGGCGTGCCGCCCGCCGCGGCAACCCCCAATTTAACTGCCTGAGCAATGGTGTTTAAGTGCATATGCCCGGGCACTATCTCGTTAAATGAGTTTACCACCCCTATTATGGGGCGGGATATTTCTTCCTCGGTAAGCCCCAGCGCGCGGAACAGTGCGCGGTGGGGCGCGTTGTTCGGCCCGTTTTTTATACCGTCGCTAATCATACTTTCTCTCCTTTACATTCTCTCCCCGCCTGTATGCTCCTTTCTCATTATCGGAAGGAGCGCCGTATTTTGAAAATACGGAAAAATAAATTTTTTTATTTAATCATACAGACTGACAGTTTTATGCGCTTTTTTCGTTTTTTCGGCTTATACTTTTTTATACGCCGGTTTTGCCCGTTTTTCGGCTTATACTTTCGGGGCGCGGCGGCAGCCCCGCCGCGCCCCGAAAAATTACGGCGGAGCGCCGTAAATAAAAGCGCGTTAGTTAGTTATTTATGAGCTTATCCTCGTCGCTCCAGCTGTAAAGCTTTCTTATCTCTTTCCCTATAATTTCGGAAGGATGTTCCTTTGCCTGCTTTCTCATGGCGTTGAAATGCACCTGACCGCCCGCCTCGGACATATCCAGCAAGAAGTCCTTTGCAAAGGTGCCGTCCTGAATGTCTTTAAGCACCTTTTTCATGGTCTTTTTGGTCTCTTCGGTAATTATCTTGGGGCCGGTGGTGTAATCGCCGTACTCCGCCGTGTTGGATATGGAGTAGCGCATGCCCTCAAACCCGCTTTGATAAATGAGGTCTACTATGAGTTTCATCTCGTGAATACATTCAAAGTAAGCGTTCCTGGAGTCGTAACCCGCCTCCACAAGCGTTTCAAAACCCGCCTGCATGAGCGCGCACACGCCGCCGCACAGCACTGCCTGTTCGCCGAACAGGTCGGTCTCGGTCTCGGTGCGGAAGGTGGTTTCCAGCACGCCCGCGCGCGCGCCGCCTATACCCAGCGCATAGGCAAGCCCTATGTCCCACGCGTCCCCCGTGGCGTCCTGCTCCACGGCTATAAGGCAGGGCACGCCCTTGCCCGCAAGATATTCGCTCCTTACGGTGTGCCCGGGGCCCTTGGGCGCTATCATAATAACGTTCACGTCCTTGGGCGGCTTTATGCACCCGAAATGTATGTTGAACCCGTGCGCAAAAGCAAGGGTCTTGCCCTCGGTAAGGTGGGGTTCTATGCTCTCTTTATAGAGTTTTGCCTGCTTTTCGTCGTTAATCAAAATCATTATTATATCGGCAGCGGCGGCGGCTTCGGCAGAGGTCATAACTTTAAGCCCCTGTCTTTCGGCCTTTTCCCAGCTCTTGCTGCCCTTGTAAAGCCCTACTACCACGTTCACGCCGCTGTCTTTTAAGTTGAGCGCGTGCGCGTGCCCCTGCGAACCGTAGCCTATAATTGCCACCGTTTTCCCCGCAAGCCTGCCCAGATCACAGTCCTGCTGATAAAAAATCCTTGCCATAATACCTCTCCTTTTTGGAATATATTTATATTCTTCGGTTTATTTATTTCTTTGTTTAAAGCCACTGCCCGATAATAAATTTTACAAACGGTATTATTTAATTACCCGCCGAAAATTACGGGCTATGATCAATAGTTTGTTATCTTGCGGATAGTGGAGGCACCGCGCTCTAAGGATATCACACCCGTGCGGCAGATTTCCAGAATATCGTAATCGCGCATAAGATTTATAAAATCGTCTATCTTTCTGGGCTCCGCCGTAAGCCGGAACATAATGGAATCTCTCGAATAGTCCACCGTATCCGCGCCGAAAGCCTCCCCCGCCGCCAATATCTCGTCCCTCACCGCGGGAATGTTGCGGAGTTTTATAAGCACCAGCTCCGCGCTGAAACTCTCGTCCCCGCCCAGTTCTTTTATGGAACACACGTCCGGAAGTTTATATAACTGATTTATAAGCTGCTGCTCGCCCGCCCTGTCCCCGTCAAACAGCACGGTTATGCGGGAAAACTCCGCAGACTCGGTTTCGCTTACCGAAAGGGCGCTTATGTTAAAGCGCCGCCGCCGGAACATACTGGTTACTCTGTTTAACACGCCGAACTGGTTTTTTACCAGCACCGCCACCGTAAATCTCTGCATATTATTTATCCGCCTTTGTGATAATATCTTCCATACTGCCGCCGGGCGGAAGCATGGGGAGCACCAGCTCGTCCTTATCCACGGCGCAATCGATAAGATAGGGCCCTTCCGCCGCAAACGCCCGCTTTAACGCGCATTGCAGTGCGTTAAGGTTATCCGCCTTTTCTCCGTTTGCCCCGAACGCCTTTGCAAGCTGCACGAAATCCGTTTTTCTGTCCAGCACGGTATTGGAGTAGTGCTTGTGGAAAAACAGCGTCTGCCACTGTCTTACCATCCCGAGCACGCCGTTGTTCATTAAAAGTATCACCACGGGCACCTTATAAGTAACGGCGGTTGCAAGCTCGCTTAAACACATACCGAAACTCCCGTCCCCCGTTATAAGAACCGTCCTTTCCCCGGTGCCGAAGGCGCTGCCTATCGCCGCGCCCAGCCCGAAGCCCATGGTCCCCAGCCCGCCGCTCGAAATAAACTTGCGGGGCCTGCTGAATTCAAGATACTGCGCCGCCCACATCTGATGCTGACCCACGTCGGTGGCAACTGGCGTGGAAGGCTGTAAAAATCCGTTCAGGGTCTTTATAATGTTTTTGGGGGTAAATCCCGTTCTGTTGTCCCCTCTCTTTTCTTCGCGCTCCTTAAAGCCCCGCACTTCCTCCGCCCATTCGGGATGAGCTGTCTGTTTTAAGAGCGGGATAAGTTTTTGAAGGGTCAGTTTAACGTCGGACCGCAGCCCGCAATCGGCGCGCACGGTTTTAGCAAGTTCGCTTCCGTCCGCGTCTATATGCACTATCTTTGTTTTTTTGGCGAATTTAAGGCGGTCGCCGGTAACCCTGTCGTTAAAGCGCACGCCCAGCGCTATTATGCAGTCCGCCTTTGCCATCGCCATGGAAGAGGCGTAATGCCCGTGCATGCCCTGCATCCCCAAAAACCGCGGGTGATTGGTAGGTATGCCCGAAATTCCCATCATAGAGCAGCCTATCGGCGCGTCTATCCTGTCCGCAAGGGCGGTAAGTTCTTCCTCCGCCCCGCCGGATATAAGCCCGCCGCCGAAATACACAAAGGGCCGCGCCGAACCGTTTATTATCTCAGCCGCCTCAAAGACGCGAACATCCTTTGGCGCCTGAGGCGGGTCCTTTACAGCTCTGCCCGCGGGGATATATTCGCACTCTTTTATCTGCACGTCCTTGGGGATATCCACAAGGACGGGACCCGGGCGGCCGGAAACCGCAAGCGTTATCGCCGCGCGGATGGTGGGTGCAATGTCCTCCGCCCGCTCCACGATGTAATTATGCTTGGTTATGGGCAGCGTAATGCCGGTTATATCTATCTCCTGAAAACTGTCAGTCCCTATCTGAGTGGTGGGTACGTTGCCGGTAATGGCAAGAAGGGGCACGGAATCGAGGTACGCCGTGGCAATACCCGTTACAAGATTGGTCGCCCCGGGGCCGGAAGTGGCAATGACCGCGCCTATCCCGCCGGTGGCACGGGCATACCCGTCCGCCGCGTGAACGGCGCCCTGTTCGTGCGCGGTAAGGACGTGGGTAATCTCGTCGCCGTATTTATAAAGCGAATCGTAAATATTTATTACCTGCCCGCCGGGATAGCCGAAAACCACCTTTATTCCCTGCTCTATAAGGGTCTTTATAAGAATATCGGCGCCGCTGAGTTTCATACCCGTCCCTCTCAATACGAAATTATAACGTTTAATATATTTTAGGGTAATATTATTAAAAGTTATATAAGATTTTACTACTATAAAGCCCTTGTTGTCAATCGTTTAAAGGCTTTCCCGCCATTTTTCGCCGCAAAACGGCGGCAATCGGCTTGCGTTAGGCCGCCGATACGGCAAATATCCGCTTTATGCGGCGATAGTTACAATGAGCCGGCATACCATATAATAAAGCACCAAAGCGCCGCGGCAGCCGATATTAAATGCTGGCGATATACTGCGGCTGTGCATGTTAAACTCTGCCAAAATTAAACACTGCCGCCATCGACATTAAAAACCGCGGCAGCCGATATTAAATGCTGGCGATATACTGCGTCTGCCGACATTGACAGCCGTTACTGCCGAAAATCCGAAACACTTTTAAAACTCCGCCCGCCGCAAAATTGCGGCGGGCGTAAAACATAATCAATTAAGTTCAGTTACATAAAATAAATTAAGCGCACTTATATCTTTAAGCCGTCTGAAAATACAATTTTATTTTTCAGCCGCACCGAGCACCGAATAATAATAAACCGGCATTGCAAAAAAGGCAATCGTTTTATAACGCTTTTTTCTTTCAATCCTCGTTTTCGGAAGCGAAATTGTTTTGGCGGAGCATCCATTTGCCCTCGGTAAAATCGGGGAAATATACGGTATTACCCGTTGCCAGCGATTCTTCCGCAAGAACGGTGATTGCCATATACGTAGCCATGTCGTAAACGTCCACGGGCATGGATTTTTTATCTTTTACAGCATTGAAAAATGCGGTCATAACCAGCCAGTCCAGGCCGCCGTGCCCGCCCTTCTGGTCATAATTACGCCACAGCGGATGGTCGTATTTTTCATAATATTTGTTTATATTGTTAAATTCCGACGACCAGTCAATAATCTCCTCTTTATGCTCCTTAGCAAGGTAAACCGACATATTGTCTTCGCTTATTATCCCCTTGGAACCGCGCACGGTAAACCTGCGGGAATAGTATCTCGGAAGCGAAGTATCCAAAACGATATTCACCGCTTCTCCGTTCTGGCATTTAATGGTCGTGCTTATTATATCTCCCTGATTGAAGGTTTCCCCTTTAAGCCGCTCCGGGCCGTGCGCCTCTATATATTCCTGCATACCCACGGACTTTGTAGAGACGGAGTGCAAAGACAAGAACCTGTTTCCGCAGTTTATGTCTAAAAGCTTTGCGATGGGGCCTATTTCGTGAGTGGGATAATTTTCGGTGTTGCGGTTTTTATACTGCAAAAACCGATAGTGCCTGTTTTCAAGCCCGAATGCTATCTGCTCTCTCAAATCGTGGCAGTAGCCGCCTTCGCAGTAAACGATTTTACCCAAAAGCCCTAACCGTTTCATATTTAAGGCAAGCAGTTCAAGCCGCCCGTAACAGCAGTTTTCCAAAAGCATTACCGGCGTGCCGCTGCGCTCGTAACACCGCACGAGCCGCCAAAGCGAATCTAAACTGTAAGCGCCGCCTACCTCTACACCGGCGGGTATCCCCCGTTCCATTGCATACATGGCAATATCCAGATGAGAATCCCACGCCGTGGAAATGACCACCGCCTGAACGCCCGCCTCGTCTATGCACCGCCTGTAATCATTATAAAGAACGGGCGAACTGCCGGTATCTTTTTTTACTTCTTCCGAAAGCGCGTTGAGCCTGTCCTCATAAACGTCGCACAGGGCAACGCACACCGCGTCATCCCTGCCTTTGAGTGCGCCGTCCTTATACAACGCCATGCCTCTGCGTCCGCAACCTATTATCGCATATTTCAGTTTATTCATACTCTTCTGCCTGTTTTTTAATTATTATAAAACCCTCGGCGCAAAAAATAAATAGTATATCAAGCATAAAATATAGTAAAACGTGCTTTTCGGAATATGCAGCGCACAACCCTAACACGCACATATGCTCATATGAACCGCCTATAAATTAAGCAATATATTGCTTTATACATTTTATAAAAACCTATTGGCGGGCATTTTGCCCGCCAATAGGTTTCTTTTTCATCTGTTTTCGGTTGATTTGAACAATTAAAAATATGCAATTATTTGCCGAAATATCTTTTGAGCAATCCCGCAAACGCTTTGCCGTGGCGGGCTTCGTCTCTTGCCATTTCGTGAACGGTATCGTGAATGGCGTCCAGATTCAAAGCCTTAGCCTTTTTGGCAAGCTCGAATTTGCCTGCGGTGGCGCCGTTTTCCGCCTCTACGCGCATTTTAAGGTTCTTTTCGGTGGAATCGGTTATAACTTCACCCAAGAGCTCTGCAAACTTGGCGGCGTGCTCGGCCTCTTCATAGGCAGCCTTTTCCCAATAAAGCCCGATTTCGGGATAGCCTTCCCTGTGTGCAACCCTCGCCATGGCAAGATACATACCCACTTCCGTGCACTCGCCGGTAAAGTTCATGCGCAGCCCTTCTATGATTTCGGGATCAACGCCCTTGGCAACTCCCACAACGTGCTCTGCCGCCCAGTTCATTTCTCCGCTCTGCTCGGTGAACTTGGAAGCGGGCGCGCCGCACTGCGGGCACTTTTCCGGAGCCGCGTCCCCTTCATACACATAGCCGCATACACTGCATACAAATTTTTTCATATTATATCTCCTTTTCGAGGGCTTTCCCTCTTAATTTTTTCTTTTTTGCGCAATCGCCGCATTCTCCGTAATAAATACGCTTTGCACTCTTTACCGTAAAACCCTTTTCCCTTAATAGCATGCCGGTATCTCCGTCCTCATCGAAAATATCCAGTATCCGCCCGCACTTCTCGCAAATAAAATGCGCGTGAGGTGCGGTGTTATAATCGTAATGCAGGCTTTTATCTTCAGTTTCCAGCGTGAGGATCTTTTTTTCCTCCGCCAAAAGCCTGAGGTTCCTGTAAACCGTGCCTAAACTTATGGTCGGGTCGGTTTCGCGCGCTTTTTGATACACCGCTTCCGCCGTGGGATGCGAGGTGTTGCCCGTGATTATATCTATTATGAGTTCACGCTGGCGCGATTTTCTCATCCGAACCTCCGTAATTAATCATAAATAATAATGATTACTATTATTATATCATAATAAAAAAATAAGTCAACCTTTTTTACGAAAAATTTTCCTGTTTTAAAAAATTTTTTAATTTTAAAAATTTTTTTGTATTTTTGACTTTTTAATCCTGACTTGTAAATTTAATTTTACTCCATAAAAGAACTTCGGTTTTCAGGAATTTTTGTGCGTACAGGCGTTATACTTACATTGTAACGAGTATTTTTAATATCGCAATAAAAATTTTTAATAGTCGCCATACTCTGTGCAAAAATTTACAGTATAGCGGCGTTTATCCTCATACGGTTTATTTAGGATGTTGCATAAAACTGTTTATTTAACTTTTCTATTAACTGAAATATTCAGAAAGATTTATAATTGCAAAAAATGGCCCGCCGTATTCGGAAAGCCACTATATAAATTAACGTATATATGCGATTTTAAGCGGATATATTAAACGAACCGGGAAAACACTAACCCGATGTAAAAAACTTGTCCCCGTTAAATAATCTTAACGGCGGTAAGCACGGAAAAATTAAGACACGGACTTTCTTAATAAAAGTTTATAAGCCCGGTACGAAAGAATATAAAACGGCAAAAATAAGCTGCTTTTGCCATAAAACAATACTCTAATATAAAACCGCAGTTTCGCCCCGCGCTATTAAGGCGCGGGGCGCTATCTTAGGTTTACGCGCATTTACGGTCTTTGTTTTTACCGCAGAAAAAAAGCCTTAACACCTTTCTTATTATCATCGGCGGTTTGATGCAGCATATTTTCATAGCGTTACCCCTTTATTAAGATAACATATTATATGCCGAAAAAACAAAAAAGGTTAAATCTCTCTCAGTTTCTTTATTATGGCAGCCCTGTCCTTTTCCTTAAATACGGTGCTGCCCGCAACCAGCACGTTTGCGCCCGCCGCCTTTACCGCCCCGGCGTTTTCAAGGTTTATACCCCCGTCCACCTCAAGGTCTATCTCTTTCCCCGTTGCGGCAATAAGTTCCGCCGCCTCCTTTATTTTGGGCAGCACTTCGGGTATGAACGCCTGACCGCCGAACCCCGGGAAAACGCTCATCAAAAGCACCATATCGCACTCTTCTATAACGCTACTTAGCACCGATACCGGCGCATCTGGATTTATTACCGCGCCGCATTTTGCGCCCAGGCTCTTTATTGCCTTTAAAGTCTCTTTAAGCCTTTCTTTACACGCCTCGTAATGCACGGTAACTATATCGGACCCCGCCTTTACAAACCTGTCTATATATTTCCACGGGTTAAGTATCATGAGGTGGGTATCGAACGTGGCTTTGGTGAACGGCCGCGCCTCCTCTATAAACTTGGGTCCGAACGAGATATTGTTCACAAAGTTGCCGTCCATCACGTCAAGATGCAGCAGGTCTGCGCCGCTCTCGGCGGTCTTTGCCACTTCTTCCCCGAACCGCGCAAAGTCCGCGGACAGCATAGACGGCGCAATTTTAATCTGTTTCATTTCAGCCTCCTTTTAACTGTATATTCTGTATCATTTTAATCGGCGTTTAAGCCGTTTTTCCTTGTTTCCGTCGGGCAATAGTAACTTCAAATTACGGCGCGGCTTTATCGTGTTAATACTTACCCCGCTTTGCCGTTTTTTAAGTTTTTTATATTCCGCCCGTTTCTTTTGTTTTACCCGCGCAAACCTCGTTGGGATCGGCGCCTGTTTCTTCGCTTAAAAACCTTCTTCTAAGCTGTCCGCAGGCGCCCTCTATATCCTCGCCCATGCGGCGGCGCAAGGTGGCGGAAAGCCCGCCCGCGGTAAGTTCGCGCAAAAATTCGCGCGCATCGCGCTCCGAACAACCTTTAAGCCCTTTTTCCTTTACGTCGTTAAGCCGTATTAAATTTACGTGGCAGGGCTTGCCCTTTAACAGCCCGATAAGCGCGCGGGCGTGCCGATTATCGGCATTTTCCCCGCCTATAAGCACGTATTCGAATATATAGCGCCTGCCCGTGCGGGAAAAATAATAGGCGCACGCATCTAATATCTCCGCTATCGAATAGCTCTTTGCAACGGGCATTATTTTTGCCCTCTCCCCGTCAAACGGGGAGTGCAACGATACGGTGAGGTTTACGGGCAGCCCCTCTTCCGCAAGCATACGCATTTGCGGAACCAGCCCGCACGTGGATAAACTCACGTTGCGCGCGCTCATGTTAAGCCCCTCTTTTTCACCCAAAAGCCTTAAAAATTTTACGGTGTTTTCATAGTTGTCGAGCGGCTCGCCGCTGCCCATGAGCACTACGTTTGTAACCTTTCTCTCATCGCTAAGGCCGCCGCCTGTCTTTCTGTTTACCGCGATAACCTCGCCCAATATTTCGCCCGCATCAAGGTTCCTTATGAGCCCGCTTATGCCGGAAGCGCAAAAGGCGCAGTTCATGCGGCACCCCACCTGCGTGGATACGCACAGGGTGTTGCCGTACTTATATTTCATAAGCACGCCCTCTATCACGTTGCCGTCCGCAAGCGAAAAGAGGTATTTTTCGGTGCCGTCGCGGCTTTTGAGCGTTTTTATTATCATAACGGGAAAGTCCCCGTAATTCTCTTTCAGCCGCGCGCGGAGGGGCTTTGAAAGTTCGGTCATTTCATCAAAGCAAAGCCCTGAGGACTGCGCCCTTAAAACCTGACCTGCGCGGTAACTTTTTTCGCCGAGCGCCGCCATAACTTCGCCCAGTTCTTTTTTATTAAAACTCAAAAGCGTTTCTTTCATACCCGCCCCGTAAATTTTGTAATGACCTTTATTTTTCCGTTCGTTTAAGTTTTGCGGTATAAAAGCCCAGCCCGCCCGAGATATCGGGTAAAAAGGTCATGCCGAACTCATCCGTTTCGTGCGGAAGCGGGCTGCCCGTACGGCAGGGCTCAAATTCCTTATGCCGGGACAAAAAGTCCTTTATTTGCCCGGAATTTTCTTCATACAGCACCGAACAGGTGGAATAATAAAGATATCCGCCCTTTTTAACGTATCCGCACACCCCGTCTAAAATATCGCGCTGCTTTTTTACGAGCTCAAACAGGTTTTGTTCGGTGCGGTTAAGTTTTATATCCGGGTCGTCCCTCACCACGCCCAGCCCCGTACAGGGCGCGTCGCACAGCACGGCGTCAAAAGAAAATGCAAGTTCCGGGCGGAAAACCGATGCGTCCTGCAACTCTGCCGTAATATTTTTCCGCCCCATGCGGGCGCCGTAACTCTTTATGAGTTCCACTCTGTGCGGATGCACGTCCCACGAAAGGACCTCCCCGCACTTATAGGACATACGCACGCTCTTTCCGCCGGGCGCGGCGCAGCAGTCCAGCAACTTTTCGCACGCCTCCGCCGCATCGCATATTGCCACCGATGGCAGCGCCTGAAAGGTATAAACGCCGTTATCGTAATCTTTATTGCGGGTAAACCGCCTTAAATTAAACACGTTGTAAAAGGGCGTGCGCTCAAACTCCGCGTTGTGTTCTTTTAAGTATTTCTCCCCGTCCGTCTCGTAAAAACACAGGGTGGTAACGCCGCACTCCGCCGAAATTATCTTTTCAGTCCGCTCCGCTCCGTACCTCTCTATCAGCCGTTTAAGCGCAAACATGGGGTAGGAATACTGCACCGAAAGCCGCTCGGTATTCTCCGCGGGGAGCGGAATATCCTCCGCCGCGAACCGCCTTAAACTTGCGTTCACAAACCCGGAAGCCCCGCCCTTGCCCATCTTTTTCATGAGTTCTACCGCGCCGTCCGCCACGGCGTAGGGCTTTTTGTGCAGAAATTCTATGGCGTACATGGCGCATTTTAACACTATGCGCACGCTGAGCTTTGGGGTCTTTTTGGCAAGGCGGGCTATGTAATAATTCAAAAGGCCGTCGTTATCCAGCACGCCGTAACATATCTTGGCGACTGCCGCGCGGTTTTTAGGCTCGGTATCCGTTTCTGTAAGAGCCTGCTTTAAGTACGTGCCCTCTCCGTACACCTTGCCGAGCACCCTGTAACAATCGTATAAAAGGTTTATCATTTTCCTATTAAGCTGCCGCGCACAAGCCTCTGCCCGCGCAAAAATTCCGCCGCGCCCATTGCTTTGCCGCCCGATTTTTGTACCGTTAAAAGGCGCACCGCGCCCGCACCGCAGGCTACTATCAGTTCGCCTTCCGCTTTAAGCACTTCTCCGGGGGCGCCGCTCCCCTCCGCTTTTTCCGCTTTGTATATCTTTAAGGGCAGCCCGTTTAAAAGGGTATAGACTATCGGGGAAGGATTGAACGCCCGCACCTTGTTTACTAACTTCTCCGCGCTTTCGGTAAAGTCCGTGAACGCCTGCTCCTTTTTTATGATACCCGTATGCGTGGCTTGTGCGCCGTCCTGCGGGGTGAGCGTATAATTTCCGCCCGCTATAAGCTTTACCGCCTTTTCAATGCAGTCCGCCCCGAGCGCCGACAGTATTTCAAACAGTTCCCCGCTCGTAGCGCCTTCCGGGATATTCACGCTTTCCGTTAGCAGAATATCGCCCGTATCTATGCCCTCGTCCGTCTTCATAATCGTTATGCCGGTAACCTTTTCCCCGTTAAGTATGGCGGACTGCACCGGGGATGCGCCGCGGTACTTAGGAAGCAGCGAGCCGTGGATATTAAATACCCCCAGCCGGGGAATATCTAAAATTTCCTTTGAAAGTATCTGCCCGAAGGCGCACGTTACCATGAGGTCGGGCGCAAGGCGCTTAATATCGGAAACGCCCTCCTTCCTTATGCTCTTATATTGCAGCACGGGTATGCCGCGGCTTTGCGCCAGCACCTTTACGGGCGGCGGCGTTAAAACCTGTTTTCTGCCGACGGGTTTATCTAAATTGGTTACCGCCGCTATAACTTCCGCCCCGCTCATCCCTAAAAGCCGTTCGAGCGGCGCCACCGCAAACTGCGGCGTGCCGAGATATACTATTTTCAATCCCTCGTTTCCTCCAAAGATTTGGCCTTGTCCACGTACAAAATTCCGTCAAGATGGTCGTATTCGTGGCAGAAGGCGCGCGCCGTGAACCCGGATACCTTTACTTTGAAAGGCTTTCCGAACCGGTCCTGCGCGGTAACCGTTATCTTCATGGGGCGCTCCACCACGCCCTGTCGCCCGCGCACCGAAAGGCATGCCTCTTCCCCCACCTGTTTCCCTTTCATCTCAGTGATGACGGGGTTTACGCACTCGTAATACCCGTCCTCCACGTCTACTATAAATATGCGGCGGAGCACGCCCACCTGCGGCGCGGCAAGCCCCGCGCCTTCCGCCTTTTTAAGGGTTTCTTTCATATCGTCTATAAGCGCCCGGGTTTTTTCCCCGAAGTCGGTTACGGGAAAACTCTTTTTACGGAGCGTTTCGTCGCCTATCTGAATTATGTTTCTTATAGCCATTATTTCTCCTTTACGTAAGGTTATTGGGATTTATTTCTATGTAGCAGAAAACCTTGCCGCGGTTTACTTCCGCACAGGCGGCGCCGGCGGCGGCAATAATTTCCTCCCCGTCCTTTATACGCATGAGCACCTGATAGCGGAATTTGTTCTGCAATTTTTTAAGGGGCGCCTTCATACAGCCGAAAAAGGCAAATTTTTCCCTGTTCTGTTTGTATATTACGTTAAGCCGCTCGTACATTTCCTTCGTGGCGCTTAGGGCGCACTCATCGTCCTCGCTTGCCACAAGCACTCTCACTATGTCGGTATACGGCGGAAAACCGGTGGCTTTACGCACCGATATTTCGTGCTCGAAAAAGCCCTTGTAATCGTAATTTATGGCGCGGCGGAGCACCGCGTTTTCGGGCGAATAGGTCTGCAAGACCACTTTTCCCGCACTGTCCGCCCTGCCGCTCCTGCCCGCAACCTGGGTTATCAGCTGGAAAGTGCGTTCGCCGCTCCTGTAATCGGCAAAGTGCAGGCTCATGTCCGCATCGAGTATCCCCACGAGGGTAACCGCGGGAAAATCGTGCCCCTTGGCTATCATCTGTGTGCCCACTAAAATATCCGCCTTTCTTTCGGCAAACATACTTAAAATTTTATAGTGCCCTTCCTTGGTGGAAGTGGTATCCCTGTCCATGCGCAGTATGCGCGCTTGGGGGAACAGTTTTTTAAGTTCCGCCACCACCCTCTCGGTGCCGAAGCCGCCGTAACGGATAAAGGGGCTGCCGCACTCGGTGCAGGCGGTAATCATCTTATATTTAGCGCCGCAGTAATGGCACAAAAGCGATTCGTCCTCTTTATGATAGGTGAGCGAAACGTCGCAGGAGGCGCATTTTTGCACGTGCCCGCACTCGGTGCAGATAACCGTTCTCGAATACCCGCGCTGATTGAGAAATATTATAGCCTGTTCGCCCCGCGAAAGACACTCCGAAAGTTCGCTCTTTAACGCCGCCGAAAAGGGGCTGTTGTTGCCCCGCCGGATCTCCTGCCGCATATCGGCGATCTCCACGTCCGGCAGCGGCTTTTTGTTTATGCGCTCGGGAAGTTCGGCAAGGTTGTATTCGCCCTCCGTGGCTTTAAGATAACTTTCCACCGAAGGGGTGGCGCTGCCCAGCACCAGCTTTGCCCCGTAATGCGCCGCCCGCCTTTTCGCCACTTCCGCGGTAACGTAGCGCGGCGCCGATTCGCTTACGTAACTCCCGTCGTGCTCCTCGTCTATAATTATTATGCCTATATTTTCAAGCGGCGCAAATACCGCGCTCCTGGCGCCTATGGCTATCTTTGCCCTGCCCGTTCTTATTCTCCACCACTCGTCCAGCCGTTCGCCCGCCGAAAGCCCGCTGTGCATGATTGCCGCCTGATCTCCGAACCGGGCGCGGAGCTGCTTTAACATCTGCGGAGTTAAGGAAATTTCGGGCACGAGCATTATCGCCGTCTTGTTTTCGGCGATTGCGCGGCTTATGAGTTCCAAATACACTTCGGTTTTGCCGGAGCCCGTTACCCCGAAAAGAAGGGTGGTCATCTTATCGGTATTTTCCACGCTCTCTATCGCCGCTAATTGCTTTGAGGTCAACTCCACCTTTTTGCCGCCCGCTTTAAGCCCCGAATAGGGCGAGCGCAGCCGCCGCTCCGCAGTGAACTCTATAAACCCCTTGGCTGCCGCCGCATGCACCGCGGCGGAGCCGAACTCGGAATTAAGATACGCCGTCTCTTCCCCGCCGTTTTCGGCAAGATAGTATATAAGGTCCCTTTGGCGCACGGCGTTTTTTTTGAGGGTGGATACCGCCTCGTCCGCGTTCACGCCCTCTTTTAAGGCGGCGTATTTTATTACCTTTTCTTTTACCCTGCCCTTGCGCATTCCCACGGGCAGGAACAGCCTTAACGCCGCGGCGCGCGTAACAAAGCAGCGCTTTGCCACGTACTCGGAAAGTTCGAGCGTTTCTTTTGTTAAAGCGGGAATATCCTCGAGCGGCTTTATTATGCTCTTTATTTTATCCGGAGCAAATTCGCTTGTATCCTTTACCGCAATCACCACGCCCTCCGCGCTGTATCTGCCGAACGGCACGAGAACGCGGCTGCCGGGCACTATCCCGCAGCCTTCAAACGAATACTCGAAAATCCTGTCCACATCGGAGTGGGTTATGTCCACTATAACTTCGGCAAACAAAGTGCGCTCTCCGCAAATCAAAGTCAAACGCGTTCACAAGGGAACTCATGAACGCGTTTATCTGTCAGTATCTGTCAGTCATCCGTGGCAATCAGTTTCCCGTCGTAAATTTCCTGCGCCGCCACCGTAAGCGGTTTTTCGCCGCCGGGAAGTTCGGTAAGCCCCTGGTTCTGAGCCTGCTCCATGAGTTGCCGTGCGCGCTTGCTTGCAAGCACGCACAGCGCGTATTTAGATTTTACCTTATCCGCAAGTTCATCTATCGGAGGTTTATGTATCATATATCTTCTCCTTTAATTTTGATCTTTATTTTTTTCGCCCTCTATGATGCGCTCTATCTCTTCCGCCGTCTTATAAAGGTCGGCGTTTACGACCGCATAATCGTAGAGGTCTTTTTTGCTTAATTCGTAGCCTATCCTCTGCATGCGCAGCTCTATCTCCGCTTCCCCCTCGGTATTGCGCTTTTTAAGCCGCCTTTTAACCTCTTCGAGCGAGGGGGGAAGTATCATGATGAGCACCGCCCGGGGATAGCTTTCTTTTACTTTCAGCCCGCCGTTTACGTCTATTTCCAGAATCACGTCGTTTTTTTGCAGCTTTTCGGTAACGAAGTCTCTCGGAGTGCCGTAAAAATTTCCGAAGTGCTCCGAATATTCCAGCAGACCGCCCGTATTTATCTTTTGCAAAAACTCTTCACGCGAAAGAAAAAAGTATTCCCTGCCGTTTTTTTCACCCGGCCTCGGCGGGCGCGTGGTACAGGATACCGAAAGTGCGTATCCCTCTCTTTCGGTGAGCAGCCTTGCTATTGTGCCCTTTCCCACCCCGGAAGGGCCGGATATAACCACCAGAACGTTACGCATATCACTCAATGTTCTGAACCTGCTCCCTCACCTTTTCTATCTCGTTTTTAAGCGAAAGCGCAAGGTTTGTTACCGTGATGTCGTTGGATTTGCTGCACACGGTGTTGGCCTCTCTGTTGAATTCCTGCATCAAAAAGTCCAGTTTCTTGCCCGAACCCGCGCCGCCGCTTTCGGCAATGGAGCGAAACTGCGCAATGTGCGAAAACAGCCTTGTCAGCTCTTCGTCTATATTGGCCCTGTCCGTAAAAAACGCCACTTCGGAAAGCAGCCTGTCCTCTTCGTAATTCACGCCGGAGAGCGCCTCTTCTATCCTCGCTTTCAGTTTATCCTTATATTCCGCGGCGACAAGCGGCGCCCGCTCCTTGATTTTAAGCACCAGCCGCTCTATCTCCTCCATGCGGGAAAGCATGTCGGAAGAGAGTTTTTCACCCTCCTGCCGGCGCATAAGGTTAAGGTTTTCGCACGCGGCGTTCACAGCGTTTATAAGCGGCTCTTCAAGCTCCGAAACGTCCTGATAGGCGTTCTCTTCCACCACGTCCGGAAAGCGGAGTATCTGGGAGACGGTCATGTCGTTCTCGGCGCCGAGCAATAAAGCCAGCTTTTTTGCCGCCGAGAATACCGCCTGCGCCCGCTCCTCGTTTATATTTACGCCCGAAGCCGCCCTGCGCGTATCGGAAAAATTTATATACAGGTCGGCTTTCCCGCGCTCTATATGGCTGCGCACCGCCTTTCTTACCTTATCTTCCAGCGCGAAAAAGGCGCGCGGCACCCTGGCGTTGAGATCGAAATTACGGTTGTTCACCGTCTTGATCTCCACGGTAAGGCTTATTCCCTCGCCCGTATATTCGGCTTTTCCGTACCCCGTCATGCTGAGCATAAAACTTTTCTCCCGTATTTGATATATTTTATCACAAATACAAATATATTTCAACTTTTTAGCAGCGATTTAAATTCCGTTTCGTCTATTATTTTTATTCCGAGGGCGCGCGCCTTGTCGAGTTTGCTGCCCGCGCTCTCTCCCGCCACCACCAGCGTGGTGTTTTTGGATACCGAAGAACTCACTTCTCCGCCGAGGCTCTCTATCAATTTGGCGGCCTCGTCCCTCTTATACTCGGAAAGCGTGCCGGTAAGCACCACTTTCTGCCCCGAAAACGCCCCGCCCAAAACCGCTTCCGGCGCTTTACCGGGCGTTACTCCCGCCGCAAACAGCCGCTCTGTCTCGCGCACGTTGTCGCTGTCGGCAAAGTAGCCGGTAATGCTGTCCGCAACCGCTTCGCCCACGTCGTCCATCTCCATAAGGTCCTCTTTTTTTGCGGACATGAGCGCGCGTATATCCTTGTATTTTGCCGCAAGGTCTTTGGCGGTCTTTCTGCCCACGTTGTCTATGCCCAGCGCGAAAATAAAGTTTTCAAGCGGCACGTTCTTGCTTTTTTCTATGGCGGAAAGCAGGTTGTCCGCCTTGGCGGTCTGAAAGCCTTCGAGCTTTAAAAGCATGCTCTTATTCAGCGCGTAAAGGTCCCCGAAACGGGTTATGTTTAACTTTCTTATGAGAAGTTTTGCCGTCTCCGCCGAAAATCCCTCTATATTCATTCCGTTTTTGCATGCAAAGTTGGTAAGGTTTGCGGCTATTCTCGGCTCGCAGTTTTTGTTGGGGCAAAAGAGGTTGGCGCCCGTCTCCGTGAGCGCCGTGCCGCAATAGGGGCACTTTTCCGGCTTTTCTATATCCTTTGCGCCCTCCGGTATTTCGGTGGCGCCCAGAATTTCGGGTATTACTTCGTTGCTGCGGCGGATAAGGACGCGCGCGCCCTTTTTCACCTTTTTCCTAATAATATCCCCGTAATTGTTGAGAGTGGCCTTTTTTACGGTGGCACCCGCAAGCACAACGGGTTCCACAAGCCCCAGGGGCGTAAGCTTTCCCGTCCTTCCCACCTGCCACTTTACGTCTTTTAAGACGGTGGTAACTTCTTCCGCCTCGAACTTATAAGCTATTGCCCACCGCGGGAACTTGTCCGTAAAGCCCAGCCGCCGCCTTAACGCAAAGTCGTTCACCTTTATTACGGCGCCGTCCGTAAGATAGTCGAGTTCCTTTCTCGTGCTCTCCACTTCCTTTACGGCGGAGGTAACTTCCTCTATCCCGCGGCACACCCTTAAAAACGGATGCACTTTAAAGCCCTGCTCTCTTAAAAATTCCACGCATTCGGTCTGACTTCGGAGCGCGCCTTCCGACATATAGTTTACGTTGTAAAAGAGTATTTCCGCCCTTCTTTTCTCGGTTACCTTGGGGTCCAAATTGCGAATTGCGCCCGCCACCGCGTTGCGCGCGTTTTTAAGCGGCTCCGCCGCCGTGCGGTTATACTCCTCCAATGCCGAAAGCCGCATGACCGCCTCTCCCTGCGCTTCCAGCGTGCCCTTATAATCTATGGTGAGCGGAAAACTCTTTATGGTGAGCGCCTGCGCCGTTACGTCCTCTCCCGTAACGCCGTTGCCCCGCGTTGCCGCCCGCACGAACTTTCCCCCCTCGTAAGTAAGGCACATGGTAAGCCCGTCGAATTTATATTCCACGGTGTATTCCGTATTCTCTTCGCCTATACGCCTGTCGAACGCGGCAAGCTCTTCAAAAGACGTGGCTTTGTCGAGCGAATACAGCCGCTCTATATGCGTGTGTTTTTTAAATGCCGAAACGGGCTCGCCCCCCACCCTACGCGTGGGAGAATCGAACAGCACGGTGCCCGTCTCTTTCTCCATTTTTACGAGCTTATCGTAAAGCGCGTCGTATTCCTTGTCGGATACGGTGGGCGCGTCTTCCACATAATATTCCCTTGCGTACCTGTTTAAAAGGTCCACAAGCTCACGCATGTTTTCCATTATATTATCTCCATGGGCGCGTATTTTACCGAAAGCGCCTTTATCCCCACGCCCTTAAACGCCACGTTCACTATAATATTATCCCCTTCTCCGCGCACGTCTATAACCGTTCCTTCGCCGAATTTTGTATGCCGAACGCGAGCGCCCGTCTTGTAGCCGCCCCTGCCGGAGGAAACAGATTTTACGGGCGCGGGTTTTCCGCCCGAGAGCATGCTCAGAGCGTACTGCGAAGAATACCCGCCTGAGGAGGGCACGTCATCCCCGAAATCCTCTTCTGCACGCGAATAATCGCCCCGGTTCAAGCCGTATCCGCCGCGCCGGTACGCCCGCTCCGCGCGGTCCCCGTAACCGCCGTATCCGCCGCGGGCATCCTTCTTTTCGGGGGCAAGCACCTCGTCCGCCTCCCTTAAAAAACGGGATGGCCGCATATATTTTCTGCTGCCGTACATATAACGGCTGTTCGCGCGGGTAAGGTAAAGCCTTTCCTCGGCACGGGTAACCGCCACGTACATGAGCCTGCGCTCCTCTTCCATCTCGTCCTCTTCCGCGCCGCTCCTAAGTATCGGCAGCACCTCCTCGTCCAGCCCCGCCACGAACACGCACCTGTATTCAAGACCCTTTGCCGCGTGGATGGTGGCAACCGTTACAGAGTTATCGGCGTTAAGGTCGTCCGTATCCGAACTTAAAGTTACGGAGTTAAGGTAATCGGCAAGGTCGGCGCCGGCATTGTCCTTTACGAACTGCTCCGCGGAGTTCAAAAGTTCGCTTATGTTATACAGCCTGGACGTATTCTCCTCGGTCTGCTCGGCAAACTGTTCGTTGAACGCCGTCGCCTTTATAACGTATGCTATGAGTTCCGCCGGCGTGTGGCTTTCGGAATAGGTCCTGAACCCGTCTATCAGCCCTTTAAATCCGCCAAGCTTTGAGGCTGCCGCGGAGGAAACCGACGAGAATACGGCTTTGCCCGCCGCTTCGTAAAGGCTTTCGCCGTTAGCCGCGGCAAACTCCCTAAGTTCCCTTAAAGTCTTGTCGCCTATACCTCTCTTGGGCACGCCTATGCTCCTTAAAAAGGACTCGTCGTCCTTGGGGTTGTTTATGAGTTTTAGGTAGGAAAGCACGTCCTTTACTTCCTTACGCTCGAAGAACCGAAAGCCCCCGAATATCCGATAAGGTATGCCGTATTTCGTGAACTCCTGCTCGTATGCCCGGGAAAGGGCGTTCACCCGCATGAACACCGCAAAGTCCCGGTAAGAAAGATCCGAATTGCGCGCCATGAGGTTTTTTATCTGCAACGCGGTATAAGTGGCTTCGTTGTTCTCGTCCGTCCCCACAAAGGTCTCAACCTTTACCCCGTCGGGGTTTTCCGTCCACAGATTTTTGCCCCTGCGCCCCGTGTTGTGAGCTATTATGCAGTTGGCAAGCTCGAGTATCCTTTTGGTGGAACGGTAGTTGCGTTCGAGTTTAAAGACCTTTGCGTCCGGATAGATCTCGTCAAAGGAAAGTATGTTCTCTATCCGCGCGCCCCTCCATCCGTAAATGCTCTGGTCGTCATCCCCCACGGCGAAGATGTTGCCGTGCTTTGCCGCCAGCCGCTCGGCTATATAAAACTGCACCTTGTTGGTATCCTGAAACTCGTCTATATGTATATACAAAAACTTTTCGGAATAGTAGTCCGCCACCTCGGGAAAGTCCTCGAACAGAATATACGTTTTATACAAAAGGTCGTCAAAGTCCAGCGCGTTGCTTTTGAACATCTCCTTTTCGTAGGCGGCGTAAACCGAATAAATTTCGTCCGCAAGCCTTAACCCCCTGTTTTCCGCAAGAAATTCCTCGGGCGACATACAGTCGTTCTTGGCGGCGGAGATGGCGTTTTTGGCGGGCTTTAAGAGTTTTTCCGCGTCTAAATGCAAGTCGCCTAACACGCGCTTTAAGAGCTTGTCTTTATCCGTTTCGTCATAAATGGAAAAGTTGGTGCCGTAACCCAATTTTTCTATATTGCGGCGCAAAATCCTAACGCACATGCTGTGTATGGTGGATACCCACATATCCTCGGCGCCCACGATAATTTTATCCAGCCGCTCCTTCATTTCTCCCGCGGCCTTGTTGGTAAAGGTTATAGCCATTATGCGCGAGGGCCAAACCCCCTTTTCCTGCACCAAATAGGCTATGCGCGTGGTGAGTACGCGGGTCTTTCCGCTGCCCGCGCCCGCTATTACAAGCACAGCGCCCTCCGTTTCCAGAACCGGCTTTATCTGCTCGGGGTTGAGTTTTTCTATAAGATCCTTTACCTTTTCCATAATACAGATATTTTACCATACCGCCCGTTTTTTTTCAAGCGGTTTTTAAGCCGCCGCCGATATTATTGTAATTTTATATTGTCAATCTGCCCGCCTGCGGTTTAACGGCGCAATATATCAAAATTTATTATACAGTCCATTGATATTTTATATTGCCGAAAATCTGCGCGCAAGCGTAATTTTGTTGCAAACTTAACTGCAAAGTGCTAAAATAATACGCATGAAAAAGAACTGGCTTTTTGGTAAAACGGTGATAATCACCGGCGCGAGCGGCGGCTTAGGGCTGAATATCGCCCGCCTTCTGATATCCCTTTATAACTGCAAAGTCATCGGCGTGTGCCGCAGCGAACAGCGCGCCCGCGCCGCGGCGGAAAGTTTAGGCACTCTTTCCGCCAATTTTTCCTACCGCCTTTTTGACGTGGCGGTAAAGGAAAACTGGAAGGAGTTTTCTCGCTATCTCGAAGAAAACGGCATTGTGCCCGATATTCTCATAAACAACGCCGGCTTTATGCTGCCATTTAAAAAATTCGAGCACATATCGGAGGAGGAGGCTCAAGAAATTACCGCCACCAACTTTTCCGCGGTGGTTACGGGCACTGCCGCGCTTATTCCCGCAATAAAAAAATCTCAATCTCCCGCAATAATAAACGTTGCAAGCGCGGCGGGGCTCACCGCCGTGGTGGGCGAAAGCATGTACTGCGCCACAAAATTTGCCGTGCGCGGATTTACCGAAACGCTCATTCAGGAATACCTCGGCAAAATTTACGTGGCGGGCGTGTACCCCGGATTCATCAGGACGGATATTTTAAGGCGCATGACCATTACGGACAAGGAAAACCGCCTTATCTCACGGCTGATGATGCCGGCGGAAAAAGCCGCAAAAAAAATAGTGCGCGGAATTGCCAAGCGAAAAAAGCGCATGGTCATGGGGGTGGACGGGCGCTCCATGTGGTTCTTTTCACGGCTGTTCCCCCGCCTTACCCCGCGGATCATAACCAAGGTGTTAAAAATTTCCGGGCTCGATATGTTTTCGGAAGTGTTCGGGGAAGAAACCGAAAATACCGCCGGAAAATAACCGTTACTTTTCACAAAACGGAAAAAGCCCGGATACCCGCGATAATAAATTTGTAAAGCAAAAACACAATTTATAAATACTTACAAGGACGATACGGATATGAAAAGAATACTTACTATTCAGGACATCTCTTGCGTGGGCAAATGCTCCCTTACGGTGGCGCTGCCCATAATAAGCGCGTTCGGCGTGGAGGCTGCTGTGCTGCCCACGGCGGTGCTTTCAAACCACACGGCTTTTAAAAGTTTTACCTTCCGCGACCTTACGGACGATATACCCGGCATTGCTGAAGAATGGAAAAAGGAAGGCATCACCTTTGACGCGATATATACGGGTTATCTCGGCTCCATCCGCCAGATAGATCTGGTGAGCGACATCTTCCGCGATTTCGGCACCGCCGAAAACCTGATAATAGTAGACCCCGCCATGGCGGACAACGGCAAACTTTACAAGGGTTTCGATCAGGCGTTTGCAGACAAAATGGCAACCCTTTGCGGAAAGGCGGATATCATAGTCCCCAACCTCACCGAAGCGGCGTTTATGTTAAACGAACCGTATATAGCGGGCGGTTACAGTGAGGATTATATTAAAGAGACGCTTAAAAAACTCACCGGCCTCGGCGCGAAAACGGCTGTTTTAACGGGCGTTACGTTTGAAAAGAGCAAACTCGGCGCCTACGGATACGACAGCGTTAAAAACGAGTTCTTCAGCTATTTCAGAGAGTACCTGCCCGTGGCGTTCCACGGCACGGGGGACGTGTTTGCCAGCGCGCTGTGCGGTGCGGCTGCGCTCGGGCGCAACCAAAAGGAAAGCACCGAAGTTGCGGTGGACTTTACCGTGGAAAGCATAATTAAGACCATGAACAACCCCGCCCATAACTGGTACGGCGTAGACTTCGAGGCGGCTTTCCCCTTCCTCATGAAAAAGATGGGTTTGGTCTGATTAATATTGTCCGATTAATATTAAACCGACAGTTTGATTACGTAGTTAAATTCGGGCGGTTTTTCAAGGAATAAAATTAAATTTCGGTTTTCAAAATTTTTAAACGTTTTTTTCATAACGGTGCGCGCCCCGGAAATTCCGGGGCGCGCACCGTTTTTGTTTTATTATTTACTTCGTTTTTACGCCGTTTTTCCGATCTGCGCCGCCGTTACTTGGTTATGGTAACTTTCTGGAGGGCGCGGGGCGCATCCGGATTATTGCCGATAAGGCAGGAAATTTTGCAGGCGAACATCTGTGCAAACAGCGCGAACGCAAACATCATGATCTCTTCCGGCACGCTGAAATTTATAAGCGCATCGTAGCAGCGGGGCGATTTGCCGGTGAGCACGCAGTCGTTGGTAACGAGCAGCACGGGCGCGCCTAAGCTTATCATCTTTTCCACGCACTTCATCTGATCGGCGCGGACTATACTCTGCATCTCCTCGTCCCCGTTGTTTTTGGCACAGTAAATAATAACCGGCGTTTCGGGGTTTACCATAGCCATGGGGCCGTGATAAAAATCGCTCCCCGGGTAGCCTTTCATCTGTATGTAGCAGGTTTCCTGCAATTTAAGGGTCGCCTCTAACGCGATGGCGTAAGTAATACCGCGGGAGAGCACGAACCCGCTCTTCATATCCTTGAATTTTTCGGCAAACTTTGTGGTAAGCTCGTCTATCTGCGGGATAACGCGCTCTATATCCTTGTCGAGCGAAGCGAGCATTTTAAGGTCCGCCTTGTTGCCCGCAAGCTCCGAAGCAAGCCACGCCAAAAGATAGAGCTGCGCCGAAAAGGTCTTGGTGGCGGCAACGCTCTTTTCCTCTTTGCAGTTGCAGTAAAGGTGGAATTTCGCCTCTTTGGCAAGGGGGCTCTCCCTGTCGTTGGTTACGGATATGGTGATGGCGCCCTGTTCGTTGCCCTTTCTTATAACTTCCAACACGTCCGCCGCCTTGCCGCTCTGGCTGCACCCTATAACTATGCTGTTGGAATAATTTATTTTGCCCTTATACAGGGTTATTACGCTGGGCGCGGAAAGCCCCACCGTGTAATTGGAAGTGATTTCCAAAAGGTACTTAAAGTAAATGAGCGCATGGTCGCTGGTTCCGCGCGCCGCCGCCACGAAGTTGGTGGCTTTTGCGGCCTTTATCGCCGAAACGAGTTCTGTCATAACGTCTGCGTTGGCAGCCTGTATCTCGCTGAAGATACGCGGCGTTTCGCTTATCTCTTTCCACATGAGCGTGTCTTTGTAATTCATATCTTTCACTCCTCGCAAAATTTATTCTGTTTTATATTTTACGCGCCCCGCCCCGGAATGTTTCTTTCCCCGCGGCTGACGCCGCCGGCGGGTACGCTTTTTATATTATACTATAATTTTACCACCGCTTTAAGAAATTGTCAACGGTTAATTGATATTTACGCGCGGCGCTCTCATTTTTTAACATTTACGCATAAATTGTCGAGAACGTAACACGCCACTGCGGACCAGCCGTGGCAAAGGCTGCCCGCCCCGTCGAAATCTTCTTCTCCCTTTTCGGTCTCCCAAAAGGAAGTGGCACCCGAAAATAGCATCTTTTTAAATCTCTCTTTCACGTCTTCGAGCACAAAGCTTTTCAGCTCTTCTTTTTCGAGCATTGCCGCGTATTTTAACTGAAGCCCCGCCAGCGTTACCGGCACGAGGTCGTTGGGTTCGTAAAGCGATTTGCGCGCGCTTTCCGCCATTTCGGAGGGAAGCCGCCCCGCTGCCGCCGTTAAGAACACCGCCTGGGTCAGCTGATGATGCCCGCTCTTTTTATCCCCCTCGCGGTAAGAGGCAAACACGCCAGCTTTCTCGTCGTAAAATTCAAGCATTCCGCCGAAAAGGCTTTCGGCAAACTCCTTTAACTTTACCGCAAACTCCCCGTCGCCGATTTTTTCCGAAAGCACTGCAAAATCCCGCGCGGCACGGTATAAGAGCGCCGTGAGATTGCCGTCATACCCCTTGGGGGCAGGGTTGTTGCCGCCGTCGAACCGCGCGCCCGTAAGCCCCGCGGACCACTCGTGGAAATTCCAGTACCGCTCCCCCTCGAACACCTTTACCGCGCCGTTGTCGGAGTTTTTCATAAACGCCGCGAACACGCGCTTTGCCGCGGGCATTATCTCCTTTATAAAGCCCGCGTTAAAGTCCGCCGCGGCGTTTTCGCACACCGCCCACAGCCAGTATGCGGAAAACGATGGAATGGTAAGCCCCGATACAGACGGCGGACATATGGGGAAAAGCCCGTCCTCTTCTATGCTTGCGGCAAACATTTTAAGGTTTGCCCGGGGATATTCGTATTCGTGAAAAGCGCCGTAGCCGAACAGCATCTGGTTGCGGCTGTCCATGCCGTAAAGCGCCTGCTCGCGCCAGGGGCAGTCCTCGTAATGCTCGTGCGCGCAAAGCTCTAAGGTGCGCCTTGCGGTTTTGTAAATTTCGTTAAGCAGCCCGTCCCCGAAGTCCTTGGCGGGCTTGTTAAATGGATACAGTTCTTTGTGCAGCCCGAAATAGTTTATCTTCACTTTGTCCGCGTGCACAAAGAGTATGAAATATCTGCCGCCTATGCGCCGCAGATATTCGGAAAACACGTTTTCGCCCGCCTTGAATTTTATCGAGAACCCGAAGTTTCTGCCCCCGCGATAGGTGCGCGGGCGCAGGTCGGTAAGGTGCTCGCCCCAGCCTAAAAGGGCGGAAGTTTCCTTTTCGCACTCTAAGGAAAAATCAAGATACCCCGCGCATTCCTTTTTAAGGTCGAACACCATATATATGCCGTCCCCTCCCTGTTCCGAAAAGGTAAGCGGATGAATAAACCCGTTGTGCTCGGTCTTATCCTGCCCGGTCATCTCGTTAAAGTGCCGCGAAGACAGGTACGCCCGCTGCATTTTAAGGGCGGAAGTTTCCCCGCCGTTCAATATAAACGTGCCCTGCGCGGTTACTTCCGCCATGGTCATACCTTTCACGGCGGTGTTTTTTACCGGCTTATCGCACGGGGTAAACCCGGGGAACACTTCCCTGCACGGCTCCCAAGGCAGTTCTTTTGCCGTAAAAGTATAGTTATACCATTCGCCTATCTGCCCTGTAAGGATATCGCCGGAAAGATAATGCGCTTCTTTTCTGCAAAGGGTTTTTTCACCCGACCGCACCAGCGTTTTTCCGCCCGATATAACGGCATACGCCACCGACGCCGGCATGGGAAAGCACTGAAAATGCCCTTCCCCCATGTGATACGCCTTTATCAGCAGCGTATTTTCGCCCTCTTTTAAAAACTTTGTTATGTCGTGCGAGGAAAACGCCTTGCGCGAAGGCACGTCCGCAAACTGGCCGTTTGCCGCAAACGCGCCGTTTACAAACACGGCGTATTTATAATCTGCCGTTATCTTTATCTCGGCGCCGCCGCCCGCGTAATTAAACACGTCTTTGAATTCGGCGTAACTGTCCTTTTCTTCCGTTTTAAGCCATATGTACTTATATTCCATAACCGTAATAACCGTACCTTTTTATTGTATTTTTGATTATAGTTTTTTTCTGCGGGGCGCCGCCCTGGCGGCGCCCCGCGGAGACTTTTTTATTCTAATCGGAAACTTTTTTATTCTGAATTGTTTTATAAGCTATTATGAATTACACCGCATGAAAAAAGTTTTGCAAGCATTTTTGCGTATTTTCCCGAAAGCGGCGCTTATTTATGCCTGTTTTCCGCCCGTTTCCGTTTTTTCGGACAGCGCCAGCCACTCCTCGTAATATTCTTCCGCCTGCGCCTTTAACTCCTCAAGCTCGCTTTGCACCTGCTCCGCCGCCTTATAGTCGGAATACACGGCGGGACTTAAAAGGCTTTCGCTGAGTTCCTGCGCCCGCTTTTCGTTCTCCGAGAGCAGCCGTTCCAGTTTTTTTATCCTCGCAAGGTCTTTTCCGAGCTGTTTTAGGGGCGTGGTGAACTCCTTCTTTTTTCCGCCCGTATCCTCGCCTCCGCCTTTCGGCTCGTTTTTCCCGCCGCCGGCGCCGGGGTTGGAAAGGCTTTTTTCGAGCTCTCCTGCCTCCCTTGCTCTCATCTCCTCGTATTCCGCATATCCGAACGGATAAAACTTTGCCTTGCCTTCCGAAAACACCAGCAGTTTATTCGCCGTCTTTTTAACGAAATACCTGTCGTGCGAAACGAACAGAGCGGTGCCTTCGTACAGGGAAAGCATATTTTCAAGGGTTTCCCTGCCCACTATGTCCATGTGGTTGGTCGGCTCGTCTAAAATGAGAAAATTGGGCCTTTTACGGAAGATCTTACAAAGCGCAAGCCTTACCCTTTCCCCGCCCGAAAGATCGGCGGTGTTTTTAAACACGTCCTCCCCCGAAAACAGGAAAGCGCCCAAAGCGCTCCTTGCCTCAAAATCTCCGCAGGCGGGAAATTCCCTCATAAAATCTTCGAGCACGGTGCCCGTTCCCGCTTTGCCCGCCAGCTGCTGATCGAAATACCCCGTGAGCGTGTTGGAGCCGAAAGCAAAACTCCCCGAAAGCGGCTTTACCTCGCCCGTGAGGGTCTTTAAAAGGGTAGACTTTCCCGTGCCGTTCGCGCCGATAATGCCAAGCTTATCCCCGC
Organism: uncultured Eubacteriales bacterium; assembly: GCA_949288785.1. GTDB lineage: Bacteria > Bacillota > Clostridia > Christensenellales > Borkfalkiaceae > UBA1259. The sequence goes on along the minus strand of CASELQ010000002.1, from coordinate 16,080 downwards.
GGTAAAGGTTAAAACTCACCTCGGCAAGCGGGTTGCCGTAACCTATTTGCAGTTCTGAAACGATAAGCGCCTCCGTTCCGCCCGTAAACGCGGGCTTAAACCGGGCGTGAAAGGTCTTTAGGTCGTAACGGTCGGGCGCGTCTATTATTTTCATGCGCTCGATCATCTTTATCTTGGACTGCACCATCTTCGCCTTTGTGGCCTTATAGCGAAAGCGTTCTATAAGCCGGGTGAGCCGGGCAATCTCGGCGCGTTGCAGGTCGTGATCCTTCTGCCGCTTTACGTGCTCTTCTCTTTTGAGCCGCTCAAAGTCCGAATAGTTGCCCTTATAGCACTTGGTTTCGCCGTACTCTATCTCGTATACCTTGTTTACCGTTTTATCCAGAAACATTCGGTCGTGCGAGACTATCACCACGGCGGAAGGATAGTTTTTAAGATACCCTTCCAGCCATTCCACGGTCTCGGCGTCCAAATGGTTGGTGGGTTCGTCCAAAAGCAGAATATCGGGCTTGCTTAAAAGCAGTTTTATAAAGGCGATACGCGTCCTCTGCCCGCCCGAAAATTCGTTCAGCCGCTTTTTTCTATCGGCCTCGGTAAAGCCGAACTTTTTTATCATTACCGCAAGTTCTTTTTTGTAGGTATATCCGCCTAAACGTTCATACCGCTCGCACGCGGCGGAATAACTTTTAACGGTTTTTTCCGATGATTCGGTAAGGAGCTTTTTTTCAAGTTCCGCCATGCGCGCTTCCGTTTCGAATATGGGGGCAAAGACCTTGGAGATCTCCTCTTCCATGGTAAGGCTTTCGTCCTCGAAATCTATCTGTTTTAAATAGCCTATAACGGGCGCGCCCGAAACCGCAAGAGAAAAGGTCTCTTCCCCCGTGCCCGCCTCTAACGGCACTTCGCCCGTTATGGTTTTTAAAAGGGTGGTCTTGCCGCAGCCGTTTCTGCCGACTACGGCAATCTTTTCTTTGTCTCTTATCTCAAAGTCTATACGCTCAAGCACGGTATCCGCCCCGAAGGATACCCCGCCGTTTATTATTTTGAACTGCATATCATGTTGCCGCCTGTTTTCTGCCGGCGCTCTGCCGCACTCTAATATGTGCGGTTATAATATTCTCCTTAAACGATATTTCAGTAAACCGTACTTCTGTTTGCGCCTTAAATACGAGTAATCTGTTTTCCGCTCTTTATTTTACCTTTTTATCGCAGTACACGCAGCGATACACCTCGTCTCCCGAACGCGCCTTTTTGCAGTAGTGCGTTATCTCCTGCTCGGTGGAAGTTATGCAGCGCGGATTTTCGCAGCGGTATCTGCCCGCTATTACCCCCTCGCCCAAAAGGTCGCACGCCTTGTCCTTTTCGGCAAGCAGTTTTAATATAAGCGCCATACGCATGTGCTTGCCGTTTAAAACCTGCTTAAAGTAGCACGCGCGCGGGTCGTTGTCTATTTTAACGCTTATCTCGTTCACGCGGGGAAGCGGGTGGAAAATAATGGTGTCATCTTTTGCCTTTTTGAGTTTTTCCACCGTTAAAACGTAACTGTCCTTAAGCCTTTCGTACTCGTCGAAATCGGCAAACCTCTCCTGCTGAATGCGGGTCATATACAGCACGTCAAGCTTAGGCAGGCTGCCCTCCAAGTCGGTGGTTTCCTCGTACTCCGCGCCCTCTTTATCCAGCGAATCGTATCTGACGTAACTCGGGAGCTTTAATTCCTGCGGGGAGATAAGCACGAACTTTATCCCCTCGTATCTTACCAGCGCGTTTATAAGGGAGTGCACCGTCCTTCCGTATTTAAGGTCGCCGCAAAAACCCACGGTAAGGTTATTAAGCCGCCCCTTTTCCCGCTTTATGGTTAAAAGGTCGGTAAGGGTCTGGGTGGGGTGCTTGTGCCCGCCGTCCCCCGCGTTTATTACCGGCACGGAGGCATTGAGCGCGGCAACCAGCGGCGCGCCCTCCTTGGGGTGGCGCATGGCTATTATGTCCGCGTAACAGCTTATCACCTTGGCGGTGTCCGCCACGCTCTCGCCCTTGGATGCGGAAGAACTGTTTGCGGAGGAAAAGCCTATAACGCTGCCGCCGAGTTCTATCATTGCCGCCTCGAAACTCAGTCGGGTTCGCGTGGAAGGCTCGAAAAACAGGGTGGCAAGTTTTTTGCCGCGGCACTTGTCCGCATATTTTTCTGGGTGGGCGGCAATATCGTCCGCCACCGCGATAAGTTCGTCTATCTCTTCCGTGGTAAGGTCAACTATGTCTATAATGCTCCTCATATTTTATCTCCTTATAGTAAGCAACCGCCCGTATGTTGAAACGAGCGATACGCAAAATCTGCAATACAGCCTTTATGCGGCTGCCGTTCGCGCTTAAACGATGCCCCGCCCGGGCGTTGCCGTACATAAACCCGCGCCGCATTTGCCTGCGACCCGCGCGGCATCTTTTAAAAACATATTTTCGTTTTAGAATATAATTTTTGTCCGCACCTGACGGCGCCCGCAAAATTACTTTACGCTCCCCTTTATCCAGCTTTCGTCCGCAGGGTTGTTGCGGAAAGCTATAAGCCGCGCGGCGTCCTCTTTTTTAATATACCCCTCTTCGGCGGCGGCTTTAACAACCGTATCGAAATCGGTGAGCGAATGATTTATTACGTTTGCTTTTTCAAGCCGCTCCAAGCCCTTTTTCATGCCGTAGGTAAAAATGCTTACAATGCCAAGCACCTCCGCGCCCGCTTCGCGCAGCGCGTCCACCACTTCTATAACGCTGCCGCCGGTGGAGATAAGGTCCTCTATAACCACGGCTTTCTGCCCCTTTTCAAGCCTGCCCTCTATGCGGTTCTGCCTGCCGTGGTCCTTTGCTCCCGAGCGGACGTAACCCATGGGCAACCCTAAAATGTGCGCCGAAATTGCGGCGTGCGCTATGCCCGCGGTAGAAGTGCCCATAAGTATCTCCGCGGAGGGGTAATACTTTTTTACGGTCTCGGCTATGGCGTTTTCCACGTCGAGTCTTACCCGGGGCTCCGAAAGGGTTAAACGGTTGTCGCAATATACGGGGCTCTTTATTCCGCTTGCCCAGATAAAGGGCTCCTCCGGGCGGAGGAACACCGCCTTTATCGACAGTAAATCTTTGGCTATAAGGGTGTTTATGTCTGTCATAATAATCTCCTTTATCGCTTTTATTTTCCAAGGAATTCGCTCACGCACCGCAGGTAGGCTTTAACGGGGTCTGCCGCCGCGGTTACGGGGCGGCCCACAACTATGTAATCGGACCCAAGCTCTCGCGCCTTTGCCGGCGTGGTGATGCGCTTCTGGTCCCCCGCCTCCCCGTCGGCAAAGCGAATGCCGGGGGTTACGGTAATAAAGTTTTTGCCGCAGGCGGCGTGCACTTTTTCCGCTTCCAGCGGGGAGCAAACCACCCCGTCCAGCCCCGAAACTTTGGCGTTTAATGCGTAATGCTCCACCACCTCTTCCATGGGCTTATCTATGAGCAGATCTTTTTTAAGGCTCTCCCCGTCCGTAGAGGTGAGCTGGGTTATTGCCACCAAAAGCGGGCGGGTTCCGTCCGCCCGGGTAAGCCCTTCTACTGCCGCGCGCATCATGGCGCAGGTCCCGCCCGCGTGCAGGTCGGTTATATCCACGTCGTACCCCGAAAGCACGCTCATCGCCTTTTTCACGGTGTTTGGTATATCGTGCAGTTTAAGGTCTAAAAACACCTTGTGTCCGCGCGCCTTTATCTCTTTCACCACGTCGGGTCCTTCGGCGTAAAAAAGTTCCATACCTATCTTCACGAACGGCTTTATTTCCCCGAAGGTACCTAAAAAATCAAGCACGGTGCGCTTATCCGAAAAGTCGCACGCTATTATAACGTCCTTTGCCATTTCATCCTCCCGTAATTTCGCTTAATGATTTTATGTTATATTTATCCATTGCCGCGGGCAGCGCCTCTATTATCTTTTTGCAGGCGAACGGGTCTGTTAAGTTTGCCGCCCCCACCTCTACCGCAGCGGCGCCCGCCATCATCATTTCAAGCACGTCTTCCGCGGAAGTTATTCCGCCCATGCCCACGACCGGAATTTTAACGGCGCGGCTTACCGCGTAAACCATGCGCACCGCCACCGGGAACACCGCCGGACCCGAAAGCCCGCCCGTTACGTTTTTTAGTACCGGCTTTTTGGTCTTTAAGTCCATCCGCATGCCGAGCAGGGTGTTTATAAGGCTTATCCCGTCCGCCCCCTCGCCCTCGCACGCGCGGGCTATCTCCGCCACGTCCGTTACGTTGGGCGAAAGTTTTATTATAACCGGTTTTACCGCTGCTTTTTTCACCGCGGCGGTGATCTCCGCCGCCCCCTTTGCAGTGGTCCCGAAACTCATGCCGCCGCCGTGCACGTTGGGGCAGCTCACGTTTATTTCCAGCCAGCCCACCGCCGCGCTTTCCTGCAATATCTTAACGCATTCAACGTATTCTTCCGCCGAAAACCCGCTTATGTTTGCCATCACCTTTTTATGAAAGCACTTTTGAAGTTTGGGAAGTTCGGTATTTAGCACCGCTTTTGCCCCTGGGTTTTGCAGCCCCACGGAATTCAAAAGCCCCGAAGGGCATTCGGCAATTCTCGGCGTATCGTTCCCGAAACGCGCGTTTAAGGTGGTGCCCTTAAAGGAAAGCGAGCCCAATACGTTTATATCGTAATAATCTGCAAACTCATACCCGTACCCGAAAGTCCCGCTTGCGGGAATTACGGGGTTATCCAGCGTTATGCCAAGTAAATTCACCCTTGTATCCGCCACAGTATTTCCTCCTTTTTGAGCACGGGCCCCTCTTTGCATATCCGCTTATAGCCCGTTACCGTTTTGCAGGAGCACCCCATGCACGCGCCGAACCCGCAGCCCATACGCTCCTCGAACGAAAAATCCCCGCCGGTGGTTATCGCGCCGTATACCGCTTTCAGCATGGGTTCGGGGCCGCAGGTATAAACGTAAGAATATTTTTCGGGCAGCGCGTCCGTAACAAAGCCCTTTACGCCGAACGAACCGTCCGCCGTGGTTACCGTTACTTTCACGCCGAGGGCTTTTAATTCCTCTTCGCAAAAGACTTCTTCTTTGCGGTTAAAGCCTATCACCGCGCTCACCTTTTTGCCCGCCGCCACAAGCCGCTCGGCAAGAAAGCAGAGGGGCGGCACGCCCGCGCCCCCGCCTATAAGCAGAGGATATTCCCCCGCGGCGGAAAGGTCGTACCCGTTGCCAAGGTCCCACAGCGTATCTATATCGCCCGCCTTTAAGCCGCTGAGGTGCTCGGTGCCCTTCCCCACAACTTTATATATTAAAGAGAGTTTCTCTCCGTCCGCATGGTGCACGGAAAGGGGGCGCCTTAAATAAAAGCCGCTTAGTTTAAGGTTTGCAAACTGCCCCGGCTTAGCGGAGGAAAAATCCCCCGCCAAGTTTAACTTAAATACGTTTTCCGCTATCTTTTCGTTGGAAATTATAGGATATATCCCGTTTTTCATATCAGCCTCTTGCCGCCCCGATTTTACGCGTCTATCGTGGAGATGCACAGGGTTATATCTTCAAGCACGTCCAAAAGCTTATCCACCGTGTCAAGCGAAGTGAATATATTCACGTTGTTTTCGGTGGCGAGTTTTCTTATCTCGTGCCCGTCGTGCACGGCCGTTTCAGACCCCGCTATATTGCCGGTGTTTATTATATAGGCAAGGTGCCCCTGCCGTATCGCCTGCGGAATTTCTTCGCTACCTTCGCTTATCTTTTTAAGTATATGGGTGCGTATGCCGTTCTTCTTTAAAAATTCGCCCGTGCCGCGCGTAGCCTGAATATTGAAACCGAGGTTATAAAACCGACGTATGAGGGGCAGCGCCTCCTCTTTATCCTTATCCGCAACCGTTACCAGCACCGTGCCGTAATTTTGCAGTTTCATGCCGGAGGCCTGCAACGCCTTGTAAAGAGCGCGGTTCAATTTATCGTCATACCCTATCGCCTCCCCGGTAGATTTCATTTCGGGGGAAAGATATGCGTCCAGCCCGCGGATTTTATTGAACGAGAACACGGGCACCTTTACGTACCAGCGCTTTTTCTCCTCCGGGTACAGGTCGAATATCCCCTGCTCTTTTAAGGACTTACCCATTATCACCTCGGTGGCTATGTCCGCCAAACTGTAACCCGTGGCCTTGGATAAGAACGGCACCGTGCGGGAAGAACGGGGGTTTACTTCTATTATAAACACCTTTTCATCCCTGTCAACTATAAACTGAATATTATATAAACCTATAATGCCTATCCCCAGCCCCAGTTTTTTGGCGTAGCCGAGTATGGTGCCCTTCACTTTGTCGGATATGCTGAAAGAGGGATACACGCTTATTGAGTCCCCGGAATGGATGCCCGTGCGCTCCACGAGTTCCATTATGCCCGGAACAAACACGTCCCTTCCGTCGCAAATGGCGTCTACTTCCACCTCTTTGCCCACTATATACTTATCCACCAGCACGGGCTTGTCCTCGTCAATCTCCACGGCGGTTTTAAGGTAATGGCGGAGCTGCTTTTCATCCGCAACTATCTGCATCGCCCTGCCGCCCAGCACGAACGAGGGGCGCACCAGCACGGGATAGCCTATCTCGGCGGCGGCTTTCACCCCGTCCTCTATGCGGGTAACCGCCCTGCCCTCCGGCTGCGGGATATTGAGTTCTTTTAAGATCTTTTCAAACGCGTCCCTGTTCTCGGCGCGCTCTATCGCCTGACAGTCGGTGCCGATTATCTTTACGCCGCGGTCATAGAGGGGCTGAGCAAGATTTATTGCCGTCTGCCCGCCGAGAGAGGCTATCACCCCTTCCGGCTTTTCGAACTCTATTATGTTCATCACGTCTTCCGCGGTGAGCGGCTCGAAATACAGTTTATCAGCCGTGGTGTAGTCGGTGGAAACGGTCTCCGGGTTGTTGTTTATTATTATAGCCTCGTACCCCGTGTTTTTTATCGTGGTAACGGCGTGCACGGTGGAATAGTCGAACTCCACGCCCTGCCCTATACGTATAGGGCCGGCGCCCAGCACCACGATTTTTTTCTTATCCGACAGGCGGGATTGGGTGCTGCCTATATACGAAGAGTAAAAGTACGGGATATATGCGCCCGTGTGGCAGGTATCCACCATCCTGTAATAGGGGAATATGCCCTCCTTTTTCCTCATGGCAAATACCTCGATTTCGGGCATGTTCCAGAGTTTTCCTATATATTTATCGGAAAAGCCCAGCGTTTTTGCGGCAAGCAGCCTCTTAACGTCTTTCGGGTGTTCTTTGAGGATATTTTCCATCTGCACTATTCTTTCCACCGCTTCCAAAAACACTTCGGTTACGGCGGTTATCTCGTGCAGTTCCTTTACCGAAACGCCGCGGCGGATAAGTTCGGCGCAGGCGTACATATAATCGTCCCTGAAATCTTTAAGATATTCTTTTATCTTGTCCGTAGGCATATCGGCAAACTTGGGAAGATAAAGGTGGCACACGCCCGTTTCCAGCGAACGCACCGATTTAAGCATGCACTCCTCTAACGTGGAACCTATGCCCATCACCTCGCCGGTCGCCTTCATCTGGGTTCCCAGTTTATTGGTTGCCTGCGCGAATTTATCGAACGGGAAACGCGGGAACTTTGCCACCACGTAATCGAGCGACGGCTCGAACTCCGCCGTGGTGTTGGCAATCTTTATCTCGCCGAGCGTCATCCCCACGGCAATCTTGGCGGTAACTCTTGCTATGGGGTAGCCGCTCGCCTTGCTTGCAAGCGCCGAAGAGCGCGACACGCGCGGATTTACCTCTATAAGGTAATACTCGCTGCTTTCAGGATTGAGCGCGAACTGCACGTTGCACCCGCCCTCTATTTTAAGGGCTTTTATAATCTTCAACGCACTGTCGTTCAGCATTTTAAGGTCGTGCGGGTTCAAAGACATAATGGGAGCAACCACTATGCTGTCCCCCGTGTGCACGCCCACCGGGTCCACGTTTTCCATGCCGCATATCGTTATCGCCTTGTCGGTGGAATCGCGCATGACCTCGAACTCTATCTCTTTATAGCCCTTAACGCTCTTTTCCACGAGCACCTGATGCACGGGAGAAAGTTTAAATGCGTTTATTGCAATGTCGGTAAGTTCCTCTTCGTTATCGGCAAAGCCGCCGCCCGTGCCGCCTAACGTGAACGCCGGGCGCAGCACCACGGGATAGCCTATCCGCTTTGCCGCAGCTTGCGCCTCTTCAAGAGAATAGGTTATTTCGGAGGGGATGACGGGCTCGCCTATGGAAATGCACAGTTCTTTAAACAGCTCTCTGTCCTCCGCCCGTTCTATACTCGTGCTGTCGGTACCCAAAAGTTCCACTCCGCATTCTTTAAGTACCCCTTTTTTCTCGAGCTGCATGGCAAGGTTAAGCCCCGTCTGCCCGCCTATGCCGGGCACTATTGCGTCCGGCCGCTCGAACCGCAGAATTTTTGCAACGTATTCCAGGGTAAGCGGCTCCATATACACCTTGTCCGCAATGCTGGTATCCGTCATTATGGTGGCGGGGTTGGAGTTTACAAGCACCACTTCGTACCCCTCTTCTTTTAAGGCAAGGCACGCCTGAGTGCCGGCATAGTCGAATTCCGCAGCCTGCCCTATGACTATGGGGCCGGAACCTATTATAAGTATCTTTTTAATATCCGTTCTCTTTGCCATAACTATATTCTCCCGTAAAAATTTTTGCTGTTTTATGTTTTTATTTTCGTTTTCTATTCCGAAACCCTGTCTTTGTTGAGGTACACCGTCTTTCCGCCGCATACCGTAATGAGGTTTTCCCCTAATAGGCGCATGCCCGCAAAGGGCGTGCTTTTACCCTTTGATAAAAACTCCGCGGGGTCTACCTCTCTTTCGGCGGACAAATCCCACACCGAATAATCTTCGCTTAAAGGTATGCCGAACCGCCTGCGCGGGTTTAGGCACATTAACTCTATAAGTTTTTCAAGGCTTATTATCCCAGGCTTTACAAGGTGCGTATAGAGTGCGGGGAAAGCCGCTTCCAGCCCGGTTACTCCCATAAGGCTGCCCTTTAAACCCCTGCTCTTTTCCTCCGCCGAATGGGGAGCGTGGTCGGTGGCAATCATATCAATGGTGCCGTCCGCAATGCCCGCTATAAGGGCTTCCCTGTCCGCCCTGCCGCGGATGGGCGGGTTCATTTTAAACCGCCCGTCATCAAGGAGCATATCGTCCGAAAACACGAGATAATGGGGCGCCGTTTCGCACGTTACGTTAAACCCCTCCTTTTTGGCGCGGCGAATTATTTCCACGCTCTCCTTTGCGGAAACGTGGCACACGTGATATGCCGCGCCCGTTTCCCTTAAAAGCGCTATGTCCCGCTCTATCTGATTATATTCGCTCTCCGAGGATATCCCCGCGTGCCCGTATCTTTTTGCATATTCCCCCTTGTGGATATATCCGCCCGAAAGCAGGGTATTATCTTCGCAATGGGCGGCAATTATCTTGCCGAGGGACTTGGCTTTAAGCATGGCGCGGCGCATGATATCGGCGTTCTGAACGCCCCTCCCGTCATCGCTAAAAGCTATAACGGAGGGAGCAAGCCCCGCCATATCGGAGAGCTCTTCCCCCTTTTCGTCCCGGGTTATAGCCCCGTAAGGATACACGTTTATAACCGCGTCCCTTTCTATTATGCTCTGCTCGGGCAAAAGGTTTTCGGGACTGTCCGGCACGGGGTTTAAGTTGGGCATTGCGCACACCGCCGTGAACCCGCCGCGCGCCGCCGCGCGGGTGCCGCTCTTTATGCTCTCTTTATAAAAAAAACCCGGTTCTCGCAAATGCACATGAACGTCGCAAAAACCGGGAAAAACAGCAAGACCGTTTTTTGAAAAAGCAAGGTCCGGAGAACGGAAAACGCTCTCCGTACTAAGTGCTTGTTCAGCGTAATCTTTAAGTTTTTCTGCTCTTATTTTTTCCATATTTCTCTTTTGGCTGCCCCTGCTGCGGTTTATCTTATTTTCGCCCGGATACTATTTTACACCGTAAGGGCGAATTTTGCAATAAACTTTGCCGTAAATATTTTTTCTGCGGATATATTTTTTTGTTCCTTTCCCCGCGCGGATTGCCGCGCGGGGAAAGGAAAAGCCTTTATCTATACTTACTTTGTCCGCGTAAATACTGACTGTATTAGTTTTTACGCCTTGTATTTATACTTACTGTACTTTTATCTTTAATACCTGCACGGCTTTTAATTATTTTAAGCCTGCCCGTTATTTACAGAAAACTTTATTTTATGGTCTGGGTCTTTTCTTTGGGGATAACGTCGTGCGCGCCGCCCTCCACAATGCTTGTGGCGGAAACGAGCGTTATTTTCGCCTTTTGCTGTAATTCCCTTATGGTAAGCGCCCCGCAGTTGCACATGGTAGATTTTACTTTACTCAGAGTAATAGCCACGTTGTCCTTTAACTTTCCGGCATAGGGCACGTATGAATCCACACCCTCCTCAAAGGAAAGCTTTTTCTCGCCGCCTAAATCGTAACGCTGCCAGTTGCGCGCACGCTGAGAGCCCTCGCCCCAATATTCCTTAAAGTAGTTGCCGCCGATAATCACCTTGTTCGTGGGGCTTTCGTCAAAGCGGGCAAAGTATCTGCCCAGCATAACAAAGTCCGCCCCCATGGCAAGCGCTAAGGTGATATGATGGTCGTAAACTATTCCGCCGTCCGAACACACGGGCACGTAAATACCCGTTTCTTCAAAATACTTGTCCCGCTCTCTGCACACTTCTATGAGCGCGGTGGCCTGCCCCCTGCCTATACCCTTGGTCTCCCTGGTGATACATATGGAGCCGCCGCCTATTCCCACCTTTACAAAGTCCGCCCCGCAGTCCGCCAAAAACCTGAAACCTTCCGCGTCCACCACGTTGCCGGCGCCCACCTTTACCGAGTCGCCGTACTTTTCCCTTATCCAGTTAAGCGTTATTTTCTGCCATTCGGAAAACCCTTCGGAAGAGTCTATGCACAGCACGTCCGCCCCCGCATCCACAAGCGCGGGCACCCTCTCTGCATAGTCCCGCGTGTTTATGCCGGCGCCTATTACGTAACGCTTTTTACCGTCTAAAAGTTCGGCGGGGTTTGCCTTATGCGAATCATAGTCTTTTCTGAACACGAAATAGCAAAGTTTTTGCTCTTTGTTTATTATGGGCAGGGAATTGAGTTTATTATCCCATATAATGTCGTTCGCCTCTTTTAATGTAATGCCCTCGGGCGCGGTGATGAGCTTATTAAAAGGCGTCATGAACTCCTTTACTTTAACGTCCGGGCTCATGCGGCTCACCCTGTAATCGCGGCTGGTTACAATGCCTAAAAGCCTGCCGCCCTCCGTGCCGTCTTCGGTAACCGCCACGGTGGAATGCCCCGTGCGCTCTTTAAGCGCTATTATGTCCGCCAGCGTATCTTCGGGCGAGATGTTGGAATCGCTCCTCACGAAGCCCGCCTTGTAATTTTTAGCGCGGGCGACCATGGCGGCCTCGTCCTCCACGGACTGCGAACCGTATATAAATGAAACGCCCCCTTCCCTTGCAAGCGCAATGGCAAGCTTATCCCCGGAAACCGACTGCATTATGGCGGAAACCATGGGAATATTCATGCTGATAGCGGGTTCTTCACCCTTTTTATACCTTACGAGCGGCGTTTTTAAGCTCACGTTCGCGGGTATTGCCTGCGCGGAAGAATACCCCGGTATAAGCAGGTATTCGTTAAAAGTGTGCGAAGGTTCGTTTATGTACTTTGCCATTTTTTCTCCTTTTTACGGTATAGCGGTAATTTTGTTTATTTATGTGCTTTGCGGGTTTTTAAAGCGGGCGATATTAAAACAGCCCGGTAATAAGCCCGTTTTCATCCACGTCTATTTTTTCGGCGGCAGGCGCTTTGGGCAGCCCCGGCATGGTCATTATATCCCCGGTGAGCGCCACTATAAACCCCGCACCCGCGGAAACTTTAAGGCTTTTTACGGTTATGGTAAAATTCTCCGGCGCACAGATAAGCTTTGGGTTATCCGAAAAACTGTACTGCGTCTTGGCTATACATACGGGAAGGTCGCCGAACCCGAGCGAAGTAAGTTTTTCCGCCTGTTTTTTTGCGGCGGGCGTAAACTCCGCGCCTTTGCCGCCGTATATCTTTATTGCCACGTCGTTTATCTTTTTTTCTATGCCGTCCTCCGTGCGGTAGGCAAAGGTAAACTTACTTTCGCCGCAACCACAAAGGCGCACCACCTCTCTTGCAAGCGCCTCGCCGCCCTTGCCGCCGTCTTCCCATACCGAAGAGACAACGGCTTTCACGCCGGCTTTTTCGCATGCCTCTACCACGGCGTTCAGTTCTTCGCGGGTATCGGTTGGGAATTTGTTTACCGCCACCGCGCACGGCAGCCCGTATACGTCTTTTATATTATGGACGTGCCTCATGAGGTTGGGAAGCCCTTCCCTAAGCGCCGCGGCATCCGGCTCGGCAAGTTTTTCCTTAGGCACGCCGCCGTGCATTTTAAGGGCGCGCACGGTGGCAACCACCACCGCACAGGAAGGAACAAGCCCCGCCGTGCGGCACTTTATGTCCAGAAACTTTTCCGCGCCGAGGTCGGCGCCGAAACCCGCCTCCGTTACCGCATAATCGCCGAGCAGCATTGCCGTGCGCGTGGCTATGACCGAATTGCAGCCGTGGGCAATATTTGCAAAGGGTCCCCCGTGCACGACGGCGGGCGTACCCTCCAACGTCTGCACAAGGTTGGGCTTTAACGCGTCTTTTAAAAGCGCGCACATTGCGCCGTGCGCCTTTAACATTCCGCAGGTTACGGGACTGCCGCCCCTGTCGTAACCTATTACCATACGGGCAAGCCGCCGCTTTAAGTCGGCAAGGTTTTCGGATAAGCAGAATATCGCCATCACCTCGCTTGCAACGGTTATGTCGAACCCGTCTTCCCGCGGGGTGCCGTTTGATTTTCCGCCCAGCCCGTCCACGATATTTCTTAACTGGCGGTCGTTCATGTCCACCGCCCGCCTTACAGTTATGCTCGAAGGGTCTATATTCAGTTCGTTGCCCTGGTGAATATGGTTATCCACCATTGCGCAGAGCAGATTGTTTGCCGCGCTTATTGCGTGAAAATCGCCCGTAAAATGCAGGTTTATATCCTCCATGGGCGCCACCTGGGCGTATCCGCCGCCAGTCGCGCCGCCCTTTATGCCGAACACCGGCCCTAACGAGGGTTCCCTTATGGCAACGGCAACTTTTTTGCCTATCCTTTTAAGCCCGTCCGCAAGCCCTATCGTGGTGGTGGTCTTGCCCTCGCCCGCGGGGGTGGGGGTTATTGCGGTAACCAGCACGAGCTTGCCCTTTTTAACTTCCCCGCGGTCAGACAAAAAGGAAAGGTCTATTTTAGCCTTGTATTTGCCGTAAGGCTCTAAGTACCGCTCTTCTATTCCCGCGCGGCGCGCCACTTCGCTTACGGGCAGCAGTTTCGTGCGCTGCGCTATCTCTATGTCGGATAAATGCATTTTATTTTCCCTTTTATTACTTAAAGTATTTTACCGCCGATTCAAACAGTTTAAGGTCATAGTTTCCGGGCACGTTCTTATAAAGCCCTTTTCCTACGCGCTCCGAATGCCCCATTTTGCCTATTACCCTGCCGTCCGGCGAGATAAGCCCTTCCGCCGCGTAAACCGAATTGTTGGGGTTAAAATGCACGTCGCTCGTGGGGTTGCCTGCAAGGTCTACGTACTGCGTGGCAATCTGCCCGTTTTCGGCAAGCTTTTTTATGAGCGTATCTTCGCATATGAGCCGCCCCTCTCCGTGAGATATCGGCACGTAAATAACGTCGCCTACGTTCACGCCTTTAAGCCAGGGCGAGTTGTCGGTAGCCACGCGCGTTGCCACTATGCGGGACTGGTGCCTGCCTATCGTGTTAAACGTGAGCGTGGGCGAATGTTCGTCCGCATCCCTTATTTCCCCGTATGGCACGAGTCCTAACTTTATAAGCGCCTGGAAGCCGTTGCATATGCCGCACATAAGCCCGTCCCGCTCCTTTAACAGGCGGGTAACCTGCTCTTTTACTGCGGGGTTTCTTAAAAACGCGGTTATGAACTTGCCCGAACCGTCCGGCTCGTCCCCGCCGGAAAAACCGCCCGGAATAAATATCACCTGCGAGTTTGAAACGCTCTTTGCAAACTGCTCCACGCTTTTTTCCACGCCCGCCGCCGTAAGGTTGTTTATTACGAATATCTCTGCCAGGGCGCCCGCGTCCTCCACGGCTTTTTTGGAATCGTATTCGCAGTTGGTGCCGTGGAATACGGGTATGAGCACCCGCGGTTTCGCGTGTTTTATATAGGCGTTAAAGGTCTTTCCGCCCTTAAAGGATACGGTGGGTATCTTTTCTTCTCCCTGCTCTACGTTGCAGGCATAAACGCTCTCTAATTTATTTTCGTAAATTTTTTGCAGTTTGTCAAGCGATATGACCTCTTTCCCGCGGGAAACGGTCTTATCTTCCGCCGTTTCGCCGACGCAGACGCCGCATTTTTCTTCCCCGGCAGCTTCCACTATAAAAGCGCCGTAATTAAGGGAGAACAGCGTTTCGAGGGATATATCTTCGTTAAACTTTACGCCTATGCCGTTGCCTATGCAGCACTTGAACGCCGCTTCCGCTATGCCGCCGGGGCCGAGCGCGTAAGCGGATACCGCCTTTTTGCTCCTTAAAAGCGCGGTTACCTTTTCAAAACATTCTGTAAGGGACTGCGCTTTTGGCAGACCGTTCCCGTCAGGTTCCGGCGCAATGAGGTAAAGCTTATGCCCCGCCGCCTTGAACTCCGGGGACACAACGTCCCGCGTCTTTCCCGTGGTAACCGCAAAGGATACTAGTGTGGGAGGCACGTCCAGGTTTTCAAAGGTTCCGCTCATGGAGTCCTTTCCGCCTATCGCGGCAATGCCCAGCTCTCTTTGCGCTTTAAGCGCGCCGAGCAGAGCTGCAAGCGGCTTGCCCCACCTTGCGGGGTCTTTGCCCGGCCGCTCGAAATACTCCTGAAAGGTAAGATACACGTCCTTAAAATCCGCGCCGCTTGCAATGAGTTTGGAAACCGATTCCGCCACCGCAAGATATGCGCCCGCAAACGGGCTCTTTTCGGTAACGAACGGATTATATCCCCACGCCATAAACGAACAGTCGTCCGTATGCGCGTTTTCCATAGAAATCTTTTGCACCATCGCCTGCGCGGGGGTCTGCTGATACTTTCCGCCGAACGGCATCAGTACCGTGCCCGCGCATATCGTGGAATCGAACCGCTCGGAAAGCCCGCGCTTTGAGCAGCAGTTTAGGTCGCTTAAAAGTTCCTCGTACCCCGAAACGAAGTTTTCGGGCACGGGATTATAATATCTTTCGGCTTTTTTCACCGCCGCCAAAGTATGTTTTTCGGCGCCGTTGGAATTTAAAAATTCCCGCGATATGTCCACAATGGTCTTGCCGTTCCACTGCATTTTGAGCCGCGGTTCCTCGGTTACTTTCGCCACGGCGGTCGCCTCTAAATTTTCGGCGGCGGCAAGGGCTTTGAAAAGTTCCTGGTTTTCCGGCGCCACTACTACCGCCATTCTCTCCTGCGATTCGCTTATGGCAAGTTCGGTGCCGTCCAGCCCCTCGTACTTTTTGGGTACGGCGTTAAGGTCAATATTCAGCCCGTCCGCAAGTTCGCCTATCGCCACCGAAACGCCGCCCGCGCCGAAGTCGTTACAGCGCTTTATAAGGCGGGAAGCCTTGGGGTTGCGGAACAGCCTTTGCAGTTTTCTCTCTTCCGGCGCGTTGCCCTTCTGCACTTCCGCCCCGCACGTTTCAAGCGACGAAACGGTGTGCGATTTAGATGAGCCCGTCGCTCCGCCGCAGCCGTCTCTCCCCGTTCTGCCGCCTAAAAGTATCACCACGTCTCCCGCGGCGGGGCGCTCGCGCACCACGTTTTCAGCGGGCGCCGCGCCTATCACCGCGCCTATCTCCATGCGCTTTGCGGCGTAGCCCTTATGATATATTTCGTCCACAATGCCCGTGGCAAGCCCTATCTGATTGCCG
>CASELQ010000001.1 GCA_949288785.1 uncultured Eubacteriales bacterium | reverse complement strand
AGGGTATAATAACGGCAAATCATACAGCGGCGCACTGACGCGCCAGGGAGAAGAAATGAAAAAGTTATCGGTTTTTTTGGTTGCCTGCCTTATGGCGGCTGTAAGCGCTTTCGGGTTTGCCGGCTGCTCCAAGGAACAGCTTGTCGTTTATACCGAAGCGGGCTTTGCGCCTTTTGAGTATATCTCCGACGGAAAAATAGTTGGCGTAGACGTAGACATAATGAACCTTGTAGGCGAAGAACTCGGAATGGAAGTTGTATTTGAAAACGTCGGGTTCGATACGATCGTGGATGCGGTAAGCGCGGGCAATCTGTGCAAAGTAGGCGCCGCGGGTATATCCATAAACGATGAACGCAAGGCAAAGGTTGATTTTTCAGACGAATATTATACGGCGGAATTATACGTTATATATAAAGCCGATGCCGAAAACGAGTATGTAAGCAACACGACCGACAATGTAGAGGGCGTGTATTGGGACAGTTTGAAGGGCAAAGATATTGCCGTTCAGAACGGAACCACAGCCGATTTGTTCCTGGGAGATGAACTCGGTGAGGGCGGAACGCTTTACGGATCAAATGCAAACAAAGTCGGTTTTGACGCGCTTGCCACCGCAGTGGCGGATATAGGACTTAATTCAGACGTGCTTATTATTGACGAGCTGCCTGCTCAGCAGCTTATAAAAGGCAAAGCCGATCTTGCGTGCGCGCCGCTCTATTATAAGGGTGCGGCGGGAGAAAGCGATTCTCCCGCGACCGACGTATATGCCATATGCGTAACGAAGGGTGAAACGGAAATCCTCAACGCCATAAATAAAGTGCTGGCAGATCTCGGCAGCGAAGGGATACAGGAACTCGTAAACAAACATCTCGGCATCACCGAGTGATTGAAGTAAAAATGCGCTTAGGGAAAGCCGGGGCAAAAGCCCCGGCAGTTCCCTTTTTTTATTATTAAAGACTGAGTTTATAAATAGAGAACAATGCTTATACAAGATATAATAACGATACTTTTTACGGGCGAATATATCGGATACGTGCTCGAAGGAGTATTGCACACGTTGATAGTAACGGTAATAGCCTCCGTAATAGGTTTGATACTCGGTTTTACCGTTGCGGTGGTAAAGATAGCGGCAACGCAGAGCAAGTTATGGAAAATACCCGCGGCTATATGCAATGTTTATACGACGGTATTCCGCGGAACGCCGGTTGCGCTGCAATTGTTCATAATGGTATTTGCCGTATTTGCCATACCGGGTTTTAAGCCTTCCGCCGCCATAATAACCTTCGGAATAAATTCCGGGGCGTACGTGTCGGAAAATATCCGTGCGGGCATACTTTCGGTGGATAAAGGGCAGATGGAAGCGGGGCGTGCATTGGGCTTATCCTGGATAAGCACAATGGTAAGGATAATAATGCCGCAGGCAATAAAAAACATAATTCCCGCAATCGGCAACGAGCTGATAGCGTTATTAAAGGAAACCTCCATAATAAGCTGGGTGGGAGCAACGCCGGGTTCGCTTACATTCGATTTAAACGCCGCTGCCGACACGATATACAGGAGCGTACCCAACTATCTTGCAAGCGGCATAGTGGTAGGCTGTTGTTATCTTATTATAGTTTTCTTTATGGTTCTGCTCGTAAAATTTATCGAAAGGAGGCTGAGGGCAAGTGATAAGCGTTGACAATATTTACAAGCGTTTCGGCAGCCTGGAGGTGCTTAAAGGCGTTTCCTGCAAGATAGAAAAGGGCGAAAAGGTGGTTATAATAGGGCCTTCGGGTTCGGGGAAATCCACTCTTTTGAAGAGCCCACTTTCGGCGAGGTGTGGTTAGACGATAAGTTAATGACCCGCCCGGACCCGTATCTGCATTTCGATCTCATAGAAAAGACGCGGACCTATAAAAAGATGCTTGCCGCGGCGGAGGAGCGAGGAGAAGATAAGGAGACCGCCCGCGAACAGATAATACGCGAAATAAAGGCAAAAGATCTCCTCAACGAGCGGCACGAGGGCAGAGAATATAAAAAGGCATATAAGGAATTTTACGAAAACAACCGTATAGACATAAACAAGGGCAGGGCCCGGATGGGCATGGTCTTTCAGCACTTCAATCTGTTCAACAACCTGAATGTGCTGCAAAATCTTACGCTTGCGCCCGTAAAATTAAAGCTCAAAACACAGGAAGAGGCGGAGGCGGACGCCGAAAAACTTCTCACGAGGATAGGTTTGGCGGACAAAAAAGACGTTTTTCCTTCCACCCTTTCGGGCGGGCAGAAACAGCGTATAGCCATAGTGCGGGCGCTTGCCATGAACCCCGAAGTAATGCTGTTTGACGAGCCTACTTCGGCGCTGGACCCGGAGATGGTGGGCGAGGTGCTGGAACTCATGAAAGACCTTGCAAAAGAAGGTATGACCATGGTGGTGGTAACCCACGAAATGGGTTTTGCAAGGGAAGTGGGATCCCGCGTGCTGTTCATGGACGGCGGCGTAATAAGAGAAGAGAACACGCCGGAAAAGTTTTTCGGAGCCCCGCAGGACGCAAGGCTTAAAGACTTCCTTTCCAAGGTGCTGTGATTTGGTCTGCCGCCCGTAAATTACGGCAGACTTGCAACGATCGTTTTATAAAACAGGAATAATAATTTTAAGTAAAAAGCGCGCCGCCTTCCTTAAAAAGAAAGGCGGCGCGAACTTTATTTCTTTTAAAGGATATAAACCGTTTATAAAAACGCGGCCGCAAGCTTATATATTCCGAGAAGCGAAAGTATGAGGGGCGGCGCAAATTTCAGTCGTGCAAACTTTTTAAATAAAGGCGCGTCGGCAAGGAGTATGCCCAGCCAAATCATCAGCGCGTGCATAACCGCAATAATCACGGGCACGTAAAAGGCGTTAATACCCATAAGCGCTAGCGAAAGGTTTGCGGCGGCGCCGTCCAATCCCACGGCAAATCCGGTAATTACCGCTCCGGCGGCTTCCGCGCCGTTCTTTTTAAGAAACGGGCCCGCGCCGTCTTTTTTAAAAAGGTTGTAAATTCCCACGCCGCAAAGCACCGCGCCGCCCGCGCCCGCCGCCCTCTCCGTAAGCGCGCCCGAAAGCGCGATAGCGGCATAATTGGCGGCGGCGCACATTATAAATACGGTAAACGCTATACAGAGAATCACGGTCAGCCGTTTTTTTCCGGCGGAGCGCAGTGAAAACCCGCACGCGAAAGAATCTATGCTTACGGTAAACGCCGTCAGGAGTAAAAAGTATATCATTGGTGAAAGTCCCGTAAGTAAATATCGTTGTCGGTTATTACATAATATTCCGCCGCGCGCCTTTAAGTGAAAGCAATGGCTTTTTTATGCCTTGCGCCCGAAAAAACGGGAGTTTACGGTATAATTTGCTGTATAATTTTATATAAAATCACCAAAGCAATTGACAAAGCGCGGTTTTTAATGTAAAATACATAGAGTATACGAGTATAAGGAGTATTTCGGCTACAATGAATAAAGCTAAATCTCATAAAATCGCAATATTGTTTTGTGCGTTCCTTATCTGCATAACGGCAGCGTTTTCTTTTATGTTCGCGGGCGTGCGCCCGCATAGAGCCGCCACCGCCGGGGCAGACAGCACCGCCGATTATTTTTCGGGCGTGGAAAACGTTTCTTTCGATAACGGCGCGGTAAAAGTAAACCCCGCGGAGGGCGAGACCCTTGAATTTGAAAACCGCCTTGCGGCTGACGATCTGGAAATAGAACTTTCGGTGTCCGGCATAGCCTCCATGAAAATAATACTTACTTCGGACGCGTTTTACGCCAACGGCAATAAAAATGCCGACGGCGGGTTTGACGCGCAGATAGATAACGTGCTGGAAATAGAATTTACGTCGGGCGGCGCAACCGTGTATTTTAACGACGCGGAAAAGGCTTCCGGGCAGAGCGTTTCTTTCGGTGCGGACGAGCCGCTTTCGGTAACTTTTACTTCGGAAGATAATATGCTCACCGCCGGGCTTAACGGGGTTACGGTAGCCTGTGCGGACGAATATTACAAGATAGCCGGCGGCGGGGTATGCGCCGCAACCGTTTCTATAGAGGCGACCGCCGCCGATGGAGAAACGGCGGAATACGGCATAACGGCGGTGGATCAGAAGGCGTCTGACGAGAGCGGAGATTACCGCCAGACCTTTACGGTAACGGACGGCGAGATAGAAGCCGCGCTTCCCGTTGTGGCGCTCGGCGGAGATTTTCTGGGGTACGAAAATTCCCTTAAAGTGTACGACGGAATAAAGTATAATGTGCCGTTTACCCTGTATTCGGTTCTCGGCGGCATAACTTCTTCGGACGTGTATCTCGGCGTTCCGGAGGGAGAAGAGGATATAGCCCTCTATAACAGCAAAGATAAGCCCAAGGACATTCAGTTCAACGCCACCGGCACAAAGACCTTTAACGCGTTGTATGAAGACGGGGACGAAATAAAGACCCTCGCCACCTTCACTGCAACGGTATACGACAGGGAGTCCGACAGTACCGCCCCCGTATACGACGTAAGCAATACCGCCGCGCTGGAAGCTTTCAAAGATGCGCTTATGCGCGCCTCCCTTGTCAATTACGGCGAGGAGGACGAGCACAGCATAGCGCTGGGCGGCGAACTGACCATTCCTTCTTTAAAAGATCTGGTGTCTGACGATACCACTATGTACGAAGACCTTACCCATACCGTGTATTACCGCACGCCTTCGGGCAGCGGCAGCGTTACCGATTGGGACATCCCCGTGAACTCTGCCGGCGAATACCGCTTTTACGTGATATTCGAGGACGAGTGCGGCAACACTATGCTGGAAAAAGATTTCTTCACCGAGGACGAGGATGACGGCAACATAATAACCGAAGGCAGATATTACGACTTTTATTTCACCTTTTATGTAAGAGACGATGCGCCCATCAGCGTTTTGGCGGTGGAGCAGGGAACGGCATACCTCGGCATAGAATACGTTGCGGCAGATTTCAACATAGAGTCTTCCGGCTATAACGCCGTGTACGAACTGTACTATAACCCCGATGCAAACGCCTCCATAGAGGGCGAGAACTGGGAGGAGAGCTGGGCGCTTGTGCCGGAGGCGTCTTCCGCAAGCGAGGACGACGAGTTTGCCGGCGGTTTAAGTTATGACGACGTTTCGGCTATAAATTATGACGGGGAACTTACCTTTACTCCCGGGCTTTCGGGTTCTTACGCCATTAAGTGCACGGTGGCTTCTACCTCCTCCGTACGTTCGGCTTCGGCGGCAACCGTGATAAGGGTGAGCGAGGACGTAACCACCGTAAAACCCGTCAGCCACTGGCTTGAAAACAACGTGTGGTCTGTGGTATTCCTCTCGATAGGCACGCTGTGCCTTATAGGAATAGTGATACTTCTGTTCGTCAAACCCAAGGAAGAACAGGAGGAGAGCACGGGCGAGGAGATAAAGAAATAACCTTGCGGAGCCCCGGTTATCCGGGGCTCGTTTAATAGATATGGAAAAAAGAACGTTTGTTGCCGAAAAAAACGGCAGGCTTACCAGAATTGCCCCGCGGTTGCTCGATATACCGTATGCTGAGTTTATGAAAAGCCTCAGAAAAAAGGACGTGAAGATAAACGGCAGGCGGGTTTCGGGCGATGCGGCGCTCGTGCCGGGGGACGAGGTGGAAGTTTATTTTACCGCTTCCCCGCGGCAAAATTATAAAATTGTTTTCCGGGACGATAACGTGCTGGTGATAGACAAGCCGTGCGGCGTGCTATCGGAAAAGGTGTTTGAAAGCATTAAAACAGAGTATAATGGCGCGCGGTTTATCCACCGGCTGGACAGGAACACCTCCGGCATAATGATATTCGCACTGAACGAGGCGGCGGAACGGGAGCTTGTCGAGGGCTTTAAAAACCGCACGTTCATAAAGGTTTACCGCGCAAGGGTAAAGGGTACGCCGCACCCGCCGGAAGGTGTGCTCAAAGGCTATCTTTTAAAAGACGCGGAGTCCGCCTCGGTTAAAATAACCGACAAACCGTGTAAAGGCGTGCTCCCCGTGAAGACGGGGTACCGCGTGCTGGAAAGCGACGGGGTAACAAGCCTTGTGGAAATAAGGCTGTATACGGGCAGGACCCACCAGATACGCGCGCAGTTCGCGCACGTCGGCTGCCCCGTGGCGGGGGACGGAAAGTACGGGGATGCCGAGTTCAACAGGCGCTTGGGCGTAAACAGGCAGCAGCTTAACGCCCGGTCGCTTACCCTCGTGTTCGGGCAGGGCAGCCCGCTTTATTATCTTAACGGAAAAACATTTTTATCGGAAGGTTAACCTCTTATGCCGCAGGACGCGTATACCCTCCGCTACCTTTGCGGAGAATTAAACTCTATATTTACGGGCGGAAGGATCAACCGCATAGTGCAGCCCTCGGCGGACGAACTCATTTTCACCGTATATTCTCACGGGAAAACGAGGCGGCTTCTTATCGACGTGAACCCCGCCAGCCCGAGAATAGGGGTAACTGAAAAAGACAGGGAAAGCCCGCTCACCGCGCCCAACTTCTGTATGCTTTTGAGAAAGCACCTTTTGGCTTCGGAAATAAAGGGGCTTTCGCTCATAGGTTTTGACAGGATTGTTAAAATAGACATGGAGCCCTCGTCGGAATTTTTCGACGAACGGACAAAGACCCTGTACGTGGAACTTATGGGGCGGTACAGCAACGTGATACTCACGGAACAGGGCAAGGTACTGGGCGGAAACAGGGGTATAAATTTTTTCGATAACGGCGTGCGCCCGCTCATAGTGGGCAGGGAATACCGTTTTCCTCCCGTGGGCGATAAAAAAATACCGTCCGATACGGAACTTATCGAAGTATTTGAAAAAACGGTAACCGAAAACAACGCGGCTGCGCTTGCGGCGGCGATATGCGGGCACGTTCAGGGCATTGCCGCGTCCACCGCAAAGGAGATTGCGGGCGGGTATTTCGAAGAGCATAAAGACTTTTGCGCACGGGAGTTTTTTGAACACCTTAACGCGTTCGTATATAAAAAAGAGTACCGCCCGTGCGTTATAAGCGAGCGCGGCGCGGTTAAGGACGTGTGCGTTTATCCTTATAAATATATATCGGGGGACGTGCTGTCTTTTTCCGAACTTTCCGAGGCGGAGGACTATTATTTTACCGAGCGCGGCAGGATAAAGAGATTTTCGGCGTTAAAAGAGCGCCTTTCGGCGGCGGTAAATTCGGCGCTCAAAAAGGCGGCGCGCAGGCTTTCCGCCGTAACCGCAAGGGAAAAGGACGCGGAAGACGCCGAGCTCAACAGATTAAAAGGCGAACTTATTCTTGCCAATATCTATAAGTTAAAGGGTGGGGAAAAGGAACTTACCGCCGACAATTATTACGACGGGGGGACGATAAATATCGCGCTTGACGAGCGGCTTTCGGCGGCGGACAACGCGCAGAAATATTATAAAAAATACAACAAGCAAAAGCGCGCGCTCGCCGCGCTTGCCCCGCAGAGAGAGGCGGCGGAGAAAGACGCCGATTACCTTAAAAGCGTGGCGGATTTTATCGCCATGGCGGAAAAATACCAAGACCTTGCCGAGATAAAAGAAGAACTTGTTTCGGCGGGGTTGTTAAACGAAAGGAACCCCGCGCCGAGAAAGCATGAAAAGCGCTCGGAAGGCAGGGTCTATTCGGTATCCGGCTACACCGTGCGCGCGGGCAGGAACAATACCGAAAACGATAAAATAGCTTTCGGCGCGCGGGGAGAGGACGTATGGCTGCACGCAAAAAACTATCATTCATCTCACGTAATAATAGAGGTGCGCGGCGGTTTTCCGCCGGAGGAGGTTTTGCTCACCGCGGCAGAGATATGCGCCTACTATTCGGCGGGCAGAGAGGGCGGAAAAACCGAGATAGTGTACACCCGGCGCAAGAACGTGAAAAAGCCAAAAGGAGCAAAGCCGGGATTTGTAACTTACAGCGATTTCAAGTCAGTAATGGCAGTCCCCAAAAAGCACGAAGAACTGCTTAAAGCCGAAAGCGTGGCGGAATAAATAAAGGCATTGCCTCCGCATAAATTCCCAGGCGTAAGATTTTACGGCGGACTTGTCCCGAAAAACGCGTTCGGCGCTTTTTAAAACGGAGTAATACTCGGCGGGCAAAATCAGTAACGTTATAATAACCTGTTTAACAGGTGCGGCGAAAGAGCCGTTTACGGGAAAGGATTATGAAAGTTTTTATTGCAATAGATTCGTTTAAGGGCAGCCTTACTTCCGAACAGGCGGGTATGGCGGTGGCGGAAGGCGCGCGAAAAGCGGGTTTTACCGCCGAGTTTGCGCCGCTGGCGGACGGGGGCGAGGGCACGGTGCGCGCGTTTGCCGCGGCTGAGGGCGCGGAATGCGTAACCGTTCCCGTAACGGGACCTTACGGGAAGCCTGTTGCCGCCGAGTATTGTGTTTTAAAAAACGGCACTGCGGTAGTGGAAACGGCTTCCGCCGCGGGGCTGACGTTGGCGGGGGTAAGCGAGCGCAACCCTATGGTCGCCACGACTTACGGTTTGGGTCAGCTGATAGCGCACGCAGCAGAGCACGGAATTCGCAGGTTCATGATAGGTCTTGGCGGCAGCGCCACTAACGACGGCGGCGCGGGTATGCTGCAAGCGCTTGGGTTTTCATTTAAGGACGGGCATGGAAAGGAGATACCGAAAGGCGCGCAGGGGCTTAAAGATATAGAGAGCATAGAAGAAAAAATTGCCCCGTATATAAAGGAGTGCAGTTTTTCGGTGCTGTGCGACGTAAATAATCCGCTGTTCGGCGAAAACGGGGCAAGCAGCGTATACGGCCCGCAAAAGGGCGCTACTCCGGAAGACGTGAAAAGGTTAGACGGGTATCTGGTTAAATTTTCACAAGTCTGTAAGCGGTATTATCCTAAAGCCGATCCTTTCGCCCGCGGCGCGGGCGCCGCGGGCGGGCTGGGCTTTGCCTTCATGACCTTTTTAAATGCCAGGCTGGTCCCCGGAACGGAAACGGTAATAAAAGAACTGGGGATAGAACAAAAGATTGCGGCGGCGGACGTGGTGGCAACGGGCGAAGGCAGGCTGGACCGGCAGACCGCCATGGGCAAAGCCCCTGCGGGAATAGCTCTGCTTGCAAAAAAATACGATAAGCCCGCAGTTGCGTTTGCCGGTTGCGTTTCCGAGGAAGCGGGTTTGCTGAACGAAAAGGGGATAAGCGCGTTTTTCTGCGTGCAGCGGGGCGCGGTAAGTCTTGAAGAGGCAATGGACGAGCATACTGCGTATAATAATCTTGAAAGCACGGCGGAACAGACTTTCAGACTGATATCGGCGGCAGTAAAAGCCCGCGGCTGAATGCGCGCGCATATAAAACCGTTTGTGCATATCTGCGCGAAAAGTCGGATATATTGGCAAAAAAACAATAAGTGGCAAAAAAACCTTGCGTTTTGCGCCCTGTTGTGATAAAATGTTGTAAGCAATTTGTAAGGAAACAAGAAAAACAAATCAATTGTATCAGGAGACGGTTATGAAATACACTTTTGAAAAAGCGGAAAAAAGCACGGTAAAGATAGAGATAACGCTTACCGCCAAGGAATGGGATGCCGCCATAGACAAGGCTTACGAAAAGACCAAGGGCAGATATTCCATGCCGGGGTTCAGAAAAGGCAGGGTGCCCAAGCACCTCCTTATAGGTACATACGGCAAGGGCATTTTTTATGAGGACGCGATAAACGAATCTTTTCCGCAATACTATTCGGAAGTGCTGGAAAAAGAACCTTCCATAGAGGCAGTGGCTTCGCCCGAACTGGATATAAAAAAGATAAGCGACACGGGGCTCACGCTTGTGGCGACGGTGGCGGTAAAACCCGAGGTTACTCTCGGCGAATACAAGGGTATAACTTTCAAAAAAGTTGAGTATAATGTAAAAGACGAGGACGTGGAAGAAGAGCTTAACCGCCTTAAAGAGCGCAATTCCCGCATGGTGGACGTAACGGACAGGGCGGCGGAGAACGGGGATACGGTAATCATAGATTATTCCGGCTCCGTGGGCGGGGTTAAGTTTGACGGCGGCACCGCCGAAAAGCAGAGTTTAACGCTCGGCAGTAAGACCTTTATTCCCGGGTTTGAAGAGCAGGTAGAGGGAATGAAGATAGGCGAGGAAAAAGACATAACCGTAAAATTCCCCGATGACTATCACGCCGAAAACTTAAAGGGTAAGGAAGCGGTTTTTGCAATCAAACTGCACGAGATAAAGAAAAAAGAACTGCCCGAACTTACGGACGAGTTTATTAAGGACGCGGTGGGCGCCGAGAGCGTGGAGGCGTATAAAAAGGAAGTAAGGGACAGGCTCACCAAGCAGAACGACGAGCGCGCCGAGCGCGAACTTGAAGACGAGATAGTGAAAAAGATAACCGAAAACGCCAAGACCGAAGTGCCGGACGCGCTTATAGACGGGCAGGTTGACAGGATGGTGCAGGAGATGCGTTACAGGCTTTCCTATCAGGGTTTAAGGCTGGAAGATTATCTTAAATATCTCGGCAAGAGCATGGAGGACTACCGCAAGGAATACCGTTCTCAGGCGGAAAACATAGTAAAATCTCAGCTGGTCATAGAAAAGATAATAGAGACCGAAAAGATAGAGGCAACCGAAGAGGACGTGAACGCCCGCATGGAAGAGATGGCTAAGGCGCAGGGCAAAACGGTTGAAGAAATAAAAGGCGACGTAAAAGACAGCCGTCTTGAATACTTAAAGAACGAAATAGTGATAAAGAAACTGTTCGACATGCTTAAAAACGCCAACAAGATTGCCTGAAAAAGTTTAAGCAAAGAAAGAGAGTGCGGCGAATAAAAAGGAGGCTGTTATGATAAAAAATACCGTTGTACCTTACGTAATAGAAAATACCGGGAAAGGCGAAAGAAGTTACGACATTTATTCGCGTCTTTTGGAGGATCGCATAATCTTTCTTACCGGCGAGATAAACGACGCGGTTGCGGACACCGTTGTTGCGCAGCTTATATTTCTCGAAGGGAAGGATCCCAACAAAGATATCTGCCTGTACATCAACAGCCCGGGCGGCAGCGTAACGGCGGGGCTTGCGATATACGACACCATGAACTATATAAAGTGCGACGTGAGCACCATCTGCATAGGGCTTGCGGCAAGCATGGGCGCGTTTCTCTTATCGAGCGGTGCAAAGGGCAAGCGTTACGCCCTTCCCAACAGCGAGATAATGATACATCAGCCGCTGGGCGGCGCGCAGGGTCAGGCGAGCGACATAAAGATACAGGCGGAGCACATAATTAAAACCAAGCATCGCCTTAACGCCATACTTGCCAAAAACAGCGGCAAGCCCATAGACGTGGTTGAGCGCGATACCGACAGGGACAATTATCTTTCCGCCGAAGAGGCAAAAGAATACGGGCTTATAGACGAGATATTCGTAAAGCGCCCGTAACGGAGACGATTAAGACATGAAGAACGATAAAGACCATCTGTTTTGTTCATTTTGCGGCAAGCCCAAAGAACTTGTAAAGCGGCTTATCGCGGGGCCGAACGGCATTTATATATGCGACGAGTGTATAGAAGTGTGCCGCGAGGTGGTGAACGAGGACGTGAAGAGGGAGAACGTAACCTCTCCCGTCCCGCTCTTAAAGCCCGCCGAAATAAAGAGCCGGTTAGACGAGTATATAATAGGGCAGGACGAGGCTAAAAAAGTACTGTCCGTTGCCGTATATAATCATTATAAGAGAATTAACGCCGCCCCTTCCAAGGACGGGGTGGAGCTGGATAAGAGCAACATATTGCTTTTAGGGCCCACCGGCAGCGGCAAGACCTTGCTTGCAAAGACCCTTGCAAGGATTTTGGACGTGCCTTTTGCCGTGGCGGACGCGACCACCCTTACCGAAGCGGGCTACGTGGGCGAGGACGTGGAGAACATCCTTTTAAAACTCATTCAGAACGCCGATTACGATATCGAGCGGGCGCAAAAGGGCATAGTTTATATAGACGAGATAGATAAGATAGCCAGAAAGTCCGAAAACGTGTCCATCACGAGAGACGTTTCGGGAGAGGGCGTACAGCAGGCGCTTTTAAAGATAATAGAGAGCACCGTGGCAAGCGTGCCCCCGCAGGGCGGCAGAAAGCATCCTCAGCAGGAATGTATCAGGATAGATACCACCAACATTCTTTTCATATGCGGCGGTGCGTTCGTGGGACTTGAGGATATTATATCCAAGAGAAAACAGGGTTCTTCCCTGGGATTCGGCGGCAGTGTCGAAAAGGGCGAAAAGGACAGTTACGACCTTATAAAGGACGTACAGCCCCAGGATCTTATAAAGTTCGGGCTTATTCCGGAGTTCGTGGGCAGGATTCCCATAACCGTGGGGCTTCATCCGCTGGACGAGAGGGCACTCGTCAATATTCTCACCGAGCCGAAGAACGCGCTTGTAAAGCAGTTTTCCAAACTTATCGGGCTTGACAACGTGGAGCTCGAAATAACCGAAGGCGCCGTGCGCGCCGTAGCAAAGCGCGCCATAGAATTAAAGACGGGCGCAAGGGGGCTGCGCACCATACTTGAAAATCTTATGATAGACACCATGTACGATCTGCCTTCCGAGGAGGGCGTTGAGAAGGTGGTTGTGGACGAGGACGTGGTGGAAAAGGGCACAAAACCCCGGTATATCCGCAAAGAAATAGCCTGAAAAGGCTGAAAAAATATAAAAAAACGGAAAATATCCCGTAAAATCGTTTGACAAGTCCTTAATATTAAGGTATAATGTTTAGGCTGTGTAATCTGGGTTGATACGGGAAGTTACTGAAAAACTCCAAGCGAGCAGATAATTTCCGTTGACAAGTGTGGGGGCAAGACCCCTGCGACTAACTTCAAAAGAGGATAGTGAAAGTCATTCGCAGCGACTTAAAAATTTAAGTATCGGCGAATGATTTTTTATTTTCACTTACTCGACACGCACGGCGGAGTTTACAGAGCGTAACACAGTAAAAAAGTTAGGTAAAGGAGTAACAAATGGCAAGTCAGAAAATCAGAATCAAACTTATGTCTTACGACGTGGAAATGCTTGACAGCGCCGCGGCAAAGATAGTGGAGACCATGCAGAAAGCGGGCGCCAAAATAAGCGGGCCCATACCGCTTCCCACCGAAAAGGAAGTGGTTACGATACTTCGTTCCCCGCACAAATACAAAGATTCCCGCGAGCAGTTCGAAATAAGAACGCACAAGCGTCTTATAGATATCTATTCGCCCAACGTGAAGTTGCTTGACAGCATACATCTTCCCGCCGGTGTGGATATCAAGATCAAGATCTGACCGATTTAAACATTATTATATATAGCAACGGAGGTGAACTTTATCTATGAATAAAGCAATCATTGGCAGAAAACTGGGTATGACCCAGCTCTTTTCGGAGAACGGCAAGGTAATTCCCGTAACGGTGATAGAGGCGGGTCCCTGCCCGGTAGTGCAGGTTAAAACCCCGGAAAGAGACGGATATTCGGCAATAAAACTCGGGTTTTCGGAAACCCAGGAGAAAAAGCTCAACAAGCCCGAAGCGGGGCTTTTCAAAAAGACCGGCGTACCTTTCCAGAAGGTTTTAAAGGAATTCAGAATAGAAAATTCCGGGCTCGAAGTGGGGGCGGTAATATCCTGCGACACGTTTGCGGCGGGCGACCGGGTGGACGTTACGGGCATATCCAAGGGGCATGGTTTTACCGGCGTTATAAAGAGATGGAACAACAGGCGTCTTAAAGAAACGCACGGCGTCGGTCCGGTACACAGGGAAGTTGGTTCCATGGGCGCAAACAGTTCCCCGTCAAGGGTTTTCAAAGGCAAAAAGATGCCCGGTCAGTACGGGCACGAGAAGGTAACGGTCTTAAACCTCGAAGTGGTGAAAGTCGATAAAGAGAGAAACGCCATTTTGGTAAAGGGCGCGGTACCCGGGCCCGTAAAGGGAATAGTTACCATAAGAAACAGCGTTAAAGCGTAAGGAGAAGGAAAATGCCAAGTGTTAAATTATATAATATGAAAGCCGAAGAAGTGGGCACTCTTGACCTTAGCAGCGCATTGTTTGACGCCGAGTACAACGAGCCCGTTATTCACCAGGCCGTGGTAACGCGGCTTGCAAACGCACGTCAGGGCACCAAGAGCACGCTCACCAGGAGCGAGGTGCGCGGCGGCGGGGCCAAACCGTGGCGCCAGAAGGGCACCGGCAGGGCAAGGCAGGGTTCTATAAGGAGTCCGCAGTGGACGAAGGGCGGCGTTGTATTTGCGCCCAAGTCCCGTGATTTTTCCAAGAAAATGAACGCAAAGGCCAAGGAGAAAGCGCTTTTCTCGGCGCTGTCCCAAAAGGTAAGGGACGGGGAAGTCGTGTTTATAGACGATATAAAGGTGGCAGCCCCCAAGACCAAAGAGATGGCTGCGTTTTATAAGGCGTTCGGTTTTGAAAAGACCGTGCTGCTCGTAATGGACAACAGCGACGAAGCGGTATTGCGCGCTTCTTCCAACATACCCGAAATATCCACCATATCGTGCGACCAGCTCAATACGTACGACGTGGTGAAGAACGCAAAGATAGTCATATCCAAAAAGGCTGTCGAACAAATCGAGGAGGCATACGGAGAATAATGGCTGCTCACGACATAATTATTAAACCCCTTCTTTCCGAAAAGAGTTATGCGGGTATAAAGGACAAAAAATACAGTTTTATTGTGGCGAAAAGCGCCAATAAAACACAGATAAAGCTGGCCGTGGAGGAGATATTCGGCGTGAAAGTCGAAAAGGTAAACACCTGTATCGTGGGCGGCAAGCTTAAAAGGCAGGGCAGGTCGCAGGGTTACACGCCGGACTATAAGAAGGCGATGGTACAGCTCAAAAAAGACAGCAAGTCCATCGAATTCTTCGATTCGCTGTCCTGATAATCGCGGAGGAAAGAGACAATGGCTATAAAGAGATATAAACCCACGTCGGCGGCGCGCAGGCTCATGACCGTAAGCGCTTACGACGAGATAACGAAAAAGACCCCCGAAAAATCGCTTTTGGAAGATCAGCGTAAATCGGGCGGCAGGAACGCTCAGGGCAAAATAACCGTAAGGCACATAGGCGGCGGCAACAGAAGAAAGTACCGCATCATAGATTTCAAACGCAGCAAGGACGGGGTGCCCGCGGTGGTAAAGGCCATAGAGTACGATCCCAACCGCAGCGCCAACATCGCGCTCCTTTACTATGCGGACGGGGCAAAGGCGTATATCCTTGCTCCCGTAGGGCTAAAAGTGGGAGACAGGGTGCTTTCGGGCGAAACGGCGGATATCAAGGCAGGCAACGCGTTAAAGCTTAAAGATATCCCCGTAGGTACCATGGTGCACAATATCGAGATGCAGCCCGGGAAAGGCGGTCAGATAGCAAGAGCGGCAGGCATGAGCGCGCAGATAATGGCGAGAGACGAAAAGTACGTAACGCTTAAAATGCCCAGCGGCGAAATGAGATATATCCTGGCGAGCTGCAAGGCCACGATAGGTCAGGTAGGCAATCTCGAACACGAGATAATAAGGATAGGCAAGGCGGGTAAAAAGCGCCACCTCGGCGTTCGGCCCACCGTCCGCGGCGTGGTCATGAACCCGTGCGACCATCCGCACGGCGGCGGCGAAGGAAAGTCGCCCGTCGGTATGCCGGGGCCCGTTACTCCTTGGGGTAAACCCGCTCTCGGTTATAAGACCAGAAAGCACAAAAAGGCTTCCGATAAACTTATTATCACCAGGATAAATTAAGGAGAACGAGATGAGCAGAAGCGTTAAAAAAGGTCCTTACGTAGAACCTAAACTCTTAAAGAGAGTTGAAGAATTAAACGAGAAAAACGAAAAGAAAGTTTTGAAAACCTGGTCAAGGTCGTCTACGATATTCCCGCAGATGGTGGGGCACACCATAGCCGTGTATGACGGAAGGAAACACGTTCCGGTGTATATAACGGAGGACATGGTGGGCTGCAAACTCGGCGAATTTGCCCCCACGAGAACGTTCAAGGGGCATGCGGGTTCTGAAAAATCCACGGGAGCGAGATAGGAGATAGCAAGATGGCAAAAAATCAGAGAGAAAAGGCCGCAAGGATTGCGGAGAATAAAGACAGGCGCCCCAGGGCGGTCGCAAAGCACGTTAGAATATCTCCCTACAAAGTGAGGATCGTGCTGGATATAATTCGCGGCAAGGGATACAAAGAGGCGGTGGCGATACTCGAAAACACGCCCAAAGCCGCGTCGCTGCCCGTTAAAAAGGTGCTTATGTCGGCGGCGGCAAATGCCGAAAACAACCTGGGTTACAGCAAAGATAACCTGTACGTGGCGGCATGCTATGCCGACCAGGGGCCCACGTTAAAGAGAGTAATGCCCCGCGCTCAGGGAAGAGCGTTCAGGATATTAAAGCGTACCAGCCATATCACCGTGGTGCTGGACGCAAGGGCATAGGAGGTTCGGCATGGGACAGAAAGTTAATCCGCACGGTTTGAGAGTAGGCATTATAAAAGATTGGGATTCTCAGTGGTTTGTCGATAAAAAAGATTTTGCGGCAAACATAAAAGAAGATAACGAGATCCGCAATGCGTTAAAGAAAAAATATTATCAGGCGGCCATATCCAAAATAAGCATAGAAAAGGTTGCCAACAGGATAATCATAACCATATATACCGCCCGTCCGGGCGTGCTCATCGGCAAGCAGGGCGCGGAGATAGAGGTGATAAAAAAGACGGTATCCAAGATATGTTCCGGCAAACAGATATCGGTAAATATATCCGAAGTAAAGAAGCCGGACGCGGACCCGCAGCTCGTTGCCGAGAGCATAGCGGCGCAGCTTGAAAAGCGCGTATCTTTCAGAAGAGCTATGAAACAGGCGATAGGCAGGTGCATGAGAAGCGGCATAAAGGGCGTTAAGGTTTCCGTATCCGGCAGACTGGACGGTGCCGAAATAGCCCGTACCGAACATTATCACGAAGGGTCCATTCCGCTCCAGACCCTGAGAGCGGATATAGAATACGGCTTTGCGGAAGCGCACACCACGTTCGGCGTGATCGGCATAAAGTGCTGGATCTACAAAGGCGAGGTTATAGGCGCCCCCAAAAAGAAGGCTGTTGAAGGAGGCGAGAATTAGTTATGTTGATGCCAAAGCGCGTTAAAAGAAGAAGGGTGCACCGCGGCAGGATGACCGGCAAATGCACCAAAGGCAATAAGATAGCATACGGCGAATACGGTCTTGTGGCTTTGGAGCCGGGCTGGATAAAATCCAATCAGATAGAGGCGGCGCGTGTCGCCATGACCAGGTTCGTAAAGCGCGGCGGGAAAGTTTGGATAGACATATTCCCGCACAAGCCGGTAACCAAAAAGCCGGCGGACAGCCGAATGGGCAGCGGTAAAGGTTCGGTGGAATTCTGGGTAGCGGTCGTAAAACCGGGCAGGGTTCTGTTTGAAATGGCAGGCATCACCGAAGAACAGGCAAAAGAAGCCATGAGGCTTGCGGGGCATAAGCTTCCCGTTAAGACCAAGTTCGTAAAGAAGTCGGATCTTATCGCGGAAACAAAACCGGAAATCAAAGAAGAAGGCGGTGAAGGTTAATGAAAACGAAAGAACTTCACGAATTATCGGTTGAGGAACTCAACACCAAACTTAAAGAACTTTCCGAAGAGTTGTTTAATCTTCGTTTCCGTCACGCAATAGGGCAGCTTGAAAACTCTGCGTCTTTAAAGACGTGCAGAAAGGATATCGCCAAAGTAAAGACGATTTTGAGAGAAAGAGAGCTGGGCGCAAAGTAGGAGTGAAATATGGAAAGAAATTTAAGAAAAGAAAGAGTGGGCATCGTGGTATCCGACAAGATGGACAAGACGGTGGTCGTGGCGATAGAAGAGAGAGCCAAACATCCGCTCTATAAGAAGACTATAAAAAAGACTCATAAATTCAAAGCGCACGACGAGGGCAACGCCTGCGGAGTAGGCGATAAGGTGCTTATCGTCGAGACGAGGAAACTTTCCAAGGACAAAAATTGGAGAGTGGCGGAAATCATCGAAAAGGCTAAGTAAGGAGGCGCCATATGATACAACCCTTTACAAGATTGAAAGCGGCGGACAACTCCGGCGCGAAAGAATTGATGTGCATAAAGGTTCTCGGCGGGTCTTTTCGCAGGACGGGCAATATAGGCGACGTGATAGTGGCAAGCGTCAAGACCGCAACTCCCGGCGGCACGGTGAAAAAAGGCGAGGTGGTAAAGGCGGTAATAGTGCGTTCCACCAGCGGAATACGCCGTCCGGACGGGACGTACGTAAGGTTTGACGAGAATGCCGCGGTAATAATAGACAACCAGAAGCAGCCGCGCGGCACCCGTATCTTCGGGCCGATAGCGAGAGAACTGAGAGATAAAGATTACATGCGTATAATATCTCTCGCTCCCGAAGTGTTATAAGGAGGCAGGAAATGAAAGTTAAAACCAACGATACCGTTCTGGTCCTCACGGGAAAGGACGCGGGCAAGACCGCAAAGGTTTTGGCGGCGCTTCCCAAGGCGAACAAGGTGATTGTGGACGGGATAAACGTTCAGAAAAAACATAAAAAGGCGAGGAGCGCTCAGGAAGTAAGTTCCATACAGAATCAGTCCGGCGCGATAGACGCTTCAAACGTAATGGTGGTGTGCCCTGCCTGCAATAAGGCCACGAGAGTAGGCTATAAGACGGAAGGGGACAAAAAGTTCAGGATATGCAAGAAGTGCGGCGCGGTGCTCGAAACCAAGCGCGAGGCGAAAGAGGCCAAGAAAGAGACCAAAAAGGCCGCTAAGACCACCAAGAGAAAGACCAAGAAAGAATCTGCGGAAAAGACCGCGGCGGATAAGTAAGCGGAGGTAATATAAATGGCAGAGAAGAAAGCTCAGGTTGCTAAGGAACCTGCAACCGAGAAAACTCCCAACAGAATACGGGCGCTTTATACCGGCACGGTAGTGCCCGCGCTCATGAAAAAGTTCAATTATAAAAACGTGAACCAGGTCCCCAAAATGGTGAAGATAACCATCAACTCCGGGCTGGGCGACGTTAAGGACAACAGCAAGAGCGTGCAGCAGGCGCAGGAAGAACTCCGGCAGATATCCGGGCAGAAACCGATACTCACCACCGCAAAAAAATCTGTGGCAAACTTCAAGATAAGAGAAGGCATGAACGTCGGCATGAAGGTAACGCTCCGCGGAGACAGGATGTATGAATTTTTCGATAAGTTCATTTCCATCGCCCTTCCGCGCGTGAGGGACTTCCGCGGTGTATCCCGCAAGTCGTTCGACGGCAGGGGCAACTACTCCATGGGCGTAAAAGAGCAGCTCATTTTCCCCGAGATCTCCTATGACCAAGTGGAGAAAATAAGGGGTTTTGACATATGCATCACCACCACCGCGGGTACGGACGAAGAGGCGAGAGAATTGCTTGCAATGCTCGGAATGCCCTTCGCCAACAAGTGAAAGGAGTTATAAGATGGCAAAAAAATCAATGATAAACAAGCAGAAAAGACCTGCTAAATTTTCCACCAGAGCGTATACGCGGTGCAGTATATGCGGCCGTCCGCACGCCGTTATCCGTAAGTACGGTATATGCCGTATATGTTTCAGGAATCTTGCCTACAAAGGTCAGATCCCCGGAGTGAAAAAGGCGAGCTGGTAAAGGAGGAAGATAAAATGACAGACGTTATTGCGGATATGCTCACGAGAATAAGGAACGCTCTCGCAGCCAAGCACGAGACGGTGGAGATCCCCGCTTCCAACACCAAAAAGGCCATAGCCGAAATTTTGCTTAAAGAAGGTTACGTTTCGGGCGTGGAGATAATAGAAGGCGTTCAGGGAACCATAAAAATAACTCTCAAATACGACGGCGGCAACAAAGTCATCACGGGGCTTAAAAGGGTAAGCAAACCCGGGCTTCGCGTATACGTCGGCACGGAGGACGTTCCTCAGGTGCTCGGCGGTTTAGGGATAGCCATACTTTCCACTTCCAAGGGCATAATGACCGGGAAGGAAGCGAAAAAGGCTCATCAGGGCGGCGAAGTGCTGGCTTACGTTTGGTAGGAGGTCATAAGATGTCAAGAATAGGAAACGCGCATATAGTCCTCCCGGCGGGGGTGAGCGTGGAAATAAAGAACAACGTTATTACCGTAAAGGGTCCCAAAGGCACTCTTTCCCAGAGTTATGATCCCGTTATAACCCCCAAGGCGGAAGGCAGCGTTTTAAGTTTTACCCG
Source organism: uncultured Eubacteriales bacterium (assembly GCA_949288785.1). GTDB lineage: Bacteria > Bacillota > Clostridia > Christensenellales > Borkfalkiaceae > UBA1259. The sequence continues at coordinate 185,389 of CASELQ010000001.1, read as the reverse complement.
TTCCGGCGAGGACGGGGCCGTTAAAGCAAAGCACGGTCTTTACAGGGCGCTTGCCGCCAACATGGTAAAGGGCGTAACGGAAGGGTTTAAGAAGTCGCTCGTAGTCAACGGCGTAGGCTGGAAAGTTGCCAAGCAGGGAAAGAAGATAGTATTGAACGTGGGCTTTTCCCATCCCGTAGAGGTGGAAGAAGTAGAAGGCATAACGCTTGACTGTCCTTCGCAGACCGAAATAACCGTGAGCGGGATAAGCAAGGAAAAAGTGGGGCAGTTTGCCGCCATGGTCCGCGGGATAAGAGAACCCGAACCCTATCACGGATACGGTATCCGTTACAGCGACGAAGTGATAGAGAGGAAGGTCGGCAAGGCTTCCGGCTCCAAGGGCTGATAAAATTTAAATGACTTTTAGTCGGCGCGTTTTGATCGGCGCGCCGGCCGAGTGCGCCCACGGGCGCGAAAAGTAATTAAACAGGAGTAAGAAATGATTACCAAGATCAACAAGAATCAGGACAGGCTGAAAAGACACAGGAGAGTACGCAACAAAGTAAAGGGCACGGCGGAAACACCGCGTCTTTCGGTGTACAGAACGTTAAATCACATTTACGCGCAGATTATAGACGACGTAAAAGGTCATACCCTTGTAACGGCCTCCACGCTCGACAAAGAGATAAAGGGCACCTTGGAGGGCAAGGACAAAAAGGCGCAGGCGTTTGCCGTAGGCGAACTTCTTGCCAAGAAGGCTAAGGCGAAAAAGATAGAAGCGATCGTGTTTGACAGGGGCGGATATCTGTATGCGGGCAGGGTTGCAAACCTTGCGGACGGCGCCAGAAAAGGCGGCCTTAAGTTCTAAAAAATCAAGGAGAAAACTATCAAATGGCAAGAGAGAACAATAAAGCGCCGAGAAGGGCTGAAGAAAACGACGGGCTTATAAAAAAGACCATATCCATCAACCGCGTTACCAAGGTCGTGAAGGGCGGCAGAAACATGCGTTTTGCGGCGTTCGTGGTAGTGGGCGACGGAGCGGGCAAGGTAGGGTGCGCCATGGGCAAGTCCACCGAAGTGCCGGAGGCTATAGATAAGGCGACCGCGCGCGCCAAAAAGAACATGATCCCCATAGCCGTACTGGGAACGAGTATCCCGCACGAAGTGCTTGGGAAATTCGGGAGGGGCGCCGTGCTCATGATGCCGGCTTCCGAAGGTACCGGCGTTATAGCGGGCGGGCCCGTGCGTGCCGTCATGGAAGCGGCGGGTATAACCGACATCAGGACCAAGTCGCACGGCACCAACAATCCCATCAACTGCGTAAAAGCGGCGATAGAGGGGTTAAAATCTCTGAGAACGGCAGAACAGATAGCCGCCATCCGCGGAATATCGGCGAATGAAATCAACGGTTAAGGAGGATAGGGCAATGGCAGAAGAAGTAAAGACGAAAAAGCCCGCGGCAAAGAAAGCGGCTGAAAAACCCGCTGCCGAAGCAAAAGCGGATAAACCCGTAAAGGAAGTAAAACCCGCAGCCGAAGCGAAAGCGGCAAAACCCGCTCGCAAAAAAGCGGAAAAAACGGAGAAACCCGCGGCGGCAAAGATAAAGGTAACGCTTGTAAAGAGCACCATATCTTCCATTCCCGCCCATAAAAAGACGGTTGCCGCACTGGGTCTGAAAAAGGTAAATTCGTTCAAAATACATGAAGAAAATCCCTGTATACTCGGCATGATAGACAAGGTAAAGCACCTTGTAAAAGTAGAGAAAGTATAAGGGACAACCAAGGAGTTATCGGTATGAGATTAGGTAATTTAAGTCCTGCCGAAGGCGCGGTTACTTCCGCGAAGAGACTGGGCAGAGGAATAGGCTCCGGGCTTGGCAAGACAAGCGGCAAGGGGCACAAAGGTCAGTGGGCAAGGAGCGGCGGCGGCGTTCGTCCCGGGTTCGAAGGCGGGCAGATGCCTCTTATCAGGCGCATACCCAAGCGCGGCTTCAACAATCACTTCCGGAAAGTATACAGCGTAATAAATCTTTCCGTGCTCGACAATTTTGAGGCAGGTTCGGTCGTAGACATCGATGCCCTTGCGGAAAAGGGGCTTATCAAGCTCATTAAAAACAGCGTAGGGCTCAAAGTGCTTGCGGGCGGTGCCGTGAACAAGGCGCTCACCGTAAAGGCCGCCGCATTTTCCGCCAGTGCCAAAGAGGCAATCGAAAAGGCGGGCGGCACGGCGGAAATAATTTAACCCCTTTAATAAGGAGGGCAAAATGTGGCAGACAATAGTAAACGCGTTTAAGATAAAAGAGGTAAGGAGAAAAATACTCATTACCATCGGAATCTTATTCATATACAGGCTGGGGTGCTATATTCCGGTGCCGGGCGTAGAAGTGTTTGAGGGGATGGGCGATTATACCTTCCTGCAAATAATGAGCGCGGTATCGGGCGGGGCGCTGCAATACGGTACTTTCTTTGCAATGGGAATAGGGCCGTATATCAATGCGTCCATAATCATTCAGCTGCTCACGGTAGGCATACCGGCGCTCGAAAGGCTGAGTAAGCAGGGCGAAGAGGGCAGGAGAAGGATAAACACCTATACCCGTATATTAACGCTTTTCCTTGCAATAGTGCAGGCAATAGGTATTCTCGTGGCGTTCGGCGATTCGGTGAATACCGGCACGCTGTTCGGTTCGGAAGGGTTTTTGAGATTTTTGAGTTATGCCTTCCTCGTAGTGGTGTACACGGCAGGCGCCGCGCTCACCATGTGGCTGGGCGAAAGGATAACCGATTACGGTGTGAGCAACGGCATATCGCTTTTGATCTTTGCCGGTATACTCGCCACCGCAGGTACCGCCATACTCAACCTTATACGTCAGCTTTTCGTGGCTGAAACGGCGGCAACCGCGGCGTGGTCTTTGGTAGGCTTTGTCATCGCCGCAATAGTGATATTCGGCGCGATAGTATACGTAAACGAAGCGGAGAGAAAGATCCCCGTTCAGTATGCAAAGCAGGTCAAGGGCAGAAAGATGTACGGCGGCCAGTCTACTCACATCCCCATCAAGGTAAACGCCTCCGGCGTTATGCCGCTCATCTTTGCGTTTGCCATACTGAGTTTCCCGGATCTCATTATGAACCTGTTCGGTCTGTCCACCACAAACAGCAGTTTTTACGCCTGGTGGTCGCAGTGGATGGGCACGGGAAGTATAGTGTATATGGTAGTGCTGTGCGTACTTATATTGTTCTTTGCGTATTTTTACAATCAGATACAGTTCAATCCGGACGATATAAGCAAGAGCATACAGTCTAACGGCGGGTTTATTCCGGGCACTCGTCCCGGCAAGCCCACGGCAGACTATCTTAAACGGGTATCCAACAGAATAACCCTTTTCGGCGCGATATTCCTTGCGCTGGTCGCACTCATACCGTCGCTGATATTCAGCGCGATAGACCAGTCGCTGGTGAACGTGTTCAGCGCTACCGGGCTTCTGATTATCGTTTCTGTCGCTCTGGAATTCGACCAGGCGTTGCAATCGCAGATAATGATGAAAAATTATAAGGGCTTTTTGAAATAATATGAAGTTAGTATTGCTCGGCGCCCCGGGAAGCGGCAAGGGAACGCAGGCGTCAAAAATTTCCGGGCGTTACGGATTGCCGCATATCTCCACGGGCGATATATTTCGTGAAAACATAAGCGCAAAAACCGAAATCGGTTTGCGCATAAAAAGGATAATAGACGGAGGCGATCTCGCCCCGGACGATATTACGATAGAGATAGTAAAGGAAAGGCTTTCGGCAAAGGACTGTGAGGGAGGCTACGTGCTGGACGGGTTTCCGAGAAACCTTGCCCAGGCGGAAGCGCTTGAAGGGTTCGACCCGCCGGACGCGGTAATATTTATAGATATACCGCTCCGCAAGCTCGAGCGCAGGCTTACCGGCAGAAGAAGCTGCAAGGTATGCAAGGGATCTTTTCACGTGGACTTTATAGACGATGAAAAGGTTTGTCCCGATTGCGGCGGCGAACTGTTTATCCGAAAGGACGACAGTACGGACGCAGTGAGAGAGAGATTCGCCGTTTACGAAGAGCAAACCCGCCCGCTCGAAGATTTTTATCGGAAAAAGGGCAGGCTCAAAGCCGTGAACGGAGATAACGGCGCCGAAGAGGTCTTTGCGGAAATAGTCAGGGCGATAGAAGGCGAGAAATGATAACCATAAAAACTCCCGAACAGATCGCAAAGATGAAAGAGAGCGGCAGGCTTACGCGCAACGTTTTAGACCTTATGGGAAAGAGCGTGCGCGCGGGCATGACCACCAAGGAACTTGACGGCATAGCGTACGAATATATAAAGTCGTGCGGGGCAAAGCCCTCTTTTCTCGGGTACGGCGGCTATCCCGCCTCCACCTGTATATCGGTGAACGATATGGTGGTGCACGGAATACCGTCAGAGGACGTTATAATATGCGAAGGCGACATAGTGAGCGTAGACGTGGGAGTCATATATAACGGCTGGCAGGGGGACGCGGCAAGGACCTTTATGATAGGCAAAGTGTCCGAAGAAAAGAAAAAACTGGTAAAGGTAACCGAGGAATGTTTTTTCAAGGCGATAGAGCGCCTGAAAGACGGAACGCCTTTGGGCGACATAGGTTACAGCGTGCAGACCCACGCGGAGGCAAACGGGTTTTCCGTGGTGCGCGCATTGGTCGGGCACGGTATAGGCAGAGAGATGCACGAAGATCCCGCCGTTCCCAATTACGGTAAAAAGGGCACGGGTATCCGCCTTAAAGCGGGTATGGTCATAGCGATAGAGCCTATGATAAACGCGGGAGACTACAAGGTAGATTTCATGGGAGACGGCTGGGGCGTAAGAACGCACGACGGCAAGCCTTCCGCCCATTATGAAAATACCGTAGCCATAACGCAGACGGGAGTGGAGATACTCACTCTCTGAGAATTATGAAAGAAATACCCCAAAGCGGAGACCTGGTGCTGTCGCTTGCGGGGCGGGACAAAGGCGGCATATTCCTCGTGATAAAGAGCGAGGGAGACTGTATTTGGATAACGGACGGAAAGGTTCGCAAGGCAACCCGCCCGAAAAGAAAAAAGCACAGGCATGTGCAGGTAGTGATGTTCGCGGCGGATACGGCGCTTGCGGAGAGGATAGCGAGAGGCGAAGCGGTGAGCGACAGGAGAGTAAAAGCGCTTATCGCCGCCTGCCTTAAAAATAAAACCGGAGGAGAGAGTTCGTGTCAAAAGACGACGTGATAGAAACAGAAGGCGTTATAGTAGAAGCCCTTCCGAACGCAATGTTCAAGGTAAAACTTTCGAACGGGCATATCATAACGGCGCACATATCGGGCAAACTTCGCCAGCATTATATAAAGATAATACTGGGCGACAGCGTAAAACTCGAAATGAGCCCGTACGATCTGACAAAAGGCAGGATAACCTGGCGCAGCAAATCTTAAAAATACAGATTAAATCCATAAGGAGAAGAAAGATGAAAGTAAGACCCTCGGTAAAACCCATGTGCGACAAGTGCAAAGTAATAAAGAGAAACGGCAAAGTAATGGTCATCTGTTCCAAGAACAAGAGCCATAAACAGCGCCAGGGCTGATATGGGCAGGCGCAGCCTGCAAAGAAAACAACCGTTCGCACTTCACGGTTTAACATTCCATAGACCAAACGAGCGCGGACATTTATATAAAACAATAAACATAAAATAGGAAAAAATACGGAGGTATTTTAACAGGATGGCACGTATAGCCGGCGTCGATTTGCCGAACAACAAGAGAGTGGAAATCGGCCTTACCTATATTTACGGCATAGGTCTTACCACGGCGAAAAAGATAATAAGCGAAACGGGCGTAAACCCGGATACGAGAGTTAAGGACCTGAGCGAAGCCGAAGTTGCCAAGCTCAGAGAATATATAGAGCACAACCTTCACGTAGAGGGTGATTTGAGGAGCGAAGTAAGCCTTTCCATAAAGAGGCTTATAGAGATAGGCTGCTATCGCGGCGTTCGCCACAGAAAGAACCTGCCGGTAAGAGGTCAGAGTTCCAAGAGAAACGCGAGGACGAGGAAAGGTCCGCGCCGTACCGTTGCCAAGAAAAAGACGGCAACCAAATAACGGGAGGTAACTATAATGGCAGCAGCAAAAAAGATAGTTAAAAAGCGTAAGGACGCAAGAAAGGTAGATAAAGGACAGGTGCACATTCAGGCATCGTTCAACAACACGCTTGTAACCATAACTGATATGCAGGGCAACACGGTATCCTGGTCCAGCGCGGGGAGCCTGGGATTCAAGGGTTCCAGAAAGAGCACGCCGTTTGCGGCGCAGATGGCGGCGGAGGCCGCCGGAAAGGTCGCAAGGGAACAGGGTATGCGCAGCGTGGAAGTTTACGTAAAGGGTCCCGGCGCAGGCAGAGAGTCCGCAATTCGCGCGCTCGGCAACTGCGATATGGAAGTAACCCTCATTCAGGACGTTTCGCCCATCCCTCACAACGGATGCAGGCCGCCCAAGAAACGCAGAGTATAACGGAGGATTGAGAAATGGCTAAATATACAGATTCCAAATGCCGCCTTTGCAGGCGCGAAGGCGCAAAACTTTTCCTGAAAGGCGAGAGATGCTTCAAGGGCGTGTGCGCGTTTGAAAAAAGGCCCGTTGCTCCCGGTCAGCACGGCGTATCCAGAAAGAAAGTTTCCGAATACGGAATGCAGCTGCGCGAAAAGCAGAAATGCAAGAGAATTTACGGCGTGCTCGAAGGGCAGTTCCGCAAGTATTACGAAAAGGCGGACCGCATGAAGGGCATCACCGGCGACAATATGCTTTCACTTCTCGAAAGGCGGCTTGACAACGTGATATACAGGATGGGCATAGGTTCTTCCCGTGCGCAGGCCCGCCAGCTGGTAACGCACGCTCACTTCACGGTAAACGGCAAGAACGTGAACATCGCCTCCTATTCGGTTAAGGCGGGGGACGTTATCGCCGTAAAGGAAACCAAGAAAGACAACAAGTATTTTTCGGAGATCAAGCAGATGAAAGTGGGCACCATGCCCAAATGGCTGGAATTCAATCCCGAAACGCTTGAAGGGAAAATACTTTCCCTGCCCGAAAGAGAGGATATCGATATCGGCATAAAAGAGCACATGATCGTCGAGTTGTACTCCAAGTAATAACGGGCAATAGAGCGGTTTTGCACAAAATTACGGCAAAGCCGCACGGCAAAAGTAACTTTGCAATAATACCGATGGAGCCCGGCGGGGGGAAAGCATGGTATTCCACGCCATGGCAAGAATTCCCGCCCCGCTCTATATCGGAACTATTTTTTAAGGAGGTAAATTTCTTATGATGGAAATTGAAATGCCGAAAATAGCAGTGGAAGAAAACGAGGACAGAAGTTACGCCAAAATAGTTGTGGAGCCTTTGGAAAAGGGCTTCGGGCTTACGATAGGCAACGCTTTGAGAAGGATACTGCTTTCGGCGCTGCCCGGTGTGGCGATTCAGAACATTAAGTTTGCGGAAGAGCTTGGCATAAAGCACGAGTTTTCGGCAGTGCCCGGCGTGAAGGAAGACGTTACCGAGATAATTCTCAACTTAAAGTGCGTAGCGCTTAAATCCGTAAGCATAGACAAGGACTTTACAAAGACGTTAAAACTCTATAAAGAGGGTCCCGCGGTGGTAAAAGCGGGCGACATAACGTGCGACGCGGAGATAGAAGTATTAAATCCCGACCTCTATATCTGCACGGTGGACGAGGGCGCCAAGATAGATATGGAACTCACCGTCGGCAGGGGGCGCGGCTATCAGGGCGCGGACGAGCACAAGACCGATATAATAGACAATATCGCCATAGACAGCATCTATACGCCCGTTAAAAAGGTCAGTTACAACGTAACCGCCACCCGTGTGGGCCAGAGCGTGGACTTTGATAAACTTACGCTTGAAATATGGACGAACGGCGCTTTTTCGGGCAGAGATATCGTCAGCCTTGCCGCTAAAATAATGGAAGAACACATAAAGATGTTCGTATCCCTTTCGGAAGTGGGCAACATCGGCATACTTGTTCCCCCGGAAGAAGATAAAAAGACCAAGATACTTGAAATGACCATCGAGGAAATGGACCTTTCGGTGCGTTCTTACAACTGCTTAAAGCGCGCCAATATCCACACGGTGGAAGATTTGACCAAAAAAACCGAAGACGATATGCTTAAAGTCCGCAATCTGGGCAAAAAATCACTGGACGAAGTTATTTATAAACTTGAAAGTTACGGTCTCAAATTGAAGGACAAGGAGGACTAAAAATGGTAAGAAAGTTAGGAGTGAACGCCACGCAGAAAAAGGCGCTCGTTAAAAATCAGGCATCCGCGCTGCTGTGGCACGGCAAAATAGAAACCACCGAAGCAAGGGCAAAGGAAGTGGCGTCTTACGTAGCCAAGATCCTTACGCTTGCCGTAAACACCTATACGGACACGGTTGAGACCGAAGTAACGGTTGCCGACGCAAAGGGCAAGGAAGTTAAAAAGACCCTGGTAAAGGACGGTGTTAAAAAGCTCAACGCCAGAAGGAAGATTATTTCCATGGTGAACGACTTGCAGGAAGTAAAAGGCTTTAAGGAAAGCAAGCCGGACTTCAAGAAGAGGACGAGGGCGATAAACAGCCCGCTCATCGAAAAGATTTTCGACGAATATGCCCCTAAATACGCTACCCGCAAGGAAGAAAAGGGCAACGGCGGCGGATATACCCGCATCTATAAGTTAGGGCCCCGTAAGGGAGACGCGGCGGAAGTAGCCATAATAGAACTTGTGGACTAATTAGTCAGCCGCAGTTTAGCCGACAGCCGATTGACTTTCGTTTGTTTCATTTTATCGGTATAGTTAAAAGTTTTTATCGGCAGCAAAGGCACCTTTGATATTATAAAAACTTTTGATTCAAAATTATGATTTTACAACGCCGGTGCGGGCTTTTTGCCCGCACCGGCGTAATAATTTTAATAGTCTGATTTCGGAAATCAAACAGCATTGATAATTTTTCCGAAGATAATACATAAAAATATAAAAAGCGGAATAAATATTCTCTTTATTGTCAAAACTCTCATAAAAAGCAAAAGGAGATAAACATGAATCCGTTTAAAGAAATGCCGCAGAAAGCAAACCTTCAATACGAAAATTTTAAGGCGCTTTCGCCCAAACCCTATGACAAAAACACCGCAAACCCTTACACCAAAACCCGCGTTATTTTAATGAACGGCACGGAGTTCGAATCCAACTGGTTTTTGCATCAATTCAATCGCCACTGTTTAAATAACGACGTGCGCCGTGCGATCGCGGAGGTAAGGCGGCAGGAACAGCAGCAGCAAAAACTTATATCCGGGTTAAAACCGATAAACGAAACCATTCTGGAAACGACGATAGGCTATGAACAGCTGGCGGTGGACCTTACCGCCGAAATGGCGCAAAAGGAAAAGAACCCGTTTGTAAAGGCGCAGTTAGACTTTGCGCTTTTAGAGGACTTTGACCATCTTTACCGTTATGCGGACCTCCTTTATATGGAAGAGGGGGCGCGCGCCGAGCGGTTGGTTGGTTCATATACCGAAATAACGCCCGGCAGACCCACCGTCTGCGAGCACCGCCACCCGAACGACGACGTGCGCCGCTATATAAACAGCTGGCAGGACGACCTTTTGACCCGCCTGCACGTGGGTATTATAACCGCCGCGGAACAGCAGACCATGAATTTTTATATGAACGCGGGCGCCTTTTATCATTCGGATACGGGCAGAAAACTTTACGCCGAGATAGCCATGATAGAGGAACAGCACGTAACGGGTTACGGCAGTCTTATGGACCCCGCCTGCACCTGGTTCGAGAGCTGGGTCATGCACGAATATACCGAATGTTATCTGTATTTTTCCTGTTATATGGACGAGTGCGACCCGTATATAAAGCAGATATGGTACCGCCATTTCGATCAGGAATTAGAGCATCTTAAAATTGCCTGCGATATGCTTTTTAAGTACGAGGGCAGGGAATTTATGAGTTTATTTTCTCAGGGCGCGGAGTTCCCGAGTCTACTTAGGCTCAAATCGAACAAGGGGTATATAAGAGAAGTGCTTAAAGACATAAGGCTTTCGGGGCTTAAAGAAGACATTATCCCCTTAAAAAACATGCCGGATAACGCCGATTTCTTTAAGTACAACAAAAGGGTAAAAGCCACGGCAAGCCATAACGTGATTGAAAAATATATCAAAAAGTACGGAGAAGACTACCGTTTTGAGGAGGCTCCCCACCCCGAAAAGGCCTTGCGGGACAGAAAGACGGACAATACCCGCATAGGCAGAGATAAAAACGCTTAATATACGGGCGCTCCGCTATGCCGCTACGCGATACCGTAAAATTTTTATCGGAACAGCCGGGTGGATAGGACGGGAAACGTACCGAAAAATAAGAGTTAAAGATAAAATATAAAATAAAGGCGCCGCCGCGGGTTCCGCGGCGGCGCAATTCAATTTAAATGAGCTGACTATATATAAATTCATATATAAACTCAAAATTATTTTATCGGTTCAAAATCTTCCGCCCCGTGTTTGCATATGGGGCATACAAAGTCCGCCGGTAAACTTTCGCCCTCGTAAATATATCCGCAAATCCTGCATACAAACCCCTTTTTGCCTTGTGTTTTGGGCTTGGGTTTAACGCTTGCGTGATAATAGGCGTAAGTCATACTCTCGTTGTCGTTCACTTTTTCCGCGCCCGTAACGGAGCAAATGAACATCCCGTGCGTGCCGAGGTCGGCGTAACTTTCCACCGAAAGGGAGATATATGCGTTTATATGCTGAGACAGCACCGCAAGTCCGTTAGCGGAGCGAGTAAAGGGTACTCCGTCAAATTTATTTTCCGTTCTGCCGCTTTTAAACCCGAAGTTTTCAAACACCGAAAAGGGCGCGTCCTCCGAAAGGCAGTTTATATTCAGTTTGCCCGTCTTTTTTATAACGTGATGGGTATAATTCTGTTTGTTCACGGTAACGGCAATACGGTTGGGGGAGGCTGTTACCTGCGTAACCGTGTTCACTATGCAGCCGGTGTCTTTTGCGCCGTCGTTACAGGATACAACGTACAGCCCGTATCCGATTTTAAAGAGCGCGGTCGGGTCAAGGGCGGCGTTTTGGCTCCTTTCGCCGGCTGCGGCAAGCTCTTCGGAGAGCGCGGCTATTTCCTTTTCGTTCTCGGGCGAAAGCGCGGAAAATATCTTTACGGTATTGTTGCAGAAATTTAGGTTTTTGCAGTTTTCCAGCATACCCCGCATAATTTTCCCCGCCACGGGCGCCCATGAACCGTTTTCGATAAACGCCACGGTGCGGTTTGCGTAATTACGTTCCGTAAGCGCCTCTATAAAGCGGCGCATATAGGGGAATATATCCGCGTTGTAAGTGGTGGTGGCAAGCACCAGCCGGTCGTAACGGAAAGCGTCCTCCACGGCTTCGGCAAGGTCGCACCTTGCAAGGTCGAAAACCGCCACTTTTTTAACGCCCGCGCCGCGCAGTTTTTCGGCAAGCGCAAGCACCGCGGCTTTGGTATGCCCGTAAACCGAGGTGTAGGCTATCGTTACGCCGCTGTCCTCCGCCGTATAAGAAGACCATTTGTCATACAGCCCGAGATAGTGCGAAAGATTATCCGTTAAAACGGGTCCGTGCAGCGGGCAAATTGCCTTTATATCGAGCGCTTCCGTCTTTTTAAGGAGCGCCTGAACCTGCGCCCCGTATTTTCCGACTATGCCGAAATAGTAGCGGCGGGCCTCGCAGTCCCAGTCCTCATCCGCGTCCGTCGTGCCGAATTTGCCGAATCCGTCCGCGGAAAACAGAATTTTATCCCGCTCGTCGTAAGTAACCATAACTTCGGGCCAGTGCACGAACGGCGCCATAATAAATTTCAGGGTATGCTCGCCGAGGGAGAGGGTATCGCCTTCTTTTACCACCGCCCGCCTTTCGGGATAATCTGTGCCGAAATAATTTTTCAGCATCGTAAAGGTCTTGGCGTTGCCTATTATCACGGCGGACTTATACATATCCATAAACCGCGCTATGTTTGCCGAGTGGTCGGGCTCCATATGGGAAACTATAAGGTAATCGGGCTCTCTGCCGCCAAGCGCGGCGAAAAGGTTGTCCGCCCATTCGTCAAAGAAAGCCGCGTCCACCGTATCCAGCACCGCGATTTTTTTATCGGAAATAAGGTAAGAATTGTAAGACATACCTTTTTCCACCTGAAACTGACCTTCGAACAGGGTAATAGCCCTGTCGTTAACGCCGATGAATTTAACGTCTTCCGATATATTCATATTTCTCTCCTTAAAAGGTTAATAACTCGTTTATAAAGTCAAAGTAAGCGTCATGGAAACGCCGAACACCGAGCGCGCCTGAATTTTCCACTTGTTGGCGTCCGCAAGGCTTTTTGCTATTGCAAGCCCCAGCCCGCTGCCGCCCGAATCTCTCGAACGCGAAGCGTCCGCCCGGTAAAACCTTTCGAATACCCTTGAGGAATCTTCTTCTCTTACAAGGCTGCCGGTATTGAACACCGTAAGCACCGCCTTGGCCCCTTCTTTTTTAAGGCTTATTTTAATGGTGGCGTTTTTGTCCGAATGCTTAATGGCGTTGTCCACCAATACGTTAAGTATGGTTTTAAAACTCTGTCTGTCGCCCGTAACGCTGACATCGGGTTCTATGTCCGTTATAAGCGTTTTGCCCTTTTCGAAAAGCAGTGCCTCGTAGGGGAGAACGGCTTCCAGCACCTCGTCCGTAACCGAAAAGTTTTCTTTTACGAGCGCAATTCTTTCCTCGTCCGTCTTGGCGAGCGCCAGCATATCGGAAACCAGTTTTTCCAGCCGCTCGGTCTGGGTCTTTATACTGTCCAGATAAGTGTTGTTGATAAAGTTTTTAAGCACGTCCGCATTAGCGGAGATTATGGCAACGGGGGTGCGCATTTCGTGGCTCGCGTCCGAAACGAAGCGTTTTTGCCTGTACAGATTTTCTTTCAGCGGCCGGAAAATGGTAACCGAAAGCCCGAACACTATAACCACGATTATGGCATATAGCAAAAGTGCGAAAATGAAAACCGCCAGGGTATCCTCCTGTTTTGCCTGCATTTCGCTGCTCCCGTCCAGCGCCAGCAATAAAAGCCTTTGCTCGTCTTTTAAAGAACCGTTGGTAACGAGAAAGAATATGTCGCCGAACGTACCGGAGCCTTCGGTAAAACTGGCGGCGCGGTTTACAAGCTCGGCTATGGTTTCTTCCGAAAAATATTCTCCGCCGTTTAATACCGAATATGTTCCGTCCACCTGATCGCTTTCAAAGCTAAGTATAAGCGTCTTTTCCGAATAAACCGTGCCCGAATCTCTGAAAGAGTTGTTTTCCGCGATGAGCGCCATAATCACCGCCCTGTTGTGAGAAGTGCTTATCACGTTTGAGGCAATGACGAAGAATATGGCAAAAAGCACGAAGAATACGGCCATCATTACGGCCATAAATCTTAACTGCGCCTTTTTAATCATCGTTTTTCACCCCGAGAGTATAACCAACCCCGCGTATGGACTTTATTTCGGTGGAGGAGCCCACCGCCGCAAGTTTTTTGCGGAGGAAGGAGACGTATACCTCTATGGTGTTATACTCCGCTTCGGTGTCGTACCCCCATATTTTTTCGATAAACCGCTCCTTATCTATGCACTTTCCGGCGCTCATCATGAGCATTTCCAGTATCTGAAACTCCTTTTTTCCGAGCGCGATCTTTTTCCCGCCGCATATGAGCTGCGGGCTTTCCCTGTCTATGCTTATGTCGTTAAAGGAAAGTACGTCTCCCGTGTATTTTTCTTTTCTGCGCAAAAGCGCCCGTATCCGCGCGAGCAGTTCCTCGGTGTCGAACGGTTTGGTAATATAGTCGTCCGCTCCGAGGTTTAGCCCGCCTATTTTATCCGATATTTCGGATTTGGCGGTAAGCATGAGAATGGGCGTATCCGCCTTGCGGGCGCGGAGGGCGCGGAGCACGGTAAATCCGTCTAACACGGGCAACATCACGTCAAGAATAATGAGATCGTAAATGCCGGACAGGGCATAGTCCAGCCCGTCCTGCCCGTTATAAACGGTATCCACCGAGTAGTTGTGCCGGCGGAGTATCTCCGCCACCGCCGCGGAAAATTGCCTTTCATCGTCTACGAGTAAAATTTTCATAACGTTATTCCGAAAAATTTTTTTATTTTTTTGTTTTTCAATAAAGTTTCAAGTTTCGTGTTATAAAATCGTGGTGTAAAGAGAAAGAACTCTTTACCTAAATTAGCCCACACTCTCAATAAACTTTTTCCTGGGCATGCGCGTCGGTATAACCGGCGCGTGTGTCTTTTAAATTGAATTTTGCAAGCGGGCGTTTTTCTCCTTATTCGCTCCGTGCGGCGGAAGTGTTTTTTTTCTTCGCTTGCGCGTTTATGCAAAGCCTTCCTTATGTCCGAAGTGCGGCAGGGCGCTTTATAAATTTTTACCGTTACCGCCGCGCTGAAAAAATTTTTTTATTTTTTTGTTTTTCAATAAAGTTTCAAGTTTCGCGTTATAAAATTTGGGTGTAAAGAGAAAGAACTCTTTACCTAAATTAGCCCACACTCTCAATAAACTTTTTCCTGGGCATGCGCGTCGGTTCAACCGGCGCGTGTGTCTTTTAAATTGAATTTTGCCCTGAAAGCCGTTTTCGGGTGTTTTAAGTTTTTTCCGCCTCGTCAGAGCAGGGGGATAGAAGCAAGGTATTCCACGTCGGGCCTGTTTTTAGCGTCGCCCTCGGCAAGCACGAATACCTTCTTAAATATTTTGCCGCCCGCAAGTTCCACGAGTTTTTCCAGACCTTTAAGGCTTTCGCCCGTGGATATTACGTCGTCCACTATGCACACTTTTTTGCCGCGGATAAGGTCGGCGTCGTGCTTGGAAAGATAGAGTTTTTGTTCCTGACCCGTGGTTATGGAAGAACCGTAAGAAACGCACAGCCCGTCCTGCATGTAAAGTTTTTTAGATTTTCTCGCCACGGCGTAAAAGGGCATACCCAGTTCGCGCGCGGCAACGTGCGTGAGTTGCAGCCCCTTGGATTCGGCGGTGATAAGCACTTCCGCGCCGCGGGCAAGCCCGGCTATTTCTCTGCCGCAGTGTTCCGTGAGCAGGGTGTTGCCGTGCAAGTTGAAAAACGCAATGTTAATTCCGCTCGGCAGCGGCAGCACCGGCAGATCCGTTATAAAGCCTTTAATGTTTACTCTGTAAAATTCACTCATGATATTTCCTCTTTTAAGCCGTCCGCAAACAGTTTACCACAAAAACGCGTGTTTGTCCATTCATAACGCATATAATTATTGCAAGTAACATATTTTTATAAGTAAGCACGGGAGGATTTAATGGAATATTACAGCAAAACGGCAGAGTTTGCCGCAAGGCAGTTCGGTTCTGACACGGTGCGCGGGCTTACTTCCGCCCGGGCGGAAAAGAATACGGCTAAGTACGGGGACAACAGGCTTTCCCGCAAGAAGAAGAGGGGGCTTTTAAGGCGCACGGCGGAAGCGCTCAAAGAGCCTATGCTCATAATACTCATATTCGGTTTTATAATAGCGTTCGGCACGGCGCTGGGCGGGTACATAAAGACGGGTGAAGCCGATTTTGCGGAGTGCGGCGGCATATTTGCCGCCATAGCCCTTTCGGTGTCTATAACCCTTATAATGGAAGGCAGTTCGGAAAAGGCGTTTGCCGCGCTCGAAAGCATTTACGAAAACGTGTCCGTAAAGGCGATAAGAAACGGCGTGCCGACTGTAATCCCTAAAAGCGATGTAACCGTGGGGGACGTAATAATTTTGGAAAGCGGCGACAAAATAGTTGCAGACGGCAGGCTGATAGAAAGCCGGGATCTTTCGGTAGACGAATCGGCGCTTACGGGGGAAAGCGGCGGGGCGTTCAAAAATGCAGACGCTGCCCTTACTTCGGGCGTTCCGCTTGCAGAGCGCAAAAACTTTGTGTATTCGGGCACTTTCGTGCGGTCGGGCAGCGGTAAAATGATAGTAACCGCCGTGGGAGACGGTACCGAGATGGGCGGCATAGCCGGCGAACTGAGGGATAAAAAAGCCGAAAATTCGCCCTTGCAGCATAAACTCAATAAACTCGGCAAGATAATAACGGCAACGGGCGCCGCCACCGCCGCGGCGGTGTTCGCGGTTTCGGCGATAAGGCTTGCCGCGGCAGGCGCGCTGAACTTTGACAGCGTGAGGGAGTTGTTTATTTCGTGTATAATATTGATCGTGGCGGCTGTGCCCGAGGGACTTCCCACAATAGTGGCAGTTTCGCTCGCGCTTAACATGATAAAACTTGCGCGCGAGAACGCGCTCATAAAAAAGATGACCGCAACCGAGGCGGCAGGCGCCGTAAGCGTAATATGTTCGGACAAAACCGGCACGCTCACCGAAAACAAAATGACGGTGTATAAGATATGTTCGGGGGAATACTGCGAAAGCCCTTCTGCGCTTAAAAGCAGGGAACTTTTAGAAAATTTCGTATGTAACAGCACCGCGGGTTACGCCTATGAAAAGGGTAAAAAGAGCCTTACCGGCAGCGGCACGGAATGTGCGCTGTACGCGGCGGCGGACAAAGCGCTCGGCGGGGAAGCGGAAGATTTTCGCGCAAGATTTAAGCTTAAAGAAAGAGATCCTTTTTCGAGCGACAAAAAATATATGATAACGGTAACGGAGCGCGCGAAAAAAAGGCGCGCACTGTTAAAAGGGGCGGCGGAAAAGGTGCTTTCAATGTGCGATATGCCGGAAGAAAGAAAGGCGAGAATAATAAAAAACGCCGAAAGTTACGGTGCCGGCGCGGGCAGGGTGATATGCTTTGCGCATAAAGACGGCGCTGCCGGCCTCCCGCACGAAGGATACGTTTTCGACGGGTTTGCCGTGCTTAAAGACCCCGTGAGAAAAGAGGTGAAAGAGGCGGTAAAGGAATGCCGGAGCGCGGGAATAAAGGTAAAGATACTCACGGGCGATAACGCCGCCACCGCATTGGCGGTGGCAAAGGAACTGGGCGTGGCGTCATCACCGGCGCAGGTGATGAGCGGGGAATATGCCGAGCGTGCGGACGACGCCGCATTAAAAAAAGCGCTTGCAAGCGTAACTGTGATAGCGCGCAGCACGCCCGCGCTTAAACTCAGAATAGTAAAACTGCTTAAAGAGGAGGGAGAAGTGGTTGCCGTTACGGGGGACGGCATAAACGACGCTCCCGCCATAAAGCGCGCGGACGTGGGCATAGCAATGGGCAAAACGGGCAGCGAAATAACGCGGGAGGCGGCGGATATAATTTTGCTTGACGACAGTTTTGCCACGGTGGTGCGCGCGGTGGCGTTCGGGCGGAACGTGTACAGAAATTTGCAGCGGTTCATACTCTTTCAGCTGTCGGTAAATCTTTCGGCGCTCATATTTATAACCGTGTGCGCGGCGGCGGGGCTTAAAACGCCGTTCAACACCCTGCAGCTCCTCTGGATAAACGTAATTATGGACGGCCCGCCCGCACTCACCCTGGGGCTTGAACGCGCGGGTAAAAACATAATGAAACAAAAGCCCGTAAAGCGCGGAGAAAGCATAGTGAGCGCAAAGATGCTTTTACGGATACTGTTTGCCGGCGTGTTCATCGCGGCGGTGCTGCTTATGCAGTATTTATTCGATTTTCTTAAAGCGGGCAGCGCGCAAAGGAGCGCGGTTTTCACTTTGTTTATTCTCTTCCAGCTGTTTAACGCCTTTAACTGCCGCGAACTGGGCGCGGAGAGTATATTCGGCAGGTTGGGCAGAAACAAGGTGATGGCGGCAACGTTTGCCGGGGTGTTCGTGATACACTTTATAATAGTGCAGGCGGGATATAATCTGTTCGGCATAACGCCCATGAGCGCGGGGCTGTGGATACGCTGTATACTTACCGCTTTTTCGGTGATAACCGTTTCCGAGTGCTATAAACTTATTTACAGACTAATAATTTCGGGAAAAACGGCGAAAAGCGCAATATATTCTTCCGCCGGCTTAAAGTAAGGTAAATAAAAATCACGGGGGAGCATAAACTATAAGGGTATGGAAAATATAATAATAACCGAAAGCGGGTATGACCGCAGCAATATAAGTTATTTGCAGAACACCTTGTCGGAACTGTTCGGGCACGCCCGCTGCCGCGCCGAGAGCACGGAAGAGGACGGGCGCATTGCGCTCGACATATCCTGCCCGGAAGAGTTTTTCGAGATAGTGCAGGCGGAAATAGCCGACCGCGCCGCCGAGATAATAGCGGTGAGATATAAATACAGATATTTTAAAAGCACGCTAAAAATATCGGGGCTTTCGCAGCTGGAAAACGAGATCTTGCTGGCGTCGCTCATCGCGGCGGACCTTGAGGAGGACAAAAAGTACGCATTCCGCCGCTTTACGGGGTTAAAGCACATCGCGCTGGACGGGGTGTATAACTTCCGCCTCCGTCCGCTTGCGGGCAAGTGGAAGGACATAGCGGAATATATGCCGGGCGTGTTCATAGGCTCGCAGTTAAAGGACTTTATATCGTATATGCTGGAAGGCCGCAAAAAGCGGGTGTACGTAGACGACGGTAAGGTTTACGACGCGCATTACCGCATACTGAAACGTTGCGCGTTGCTGGGCGGAGAGGGAGCCCGCATCACCAGGGAAGTGCTGCTTTCGGGCGGGGGCGAGGTGGAACTTTCGGGCAGGCTTGAAGAGGAGGACGAATATTACCTTAAAGAGTATTACGGCGACAAAATATTTTTTTCGGCGGGAAAAACGTCATAAACGGTTGACAAAGCCGAAAAAGGGGTATATAATGACAAATACAAATGAAGTTCGTGGAACGCGGACAAGTAAGGTAAACGGCAGGCATTCAAGAGAGCGGGGGTAAGGTGTAAGCCCCGTATGCGGCATTTATCCGAAACCGCCGCGCGAGAACGGGGCGCCGCGCCGGAATGCGGCAAAGAGCGGCCGCATATAGCGGCAATTAAGGTGGAAACGCGGAGATAATTCGTCCTTATGACATTGATCATAAGGGCTTTTTTATTAAGGAGGTACTTATATGAACGTAAAGTTGCCGAGCGGGGAAACGCTTAAATTTACGGAGCCGAAAACGGCGGCGGATATAGCGGCATCCATATCGGAAGGGCTTTTAAGGAACGCCGTATGCGCCAAAATAGACGGGGCGCTAAAAGATCTTTCGTATGTGGTGGATAAAGATTGCGAATTGCAGATAATCACCATGAAAGATAAAGAGGGTTTGCAGGTGTACCGCCACACCGCGGCGCACGTCCTTGCGCAGGCGGTAAAGAACATATATCCCACCTCCAAACTTGCGATAGGCCCCACAATAGAGAATGGGTTTTATTACGATATAGAGTTCAAGACTCCGATAACGAAAGACGATCTGCCCAAGATAGAGAACGAGATGAAGAGCATAATAAAGAGTAATTTCCCTATCGAGAGGCTGGTATACGGCAAGAAGGACGCGCTTAAAATCTTCAAAGATTTTTCCGAACCCTATAAGACCGAACTGATAAACGACCTGCCCGCGGGCAGCGAAATATCCTTTTACAAACAGGGCGATTTTATGGATCTTTGCAGGGGGCCGCACCTTCCGTCCACGGGGCGTATAAAGGCGTTTAAGCTCACATCTGTAACGGGCGCGTACTGGCGGGGGGACGAAAAGAACAAGATGCTCACCCGCATTTACGGCACCGCGTTCGAGAAAAAGAGCGAACTCGAAGATTATCTTACCGCCGTTGAAGAGGCTAAAAAGAGAGACCACAACAAGCTCGGGAGGGATCTCGGCATCTTCATGACCGAAGAAGTTGTGGGGCAGGGGCTGCCCATAATAATGCCCAAGGGCGCCAAGATAATGCAGATACTTTCCCGTTTCGTGGAGGACGAAGAGGAAAGGCGCGGCTTTATGATAACCAAAACGCCCTATATGGCAAAGAGCGACCTCTATAAGATTTCCGGGCACTGGGACCACTATCGGGATAAGATGTTTATAATAGGGGACGAGAACTCGCCGGACGCAATGGCACTCCGCCCCATGACATGCCCTTTCCAGTATCAGATATATAAAAACGGGCTCAAAAGTTACAGGGACCTGCCTTGCAGGTACAGCGAGACTGCCACCGAATTCAGAAAGGAAGCCAGCGGCGAGATGCACGGGCTTATAAGGGTAAGGCAGTTCACCCTGTCGGACGGGCACATAATCTGCACGCCCGACCAGGTGGAGGAAGAGTTCAAGCGCTGCCTCGACCTCAGTTATTATTTCCTTGACTGCCTGGGGCTGAAAGAGGATATGACCTTCCGTTTCAGCAAACGCGGCAAAGGGAATAAGGAAAAGTATATAGACAACGACAAGGCGTGGGACGAGACCGAGGCGCTCATGAAAAAGATTCTCGACGACATAGGGCTCGAATACGTGGAGGCGGATAACGAGGCGGCGTTCTACGGTCCTAAGTTAGACGTGCAGACCAAGAACGTTTACGGCAAGGAGGATACGCTCATCACCATTCAGTTAGACTTTGCCGCGGCAAAGAGTTTCGATATGACGTATATAGACGAGAACGGGGAAAAACAGTATCCTTTCGTCATACACAGGTCGTCCATCGGCTGCTATGAGCGCACGCTTGCAATGCTCATAGAAAAGTATGCCGGCGCTTTCCCGCTGTGGATTTCGCCCGTGCAGATAAAGGTGCTTTCGCTTACCGACAGAACGGCGGAATACACCAAAGAAGTAACCGAAAAACTACGCGCCGCAGGGCTTCGCGCCGAGGCCGACGTAAGGAACGAAAAAATAGGTTACAAGATAAGAGAGGCGCAGCTGGAAAAGATCCCGTATATGTTCGTCGTCGGGGACAGGGAGGCGGAAGAGCACACCGTGTCCGTCCGTTCGAGAAAGGCGGGCGACCTCGGCTGCATGGCGCTTGAAGAGATAACCGAACGGCTTGTGAAAGAAGACAGAGAAAAGCGCGTATAAAAGGTTGTCAAGAATATTTCAGTAAACCAAAGCCGCCCCGTTTCGGCGCGAAAAATGCCGAAACGGGGCGGCTTTTCCGTAAAAAACGCAATAATCGTTATTTTTTGCGCGTAAAGTTGACAGTTTGACAATTATATTATATAATAAAAACGATTTTCGGTAAAGTATCAAAAAGGCTGCAGGGGAATATGGAGAAAGAAAAGAGCATGCTTACATTCAAAGACATTTGGTATCTGATCAAAAAATACATAATATTGGAGCTGGCAATAGTTGTGGCGGCGCTTGCGCTGGGCGTGGCGTATACGTTTATACGGCAGGATGAATATATGGCTTCCGTAAGCGTGATGGTACAGGCAAAGTACAGCGATACGGGCAGTTCTTCGGACATGAATTATGTGCCGTATACCAACTATTACATACAGAACGTGTGCGATTTTCTTTCCACGGACATAGTGGTTTCCACCGCGTCCGAAAGGTGCGGTGAGCAGGTTGCCGCCCGCAGCATAAGCACCGCGTCCGAAGATAACCGCTGGATAATAGGCGTTTCGTATACGGACGTTACGCCGGAACTTGCAAGAGAAAAACTTATGGCGGTTATAGAGTCTGCCGAGGAGATTGCCCAGTTAAAGGACGAAGATACCGGGGAATTCGTGTATTTTATGGGTTCGGTTACGCTGCCGGTGCTGGGCGCGGCTCGTGTGGTGCCCATAGACCCGACGGCGAAGATAATGGTTATAGCCTTTATTTTGGGTGTGATACTGGCGTTTGTGGCGGCGTTCGTGCTGTACCTTGTGAACGACAGGATAACCGGGGTGGACAGGGTGGAATCTATCACCGGAATGAAAAATATTCAGAAGATCACATATATAAAGGATAAGAAGAAAGATACGGACGGTTTTGTGCACATGAACGTGCAAAAACTCACCGATACCCTGTTGTTTTTAAGGGACGGCGAAAGGGATAAAGCGTGCATGATGCAGTCCGGTATAGACGGGGAAGGGAAGACCACCGTGTGCGCAAATCTTGCGGTATCGCTTGCCCGCATGGGAAAAAAGACGGTCGTATTGGAATGTGATTTCAGAAAACCCAACCTGCACAGAATGTTCAGGCTGGAGCTGCACGGCGGAATGACCGACTATTTCAAGGGCGAAGCGGAACTGAACGATATAATAAAACATTCCTCTTATGAGGGGCTGGACGTGATAACCTGCGGAGAGCGGTTTGACAATCCCGCAATAATCTTTATGTCCGGCAAGTTCGGCGCGCTCATGAAAGCGGTGCGCGAAAAGTATGATTTTGTCATATTGGACTGTCCGCCCGCCGGGCTGGTTTCGGACTACATGGCAATAGCCCCGCACACGGATTTTACCGTGCTGGTGGTGGGGAGGGACAAAATAAGTTCGCTTGCGCTCAGGAACACGGTTTCAGATCTCAAAGCCTGCGGAGTGGATCTGGCGGGTACGGTGTTTAACTTTGCGTCTGCCAAAAAAAGAGAACTGTATTATTATTCGGAAAAGGAAAATTCCGCCGGAAACGAAGATTGCCCCGCGTAGCCCGGCAAAAAAAGCGCAAAACCGCTTTATCCTTATAAGAAAACTTACCCAATCAATTGACTTATGTTTAAAATAATTATATAATAAAACGGTGAAACGCGGTGTTTCGCCGTTTTTTCGGCTGCCCGCGCAAAATAAAAAAACAAAAAGGAGTTACGATCATGGCAGATAAGATAACGGAAAACACCACTATATTCGAAGCGCTTCAGATAAACCCCAATGCGGGCGATATACTCATGAATTACGGCATGCACTGCCTGGGCTGCGCGCTTGCGCACGGAGAAACGGTGGGCGAAGCGGCGGACGTGCACGGCGCGGACCTCAAAAAGATGCTCGAAGAGCTGAATAACGTAAAATAATTTTTCAGGGCTGAACCGGTAACGATATGGAAACAGAAAACGAGAGTGTGTTTTCGGGGTTCGGAGAAGAAAACTCGGCCGAAACGGAGATTGCAAAATGCCCGGGTTGCGGTGCGAACATGGTGTTCGACCCCGATTCGCAGTGCCTGATATGTAATCATTGCGGCAGCAAAAAGGACTTTTCCGGCGAGGGAGAGCTTGCGGAAGAGCTGTCCCTTGCGGAAGCGTTCGGCGAGAGGAACAACTGGGCAAAGGAAGAAACGAGCGTCTTTTCGTGCGATAACTGCGGCGCAAAAGTAGTGCTTAGCGCGGGCGAAACGGCAAAAATCTGTCCGTTTTGCGGTACGGCGCACGTGCGTGTTACCGATGAACTTGCGGGGTTAAAACCCAACGCTCTGATTCCGTTCGCCTTTGGCGAAGATAAGGCGGTGGAGTTATCCAAGACTTGGGCAAAAAAGCGGTTTTATGCGCCGCGCAAGTTTAAAAAGAAACTCAATGCGGATAACGTAAAGGGCGTTTATACCCCGTGCTTTACCTTTGACAGCCATACATATTCGGTATATAACGGCAGAATAGGCAAGACACGCACCCGCTATGTGGGTTCGGGCAAGAACAGAAGGGTACAGACCTATGTGGTGTGGCGCAACATAAGCGGCGTATATACGGACGCGTTTAACGACGTGCTTATAACGGCGGGCAGCAAATTGGGGCAGGAGCAGTTAAATAAAGTAATGCCGTTCGGTACGGATACGGGAAAGAGTTTTGAAGAGCAGTATATGCTCGGTTTCATGGCGTATCATTACGACAAGGATATAACGTCTTGCTGGGGCAGCGCAAAGAATAAGATGGACGCGGTTATCCGCAGCAGGATCCTTTCCCGTTACGATCATGACAGGGTGGCGTATTTGAACGTCTCCACCCGGCATGACGGGGTTACGTACAAATACGTAATGCTGCCGATGTATGTGGGCAATTACAGTTACAATAAAAAGCTTTACAATTTTTACGTAAACGGCGAAACGGGCAAGGCGTGGGGCAAAACGCCGATATCCG
Organism: uncultured Eubacteriales bacterium; assembly: GCA_949288785.1. Lineage (GTDB taxonomy): Bacteria > Bacillota > Clostridia > Christensenellales > Borkfalkiaceae > UBA1259. The sequence goes on along the minus strand of CASELQ010000001.1, from coordinate 161,415 downwards.
TGCCGAAAGTGCTCGGAACGGTACTTTTGGGGCTGGGAATAATTGCCGGGCTGATATTGCTGTTTATATAAAAAAGCGCGGCAAGGCGCCGCGGAGCGGAATTTTTGCATGTTAAAGCACGGCAAACTCAAAAATTCGCTAAATATATTTGACCCGCGCGGGTCTTATGTTATATAATTTAAAACAGGCTGTAAATAGGGCCTTTGCGTTTTCGGCAGAGGCAAAGAGCGGAGGCAAAAATGAAAAAAGGCAGGTCCATAACGTTATTATCCCTGATATGCCTTGTCATGGCGTTTTTGGCGGTGATGACGTTTATAAGTTTCCCCGTCGGGGTAAAGAACTATAACGGGGTACTCGGAGCTATCGAGAAAGATTACGATATTGCCGGCGGAACGGCGTATAATCTTACTCTCGCAAGGGATAACACCGAAGAGGTGGAGGATATAAACGAAGTCATAAGCATCCTCGAATATCGCCTTACGGCTTTGGGGTACCAGACTTTTTCCGTTAAAGCCGTAAAAGATCCGGACGAAGCGGTAATAGATTACGACATCAGGATAGAGGCCCGCGGCGAAACCAACGATTACGGCGAGGAGGACGTAACTTCTCTCTCGTCCGACATAGCGGTGGCGGCGGCTTACGGCGAACTGCAATTTTACGGCGGGAGCGAGGCAGACCCCACGGACGAGATTCTTACGGACGGGCAGGTGATAGACAGTGCCGAATACGCCGGCGTGGTGTCGGACGGGGATACTACCTATTATCAGGTAAACATCACCTTTACCGACTATGCCTATGACGAAATAATGAGCAGCATAAACGCAGGGACTTTCTACTTCCGCATAACGCTCGGAGATACCGAACTTATGTCCGGGAGCGAGGCGCTTTCCGCAAGTTATTTCAGCGGCAGGTCTCTGGGCTTGTTTGTGGACAGCGAAGCGGGCGCCCGTCAGGCGGCATTGCAGATAAGTTCGGGCGGGCTGCCTTACCGTTACGAAGTTTCGGATCCCATGAGCGTAACTGCGCCTTATGGAGAAAACACGGCGCTTTGGTGCCTTGTGGCGATTCTTGCGGTGGCGGCGGCGTTTATAGTCGCGTTCTTTGTGTGTTACAGGGGATACGGTTTTATCGCCGGGCTTACCCTGATACTTTCTCTTTTATTACAGGCGCTCATGCTTATAGCGGTGCCGGGAATAAAACTCTCTCTCGGCGGCGTTGTGGGAATAATATTCGCAACCGTTCTCACGGCGGACGGGCTGATAATCACCGCTAAGCGCATACAGGAAGAATACTCCGGCGGCAAGATGGTCAAAACCGCGGTCAAAACGGGGTTCCGCCGTTCGATCATGCCGGTTATCGGCGGTACGGTGGCGTGCGGAATAATAGCGCTTGCATTATTCCTGTTCGTTAACGGCACGTTAAAAGGCTTTGCCATAACTTTCGGGATAGGCGCCGTAATATCGTTTATATCCAATATGCTCTTTGCAAGGATGTTTGCCGCGCTTATTCTGCCCATAGCCGGATACGGCGATAAATTTCTCAACCTTAAAAGGGCGGAGGCGTAACCATGAACGGCAAATCAACGCGTAAATTCAAAATAACCTTTATCATCATGCTGGCAGTCATACTTGCGGGTATGGCGGTGCTCGGCATATTCGGGCTCAACAACACGGCAGATTTTTCCGCGGCGTATGAAGTGCACGTCGGCATAGACCAGAATATTGACGGGTCGCCCGAAGTGGTGGATACCGCCGCGCGCGATTATTTCACTTCGGTGGGCGTTAAGATTTCGGACTATGCCACCCAAACGCTGGATGACGGCGCTACCTATGTATATAAATTAAATTCGCTCGGCGACCTGGTGGAAGAAGATTTGCAGCGGGCGATAGACGGCGCGATCGCCGATTCCGAGTTTTCCAACCTCGTGGGCAGCGTGGACGTTTATAGTACGGCGGTGGGCGATAACACCGAGGACTATCTTTACGTTCTTCTGGCAATAGGCATAGCGGTGGTTGCGTACTTTATATATTCGCTCATTGCCGAAAAAGCGGCGGGCGGCGTAGCGGTACTGTGCGTTTCGGTGTTTTCCGCGCTCGTATATATATCATTCGTTGCCATTACAAGGGTGCCGGAGGCGCCCGTGTTCGGCGCGGTGCTTGCCGGAACCATTGCGCTTTCTTCCCTGCTTGCGGCTGGTATGTGTAACAGATTCCGTGAAACCGAAAAGCTTGTAACGGAGGAAAAACTCACCCCGGCAGACATAGCGCAAAAAGGCGCGTCAATGAGCGTAAAGAGAATGAATTTCATGCTCGTAGGCTTTGCGGCGGCAGCGGTAGCTTTTGCGGTGTGCGGAATTTTATTTTCTTACTACCTTGCGTTTTTCGGCGCGCATCTGCTTATAGCGGCTGTCAGCGCGTACTTTACGTCCATGACGGTAACGCCCGCAATATGGTCGGCCGTTAAGGGAACAAAGGCCAAAAAATAACTGTGTAAAAACGGGTTGTGTGTAAGGCGGGAGTTCTTTCCGCCTTATTTCGCTTATAAGAGAAGTAATTTAAAGGTGCCGGGAAGTGCGGGATAAGCACGGGCGCTGCCGGCATAAGAGTATTTTTATCGGAAGGCAAAATGAAGATCGTTTACGGGAAAACGCTTACGGAGAGCGAAAGAGGCGCCGTCAGGAGCATGGCGGAAAAATGCGGTATCACGTTTGAGACCGCACGCCTTTTATATGCCCGCGGCATTACTTCCGCGGGGGAGATGCGCGCCTTTCTGCACCCCGGCAAGAACGGTTTTCACGACCCGTTTCTGCTTAAAGGAATGAGCGAAGCGGTCGCCCGTATAAGGCGCGCGGCTGAAAATAACGAAAGCGTACTCGTGTTCGGCGATTACGATGCGGACGGGGTGTGCGCCGCCTCCGTAATGTATTTCTGCCTTAAAGACTTGGGCATAAGAACGCGGGTAACCGTGCCCGAGCGGGAAGATGGGTACGGTCTTAACGTGGACAAGGTGCTTTCGTTTTCCGCGGAAGAAAAGGTGGATCTGCTTATTACGGTGGACTGCGGAATATCCGAAGCGGAAAACATAGAGAAAATAAAGGCGCTGGGGACGGACGTGATAGTAACCGACCATCACGAGCCGCCCGAAAATCTCCCCGCGGCGATCACGATAAACCCCAAAATTTCCGGGCAGGCGTATCCGTTTTCCGGGCTGTGCGGCGCGGGCGTGGCATATAAACTGGCGCGCGCCCTGATCGGCAAAAAAGCGGATAAATTTTTAGATTTTGCCGCCGCCGCCACCGTGGCGGACAGCATGGAGTTAAAGGACGAGAACAGGTGCATAGTGGCGGAGGGGCTGAAAATAATGAACTCATCTTCCGCGCGGCAGGCGTTCAAAAATCTGCTGGGCGAAAATCAGGGCAAAAAAATCACTTCGCAAACGCTTGCATTCCAGATCGCCCCGCGCATAAACGCGGGCGGAAGAATGGGGGACGCGGGTTCCGCTTTAAAAGCGTTTATAAGCGAGGACCCGCACGAAATATTCGAGTATTGCGTAAAGCTTTCGCGCTATAACATCGCCCGCCAGACCGAGTGCGACGCGATTTATGCAGCCGCCAAAATAAAAATACAGAAGGAAAATCTTGCGGAAGGCGGCGTTATTCTGGTAGAGGACGAGAGCTGGAAGACGGGTTTTATAGGCATAGTTGCGGCAAAGCTGGTCGAAGATTACTGCCGCCCGGTGATAGTCTTTGCCGGCGCCAACGGCTTGCTCAAAGGCTCTGCAAGGAGCGTGCCGGGGTTCAATATATATGAGGCGCTGTGCTCTGTAAAGGGGCTGCTGAAAGGTTACGGCGGGCACTCTCAGGCGGCGGGCGTAACCGTTTCAAGGGAAAACTTTATACCCCTGCGCCGCGCGCTCATAAAGTTTGCGGAGGAGAGCGCGCTGGTATGCGAACAGAAAACGCTGTTTGCCGAGTGGCAGGCGGAGGATAAGATAAGCCTGCAATTTGCAAAAGAACTGGAACTTTTGGAACCTTTCGGCACGGGCAACCGCAGGCCGCTTTTCACCGCGCGGGCGGCGGGAACGGTAAAGGCGCAGCCCTTAAAGGCGGGGTCCGTTCACTATCTTTTCAGCCTTCCCGCGGCGGACATGCTGGATTTTGACGGGGAGGAGGACGCCGATATCCTTGCGCTGCCCGTAGACAAGACGGTGGCTTTTGAACTTTCCTATTCGGTGTTTAACGGCAGAGAATCCTGCAAGGGGATAGTGAAGAACATTATACCCGATTATTCCGACTGTTCGCCCCTTAAACCGTATGTTTTAAGAAACGAACTCAAAAAATCCGCCGTCGGCGCCGGCGTGCCGGCAGGCGCCGGGATAATGCGGGGCGCGCCGCAATTTAAGCAGGGTTTCGGCACCGTTTACGCTGTGTCGGACCCGGACAATATAAATAAGATCGCCGGGGCGGAAGATGCGCAAATTTATCTTTTTTCCGTTCCGCCGCGTACCGTTAACAGCTGCATAGTGCTTTCTCCCGCGGAAATGCCGGAAGGATATTCCCGCATAATTTACGCGGATAAGCCTTTTACATACGTGAGCGGTTCTGCTCCCGCAGAGATTTACGCGGATATACCGGGCGCGCGGTTTTTAAGCGGACTTTCCGCGGAAAGGGAAGATTTTGCCGCGGGATATTCGGCGCTCTTGTCGCTGTGCGGAAAGGAATTTTACGGCTCGTGCGAGGCTTACGCCATGTACGGCAAAGACGTATCCGTGCCCGAAGAGCAGTTCATATTCTGTGCGGAAGTGTTTTTCGAACTGGGTATATTCGGAATAAAGAACGGCAGGTTAAAACTCAATGCGGAGGTAAGAAACGCGCTTACCAACTCCCGCATTTACCGCGCCGTAAAGGAGGCAAAGGAATGACGGTTTACGAACGGCTGGAAACGACATACGCCGGTAAAGATTTGGAATTATGCGAAAAGGCGTATGACTTTGCCAAAAAGGCGCACGAAAATCAGAAGCGCGCCTCTGGAGAGGACTATTTCGTGCACCCCTGCACGGTAGCGGGGATACTTTTGGATCTGGGGTTAGACGCTGCCACCGTAGCGGCGGCATTTCTGCACGACGTGCTTGAGGATACGCCCGTCTCCGAAGGGGACCTTAAAAAGGAATTCGGGGAAGAGGTGCTGGAACTGGTGCAGGGCGTAACCAAGCTCGAAAAAATAGAGTTCACCTCGCGTGAAGAGGAGCAGGCGGAAAATTTCCGTAAGCTCTTCGTCGCCATGGCAAAAGACATAAGGGTGATAATAATAAAGCTTGCAGACAGGCTGCACAACATGCGTTCGCTTAACTTTCTTTCGGTGGAGAGGCAGCAGCGCATGGCGCGCGAAACGCTGGAAATTTACGCGCCGCTCGCGGGGAGACTCGGCATTTCGCAGATAAAGTGCGAACTCGAAGACCTGTGCTTAAAGTATCTCGAACCCGATTCGTACGAATATATTTCCACCAACGTGGAAGAACGCCTGAAAGAGGGCGGCGGGTTTGTGGACCACGTCATAGAGGACGTTAAGGCCATGCTCGAAGAATCGCACATAAAGGGCGAGGTTTTCGGCAGGAGAAAACACCTTTACAGCATCTACCGCAAGATGAAGGAAAAGGGCAAGACGCTGGATCAGATATACGATCTTGTGGCGATAAGGGTATTAGTGAACACGGTAGACGAGTGTTACGAGATACTCGGTAAAATACACAACAAGTGGCGGCCGGTACCGGGGCGCATAAAGGACTATATAGCCACCCCCAAACCCAATTTATACCGTTCTCTCCACACCACGGTGGTAACCAATTACGGCAGGGTATTCGAGATACAGATAAGAACTTACGAGATGAACCACGCCGCCGAATACGGTATAGCCGCGCACTGGAAGTATAAGGAAAACAAAAAGGAAGCGGACGACCTGGACACCCGCCTTTCCTGGATAAGGGAAGTTATGGAATGGCAGGGCGGGCTTAAAGACAGCAAGGAGTTTTTAAACTCCTTAAAGGGCGATATATACAGTTCTGAAGTGCTGGTATTCACCCCGCAGGGGGACGTTATAAGCCTCCCGAAGGACGCCACGCCCATAGATTTTGCCTACGCCATACATTCCGCCGTGGGCAACAAGTGCGTTGGGGCGAAGGTAAACGGCAAAATAGTGCCCTTAAACAGTACCCTGTCCGTCGGGGACGTGGTGGAAATAATCACCTCCCAGAATTCCAAAGGCCCCTCATGGGACTGGCTTAAAATAGTAAAAAACCCCAGCGCGCGGGTAAAGATACGTCAGTATTTCAAGCGCGTGATGAAGGAGGAGAACGCCAAGACGGGCAAAACCATGCTCGAAGAAGAGGCAAAGCGCCGGGGCTACTCTCTGAGCGAATTGCTTAACGAAGAATCTTTCCTGTTCATCTCCTCCAAGATGTCCTTTAACAGCATAGACGAGATGTACGCCTCCATAGGCTACGGGGCGGTGGGCGTCAATCAGGTGCTTGTAAAACTTATAGACTATCACCGCAGAAAACAGCCGCGGCAGGAGATAACGCGGTTTTACGCCGCAAAGCCCGAAAAGGCGAGCAGCGTAAAGGTGAAGGGCATGACGGGCATACTCGTCCGTTTTGCGGGCTGCTGCAACCCCGTCCCGGGGGACAGCATAGTGGGCTTTATATCCCGCGGGCACGGCGTAACCGTGCACAGGAGCGACTGCCCCAACCTCCGCCACGCCGAAGCGGACAGGCTTATAGAGGTCAGCTGGTTAGACGATAAGGGTACCAGCGTATATAACGCGGGCATCAAGGTAATAGGCTCCGCGCAGTCGCAGGTGCTGGCGCAGGTCGCCGCCGCGGTGGCGGAATTGAAACTTGAAATAGTATCCACCAACGGCAGGACGGACGGCAAGAGCGGGCAGGTAATAATAGACTTCAACATAAGGCTGAACAACAAGGAAGAGCTGGACAGGCTGATAAAAAAGCTATCGCAAAACCCCGGCATAACCGACGTGTTCAGAACGGCAACCTGATGAAACTTTACCATCTTATTTCGGGTCCCCTCAGGGTAAACGCCTATATTCTGGCGGGCGACGACAATGAGGCCGCGGTCATAGACGGAGGGGAGAGTTATAACGCTTTGAAAGCGGCGGAAAAGGCGCACGGTTTTAAAATAACCGCGGCGCTGTTTACGCACGCCCATTTTGACCATACCGCCTGCGCCAAAAAATTGCAGCGGGACGGGGCAAAGATATATATCGGCGAAAAGGACGCGCCGAAACTTGCCGCGGGAGATACTCTGGGCGCCCGTTTCGGCAGGCAGGTTGAACCCTGCACGGCGGACGTAACGGTAAAAGAGGGGGATAAAATAGAGGTTGCGGGCATCACTTTAACCGTGATTGAAACCTCCGGGCATACCGACGGTTCGGTTACGTTTATGGGGCGGGACATGCTGTTTACGGGCGACACCCTGTTTTTGGAATCGGTTGGCAGGACGGACTTTCCCACGGGCTCGCGCGCGCAGCTTATAGAATCGGTGCAAAAACTTTTCGCTCTGCCGGGAGATTATAAAGTGTATCCCGGGCACGAAGCGTTTACCACCCTCTCGCACGAGCGGGTATTCAACCCTTTTACAGACTATGATTGAAACTAACCTTACCGGCGCGGAAAGCGAACTCAGGGAGGTGATAAACCTCTTTCCGGAAAGCGAAAGCGCTCATATAAAACACGTGTTCAAGGACGGGGCGGACAGGCTTATAAATACCGTTACGGTAGACGGCGGCGCCTACGTTTACGGCAATCTCATTCCGGCGGGGCTTACTCCGCTTATTAAAAAGCGGCTGATAAAGAGATACGCCAAGCTCTCGGTATACAAAGCCCTTTCCAAAAAGTACGGAAAAGACCTGCCGTGGGGCGCGCTCACGGGGATAAGACCCACCGCGCTCGCCTATTCGGAGATGGATAAAGACGGGCGGTTCGAGGAGTTTTTCACCGAGGTTATGAAAGTCAGCCCCGCTAAGACGGCGCTCACCCGCGCGGTGATAGAGGCGCAGCGCGGCGTTTACGAAAAGAACCCCGATAACACAGACTTTTTCGTGTTTATCCCTTTTTGCCCTTCGAGGTGCAGATATTGCTCGTTCGTAACCGCGGATATGGCAAGATACGCCCCGCTTGCAAACGACTATGCGGAAACCCTTGCAAGGGAGATAGAGGCTTCCGCGCCGCTCGTAAAAAAATTAAGGAGCATATATATAGGCGGCGGCACCCCGGTTGCGCTTTCGGACGAGCAGCTTGAAAAGGTGCTCACCGCGCTGGATAAAATAAACGCGGGAGTAGAGTATACGGCGGAGGCGGGCAGACCCGACCGCATCACAAAGGAAAATCTGTCCATATTAAAGGCGCACGGCGTAACCCGCGTGTGCGTTAATCCGCAGACCTTTTCGGATGAAACGCTTAAAAGGATAGGCAGGAACCATACCGCGGCGGAGGCGGAGGAAAAGTTTTTGCTTGCAAAAAGCATGGGCTTTTCGGTGAATATGGACTTTATAGCGGGGCTTGAAGGGGAAACGGAAGAGGACTTTTTCCGCACGATAGAGCGGGCAATAACCCTTTCTCCGGACGATATAACGGTGCATACTCTGTGCATAAAGCGGGGTTCGTACCTTGCGGAAAGCGAAAAGCGGCTGCTCGGCGGAGAGCACACGCAGAACATGGTGAATTACGCATATAAGGCGCTTACGGCGGCGGGATACAGACCGTATTACCTGTACCGCCAGAAATATATGTCCGGCAACCTTGAAAACGTGGGGTATGCCAAGCCGGGCAAAGAGTGCGTATACAATATAGACACCATGGAAGAGATATCCTCCACGGTGGCGTGCGGGGCGGGCGCCATATCTAAAAGAGTGGATTTTACGGCGGGCAGAATAGAAAGGCAGGCGTCCCCCAAGGACGTAAAGACCTATCTTGACAAAGAAGAGGAAATAACGCGGCGCAAACTGGCGCTTTTTTCCTGATTTTTAGTGTAAATGCGCTAAAAACAGTTTACAAATCGCCTGATTTTTGGTATACTAACAAATACTTGATACTTCTTTCAAGGTTCGGCGGGTTCTCCTCCCCGGGCTTTGGCAGGAGCGAATTTTTCCATTAAGGAGGGTAAAGAACAATGGATAAAGCAAAGAAAGCAGAAATAATAGCAAAGTACGCACGGCACGAGGGCGATACCGGTTCCGCGGAAGTGCAGATAGCGCTTTTAACGGAGCGCATCAACCATCTTAACGAGCATCTTGCGGCAAACAAGCATGACAATCATTCCCGCCGCGGGCTCATGAAAATGGTGGGCGAGCGCCGCGGTCTTTTGAAATATCTGCAACAGATAGATATCGAAAGATACAGAAAAATAATCGCAGAACTTGATCTCAGAAAGTAGTAAAAATACGGGGCGGGAGTTTTCCGCCCTTTTTTACTGAAACGGCGGGGAAATAAGCAGGGAAAAAGCGGGAAAAAGCCGCTTTAAGCGTCTGAAAAAGTAATATTTGCGGGTTTGCGGGGTGCAGGCTCGTTTCATGAAAAATAAGAGTACAGTAAACAGGAGAGAAAAATGACACAAGGTTACAGAGAATTCAGGACGACCGTGGGCGGCAGGGAACTTATCGTGGAAACGGGCAAATATGCCGGGCAGACCAACGGTTCATGCGTGCTGCGCTGCGGGGAAACTGCGGTCATGGTGAACGTTACCATGGGCGAAAAACCGCGCGAAGGAATGGACTATTTTCCGCTCGGAGTAGATTTTGAGGAAAAGATGTACTCCGTGGGCGCAATACCGGGCGGGTTTAAGCGCAGGGAGGGCAGAGCGTCGGACAAGGCAATTCTGACCAGCCGGCTTATAGACAGGCCCATCCGCCCGCTTTTCCCGAAAGGCCTTTTTAACGACGTAATAGTGGTTGCCACCGCTCTTTCGGTAGAGCCGGACGTGCAGCCCGAGCCGCTTGCAATGCTCGGGAGCAGCATAGCGATAAGCATATCGGACATACCTTTTGCGGGCCCCACCGGCAGCGTTGTGGTGGGGATAGTTGACGGGAAGTACGTCATTAACCCCGACAAGGCGCAGAGAGAAAAGAGCACGCTTACTTTAAATCTTGCCGGCACCAAGGACGCCATAATGATGGTAGAAGCCGGCGCCAAGGAAATTTCGGATGACGAGATGGTTGGCGCGATTTTATTCGGGCACGAGGAAATAAAAAAGCTGTGCGCTTTCCAGGAAGAAATAGTAAAAGAGATAGGCAAGCCCAAGCGCGAAATGGAACTTTATCACGTTCCGGAAGATATAGACGCGGCTGTGAGAGAATACGCCTCCGAAAAACTTGACAGGGCGCTTGACACCTTTGACAGGGAGGAGCGCCAGGCCGGGCAGGACGCGGTGGAAAAGGACTGTCTTGAACACTTTGCGGAGATTTTCCCCGATAAAGAAAGAGAGATAAAGGACGCGCTTTATTACATGACCAAGGAAAAGGTTCGCGCAAAAATAACCGCAACCGGCATCCGGCCGGACGGCAGGAAACTCACCGAAATAAGGCCCATCTGGTGCGAAGCGGGCGTGCTTAAAAGGGTGCACGGCTCGGGCGTGTTCACCAGGGGGCAGACGCAGGTGCTTTCCACTTGCACTTTGGGGATGCTGTCCGAGGCGCAGAAACTCGAAGGGCTGGACGGAGAGACCCGCAAGAGATATATGCACCAGTACAATATGCCGGGCTATGCTTCGGGAGAGGCAAAGCCCCTCCGCAGTCCCGGCAGGCGCGAAATAGGGCACGGCGCCCTTGCCGAGCGCGCGCTCGAACCGGTTATTCCCTCGGAAGAGGAATTCCCCTATGCCATAAGGGTGGTTTCGGAAGTGCTGTCTTCCAACGGCTCCACCTCTCAGGGCAGCGTGTGCGGTTCCACCCTTGCGCTGATGGATGCGGGCGTGCCGATAAAGGCGCCGGTAGCGGGCATAGCCATGGGGCTTATAAAGGACACCGAGAGCGGCAAGGTATCCATTCTTACCGACATACAGGGGCTTGAAGACTTCCTCGGGGATATGGACTTCAAGGTGGCGGGCACCGAAAAGGGCATAACCGCCATCCAGATGGATATAAAAATTAAGGGGATTGACGAAAATATTTTAAGGCAGGCAATTTCGCAGGCAAACGTCGGCAGGAAGTTTATACTCGGCAAGATGCTCGAAGTGATAGACAAGCCGCGTGCAGACCTCTCCGAATACGCGCCCAGAATTATTTCGTTCAGCATAGACCCCGAAAAGATAGGCGACGTTGTGGGCAAACAGGGCAAAGTTATCAACAAGATAATAGAGGAAACGGGCGTTAAGATAGACATAGAGGATGACGGAAGGGTAAACATCGCCTGCGTGGGAGACGGCGCTGCCGCCGAACGCGCAAAGGCAATTATTCTCTCCATTGCCAAAGACCCCGAAATCGGCGATATGTTCATAGCGGAAGTCGTGCGCATACTTCCCAAAGTGGGCGCTTTCTGCGAACTTGCCCCGGGTAAGGACGGGCTTATTCACATCTCCCGTCTTTCTGACAGGCGCATAGACAGCGTGGAAGAAGTGCTGCATATAGGCGACAGGGTAAAGGTTGAAATCATAAAGATAGGAGAAAAGGGCATAGACTTGAAACTCCTTGAAATATTGAATGACTGAGCGCATAGGTAAAACGGCGCGGCAGCAAAACAAGCCTAAAAAAGGGCAGAGTTTCCGCTCTGCCCTTTGAGTTTAATATACGGCAATAAGTGGCGGGAACTTTTTATCGGGCGCTGCGGCAGGTGCTGCGGCAGGCGCGGCGCACAGGTTCACCGCCGGATAATTCCCTTAAAACGGGGTCATTTACACGCAATATACCGCATAAGATAAAAAAGAGGTGGGTAAATGACCGGCAGAAAGAGGATAACGGTAATAACCAACATAATACTTGCCGTCATAATAACGGCGGTGATTTCGGTGAGTTTTATAGGGGAAGAGCCGCTCCCCGCATACGGCGGGAAAGAGGCGGAAGCCATTTATAACGGCAACAGAGCGGGCGGCGGCGTATCTTTAATGATAAACGTATATGAAAACACCGAAGTGGTGGAGGCGATGGTGGAAACGCTTAACGCATTCGGCGCAAGAGCCACTTTTTTTGTAGGCGGCTGCTGGGCGGACGACAATGCTTTAGCTTTAAAAAAGATTGCGGAAAGCGGGCACGAACTTGCAAACCACGGGTATTTTCATAAGGACCATAAGTCGCTGGGGTATGAAGAAAATAAGCAGGAAATAGAACTTACCGGGGCGGTGGTGGAAGCGCTTTCGGGCGTAAAGCCGCGGCTGTTCGCTCCGCCCTCGGGGAGTTTCGGCAGGAATACGCTTAACGCGGCGTATGACCTGGGGTATAAGGTGATAATGTGGTCCAAGGACACCATAGACTGGCGGGACGAGAGCGAAAGTAAAATAATATCCCGCGCCACCGATAACCTCACGGGCGGGGACCTTATACTTATGCACCCCAAGCCGCACACGCTGAGGTGTCTGCCGGAAATAATAGCAAGGATATTGAGCGGCGGATATTCCCTCGTTACGGTAAGCGAAAACATAGGGGATACGGCGGCTTAAATTGCGTACAATATACTAAGGGTGATAAAATGACGCATTACAGGCAATTCGATAACGGTTTAAGGCTTATAGTACACAGGATGGAAGGGCTGTTCACGGTTTCCTGCGGGGTGCTGGTAAAGACGGGCAGCATAAACGAAACCAAAGACAGCAACGGCATTTCGCACTTTATAGAGCATATGCTTTTCAAGGGCACCAAAAACAGGACGGCTTTCGAGATCTCGGATTACACCGACAGGATAGGCGCCCAGATTAACGCCTTTACCTCCAAGGAACTCACCTGCTATTACACCAAGGCCACCGCGGAGCACCTTTTTGAATCGCTGGAAGTGCTTTCGGATATATTCTTCGATTCCCTGTTCGAGGAAAGCGAGAGCGCGCGCGAAAAAGGCGTGGTGATAGAAGAAATAAACATGTGCGAGGACGAGCCCGAAGAACTGTGTTTAGACCTGCTTGCAAGGAGCAGATACGGAGACGAGGGGCTGGGGAGAACCATACTCGGCAGCATAAAGAACGTAAAGAAGTTTACAAGGCAGGATATAAGGGAGTACATGGAAAAATATTACTGCGCGGATAACGTGGTGATATCCGTTGCCGGCAACGTAGACGTGCAGGCGGCGGAAAGCATGATAGAGCAGCTCTTTGCGTGCAGATTTACCGGCAAAAAGAGCGCGGAGCAGAAAAAATACGCCGAAGTTGAGCCTTCATATTTATACAAATGCAAGCGCACGGAACAATCTCACATAGCCTTTTCATTCCCCGCGCTGCCCGTAAGCGACAAACGTAACGTGGCGCTGGCGCTTGCAAACTCTGTGCTGGGCGGGGGTATGAGCAGCCGGCTGTTTCAGAAGGTGCGCGAGGAAATGGGGCTTGCTTACAGCATATATTCCTACGTTTCCCAGTATAAAGACAGCGGCGCGCTGGAAATATATGCGGGCGTGAATACCGCCGAGCGCGCGGCGGCAGAGCGCGCGGTTTCGGGCGTGGTGGATAATTTGTTTGCGGAAGGGATAACCGAACAGGAGTTTTTGCGCGGAAAGGAACAGATAAAATCTACCTTTGTAATGGGGCAGGAAAGCACCTCCTCGCAGATGCTGCTGTTCGGCAGATACCTGCTGTTTTTAGATAAGGTTTTCGATTTTAAGGAGCGCATTGCGGATATAGACAAAACCACCCGCGATGAAGTGAACGACGTAATAAAAGCGGTGCTCTTAAAGGAAAAAGCATCCACCGCCACGGTGGGTCCGGGCAGGACGCCGGTTACGCTGTAAAGAGCCCGCCGGATATTCGGGATAAACAAAAAAAGGACTTTTCTTTGCGGGAAAGTCCTTTTTCGTCTTTTACGGGAATATACTTTTACTATGAAAATTCTCAGGATAACCGCGGGAATACTGCTTGCCGCATGCGCGGCGATCGCGCTTTTTTTGCCGCATGCCCAAAACCCGGGCGCCTTTCCCGCGCCCTCTTATAAGGGTATAATAACGCTCTGGCAGATAGACAGTTTCGAGGGCGGAACGGGTTCCAGAAAGTCCTTTTTGCTTAAAGCCGCGCGCGGATTTGAAAAGGAGAACGAAGGGGTGCTTGTAACCGCGCTGTCTTACACGGCGGAAACAGCAAGGGAGCATATGAAGAATGGCTCGTTCCCGGACCTTATTTCATACGGCGCGGGGACCGAGCCTCTTAACGTTCAGCCTCTTAATAAAATGAGCTATGCGGCGGGCGGAAGGGTGGAAAACAGCGTTTACGCCGTGCCCTGGTGCAGGGGCGGATATTGCCTTATAATAAGAGAAGGCGCGGAGATTAAGGATAACTTTATCCGGGGTAACCTTATAGTTTCGCAAGGAGAGTACACCCAGCCCGTCGTTGCGCTCGAACTTTCGGGTTATTCGGCGGAAAGTTACAGGGTGCTCCCGCCCAAAGAGGCTTACGCCGCCTTTACCGGCGGAAAAGACGGGGTGATGCTGGGCACGCAGAGAGATATAGTAAGGCTTTCAAATATCGGGTTTCAGTTCGGCGTAATTCCGCTCACGGGGTTTAACGACCTGTATCAGTATATTTCGGTAACGGGGGAAAGCGCGGAAAAGAACGTATATGCCGAGATGTTCATAGATTACCTGCTTTCTTCCGCCGTTCAGGAAGATCTGGGCGCACTGAGTATGTTCTCGGTATACGGCGGCGTAAGTTACGCAGATGAAAAACTTGCCGCCATGCAGCGTGCGGAGTGCGGAAAAACGATTTCGGCATTTCTTTCGGCAGACCAATTAAAAGGTATGCAGGAACTTTCGCTCGCCGCCGCGAAAGGAGGAAAAGAACTGCCCGAAGAAATAAAAAATTTATTGCTGTAATCTTGAAAAAAATAAAAAAATATAGTAAAATGATATAAGGAGATATATGGGTTTTAAAGAGCAGCTTGAAGATATTTACGATCTGGAACTCAAAACCGATGAACCTATGAAAAAACATACCACGCTCGGCTGCGGCGGCAGGGCAAAGTGGTATACCGAAATAAGAAGCCTGTATTCGTTAAACCGCGCGGTGCTTGCGGCAAAGCGGTGCCGCGTGCCGGTAAAGATAATAGGCGGCGGGAGCAACGTGCTCGTTTCGGACAAAGGGTTTAACGGGCTGATCATCTCCACGGTACGGTTAAAGGACGTGTTTATGCGGAGAGAAGGCATAACCGCAATGTGCGGCGCTCAGCTGTCGGCGCTCTGCGCCTTTGCCGCAAAGAGCGGGCTTTCGGGGCTGGAATGGGCGGCGGGGATACCCGGCACGGCGGGCGGCGCGGCGGTGCAGAACGCGGGCGCGT
Source organism: uncultured Eubacteriales bacterium (assembly GCA_949288785.1). Lineage (GTDB taxonomy): Bacteria > Bacillota > Clostridia > Christensenellales > Borkfalkiaceae > UBA1259. Next base: position 145,951 of record CASELQ010000001.1, on the reverse strand, counting down.
TCGGCCACAGCGCGGGGGACGTTATATTGTGGGTGGAAACCCTTAAAAACGGCAAGCTCGTAAGATATTACAATAAGGACTGTAAATTCGGCTACCGCACCAGCAGGTTTAAAAAAACGGGGGAAAAGGTGGTATCCGCCACGTTTGCGTTAAACCCCGGCAATAAAAGCGAAATAGCGTTAAAGACGGAACAGACCCTTTCCGCCAGAAAAGAAGCTCAGCCCGCTGGCAAGAACTGCGGCTCGGTGTTTCTGAACCCGGAGGGGGACTATGCGGCGCGCCTCATCGAACAGGCGGGGCTTAAAGGTTCGTGTATAGGCGGAGCGGCAGTATCCGAAAAACACGCAAACTTTATAACGGCATCCTCCTCCGCTCAGGCGGAAGACGTGTATATGCTTATTCAATACATAAAGAAAAAGGTAAAAGATAAATTCGGCGTACTTCTTACCGAGGAGGTGGAATTTATCGGGGAGTTTTAAATGCGGCTTACCGCAGATTATCATACGCATACCGTTTATTCGCACGGCACGGGCGAAATCATAGATAACGCAAGGGCGGCAAAAGATGCGGGGCTTTTTGAGCTCGGCATATCCGATCACGGATTTGCGCACCCCGTATACGGGCTTACGAAAAAGGTGCTGCCGGTAATGCGCCGTGAGTGCGCCGCGGCGGAAAAGGAAACGGGGGTAAAGACCCTTCTCGGCATAGAGTCCAACATAATAGGGCTGGACGGCAAGACCGACCTTAAAAGTTCGCTTTACGACAGTTTCGATATATATCTTGCCGGGGTGCATAAGTTCGTAACTTACACTTTGGGCGCGGCGTTTAAAATAGGCATACCCAACTTTTTCCTGTCCATGAAAAAGGCGCCTAAACCCTCCGCGCGGCTCATAAAGGAAAACACGGCAACGTATATAAACGCCGTTAAAAATAATCCCATAGACGTGATAACCCACCTCAATTACTGCTGCTTTGCGGACGCGGCGGAAGTGGCTAAAGCCGCCGCCGATTACGGCACGTACATCGAGTTAAACGCCAAAAAAACCCATCTTTCGGATGAAGAACTGTACGCAGTAATCGAAACGGGGGTGAACTTCGTAATCGGGTCGGACGCACATTCTCCCGATCGCGTGGGGGAAATAAGCCTTGTGCAAAAACTGCTTGAAAGGGTGAAAGTCCCGCCCGAGCGGATTTTTAATATAGACGGAAGGACCCCCGATTTTAGGTTTAAGAGGTTCAAAGGGGAGGCGGGCAGATGAATTTCGGCAAAACGGTACGTGAGGAAATACTTTCCCGCCCCATAAAAGAAGAGCACTGCCGCCGCGCCTTTCTGGCGGGTGCGCTGCGGGGAGCCGGCACACTCTTTGAAAAGGAGGGGGAACCGGGCTTGGATTTTTCCGTGAGGGACGAAGAGACCCTGAACGTCATAGCCCAATACCTTTCTCTGGTGTACGGTTACGATTTGCGGGAAGTCTCGGTATCGGAGGACAAGCTGAATAAAAAGGACCGCTTTACCGTAACTCTTTGGGGGCGGGGCGTGCCGGAAATACTCGTATCGCTCGGCATACTTACGGTAAGCGGCGGCGGATATTCCGTAAACTTTGATTTTTACGGCGGAATAGCCCAAAAGGATTGTTGTTTCCGCGCCTTTATAAGGGGGCTGTTTATAACGGCGGGCGGCTGCACGGCGCCCTCGTTAAAGGAGGAAAACGGCACGGGCTACCACCTTGAACTTATATTTTTCCATGCGAAAACGGCGGCAGTAACGTCGGAAAGGCTGGCGCGGTTCGGCATAAACACGCATATTACGCGGCGGAGAGAGAGTTATATAGTATATATAAAGAGCGCGGAGGGGATAAAAGATTTTCTCGCCTTTCTGCCGGCGCCCAAGTCGGTGCTTAAAATAACGGACATAATGATAAGTAAAGAACTCTTAAACAACACCAACCGCCAGAAAAACTGCGACCTCGGCAACGTGAGCCGCCAGGTTGAAGCGGCGTATAAATATGCCTCCGCCATAGACAAAATAGATAAAGAGATCGGCTTAAAGGCTTTAAATCCCGAACTTGCCGCTGCCGCCGCCGCAAGAAGAGATTTCCCGGAAGACACTTTAACCGAACTTGCGGCAAGGCTGAATATCACCAAGAGCTGCTTAAATCACAGATTAAGAAAGATAAGCGAAATAGCGGAAAACTGCGGCAAAATAAAGAACGATAACGGCATTAAAAGGTAAAACGCAAGCGCCTGAAAATTCAGGGAAATTTTGCGGCGCGGGAGAAAAACAAAAAACGGACGGAAGAAAAGGATATGTCAGATTTTGTGCATTTGCATCTGCATACGGAGTACAGCCTTTTAGACGGGGCAACCCGCATAGACAAGCTGTTTAACGCATGCAAGGAAAAGGGAATGGATACGGTGGCAATAACCGACCACGGCAATATGTTCGGCACCCTGTATTTTGCCGAGGAGGCAAAAAAGGCGGGACTAAAATACATAATCGGGTGCGAAATGTACGTGTGCGACGACTATACGGACAAGACCGGCAAACAGGATTACGACCACCTTATACTGCTGTGCAAAAACAAACAGGGCTATAAAAATCTGATAAAACTCGATTCCATTGCGTACGTTGACGGGTTTTACTATAAGCCGAGAATAGATTATAAGACGATAGCAGAACATTCCGAGGGGCTTATCTGTCTTTCGGCGTGCCTTGCGGGCAGGATCCCCAAGCGGCTTATAGATGGCGATTACGAAGGTGCGAAAAAAGAAGCGGAGATGTTCTCCGGCATATTCGGCGAAGATTTTTACCTTGAAATACAGGATCACGGCCTGCCCGATCAAAAGCGCATAAATCCGTTGCTAATTAAATTATCGCAAGAGACGGGCATACCGCTCGTCGCCACCAACGACGTGCATTACCTTGAGCGGGGGGACGCGGAGATGCAGGACGTTGTGATGTGCATAAGCATGAAGACCACGCTCGACGATCCCACCCGCCTTAAAATGGAGAGCGACCAGGCATATTTAAAGAGCCCGGAAGAGATGAAAAAGCTCTTTTCATACATACCGGCGGCGGTGGAAAACACCGTTAAAATAGCCGATAAGGTAACCGAAGAGGTGTTTGCGCTCACCCCCAAGGGCGAGCCGATAAGAGACGTTTCGCTCATTCCTAAATACGTGCCGGATGACGGCAGCACCCCCAAAGAATACCTCCGACGCTTAGCGGAGGAGGGGCTTAAAAAGCGGTATAAGGAAATCACGCCCGAAATAAGGGAGCGTTTCGATTACGAGTTCGACGTGATAAGTTCCATGGGCTTTTGCGACTATTATCTCATAGTGTGGGACTTTATAAACTATGCGCGCAGCGTAGGAATTCCCGTGGGCGCGGGGCGCGGGTCGGGCGTATCCAGCATAGTGGCGTATTCCATAGGGATAACGGACGTGGAGCCCTTAGGTTACCAGCTTATTTTCGAGCGGTTTTTGAACCGCGAACGCGTGAGCATGCCCGATTTCGACGTGGACATTTCGGACGCCCGCCGGGGCGAAGTGGTGGAATACGTCCGCAACAAATACGGGGCGGACAGGGTGGCGCAGATAATCACTTTCGGTACCCTTGCAAGTAAGCAGGCAATAAAGGACGTTGCGCGCGTGTACAGCGTGCCTTACGCCAGCGTGGACAGAGTAACGAAACTAATGGACGGCAAGTCCACCATAAAGCAGTCCTTGGGAATGGAGACCACTAAGGACGGGCAGAATGTGGGCGTCCCCGAACTGATAGAACTTTACAGAACCGACGATCAGCTCCGCAGAATCATAGACATGGCGATAAAGGTAGAGGGGCTGCCGAGGAACACCTCCATGCACGCGGCGGGCGTGGTTATATGCGAAAAACCCATAATGGAAAACGTGCCGCTCCAGCGTAACGGTGAGGACATCACCACCCAGTTCGACATGATAGAGGTGGAAGCGCTGGGCATGCTGAAAATGGACTTTTTGGGGCTGAGAACTCTGACCGACGTGCAGCTGGCTTGCGAGTATGCAAAAGAAGATTTCGGCGTGGATATAGACTTTCACCGCTTAGGATACGAGGACGAAGGCACATACGAACTCATCGGTTCGGGCGAAACGGACGGGGTGTTCCAGCTTGAAAGTCCGGGCATGAAACGATTCATGAAGGACCTTAAACCGACCACGTTCGAAGACATAATAGCGGGAATATCCCTTTACCGCCCGGGCCCCATGGACTCCATACCGCAGTACATAAAGAACAAGCACAACCCGGAAAACATAAAATACGATCATCCGCTTTTAGAGCCAATTTTAAAAAACAGTTACGGGATACTTGTGTATCAGGAGCAGGTCATGCAGATATGCCAGAGCCTCGGCGGGTTCACGCTGGGGCACGCGGACATAGTGCGTAAGGCAATGGGCAAAAAGAAGGTGGAAATAATGGAGCAGCAAAAGTCCATCTTCGTGTACGGCGGCATAAACGAGCACACCGGCCAGCCGGTAGACGGCGCAATAAAGCGCGGCGTGCCGGAGGACGTGGCGATAAAGATTTACGACAACATGAAACCTTTCGCGCGGTATGCCTTCAACAAATCGCACGCGGCGGCTTACGCGGTGCTCGCCTATCAGACGGCGTATCTCAAAAGATACTACCCGGTGGAATTTTTCTGTTCGCTCTTAAATAACCGTATAGATAAGATAGAGGAACTCTCCAAATACTTAACGTATCTTAAAAGCCGCAACATAAACGTGTTCCCGCCGGACGTGAATAAAAGTAAAGCCTATTTCTCCTGTGAGAACGGGGGAATAAGGTTCGGGCTGGTGGGGCTTAAAAACGTGGGGCTCGCCATAATAAACGACATTTTAAAAGAACGGGCGGACGGCGGCGATTTCAAGTCTTTTGAAGATTTTATAACCCGCACGGTGCCCCTCGGAATAAACAAGCGCCTGGTGGAAAGCCTTATCCTTTCGGGTTCGTTCGACGAGTTTGGCAAAAACCGCAGAACGCTTATGGAAGTCCATTCGGACTATATGGACAGGGTGGCGGACGCCAACAAGAAGAAAAACGCCATGCAGATAAGCTTTTTCGGCACCTTTTTCGAGGAGGACGAGGGGCTTAAAATAGAATATCCCGATCTTCCTGAGTTCTCCTCGCGCGAAAAACTCACCAACGAAAGGTCGGTGGTGGGGGTATACCTTTCGGGGCACCCGCTTTCCGATTACAGGGAGCAGTTCGATAAATACTCATTTAACACCGGGCTTTTGGAATATTACGAAGAGGATGAGGACGGAAACCGGCAGTACACCGAAGTAAAGGACGGGGAAAAGGTGGTTATGGGCGGCATAATCACCGAATTCAAGCGGCACGCCACCAAGAGCGGCGCGGCAATGGCGTTCATGACGGTGGAAGATCTTTACGGCAGCATAGAAGTAATTGTTTTTTCCTCGCTTTATGACGGCGTCAAGGACTTTCTTGCGCCCGAAGAAGTGGTGGTTTTAACGGGTAAATTGCAGTTTAAGGACGGGGTTGCCCAGATAGTGGCGGACAAAATAACCCGCATGGAGATGTCTGCCGAAGACGTCGCCGCCCCGCACGAACAGGAGTATCTGGGGCTCATCATTCCGGAAGAACGGCAGAAAGACTTAAACGAGATACTCGATATTGCCGCGTCATACCCCGGGGAGTGCCCGGTGATAGTGGCGATGAGCGGCAAAAAATACGACGCGCATACTTCGGTGCGCCGTTGCGAAGGGCTTATAAGCGAACTTAAAAATCTGCTTTCGGACAAAGATATAATATTTTTTAAGAAAAAACAGTAAAAAGCAATATAAAAAAATAGCATTTTCTCGAATGTTGTGATAAAATAATTGCTGGTAAAAAAAGTATAACGGTAACATGAAAACAATACAGGAGGATACCTATGAAGAGGATAGCGGTGCTTACAAGCGGAGGGGACGCGCCGGGTATGAACGCCTGCATAAGGGCGGTGGTGCGCACGGCGCTAAATAATAATTTAGATGTTTACGGAATAGAGCGGGGGTACGCGGGGCTCGTCAAGGGCGAGATAACCCGGCTGGGTTCGCGCTCGGTCTCGGACATGATACATAAAGGCGGCACCTTTTTAAGGACGGCGCGCTGCCCCGAATTTAAGGATGTGGAGGTGCAGCGCCAGGCGGCGGACGCGCTTTCGGCTTTCGGGATAGAAGGGCTTGTGGTGATAGGGGGAGACGGGACTTTCCGCGGCGCGCGCGACCTTACCGAAAATTTCGGGATAAAGATAATGGGTATTCCCGGCACCATAGACAACGACCTTGCGTATACGGACTATACGGTCGGGTTCGACACGGCGGTAAATACCGTGCTTTGGGCGATAAGCAATTTAAGGGACACCATGCACTCGCATGACAGGGTGTGCCTTTTGGAAGTCATGGGGCGCAACTGCGGCGACATAGCGCTTTACGCCGGCGTGGCGGGCGGCGCGGAGTACGTGCTGGTGCCCGAGATTCCGTACGATCTGGATCAGATAGCGGCTTCCATCAAAAAGAGTTATCTCCGCGGCAAAACTTCCAACATGATGATCCTTGCGGAGGGCGCCGGCAACAGGGACGAAATAGCGTCTTACGTTCAGGAAAAGAGCGGGATAAACGTAAAAGTAACCAACTTCGGCTATATTCAGCGCGGCGGCGCGCCCAGTATGGCGGACAGGGTGTATGCGGCGCGTTTCGGCTACAAGGCGGTGGAACTTTTAATGAACGATTCCGAAAGCCTTGCAATCGGCATAAGGAACAACAAGGTCATAACCGTCCCGTTTGACGAAGTGCCCAAGTTTGAAAAGAGATTCGATAAAAAACTGTACGATATCGCTCAGATACTGAGCCTGTAAAATAAAAAAGGAGAAGAACACATGAAAGGTTTGAAAGGCGCGCTGATGTTCGCGCAGTCGGGCGGGCCCACTTCCGTAATAAACGCAAGTGCGGCGGGAGTATTCATCGAGGGGCTTGAAAGCCGGGAGATAACCGCCGTTTACGGCGCGGCGCACGGCATAAGAGGCATATTGAACGAAGAGTTTTACGACATGGGAAAGGAAGACAGGAAAGAGCTTGAGCTTTTAAAGCACACTCCGTCCTCGGCCCTGGGTTCCGTGAGATATAAATTAAAGAACGCCGAGGAGGACGATACCGATTACAAGCGCCTTCTCGAAGTGTTCAAAAAATACGACGTGCGGTATTTTTTCTATAACGGCGGCAACGACAGTATGGATACCTGCAACAAAATAAGCAAGTATATGGCAAAGTCGGGATACGAGATGAACGTCATAGGAGTACCCAAGACCATAGACAACGACCTTTACGGCACCGACCACTGCCCGGGATTTGCTTCGGCGGCAAAGTATATCGCCACCACCATAATGGAAATAAATCTGGACGCCAAGGTGTACGACACGGGGCTCATCTGCATAATAGAGGCGATGGGCAGAAACGCAGGCTGGCTTACCGCTTCCGCGGCGCTTGCGGGCTATAAAGGTTACGGCGCGGACCTCATCTACCTTCCTGAAACCGATTTCGACGTAGATAAGTTCGTCGAGGACGTAAAGGCGGTATGCGCCAAGAACAACAACAAGTGCATTGTGTGCGTTTCCGAAGGTATTCACGATAAAAACGGCACGCTCATAAGCGAACTTCTGGGAAAGGCGGGCGCAAGGGACAGTTTCGGGCATGCCCAGCTCGGCGGCGTTGCGGCAAACCTCGCAAACGTGATAAAGGAAAAGACGGGTATAAAGACCCGCCCGATAGAACTTTCCTTAATGCAGCGCTGCGCCGCGCACTGCGCCAGCAAGACGGATATAGAAGAGACGTTTGAGGCGGGCAGGCAGGCGGTAAAGGCCGCCGTGCGCGGAGAAACGGACAAGATGGTGTGCTACAAGAGAAAGGAAGGGGATAAATATGAATGCGAATATCAGCTCCTCCCGTTAGAGCTTGCGGCAAACACCGAAAGGACGGTGCCAAAAGAATGGATAATCAACAACGGCACCGGCGTTTCTGAGGAGTTTGTAAAGTACGCGCTGCCCCTAATTCAGGGAGAGGCGGACATGCCCAAGGAAGACGGGCTGCCGAGATTCGCGCGGCTTAAAAAAGTCCCCGTATCCAAGAAATAAACTGATAAAAAACCGTTTAACGGCAGCAAAAAAGCGGGATGAAAGTCCCGCTTTTTTGCTGCCCTGCGGTCATAAAGCGCGCCCTTTGACAATATACTTTACCGTGGCAGAGCCGCTTAAAATAAAGTAAAATTGTTGATAAGTTGATAAGTAGGCGGGAGTTATCAACAATAAAGGAGCAAACGGTGTGGGTGATAAGTAAAAGGACAATTCTTGTCGTGGCGGTGATAATTTTGACGGCAGTTACCGCCGCCATCTGTTTTACCGCCATAAACGGCGGGAGCGCCGGCGCCGATAAAAGCGGGCTTACCGTGGTGCTGGATGCGGGGCACGGCGGTATAGACGGCGGGGTTACGGGGGTAAACACCGGGGTAAAGGAGAGCGAACTCAATCTGCTCATAGTAAAAAAGCTGAGGGACTATCTTGAAGACGCGGGCTTTAAAGTGGTGCTCACTCGCAGTTCGGATGCGGGGCTTTACGGGCTGGCTACTTCCGGGTTAAAGCGCAAGGATATGGAAAAGCGGCGCGATATTATATTGAAAGCAAACCCCGCGTTGGTGGTGAGCGTGCATCTCAATAAATACTCGGTTTCCAGCCGCAGGGGCGCGCAAGTGTTTTATAAGGCGGGGGATGAAAACGGAAAAAAACTTGCGGAAAGCATTCAGGAAGAATTCAACGGAATGGACACCAGCGAACGCGCCTTTTCCGCTCTCACGGGAGATTATTATATCCTCAACTGCACGGACTACCCGTCAGTCATTGCCGAGTGCGGTTTTCTTTCCAACCCTGAGGACGAGAGCCTGCTCGTAACCGAAGAATACCGCGACAGCCTTTGCTACTCAATGTTTAAGGGGATAGTGAGATATATAGCGGAATCGGCAGAGGGCGCGGCATGACCCGCAGTGCGCCGCCCGCATAAGGGTCAATGAAAAATATTCGGAAAAACCGAAAAAAACTAAGAATAAAAGCAAAAAAGCCACCCGCACCTAAGCATTGTTTTGGTGCGGGTGGCTATATATAATTTAATATTCGTTAACAGGTAAAAAACGGGTAAAGCCGTCCGCTATTCGGCAAGCATTTCCGCCACGGCAAGCAAAATAATGCCCAATATGGTGATAAAGATTGCAAGATAATGTTTCCAGGAAAGTTTTTCTTTTAAGAATATCCTGCTCCACAGTACCGAAACCACGCAGTAAGCCGAAATCATGGGCATGCCCGCCTTAAAGTCGGAAAACATCACCGCCATGTAAAACATCTGGCCAACGGTCTCGCACACGCCGCCAATTACCAGCGCGCGGCTTCTCTTTGTGTCCTCGCCCCGTTTGCGGAAGAAGTTCTGTTTTTTCACGAACTTCACCCATATAAAAGCGAATATGGCAAAGCACAGAGAGGTAAATTCAAAGGCGGTGTTGCTGGCGTAGTCGCTCATCTCAAACAGTTCCAGTTCGTAAATCAGCTGGTCGCCCACCGTGCCGAGCGCGTCCATCACGAGGTAGATAACGGGAATAATTATGGCGATAAGGCTCCTCGTGTACTTGAACTGAGATTTATCCTGGCGCATTGCCTTAATCTGTTCGTCCTCGAAATATTCGGTAAAGCCCAGCCCTATGATACCCGCGGTTATGAGCACCACCGCGGCAACGGAAAGCCCGTCCAGCACCGCCCAGCCGAGTATGGCGCATATCAGTATTGCAAGCGAACCGGAGGAGTTACATATGGGGGAGGAGACGGACAGTTCTATGTACCTTAATCCCACATAGCCTATCACCATGGCGGCAAGATAAATAAACGCCACCGGCAGATAGTAAACGAAATCCATGGGTTTGAAATCGGTGTAAAGTACGGTAAGGATAAATTCGGGTGTGGTTTCGGGATCAAGGAATGCGCCGAAAATGAGGGTGATAACGGCGTGTATGCCCATTATCGCGCCCACGGCGAATATTACCCGCCAGTGGCTGAATTTATCCTGTTGCGAGGTAGAGAGTTTGCTGAATAGATCGGAGCCGCTCCAACACAAGAGCGCCACAAGCGCAAAAATAAAACCTGTCATGACTTTCTCCTTTGAAAAATCCGAGTAAATTAAATAGTTTAAGTTAAACCGGGAGTACCGCGGTTAAAGCCTAACGGTCAATAACGGCCGCTAAATATCGTAACCTCTGAGCCTTGTATCGGGCACAAAGTTTTTAAGCAAACCGGCATATTCTTTTGCGGCGGGGGTATCCACCTCGTGCAGGTTGTCCGTCATACAGAAATCTCCGCTTTTAAACTTTTGCAGAAAATACCGTTTCGCACCCTTTATCCATTCGCCTATCGCAAGAATATTTTCCCTTTCGTGGTATTCTTTAATAAGGGTGGTGCGGAATTCATAGTCCGCCTTGCCGTTAATAAAAAAGTCCGCGCTTTCCGCCACGGGCACGGGGTCGTAATTATTCAGCCCGGTTATGGCGGAATAGTGCGCCCTGTCGTTTTTTATGTCCATGGCAAAATAGTCCGCAAGCCCGCCCTCGTAAAGTTTTCTTATCATGGCGGGGTTGGTGCCGTTGGTGTCAAGTTTTACAAGATAGCCTAAATCTTTTATTTTTTTGCAGAATTCGGGAAGATCCGGGTGAAGGGTGGGTTCGCCGCCCGTTATGCACACCCCTTCGAGAATGCCCCTGCGTTTTTTGAGATAACCGAATATCTCCTCTTCCGGCATTGCGGGAAGGGTGTTATAGTCCAGCACGAGCGCGGCGTTGTGGCAGAACGGGCATTTAAAATTGCACGCCCCCGTAAATACGGTGGCGCTTACCACCCCGTCGTAATCTACCAGCGAAAGTTTTTCCATTCCGTAAATTTTCATGTCAAGTCCCGCGGGGCGTGAAATTCCCCGTATAATTATTATCCTATGTCGTTATAGTCTTTTCCGAGAGGGGAGGGAACGGGGTTCACGTGCACCATACAGTGCTTTATCCGTTCGTCAAAAGCCTCTATTTCGGCGTGCGCGGCTTCGGCAATGGTGTGAGCGTCTTTTAAGGTGAGGTATTCATATGCGCCTATCTCCACGTCCACGTATATCCTGTCGCCGAAAACGCGCGTCTTTATATCGTCCACGCTAATAACGCCGTCGATAGATAACAGCGCGGTTTTAAGCTTTTCGGTAAATTCGGGCGGGCACGCTCTGTCCACCATCTTGTCCACCGCCTCTAAAAATACCTTTACGCCCGCCCAAATAATAACAAGGCATATGGCAAGCGAAGCGATAACGTCCACAATCTTGTAGCCCAGCATACCGCCTATTATACCCACAAGCGCGCCGAGGGAAGTAAACACGTCCTCCCGGTGATCCCATGCGCTGGCTTTCAGAGAAACGGAATTGAGTTTTTTTGCCGCCGAAATGGTGAATCTGTACAGCGTCTCCTTTACCGCCACCGTTACTATTACCGCGATTACGGCGATATAATTCGGCGTTGCCGCGGAAAGATAATCTCCGCTTATAAGGCTTAACACGCCGTTATAACCTATAAGTCCGCCGGTAGCAAGCAAAATGACGGCAAGGATGACCGATATGGCGCATTCCATACGCTCATGTCCGTACGGGTGAGACTCATCCGTCGGCTTTGCTGCAAGGCACAGCCCGGTTATCACTATAGCCGTGGAAAAAACGTCCGCCGCGGAGTTGGCGGCGTCCGAAATAAGGGCGGAGGAATGCCCGAATATTCCCGCCGCAAGTTTCATTGCGGCAAGCCCCAAATTGGCGGCAAGAGTGATAGCGGCTACCCTCATGCCGGTTTTTTTGCGTGTAACAGCGTCCATATAACGACCTTGAAAACAGCCGCATGCGCGGCCTTTTAACATTATATAATTATACAATATATAATATAAAATTGTCAAATAATTATAATGCGCGGCAATGGCAATAAGTATATTATAAATATCAGACTTTGGACTTTTCCAGTTTCCTGTATCCTAACGGGGAAAGCCCCACCTTTTTTCTGAACACCAGCCCCATATACATTGCGGAAGAAAAGCCGCTTATCTCCGCAATTTTTTCCAAAGATTTGTCGGAGGTGGCAAGGAGTTGTTTTGCTTTGTTAAGCCTTAAAGTGGTAAGATATTCGTTTACGGTGCAGTTCATTGTCTTTTTAAAGTTGGCGCAAATACTTGCCTTGGAAGTAAAAAACTTTTCCGAAAGTGCGGTGAGCGAAATTTCCGACATAAAATTGTGAGAAAGGTATTCCAAAATTTTCAGCACCACCGCGGGGACCTTTTCCGTGTGCGCGGTATAAACTTCCGGGGAGGCGGGTTCGAGTTTGTCTATGTTATAAACTATATATCCGAACAGAATTTTCAGAATATCGGTCTTGTTTTTTTCGCCGCCGGAAAAAACTTCGCACCCCTCTTCCAGCAGTTTTTCAAGGGTTTTGCCGTCCGTAATGGAAAGCGGGGTGATGTTGTCGCCTTTTTTTAAAACCTGTTTTTCATAGGCGCTCAAAAAATCGGGCGAGACGTTTATGTTTATGCGCTTAAATCCCGAACCTTCCGTGCGGTGCATGGTGTAAGGGGGGATAACTATAAGGCAGGGCGCGCAAATGCTGAACATCTTGTCTTTCAGAAAAAAACTGCGGTTGCCTTTTAAGAGAAAGAACAGTTCGTAATGCGAATGGCTGTGAAAATCCTGCATCAGCCATTCATAGTCCTTAACCGATTTATCGAATTCTATAAAACTCATATTTTTGCCGTATATTTTAATATTTATCCAATTCGGAATAATTATATAATATTTTATATAGTTTATCAAGTAAAAATGTGTTATAATTTTCAAAAAAACAAGGAAGGCAAAATTCGATGATAAAGGTGGCTCAGTTCGGAGAAGGCGGTTTTTTAAGGACCTTTGCGGATCTGTATTTCGAAACCTTAAACAAAGAGGGCGGAGATTACCGGGTGAACGTAATAAAACCCATACCGTTCGGCACGCTGGATAAATTCCGCCGTCAAGGTAACAGGTATCACGTTATCCTGCGCGGCATGAAAAACGGCGCCGCCGCGGAAGACGTTTACAAGGTAAACTGTATAGAAAAGGCAATAGACCCGTTTAACGAATACGGTGAGTTTTTGGCGTTGGCAAGGGACAAGGATCTGAAAATCATAGTTTCCAACACCACGGAAGCGGGCATATGTTTTAACGAAAAGGACAAGCGCGGAGATTTCGAGCATATATCGTACCCCGCGAAACTCACCGAATTTTTATACGAGCGTTATAAGGCGGGGTGCGGCGGCGTATATCTTATGCCCGTGGAACTTATAGACGATAACGCCGATAATCTGCGCTCCTGCGTATCCCGCTACGTAGAACTGTGGGGAATGGAGCAGGGTTTTAAGGACTGGAACGAAAAGAACAATTATTACTGCAACACCCTTGTGGACAGGATAGTTTCGGGCTACCCGCGCGATAAACGGACGGAGGAGCACCTCACCGCGCTCATAGGCGAAAAGGACGAACTTATGTCCGTGGGCGAACCCTTCGGGCTGTGGGTAGTGGAGAAGAAGGGCGATATAGAAAAGTATATAAAATCGGGAGAGCACAATATAAACGTGATCGTAACCGAGGACATACATTATTACAAGCGCCGCAAGGTGCGCGTATTGAACGGCAGCCATACCAACATGGTGGCGGCGGGGCTGTGGCTTAACAAGACCACGGTAGAAGACTGCATGAAGGATAATGACATCCTTTCGTTTTTCGACGGCACTTTAAAAGACGAGATAATACCTTTTGTCTCCGATAACGTCAAAGCCACCGCCGAGTTTGCCCAAAGCGTAAGGGAAAGGTTTTTCAACCCGTACCTTAACCACATGCTTATATCCATATCCTTAAACAGCATATCCAAATGGCGTGCGCGCGTGCTGCCGAGTTTTAAAGATTATTATGCCGCGCACGGCAAAATACCCGCAAGGCTTACGGTCGGTTTTTCATATCTCATGGCGCTTTATGCAAGCATATCTAAAGAGGACGGTAAATATTACGCAAACCTTCCCTCCGGCAAGACCGAGTTTAAAGACGACGGGGAATATCTTGCCTACTTTGCGGCAAACGGCGGCATAGAAGAGTTCATGAGCAATCGCAAGGTGTGGGGAGAAGACTTGGGCGCATATAACGGCTTTACGGCAGCCGTATTAAATAACGTCGCCGCGATACGCCGCGGAGAAAAACTGATATGATCAAAGATATTAAAGATTCCGTTATAATAAATCCCGAGGACAACGTAGGCGTCAGGCTGGCGGGCGGGGGAGAAATTCCCGCGGGGCATAAGTTTGCCGTCAGGGACATAAAGAGCGGGGAATACGTTATAAAATACGGCCAGGCGATAGGCAGGGCCACGCGCGACATAAAGAAGGGGGAGTGGGTGCACTCTCACAATTTAAAGACTCGGCTTAACGAGAGTTTCGGCTATACCTATTTGCCCGAACTTAAATATCCGCCGCGGCGCGAAGGGTATTTTTACGGTTACCGGCGCGAAAATTGCCGCGCGGGCGTAAGGAACGAGATATACATAATTCCCACGGTGGGCTGCGTGAACGACGTGTGCCGCCGGCTGGAAAAGCTCTCGCAAAAATACGTAACCGGCAGTATAGACGGGATATTTGCGCTCACCCACCAGTTCGGCTGTTCGCAGTTAGGGGAAGACAACGAGAACATAAAAAAACTGCTCTCGGCGGCGGCGCTTAACCCCAACGCAAGTTTCGTGCTCTTCGTAGGCCTGGGCTGTGAAAACAACGGGCTTAAAGGAATAAAAGAGTGCCTTGCCCCTTACGGGCGTAAAAACATCGCTTTTTTCAACTGTCAGGACGTGGAGGACGAAATCGGTTACGGGCTGGAAATAATAAAGGACTTTGCCGAGAAAGCAAGCGCTTTCAGGCGGGAAAAGGTGAGTTTATCCGAACTGTGCATAGGGCTCAAATGCGGCGGGTCGGACGGGTTTTCCGGGATAACGGCAAACCCTCTCGTCGGTAGAATAAGCGACAGGATAGTGTCTTACGGCGGCAGCGCCATACTTACCGAGGTACCGGAAATGTTCGGCGCCGAACAGCTCCTCATGAACAAGTGCGCAACGGAGGAAGTGTTTTATAAGTACAAAAATCTTATCGAGGACTTTAAAAACAGATATATATCCCAGGGTTTCCCGGTATACGAAAATCCCAGCCCCGGCAACAAGGAAGGTGGCATAACCACCTTGGAAGAAAAGTCCCTGGGCTGCATAGAAAAGGCGGGCTCCACCCCGATAATGGACGTGCTTTCCTACGGGGAGCAGGTAAAATCGCCCGGCGTGAGCGTGTTGGACGCACCGGGGAACGACCTCATCGCCTCCACCGCGCTGGCGGCAAGCGGGTGCCAGATAGTGCTTTTCACCACGGGCAGGGGCACACCCTTTTCCACTTTCGTGCCCACCATGAAAATAGCCTCCAACGCCGCGCTTGCGGACTTTAAAAGCGGCTGGATAGATTACGGCGCCTTTTCCATGGACGAGCAGGGGCTTTTGGACCTGCTCATAAAAACCGCGAACGGGGAATACAGGTGCAAGAGCGAGGACATAAGAGAAATAGCATTCTATAAACAGGGGGTTACACTATGAGTTACCTTAAAGAAAACTTTATGCTCACAAACAAAACGGCAGAAAAGCTGTATTACGGATACGCGAAAAATATGCCCGTTTTCGACTGGCACTGCCATCTTTCCGAAAAGCAGATACTTGAAAACAGGCGTTTTGAAAACATCTTTGACATATGGCTTTCGGGCGATCACTACAAGTGGCGGCTTATGCGCAACTGCGGCACGGATGAGGAACTCATCACCGGCGGCGCGCCCGTAAAGGAGAAGTTCCGGGCGTATTGCAGGGCGCTCGAAACGGCGTTCGGAAACCCGTTATATCACTGGTCCCAGGTGGAGTTAAAAGAATTTTTCGGGTGCGAAACGGAGATAAACGCCGCCAATGCCGATAAAATATGGGACTATTGCAACGATTATATAGAAAAAAACGACGTAACGCCGCAAAAACTTATAGAAAGTTCTCGAGTTACGCACCTTTTCACCACAAACGAGGTGTTTGATGATCTGTCCGTTTTTAAAAAGATAGAGCAAAAGGGATACAAATTCAAGGTCATACCCGCCTTCCGGGCAGACAAAATAATGAATATAGAGGCGGCTTCTTACCGCGAGAACATATCCGCGCTTGAAAAGCTCACGTTCGAGATATCGGGCATGGATAAGCTTGAAAAGGCGGTGGAGGCGCGCCTTAAAGAGTTCATAAAGGCGGGAACCCGCGCGGCGGACATAGCCCTGGAAAAAGTCTGCCCCGTAGCGGGCAGAAACCAGGCGGAGGCGGCGCTCAAAAAAAGGCTTTCGGGCGGGCGGCCCACCCTCCGGGAGACGGAAGCGTTCAAGGGATACATGACTTATTTTCTCATGCGGCTGTATGCAAAATACGGGATAGTAACCGAACTGCATATAGGCGCAATGCGCAACAACAACAAGGTAATGTTCGAAAGGCTGGGCGCGGACACGGGGTATGACAGCATATCGGCGGAAAACAGCACGGCGGAACTCAAAGACTTGCTTGACATTCTTAACACCGAAAATGCACTCCCGAAAACCGTACTTTTCAACCTCAACCCCAAGATGAATACCGAGATGATAACGCTTACGGGCTGTTTTCAGGACGGCAGCGCCCGCGGCAAGGTGCAGTACGGACCGGCGTGGTGGTTTTTGGACAATAAAGAGGGCATGTATAAGCACTTAAAAGACCTTTCGGCAATGGGGCACCTGGGCGCGTTCGTGGGCATGCTTACGGACAGCAGGTCGTTTTTATCCTATCCGCGCCACCACTATTTCAGGAGGATACTCTGCAGTTTTCTGGGTTCGCTTATGGAAGACGGCGAGATGACTTCCGACATTGAACTTGTCGGTAAAACGGTGGAGGACATATCGTATAACAACGCCGTGGAATACTTCGGCTTAAATTAAAAAGGAGGAGTTATGGACAGGGTCATACCGGTCGTCGTTATAAACGACGAGAAAGATACCGAAAAAATAATAGGCGCTCTTAAAGCGGGCGGCATAAACTGCGCGGAGATAACCTTCCGCACGGCGTGCGCCGAACGGGCGATAAAACGTGCCGCAGCCGCTTTTCCCGAAATGAATATAGGGGCGGGCACGGTGATAAACGGCGAGCAGTGCGAACGCGCTTTGGCGGCGGGCGCAAAGTTCGTGGTGTCGCCCGGGCTTTCGGAGGAGGCGGCAAAAATTTGCGCAAAAAAATGCGTGCCCTATTATCCCGGGTGCGTTACTCCCACCGAGATAATGCGCGCCCTATCGCTCGGGATAAACGTGGTAAAGTTTTTCCCCGCAAACGTATACGGCGGGCTTAAAGCATTAAAGGCGCTTTCCGCGCCCTTTCCGCAGGTTAAGTTCATTCCCACGGGCGGAGCAGACCTTACAAACCTTAAAGAGTTTTTAGACTTTGACAGGGTTTTTGCCGTGGGCGGGAGTTTCATGATGAAGGGCGACATAGCGGAAAATTGCAGAAAAATAAAGGAGATAACGGGAGAATAAGATCATGGAAAAGGTAGTAACTTTCGGGGAACTTATGCTAAGGCTTGCTCCGCGCGGATATCTTCGTTTCGTGCAGAGCGAGGAGTTTGAGGCAACGTTCGGCGGCGCGGAGGCAAACGTGGCGGTTTCGCTTGCCAATTTCGGGCTGAACGCGGCGTTTGTTTCGGTGCTGCCAAAGCACGAGATAGGGCAGATGGCGGTAAACAGCCTGCGCCGTTACGGCGTGGACACCTCGCTTATCGCGCGCGGGGGCGACAGGGTAGGAATATATTACTGCGAAAAGGGCGCAAGCCAGCGCCCGAGCAAGGTGATTTACGACAGAGCGGGTTCCGCAATAGCATGCGCCTCGCCCGAAACTTTCGATTGGGATGAGATATTCAAGGGTGCCGCATGGTTTCACTTTACCGGCATAACTCCCGCGCTTTCCGAAAGTACGGCGCAAATAACTTTGCAGGCGGCACAGGCGGCAAAGGCAAAGGGTCTTACCGTCTCGTGCGACCTTAATTTCCGCAAGAAACTGTGGACAAAGGAGCGCGCGGGAAAGGTGATGGGCGATATTTGCAAAAACGTAGATTACTGTATCGCCAACGAAGAGGACGCCAAGGACGTTTTCGGCATAGAGGCTGAAAACTCGGACATAAACACGGGGAAATTAAGCCGTGAAGGCTATATCGGCGTTGCTGAAAAGCTAACGGAAAAATTCGGTTTCAAGGGCGTGGCGATAACGCTTAGGGAAAGCCTGTCCGCAAACGACAACAATTGGTCCGCCATGCTGTATACGGGCGGAAAGGCAAGTTTTTCGGTAAAATATCCCATACACATAGTGGACCGTGTGGGCGGGGGAGACAGTTTCGGCGCGGGGCTTATCTACGCCCTTTTAAAGGGGTATGAACCGCAAAAGGCAATAGAGTTTGCCGTGGCGGCAAGCTGCTTAAAGCACACCGTGGAGGGAGATTACAACATGGTGTCTTTAAGCGAGGTCGAAGCGCTTGCGGCGGGCAATTCCTCCGGCAGGGTACAAAGGTAAGTTTGCTTGCAAAATCTGCCCGTATGTGCTATAATTTAACGCGATAAACAAAATACAAAGGCGGGTGCATATGAGAGCGGTGATACAGCGTGTAAAGAGCGCCTCTCTTTCGGTGGAAGGCAAGGTTATATCCGAAACGGGCGCGGGATACGTAATATTTCTCGGCGTAGGCAAGGGCGATACCGAAGCGGAGGCAGATTATCTTGTTAAAAAGATAGCGGCTCTCCGTATTTGTTCGGATGAAAACGGGAAAATAAACAAGTCCGTAATTGACACAAAGGGGGAGATACTGCTCGTATCGCAGTTCACTCTCTATGCAAACGCCACGCACGGCAACCGGCCGGACTTTTTGCAGGCGGAATCGCCGGACCGGGCGGAAAAACTATATCTTTACGCTGCGGAAGGGCTGAAAAGAGCGGGCATACCCGTAAAACTCGGCGTATTCGGTGCGCATATGCAGATAACCCAGGTAAACGACGGGCCTTTTACCTTGCTGCTGGAAAAATAACGTAAAGCCCTTTTATCGGTGTTTGAGTCCTGCAACCGTCGGCGGCGGGGCACATCTTTTAAAAACAAATAAACGCTTAAAATTATAACGGTATAACATGCAGGCGGCGCGTAAAAATACGCGCCGCCGAAAGGTTTTAAACTTAAATGCTAAATTATTTCCGTAATAATAAACCTGTATTTGTAAAATTGCTTTATTCTTTTGCCGTGGGCGGCAAAGCGCCGCACTCCGCCCCGGCAAAACGCACCTTTGAAAAGGCGGGGATAGGGAAAAAGTCTTTTACAAAAACCTTGACGTTTAAAAGAAAAAAGCCGCCGAAAGCGGCAAAAACGCGGTCAGGACTGCTGACTTTCCGCCTGCTTTTTTTCCTTGTATCTTTCAAGCGCGGCGGCAAACTGGTCCCCGCAAGAGGTGTTGCCGCGGCACTTTATGCCTTTGAGGAGGGCTATTACTTCGTCTATGTCTTTACCTTCCACCAGGCGCGCTATCGCCTGTAAATTACCCGAACATCCGCCTATGAATTTTACGCCCGTTACGGTATTGTCATCCTTAACGTCGAAAATGATCTGCCTTGAACAAGTTCCCTTGGTCATGTAAGTCTGCATAAAAATCTCCTGATATTGGCTTTCAGTCCACAAGACTGTCGTAAATATTTCTGTAAGTATCGCCCGCCTTTTCGCCCCATTTTTTATATATATCCTTGGCGATCTGGCGGTTGGGGACAACGAGCTTTAATTCCAGAGCAGGCTGGGCAGGTTCTATTATCTTAAGATAAACGGTATAAGTGCCGTCCTTATTCATAAAATAATCGGCAACGCATTCCTGTTTTCTTCTGTAACGGGTGCGGTTGTTTTTGATAAAAAGCGAAATCTCTTCCCGCGTGGAGGCGGGGATGTTTATAAAGAAGTTGGCAAGGCAGACCCTGCCGTCCGTGGTGATGGTGTAAAGCGGTTCTTCGCTGTCTCCGATATTATATATCCACCCGCAGTCGAGGAGTTGCTTTAAAATGGGCTGGCAGTCCATATAGGCAAGCCAGTTATTAGAAGAGCAGCACATATCCAGCACCGTATTTTCCGAAAGCGGCACTTCCATTTTGTCGAAAACGAACAGCAATATTAGTTTGTTTAAGGACGAGTCGCCTTTAACCTGCATAACATAACCCCATTGTACTGTTATTTAATTATATCATAAACTTTGAATTTGTAAAGAATTTTGTGAAAAATTTTGCAAAATATCGACAAAAAAGTTTATTACGGGGGGATGATATGGTATAATAAATATGATTTGAGGGCAAAAATTGCCCGTCTTCCGCCCGTGGCGGGAAAGAGGTGCCAATTGACTAAGCGCGAAGAACTTAACGCCTTTTTGGAAAAGGCAGACGAACTTATAGAAGGCAATTATATCTTAGCGGATATAAAAATAGCGGGGCTGTTAAAGACCATAGCCTCGTCGGACACGTTGCTTGCAATATTCGGCAACTGCCTTTCGGGGTTTGACTATGCGGCGGCAAAAAAGAAATATCTTGTCGGCAGCAAATATCTTCCCGGCGAAAAGGGTGAGTTCATAATGCCTGCAAGCCAAAGGGATCTCTTGGCTTTCGTGTTTACCCTGCTTGTGGATATAGACGCAAAGAGGGTGGATTTCGGCGATTTTTTAAATAAATATTTTTATGAGGACGGCAGCTTTTCCTCGGGCTACGCCGCCTTCATAAACGCCATGATAAAACCCTTCCGCTCGGCGGTGGGAAACATTACCGAAAGCGTTATGGAAGGCAGGGTGCAAGACCCCGTTGAAGCCGCGAAAGAGGAAGAGAAAAACCGGGCGATACGGCAGGAAGAGTTAAAAAAAGAACGGGAAAAGGAAAAAGAACTTTCCGGCAAGACCTATGCCGAAAACGTAAAGAAAATAAAGGCAATGCTGCTTGAAGACAAGAGCAACATAAAGGCTGCGCGCATAAGTGAAAGGGCAAAAAACGAACTCACGCTTGCGGTGGATATGCTGGCAAACGTGATAGACAGCGGCGAGAAGGACGCGGTGCTTTACGCTTTCGTGGCGTATAAATATTGCGCCAAGAGCCATAAAATACTGTTTTTCGGCAGGGTGCGCAAGATAAAATCCTTGCTTAAAGGTACTCCCTATGCCGTTTAGAGAGCGCACGGTCAAAAAAAATTACGTATACCGCGGCAGGATATTGAACCTGCGGGCGGACGAGGTGTCCGTAAAATGCGGCGGCACGTCGGTAAGAGAAATAGTGGAGCACGGCGGCGGCTGCGCAATATATTGCGAGAAGGACGGAAAGGTGCTTTTGGTAAAGCAGTTCCGCTATGCTTACGGCGAAGAGGTGTGGGAACTTCCCGCGGGCAAGACCGAGCGGGGCGAGGCGCCGGAAAAGACGGCAGCGAGAGAACTCGAAGAGGAGTGCGGGATAAAGGCGGAAAAACTGTCGCTTATGTACACGGTTTATCCCTCTCCCGGCTATACGGGCGAGGTGATTCGCATATACCGCGCGGAAGGGTTTGCCGCGGGGCATGCCCATCAGGACGAGGATGAGGACGTGGCGGCGGAGTGGATAGATAAGGAGAAAGCCCGCCTCATGATAAAAAACGGCGAGATAAAGGACGGCAAGACGCTGATAGCGCTTTTATCTGAACTTTGAGCGCTTATTTTATAACGGTTTTACGGTAAGGCGGAAGGGGATGAAGATTTTTCGGGAAGGAAAAAACATTGTTAAGAACTGACATAAGAAACGTAGCCATAATAGCGCACGTAGACCACGGCAAGACCACGCTCGTAAACGAAATGTTAAAGCAGGGCGGGATATTCCGTGAAAATCAGGCGGTTACCGACCGGGTTATGGATTCAGGCGACCTGGAGCGGGAGAGGGGCATAACCATACTTGCCAAAAACACGTCGGTATTTTATAACGGGGTAAAGATAAATATAGTGGATACGCCCGGGCACGCCGATTTCGGCGGAGAGGTGGAGCGCGTGCTTAAAATGGTGAACGGCGTGCTGGTGCTGGTAGACGCGTGCGAGGGGCCCATGCCTCAGACCCGTTTCGTCATGCAGAAAGCGCTGGAACTCAATCATAAACTTATAATTGTTGTGAATAAGATAGACAGGCCGGACGCACGCCTTTCCGAAGTGCAGGACGAAATTTTAGAGCTGTTATTCGACCTTAACGCCACCGAAGAGCAGGTAGACAGTCCCATAATATTCTGTTCGGGGAGGGACGGCACCGCCACGCGGGATCTCAACGAACCGGGCAAAAATCTCGTGCCGCTGTTCGAGGCTATTTTAAATCATTTCGAACCGCAGGAAGTAGACCCGGATGGCCCTTTCCAGATGCTCATATCGTCCATAGATTATAACGACTATGTGGGCAGGATAGGCATAGGCAGGATAGAGCGCGGCACCGCGAGAATAAATCAGGACGTGGAGACCTGTAACTATAACGTTACGGGCAAGGAAACGCGGGGCAAGCTTGTCAGTATAAGCCAGATAGAGGGGCTTAACCGCGTGCCCGTGGAGAGCGCGATTGCGGGCGACATAGTGTGCATAAGCGGGCTGGAAAACATTTCGATAGGCGATACGGTGTGCGCCGCGGGTTTTGCGGAAGCCGTGCCGTTCGTGCGTATCTCGGAGCCTACCGTGGAAATGACTTTTTCCGTGAACGACAGTCCGTTTGCGGGCAAGGAGGGGAAATTCGTAACCACGCGGCATTTAAGAGACAGGCTTTTCAGGGAAATGTTGAAGGACGTGTCTTTGCGGGTAGAGGAGACCGACTCCGCAGATTCCTACCGCGTGTGCGGCAGGGGAGAAATGCACCTTTCCATACTTATAGAGACCATGCGCCGCGCGGGTTACGAATTCCAGGTGGGCGCTCCCAAGGTGCTGTATAAGGAGATAGAGGGCGTGCTGTGCGAACCCATGGAGCGGCTGGTGGTGGACGTGCCTGAGGATAAGACGGGCACCGTGTTTTCCAGCATGGGCGTAAGAAAGGGCGAACTGTTGCAGATGGAAAACGTGGGCAGCAGAATAAGGCTGGAATTCAAGATTCCCGCCCGCGGGCTGTTCGGATATAAGAGTCAGTTTTTAACGGACACGCACGGCGAAGGCGTGTTCAATACCGTGTTTTACGGTTACGAAGAATACAAGGGCGAGATAGAGCGGAGAAACACGGGATCTCTCGTGGCTTTCGAAACGGGCGAGGCGGTAACTTACGGGCTGTTCAACGCCCAGGGAAGGGGGCAGCTGTTCATAACGCCGGGAACAAAGGTCTATGAAGGCATGGTCGTTGGCGTTTCTCCCAAGGCGGAGGATATAAGCGTGAACGTGTGCAAGAAAAAGCACCTTACCAACACCCGCGCCTCCGGGTCGGACGATGCTTTGCGGCTGGAAACTCCCAAAATCATGAGCTTAGAAGAGGCAATGGAGTTTATAAACGACGACGAGTTGCTGGAAATAACTCCTAAAAACATACGCATCCGCAAAAAGACGTTGGATACCGAAACCCGCCTTAAAAGAAAGGCGCGCGGGCTGGAATGAAAAACGGGATAAATTTTATATGCCGGATATATCGCGGCGAGGATAAGCAATAAACCGTTGCATTGCTTAAAAATATCAAAATAAAAGGAACAGAGAATGACGAGAGGTGAATTTATTTCCGAAAAGCGGCGGCAAAAAGGGCTTACGGTAGAAGAGCTTGCCGCAAAACTAAAAGTTTCGGCGGACACGGTAAGAGAGTGGGAAGAGGGCGCTCTGCCCGATTCCGAATATATTTTACCCCTTGCCGAGGCTTTGGATATTCCGGCGGAAGATATATTAAAACAGGAAAAAGAAGAAAGTTATTACGAAAAACTGAACAGGAAAATGGGGTATCCTCAGGGCCCGAAAAGCCCTAACTATAATCCCGAGGAGCGGGGCAGCAACGGATACTTCCGCGCGGAACGCATAATCGGATATGTTATAATGTCTCTTTTTATGCTGTACGTCGTGATATTTTTCGGGCGGGAACTTTTTTCATGGCTTAATCGCCCCCGCGCGCTTACTTTGGAAAACTGTGCGGAAATAGTGGAGATAGAGGTAGATCCTGCAAATGGCACAGTTATAGACGGAAAGTATACGGCAAGCATTCGGGTGAATAGGGCGGTGCACGATTTTGAAATAACTTTCATATTAAAGTTTTACTCTGTTTTTCAGGGCTCCTATGACCCGGAAGAACCTGATATCGTCAAGACATTGACCAAAAGGGCGACATACGTAAGAGAAAACGAGACGCTTGAAGTTGATTTTGGCGTTGAGTCAAGGCGTATTTTGTATACCGACTATGAAATAACCGCCGTATCGGGGGAACTGGAATGATGAAAACCGAAAAAAAGAAAGACGTAATATTTTTGGTAGTGCAGATACTGGTTGCCGCAGCGGGGGCGGCGGTCATAATTTATAAAGATAATATGGTGGTATTACGGGCATATTTTGTCGCCGTAACGTTTGGTATACTTCTCATATATTTTTATTACAGCATATGCAGGTGGCGCAATCTGTGGAATAATTTAGAGTACCGCCACGCTCCTAAGAGCAGAGAGCCGAGCGATATTGTATTGGCATGGGTAAAAGTCGTAGGGTGGTTTTTTTATATTATAGGTCTTGTGCTTGCTTTGTTGCCCGGAAGTATCGCGTGATTGTTTGCAAGGCACCGTAAGGTAAGATAAAAACATTTACCCGGCGGCAACAGGTTAAATTGTAATATTAAATTCCAAGTGTTGTGCGGGCGCGGCTTGCGCCCGCACTTTTTTTTTTGCCGAAAAGACCTATGCGACAAAATTTTACATATAATTTACATACCGTTCAAGGCAATTTGAACTTAAATAATGTATAATATATTCGTAAAATAAAAGACATAATAAATAAAGACGGGCAAAGCGGGAAAATCGGCAAATGGTATTGACAGGGCTTTTCCGCAATGCTATAATATGGTAAAAACTGACACGGTGGACTTACTATGAAATTGGGAATATTGACCAGCGGCGGAGACTGCGCGGGGCTTAACGCCGTTATCCGCGCCATCGGGCTTTATGCGCTCGATAATATAAAGAATGCGGAACTTATAGGTATCCCGGGCGGATACGGCGGGCTTATCGCGGGGGAAAGTTTTGAATTGAAGCGCGCCGATTTTGAGGGGATATTGGACCGCGGCGGCACGATACTCGGCACCACGCGCCAGCCTTTCAAGACGATAACGGTTTCGGTAAACGGCAATTCCAAACTTCGGCTCATGTGCGAAAATTACCGCAAAATGGGGTTAGACTGTCTTTTCGTACTGGGCGGAGCGGGCACCCACCGCACGGCGGCGCTCTTATCTTCGGAGGGGTGCAACGTGATAGGGCTGCCCAAGACCATAGACAACGATATTTTCGGCACTGACGTAACTTTCGGGTTCCAGACGGCTGTGGAAGTGGTTACCGAGAGCATAGACCGTTACCGCACCACGGCGGCGGGGCACGGGCGCACCATGATAGTGGAAGTCATGGGCAACAAGGCGGGCTGGCTTGCCCTTCATTCGGGAATAGCCGCGGGCGCCAATATGATACTCATACCCGAAATACCTTTTTCGGTGGACGCGGTCTGCGCCTTTATAGAAAAGAGCAAGGCGCGCGCCGAGAGTTCGGGCGGCTGGGAAAGGCCTTATAACCTCATCGTGGCGGCAGAGGGCGCCATACTTAAAGAAGAGAGCGGGTATAAAAGGAGAGAGCGGTCGTTTGTGCGCACCGAGCGGGGTGAGACCACCGTTTCCGCCCACCTTGCGGAGGTTATCACGGAGCGCACGGGCATGGAAACGCGGGTGGCTGTGCCGGGGTATTTGCAGCGCGGCGGAACGCCCTGCGCATATGACAGGCTTTTGTCCTCGCGCCTCGGGGGATATGCCGCACGGCTTGCCCAAGAAGGTAAGTTCGGCGTAACCGTGGCGGTAAGCGGCAGCCGCATAACCTTTAACGCGCTTGCCGAAATAGCGGGCAGATATAAACTTGTAAACCCGCGCGGAGAACTTGTATCTTTTGCCGAAAGGATAGGCATATCTTTCGGCGATAAATAATAAATATTCGGGAGGAATTATGAAATATTCGGTAATAGACATCAGTTCGAGTTCGCTTTCTCTTATCGTAGCCAATGCGGACGAAAAGAAGGCGGAGATAATTTTCAAAGACAGGGTGAGTTTATACCTGTTTCCCCATCTGGAAGGCAAATCGCTTTCCCGCCGCGGGATAGATAAGCTTACCGAAGCGCTTTCCCTCATGAAGGAAAAGTGCGCAAGTTTAGGCGTGGAGAGGTGTTACGTAATCTCCACCGCCGCATTGAGGTTCATAGAAAATTACGGGGAAGTCGGCCGTGCGGTAACCGAAAGGACGGGGCTTGCCGTCAATTTTATAGACGGAGCCACCGAGGCGTATTGCGACTACGTGGCAAACTCCTATTACGCGGGGTATGAGCGCCCCGTGCTTATAGACCAGGGCGGAAAGAGCCTTGAAATATGCGACCTCTTGAAAAAGTCCAAGGAAGACATGCTGTGCTTTGACTTCGGTTTAATAGATTTGCACCGCAAGTTCGTTAAAAAGTATCAGCCGGACGAAGAAGAGGCAAAGGACATAAAAAAATACGTCAAAAACCGTTTTGACCGTGCGGATCTGCCTGGAAAAGAGGTGTATTCCACCGCCGTTTTGGTGGGGCCCACCAACTGCGCGCTTTACGATATTTATTCCGAATTCACGGGCGACTCCGCTGCCGACGGGGTAAAGACGGTGGACTATAAAAAGTTCAAAAAACTTGTCAAACACCTGCTGTCGGGGGACGATCGCTCCGGGCTTATAATGAACAACGCGCCGGAAAAACTGGCGGTGATAGGTCCCGCCGCGGTAGTGCTCAAAGTTTTGTTCAAGCGTTTCGGCGTAAGCAACATAATAGTTTCGGACAAGGGCGTTAAAGAGGGGTATCTCCAGCTCGTGCTGGAAGGCGGAGAGAGCGGCGCCTATTACGACTTTGCTTCCGGCGCCGTTTTTGGCGAAGTAAAGGCCGCGCCGCAGCAGGAAGAAAAAGAAATCAAACCCCGTAAAAAGGGCAAAAAAGAGCAATCGGACGAAAAGAAAGAAAAAAAGAGCGCGGGCAAGGCGGCAGACGGCGCAAATGAAAAGCCGGTAAAAAAGAAGGGCGCAAAAGCCGAAAAAGAAAAAGGCGCCGCCACATCCGATAATGAGAAAGCCGGAGCCGCAGGAGCAACTTCCGCCCGCCGCGGCAGGCCGGCCAAGGCTTCCGCGCCAGCAGCAAGGCGGGGCAGAAGACCGGCGGCAAAGGGAGGCGCAAACAATTCCGCCGCGGCGGAAAAAACAGAAAAACAAGCGCCCGCGGCGGAAAGCCCGGCGCCCGGCGCGGAAATCGCACAAGAAAAAAGCGCCGATAAAGGTATAGTAGCAAGGCAGAGCGCCGCGCCCGCCGCTAAGGAAGATGCCGCGCCCGCCGCACAGAACACAGAAATAAGCGCAAATGAAGTTTCGCCCGCCGCAGAGGAAAAAAGGGAGCCGGGCGAATAAGGAGCCTTTCAAGTGAATGCAAAGATAAAAAAACGGTTTGTAAAAGGGATATACGTTAACAGAGAATACAGCTGGCTTCTCTTTAACAAGCGCGTGCTGGACCAGGCGAGAGACCTTACCAATCCGCTTTTGGAACGCTGTAAATTCTTATCCATAGCCGGTTCCAATATGGACGAATTTTTCATGGTCCGCGTGGGCAGCCTGTTCAACGAAAATCTTTCGGATCCGGAGGAAACCGAGAACAAGACGGGGCTTACCGCGGCAAAGCAGCTGAGCGGCATATGCGAGCTGGCAAAGGACTTTTACGCGGACAGGGCGGCGTGCTATAAGCAGTTATCGAAAGAGCTTGCCGAAAAAGGGGTGCGGATACTTCGCGCGGCGCGTTTCACGCCCAGGCAGAAGGAAGAATGCAAGGCGATATTCATGTCCCACGTTCTCCCGCTTTTGACCGTCATGGTGCTGGACGCAAAGCACCCCCTTATGCAGTTCGAGAACATGAAGAGCTATATGCTTTTCGACCTGGAACGGGACGGGCGGCGCATGGTGGGCGTTATGGCGGTAAATTCCGCGCTTGACCGCCTGTATAAGATAGGCGGAGGAGAGAATACCCGCCTCGTGCCGGTGGAAGAGCTCATCCGCGCATTCGGGCATCACGCCTTTTTGGGGTATACCGTAAACGGCAACATGATGATGCGCGTAACCCGCAACGCCGATTTCGACACCGCGATAGACGATTCGGACATAGAGCGCGACTACGCCGAGATGCGCGACTTTTCCGACATAATGAAGAAAAAGGTGGAGTCCCGCGCAAAACTCAATATAGTTCGTTTGGAGACCGATTGCGAAGAGTCCCGGCTCAAAACCTTTATTCTCAAACTGCTTAAAATAGACCCGGCGTTCTGTTTTAAGGACGAGCGGTTTTTCGACTATAAGTTCCTTTTTTCGCTGGATAAATTCCTGCCGCACGAAAAGAGCGCGGCGTTAAAATATCCGCCTTTCCGCGGAGCGGTCTCAAAGGAACTTATCGGCGTTCCGCTCATAGACACGGTGTTTCAGAAAGACATATTTCTTTCCTACCCGTATGACGCCATGACCCCGCTTGTGGACCTTTTGGAGGAGAGCGCCTCGGATAAACGCGTTACTTCCATAAAGATAACCATATACCGCCTTGCCAATCATTCGCGTATAGCGGAACTTTTATGCAAAGCCAGCGAAAACGGCAAGCAGGTAACGGTAGTAATCGAGCTGTGCGCGCGCTTTGACGAAGAGAACAATATGTACTTTGCAAGCAAATTGCAGGATGCGGGCTGCACCATAATATATGGGATGGAGAACTACAAGGTGCACTCCAAAATCCTGTCGATAGTTTTAAAGGAGGCGGACAGCATAAGGTACATCACCCATATCGGCACGGGCAACTATAACGAGTCTACAAGCAAGCAGTATACCGACCTCAACATAATAACGGCAGACAGGCAGACCGGGGAGGACGCGGTGAGCTTTTTCAACAACATAGCAATATGCAACACGGAGTTTGAATACAACCGTCTGCTCGTAGCGCCCGAAACGCTCAAATCGGGGCTCATCAAACTTATCGAAGGGGAGATAGACAAGGCGAAAGACGGTAAAGAAGGCTATATCCTCGCCAAAATGAACAGCCTTACAGACAAGGAAATAATCGATAAACTTGCGGAGGCGAGCAAAGCGGGGGTAAAGACAGAACTCATAGTTCGCGGGATATGCTGTCTGCTGCCGGAGGTAAAAGGAGAAACCGAAAATATCCGCGTGATAAGTATAGTGGGGCGGTTTTTGGAACACTCCCGCGTGTATTCGTTCGGCAGGGGGAAGGAGCGCAGAATGTATATTTCCAGCGCAGATCTAATGACGCGCAACACCGATAAGCGCGTGGAAATAGCCGCGCCCGTGCTGGACGGGGAGATTGCCGACAAAATAGCCGCCATATTAGAGCTTATGCTTTCCGATAACGTAAAGGCAAAAAAACTTTGCGCGGACTGTGTTTACCGCAGGGTGGAAACGCTGGGCGCGCCCGTAGACGCGCAGGCCGTACAGCTGAAGAAAAAGCCGGTCTGAACACAAATATCCGGTACATAGCGAAAATTATCCGGCTTTGGGCTTGTCCTTATTAAGCCGTAAAAAAGCGGGGCTACTTTGCGAGTCCCGCTCTTTTTCGCTTTATTTGCAGCCGAAGCCGGGGCCGAACAATCCTCCGCCGTTCTTGCAGCAGCAGCATATAAGTAAAAGCGCCACAGGCAGGCAATAGCAACTGTTAAAGAAACCGTTCAGGCAGCCGCTCTTGCAAAGGCAGATAATCAGGAGGATTATCAGTATCCAAAGGCAGGTGTTACCGCCTAAAAAATCGAAACAACCGTTCATAAGTTACCTCCAAAGTATTTTTGACCTTCGCCTATGTAAAATTTAAGGGGGCGAAGTTTTTATCTATTACATAATAATCAAACGGGCGTAAAAATGTTACAAACGCCTTTTATTTAATTGCCTAAACGCAAACTTTGTGGTAAAATATTCAAAAAAGGCGGAAAGCCGCATGGCTTCCGACCGGCAGAAAAAGGGCAAATTTAACAACAGATATTCCGCGGAAATCTGATTGGAGGTATTTATGAAAAACAATTCGGTATATTCACTCTCGGGCTATGTGGCGCGCTTTGCAATACTCTTCGCGCTGGTGATAGTGTTGCAGCTGTGGGGCGGGAGCCTTAAAATAGGCACCGTATCGTTCAGTTTCGTGCTTATTCCCATAGTATTCGGGGGAATGGCGCTGGGGAAACTCGCGGGTTTTTTACTGGGGTTTTCCTTCGGGGTGATAACTTTTATAATGGGAGTTACGGGGCTGGATCCGTTCACTCTGGTGCTTTTTAACGACCATCCCGTGTATACCGCGCTCATATGCCTTGTAAAGGGCAGCGCGGCGGGTTTTTTCCCGGCGGTAATATACGGCGCGCTTGCAAAAAAGAACGCTGCGGCGGCAACAATAACGGCGGCGGCAGCGGCGCCGATAATAAACACGGGTCTCTTTATTGCGGGCGCACTGCTCCTTGTAAGGGATACCATAGCCGCCAATTTTGTGGACGGGACCACCGTGCTTTACTTTGTGGTGATAGGCTGCGCGGGCGTAAATTTCCTTGTGGAACTGGGGCTCAACCTCGTAATAGCGCCCGCCCTCGTCAGGGTAGTGCGCGCGGTTGAAAGAAACAGTGGCAGGGGCGGCGCCGGCGGAGAGAATTCCGCAGGCGGCGGCCAAGAGGAAAGCTGAGTATGTTACTTGCTATAGATATAGGCAACACCAATATAAAATACGGAATATACGGTAAAGACGGGGTTTTGGCTGCGTCTTTCCGCGTGTCCTCGCGTTTGTCGCGCACGGCGGACGAATACGGGTCGGTCCTCATAAACCTGCTTGCGAGCAAGGGGCTTAAAACCTCCGATATAACGGGAGTCATCATGTCCTCCGTTATACCGTCTTTGAATTATACCATCTGCCACATGTGCGAATATTTTTTCGGCATAATTCCCACCATGGTGGGGCCGGGGATAAAGACGGGGCTGAATATCCGCGCGGAAAACTCGCGTGAAGTGGGCGCGGATATAATCGTGAACAGCGTGTCCGCCTTCAATAAATACGGCGGGCCCGTAATAGTGATAGATTTCGGCACAGCCACCACGTTCGACGTGATCTCCGAAAAGTGCGAACTTTTGGGCGTTGTGATTGCCCCCGGCATAAAGACCTCGCTGGAAGCGCTTACCAGTAACACGGCGCAGCTTCCCACGGTGGAACTGGAATCGCCCAAGAGCGTAATAGGCAGAAACACCAAGGCAAGCATGCAGTCGGGTATAATATTCGGGTTTGCGGGGCTTGTGGACAATATAATAAAGCGCATAAAAAAAGAACTTAAACTTGAAGAAATAAAGGTAGTGGCGACCGGCGGGCTGGGCGAAATAATCGCCAAGGAAGTAAAGTCCCTCGTGGTGGTGGACAGAACGCTCACGCTTGACGGGCTTAAAATAATACACGAACTTAACGAAAACATCTGAGAGGAAAAGCATAATGAAAAAAGTAGGCGTAGCCATACTGGGTTTAGGCGTGGTCGGCGGGGGAGTATACAGCATACTCTCCGAAAAAAAGGAATTTTTCAAAAAGACGCAGGGGCTGGACATAACGGTGGAATGCGTTATGGAAAAGAACAAGGAGCGCGCCAAATCTCTCGGAGTGCCGGAGGAAAACGTTTGCGCTTCCATAGAGGACGTGATATCCAATCCCGGCGTAGACATCGTGGTGGAAGTGATAGGCGGTATAGAGCCTTCGAGAACCTTTGTATTAAAGTCGCTCATGAGCGGCAAGACGGTGGTAACCTCCAACAAGGAGCTTTTTGCCAAATACTGGCCGGAATTAGAAGAAATGGCAAAAAAGATGAACGTCGGCCTTTTTTTCGAGGCGAGCTGCGTGGGCGGCGTGCCGATAATAAGGACCTTGCAGGACGGGATGCAGGCAAACCGCATACTCTCCATAAAGGGCATAATAAACGGCACCACCAACTATATACTCACCAAGATGACGGAAGAGGGCTGGTCTTATGAGGACGCGCTTAAAGACGCGCAGCGTTCGTGGAGGGGTTTGACGCAACGTATAAACTGTCCATTCTCACCAGCCTTGCATTCAATACCAAGATATCTTTCGAGAACATTTACCGAGAGGGTATAACCGGCATAGACAAGGAAGATATAGCCTACGGCAAAGCCATGGGCTACACCCTTAAACTCCTGGGCATAGGCAAAAACACTCCCCAGGGCGTGGACGTGAGGGTGCACCCCACCTTCATAAGGAACGACGATCCGCTGGCTTCGGTAAACGATTCTTTCAACGCCGTGCACTTAGTTGGCGATTCGGTGGGCGAAATAATGCTTTACGGCAGGGGCGCGGGCGCGTTGCCCACCGGCAGCGCCATCGTTTCGGATATAATTTTTGCCAGCAAGCATAACGACTATTATTATGCGCCCTTCAAAAACAATATGGGCGGCAACAAGGAAACAAAGTTCGTAAGCGATTATTCGGTAAAATATTATTTAAGGCTTTCCGTGGCGGACGCGGCTGGCGTGCTCTCCAAAATCACCGGGGTGTTTGCAAAACACGCCATCAGCATAAAGGAAGTAAAGCAGATATCCGCGGAAGAAGGCAAGGCGGAAATAATCATTATAACCCATCCTTCACTTGAAAGCGCCGTTAAAAAGACGCTGGAAAAGCTCTCCCAGCTTGAAGAAGTGTATGAAATAAAGGGCAGCATAAGGATAGAGGAATAAGCGGAAAGCGCGCTTTCACACGGTTTTAAGGTGCGGTAAATCTCGTATAAGCAATTCAAAATGTTGTAAAATACCGCCCTTTCGCAAACGCGAAAGGGCGGTAAAATTATGTTTTCGGGGAAACTAAAACCCGATTTTATTTTTGCGATAAAATTTATTTTACGTTTTTATACTTTTCGAAACAGTCGCACCTGTGCGTGCCTATATAGCCGGTATCCTTGCACTTTTCGCAGGCGTACCGGGGGGACAAATCTTTTAATGAAAGCCCCAACTGTCCCAATATACTTTCCGCCCTTTCGGTAACGGACTTTTTCTCCGTTTCCAACGCTTTAAGAGCATCGGCATTGCCTGCAATTTCCGCAAAAGCAAGGTCCTTTTCTATGGAAAACAGCCGTTCGTAAAGCGGGGAAAAGCCTTCCTGCTGCAATGCAAGGTCCAGATTCTTCTGCGCGCGGGAGAGGGCAATGCCCCTGCGCCGCTCGTATTCTCTGTTATATTCTTCCTGACTGTCGCTCCCTGCGCCGCCGGCAGGCTGTTCTTCCGAAAGGTCGGCGGGCGAGAATATACCCTTGTTCTTCCAGTTGGAAAGTATGCCGTTCATATACGCCACGGGCGAAGATTTCCCGCACGAAAGGCGCGCCGCCTCCTTTATCATCTCATCGGAAAAGTTCCAGCTCCGCCATACCGAAAGGTTCTCCCTGTCCCACGGGGTGGGGCGGCGGGAAAGCCCGCAGAGCACAAGGTATTCCGAAATAAAGGCGTCCGTCTTTTTCTGCATGTCGAAATAATCGCCCACGGCGGGCAGGTCAATAAAGCCTTTAAGCCGCAATTCGTTCACGAGAGCGTCCATATCCGCAAGGGTGTTTTTTCCGAGCATAAAGCAGCGCGAGGCGATAAAGAGCAGCGCCTCTCCCGAAAAGCCGTAAGAAATCCATTTGGAAACGTAGTTTTCTATCTCGGTATCTATAACTTCCACGTAAACGGAAAGCGCCCGGTTTATCTTTATGGTCAGTTCGTAAACCGCCTGTTTCTTATCCGCAAAGTCCGCGATCTCCTCTTTGGAAAAACACTTCATGGAATACAGCCGGCACAAAAACTCGTCCAGTTTTCCCATGCCGCCTTTTTTTAAGGTCTTTGCCGCAAACACTATGTTGTCGGTATCGAAGGAAAGTTCCTGCGTCCATTTTTTATACAGTTTAAGGTCGTCTATATCGGGCGCGCGCTTTAAGGAGAGGGCAGCCAAAATCTTTTCTATCTCGGCGGTGCGGAGGATATAAGAAGAAAGTTCTTTTTCCACCTTTTCCACGGTGGAAACGCCGCGGTTGCCGAAGTCCTGCGCCACCTTGGAAATATACCTGTAACTCACGTCGTTCCCTTTTTTGTCCGTGCAGTATTTTACTATCATGAGCATGGCTTCGGGTTTTATGCCGTAAGTTTCCATAATGTTGAAATATTCGGTATATTCCCCGGTGGATATCATTCTGTCCGGGATGAGCGCCTGAACGCCCTTTACGAAGTCCGAATATTTTTCGGCCTTGTATTTTCTGGGCTTGGCGTAAGAGGCGGCGCGCGCCGGCAGATATTTAACGGTTAGGGGATCCTTTGAAAGTATGGATATAAGCCCGAACTCCTCCCAGAAGGTAAGGCAGTCCATAACGGCGTCCTCCGGAATACCCAGCGCCGCCGAAAAGGCAGCCGCGTCAGATTCCCTTTGAGGGTTTGCGCAAAGATAAAGCCCGTAAAGGTAGACCTTTACGGCGTCGCCCCCCGCTCTTCCAAGATATTCGGTTATAAAAGCGTTTTCCAGGGAAGTATAACCCGCGGCGGAAAACTCTTTATCGAAAGAAAAAGGCATAAGACAAGCCCTCTTAAAAAAATTACGGCGTGCAAAACGCTTGCGTGAACCGCGCTTATGTTATATAATATATAAATAATAAATAAGTGCTTTGTCGTTCAGCGTACAAGGTAAAATTATTATAAACGAATATTTTCCAAAAATCAACCGATATGCGCTGTTTTTCGGAATATTCGCGGAGTTAATGTATGGCGGCAATTTTAACACCTTCACTTATATGGAAAGATTTTCAGCTGCCTTCCGGCGTGAATTACAGCGAAGAGGAAGGTTTTTTAAGCGATAACCTTAAACTGAAACACGTTTATATCGAAGGCAGAGCGGTAAAGGGCGGCAACGTAAAAATTTACGGTGCTTTTGTTACGCCCGCCGAAAAGCACGGAGGGGCTTCCGTACTCATCGTGCAGGACTTTTCGGACGGGAACAACCTTGCCCTCGCCATGCAGCTGGCTCAAAAAGGGTACGACGCGTTTCTCATTGACCTCGCTGGCTTTAAGGAAGGCAAGGAGCGGTATACCGTATATCCGGAAAGCGTTAAATACGCAAATCTTGCGGAATCCGTATACGGGCAGGACGAGCTTTCGTGCGACGTTACTTCCACCTGCTGGTACGAGTGGTGCGCCGCCCTGATATACGCCGCCGCGTTTTTAAGGGAAAGAAAAAAGGGCGCGCGGGTGGGCGCCATAGGCATAGGCGGCGCCGCCACGGCGCTTTGGCAGGCGGCGGCCGTGAGCGGAAATTTTGACTGCGTCGTGTTTTCCTGTAATTCCGGGTGGTACGCCTACCGCGGCATAAATAAATTCGGCGGCGTTCAGGAGCCCGGTTTTTCGGACGGGACTTTGAGTTTTATAGCGGGGGTGGAGCCGCAGTCCTATGCCCGCCAGATAAAGTGCCCGATTTTGATATTGGCGCCCACCAACAGCCCGGTATTCCCGTGCGACAGAGCGTATGATACCGTCGCCCGCACGGAAGAGGGCGTTTATACCGCGGTCAGATATTCCGTGGGCGGCAGAAACACTGCGGACTGCAAGTGTTTTGCGTGCGCGGAGATATTTTTGGAAAACTTTCTGCACGCTCCCAAGGGGCAGGCGGATCTTCCCGGAGAAACGGAAATAAAGGGCGAATTCAGAGAGGGAAAGCTCTTTGCCGAAGTAAAACCGTGCACAAAGGATCTTAAAAGCGTGCGTCTTTACGTCGCCGAACAGACGCTTACCCCCAAATTCAGGAGCTGGCGAAAGATAGCGCCCGTATCGGAAGGCGAGGTTTTTTCGTTCGAATACGAACCTTATGAGAAATCGGGTTCGGTGGTGTACTTTGCGGAAGCGGAATATAAAAACGGGTTCGGGGTATGCTCCATAATAGAGGAGCGCTCCTTTGCACCCGAAACTTCTTCAAAGCACAACAAGCACAGAATAATATATTCCTCGCGCAGGGATGGGGTGGAAAGTATGTTCGGGGAGGCGGTGGAAAACACCCTTTCTCCTCACGGGCTGGATATTCTTCCCGATCCCAAGGTGCAGGAAGCGAAAGGTCCCATGGATCTGTACGGGCTGTACGGTGTGAACGGGCTGATGACCTTCCGCATAATAGCCGAAAAATTCCGCCCGGAAGAAGATTCCCTCATGATGCTGGACGTGTATATAAAGGGGGGCGGCACGTTTACCGTGCGGCTTATCGCGGACTATTACGGCAAGGGCAGAACGGAGTATTCGGCAAGCGCTTCGATTACGGGCGGAGAAGTGTGGCAGAACGTAAAGTTTGAAAAGAACAGATTCAAGACCGCAGAGGGCATGAGCCTTAAAAATTACGATAAGATCGAGGCGATAGAGTTTTATGCGGACGGAGATTTTCTTATAAACAACGCGCTCTGGGTTTAAGGGGGCGCGCTTCGGGGATAATAAAAGAGATGATATATCGCGTAGGTGATAAAATACTTTCGAGAAAACCTCACGCCTGCGGCGGCAGCGAATGGATTATCACCCGTACGGGGGCGGACGTGAAGATGAAGTGCTTAAAGTGCGGTAAATCGCTGTTTTTCAGTGCAGATAAAGTAAAGAACATGGCAAAAGTCCATACGGGCGTCGGAGAAAGCAATGTATAAAATAAGGGACAGCTTGGCGGAAGAAAAGGCAAAAGAGGCGCGGGCGGACAGAAACTATATACTGTTTGCCGCCTTTTTGCTGCTCATACTTGCCGTGATAGTGGCGCTTAATACCTTTGTTTACACCTTCGTGCTGGTAGACGGCAGGTCCATGATGCCCACACTCAGCGACGGGGACGTGCTTGTCGCAAACAAAATAAAGGACTTCGAGCGGGGCGATATAGTGATAATAGAGGGAAAAAAGATTAACGGAGAACCGCTCATAAAGCGCGTTATCGCCGTGGGGGGAGATTCGGTTAAAATAGAAAACGGCAGAGTTTACCTGAAAAAGAGCGGCGAGGCGGACTTTACGGAATTAGAAGAGCCGTATCTTGAAAGTGAGGGGATAACTTATTATCCCGACATAACCGACCCCGATTGTACCGAGGCGCAGATTCGGGAAATACCCGAAGGAGAAGTCTTTTTCCTCGGGGATAACCGAACGGACAGTTCGGACAGCAGGTCCTCGTTCGGCAACTGTAAAAGCGAGGATATTTCGGGAGTGATAGAAAACTGGTCGCTTTCCGCAAGGCCGTTTTTCAACTTTATACACCGCATCTTCCGCCCGATAGGCGAGCTGTTCGGAAAAAAGGCGTAAAACGTGATAATACTCGGTAACAGGCTGATATTCGGCATAATAAAAAAAATAATAGTAACCGTGCTCACGTTCGTATATAAAGTGCTAAGCCTATTTAATCTGCAAATGACCGCGCTTGTGTTGCTTGTGGGGCTTGTGCTCTTCGTAACGGGCGTGCTTGAGCGGAGCGCCGCCGCGCTCATAATATTCTGTTTCGCGCTGGTGCTTTCGGTGCTGGGCGCGGTGTGGTTTACCGTGAAGCGGCTTTTGGGGCTTTCGGGCGGAAAAAAGCGCAAGGGCGTGGAAATAATAAAGAGCAAAGGCGTAAAAACGGACGATATTCCGCCCGCCGCGCCCGCCCCCGAAAGAGCGCAGCCCGCATATGCCGAGGAATACGCGCCGCGGCAGGTAAGCGAAACGGCGGATACGGCGCAGGCAGCCCCCGCGGCTAGTACGGAAAGTATTCCGGCATACCCCAGATATTTTGCCGTAAGACAGAATAAAGACTATATCATGGCTGAGTATGCGGACAGGTATGAACTTTATCTGAAAGACAGGTACGGACTTAAAAAAATAAGGATCGACTATAAAAACGGAGAAAACGCGAGATGACGACATATTTTGATGTTACGGAACTGGACAGAGTAAAAAAACAGCGCAAGATATGCCTTGCCATATACTTTACGGTGCTTGCGCTTTACGTATTGGGCAGCGTGGCGGATTTTGTGTGGTACAGGCTGCTTCCTTACCGTTCGCCGCAGATAGGCGCCGTAAAGGCGGTGCAGTATTCGGTTACGGCGGTGTTTGTGATATTCTCGTTTATATTTTTGGGTATAGTATTTAAAAGGGTAAACAAGTATTACAAGCTCTGTTACAACCTCGTGAACGGGCTGAAAGAGACGTATACCGGCAGTTTTTTCGAGTATGACGAAACCCGCCAGGTAAAGGACGGGGTAGATTTCAAGTCCCTTGTATTTATTGAATGGAACAAGTATAAAAACGACTTTTTCGAGCGCAAAGTGCTGGTGTTCGAGGA
This sequence comes from uncultured Eubacteriales bacterium, assembly GCA_949288785.1. GTDB lineage: Bacteria > Bacillota > Clostridia > Christensenellales > Borkfalkiaceae > UBA1259. Next base: position 107,141 of record CASELQ010000001.1, on the reverse strand, counting down.
AAAGCCCTTTCCCGAAATACCCGAAAACGCAAACGTAAGATATATAACGCAGGGCAACGTACTGCTTGAATACGAAATACTTTCTTAAAGGAGCCGAAATGAGAGCGATAGTAACTGTTATAGGCAAGGACAAATCGGGCATAATAGCCAAAGTTTCCGGTATGCTTGCGGAAAACGACGTGAATATAGAGGACATAAGCCAGACCATAGTGCAGGGCAACTTCACCATGATAATGCTGTGCGATTTAACGGAAAGCAAACTTGCGCTAAAAGATCTTGCCGCCCTTTTAAAAGCGGCGGGAGAGGAGATAGGCGTTTCCATCCACGTTCAGCACGAGGACATTTTCAGCGCCATGCACAAGATTTAAGCGGCGGTAAACGGTAATGATAAGCAGAAAGGAGATAATAGAAACCATAGACATGGTGGAAAAAGAGCATTTCGACGTAAGGACGGTTACCATGGGCATATCGCTGTTTTCCTGCATAAGGGAGAGCGCCGAAAAGACTGCGGAACTGTGTTACGATAAGATCTGCCGCAAAGCCGAAAACATAGTGAGCGTTGCCGAAGAGCTGGGCGAAATGTACGGCGTGCCCATAATAAACAAACGGGTGTCCATAACGCCTGCAAGTTTAATCTCGGCAAACTTCCCGGGCAAGGAAACGGTGCTTGCAAAGGCGCTTGACGGTGCCGCCAAGACCTGCGGGATAGATTTTCTGGGCGGATATTCCGCACTTGTCGGCAAGAGCATGACGGGGTACGAGCGTTCTTTTATAGACAGCATTCCGGAGGCGCTTGCCTGCACCGAAAGGCTGTGCTCTTCGGTGAACGTGGGATCTTCCAAAACCGGGCTCAATATGGACGCGATAAAGCTTTTGGGCGGCACGGTAAAAGAGGCGGCGCGCCTTACCGCGGATAAGGACGGGCTGGGCTGCGCCAAGTTCGTGGCGTTCTGCAACGCGGTGGAAGACAACCCCTTTATGGCGGGCGCCTTTCACGGGGTAAGCGAGGGGGAAACGGTCATAAACGTGGGCGTATCGGGTCCCGGCGTGGTGCACGCGGCTATAAAGGATATGGAAGGGGCGAGTATAGAAGACCTTGCCGAAAAGATTAAAAAGACGGCTTTTAAAATTACCCGCGCGGGTCAGCTCATCGCAAAAGAGGCGGCAAAGCGCTTAAACGCCGAATTCGGGATAGTGGATCTGTCCCTTGCGCCCACCCCGGTTATGGGAGATTCGGTCGCGCATATACTCGAAGAGATGGGGCTTGCCTCGGTGGGGGCGCACGGCACCACGGCGGCGCTCGCCATGCTCAACGACGCGGTTAAAAAAGGCGGCGTTATGGCAAGCTCAATGGTGGGCGGGCTTTCGGGCGCGTTCATACCCGTAAGCGAAGACATAGGCATGATAAACGCCGCAAAGTCGGGCGCCATCACACTATCCAAGTTAGAGGCGATGACGGCAGTTTGCAGCGTGGGCATAGATATGGTGGCAATCCCCGGGGACACGCCCGATTACGTAATTTCGGGCATGATTGCGGACGAGGCGGCAATAGGCATGATAAACAACAAGACCACGGCGGTGAGGGTGATACCCGTGCCCGGCAAAACGGTGGGGGACAGCGTGGAATTCGGCGGACTTTTGGGCAGCGCGCCCGTTATGGCGGTTTCGCCCTATTCGTGCGAAAAATTCATAGCCCGCGGCGGCAGGATGCCCGCCCCCATACACAGCAATAAAAATTAAAGGAGCGTTAAAGTGGATAATAAATACGTCTGGGCGGTGGAAGATATTTATTCTTCCGCGGAAGAGTGGCAAAAAGAATTCGACGAGGTAAAAGCAGAACTCGATTTTTCGGAATTCAAGGGAAAACTCGGCAGAGCCGAGGACTTTTCGGCGTGCATGAAAAAGCAGGAAGTGCTTGGCAGAAAACTCGATAAACTCGGCATTTACGCCATGATGCGGCACGACGAGGATACCCGCGTTTCGGAGTACGACGCGCTTCTTTCCAAAGTAACGGGGCTTTCCGCCCTGTTCGGGGAAAAGACGGCGTTTATCCTGCCCGAACTCACAGCCCTTCCCGAAAGCGTGCTTAAAGGGTATATAAAGGACCCCGCGCTCTCCGATTACGACTATTCGCTCACCCGCGTGCTTGCGGATAAAAGCCACGTGCTGTCCGAGGGGGAGGAGCGGCTCCTTTCCATGAGCGGGGAAAGCCTTTCCTCCTTTCGGGATATATTCACAAAGATAGATAACGCAGACCTTCCCTTAAAGCCGGTAACCCATAACGGAAAGAAAATACCCCTTTCGCACGGCGCTTACGGGGTGATAATGAGAAGCGCTGACAGGGAACTTCGAAAAAAGACCTTCAAAAAATATTACGGCGCGTACATTTCGCTTATAGACGTGATAGCCGCAACGTATGCGGGCAGCGTTAAAAAGGACGTGTTTTACGCAAAGGCAAAAAAATATTCTTCCGCGCTGGACATGGCGCTTTCCGGGGAGGACGTGGATAAGAGCGTCTATAAAAACCTTATATCTTCGGTAAAAAGCGGGCTTCCTTACCTGCACAGATATATGGAAGTAAAAAAGCGCGAACTGGGGCTTTCTTCCATGCACATGTACGACGTGTACGTACCCTCGGTTGCGGAGGCGGAACTCGAACTTGAATACGATAAAGCTTACGACCTTGTGAAAGAAGGGCTTTCGGTGCTGGGGGATGAATACGCAGGGCTGTTGGAGAAAGCGCGCAGCGAACGCTGGATTTCGGTTTACGAAACGGCGGGAAAGCGCAGCGGCGCTTACAGCGCGGGCGTTTACGACACCCACCCGTACGTGCTTTTAAATTATCAGAAATCCACGCACGACGTGTTTACCATAGCGCACGAAATGGGGCACAGCATACACACCTATTTTTCCATCCGCAGTCAGCCCTATGCCAAGGCGGATTACAAGATATTCGTTGCCGAAGTGGCAAGCACGGTAAACGAAGTGCTGCTTTTAAAACACCTGCTAAGCAGCAGTAAGGACGTAAAACTCCGCAAATATCTCTTGTCCTATTATATGGAGATGATAAGGACCACGCTTTTTCGCCAGACGCAGTTTGCCGAGTTCGAGGAATATTCGCATAAATCGGCGGAAAAGGGCGTGCCCCTTACCAAGGACGATATGTGCCGGGCATACCGCCGCCTGAATAAAAAATATTACGGCAAGGCGGTTGTGTCCGATAGGGAGATAAGTTACGAATGGGCAAGGATACCGCATTTTTACCGCGCTTTTTACGTGTATAAATACGCAACCGGCATAATAAGCGCGATAGCCATAGCCGAGCGCATATTAACGAAGGGCGAACCCGCGGTGAAAGATTATTTCGGGTTTTTGTCCTCGGGCAGTTCGGCAGGGCCGGTGGACCTGCTTAAAATAGCAGGGGTGGACCTCACGGAGAAAAAGCCGTTCGACGCGGCTATGGAAAGTTTTAACGCGGCTCTCGAAGAGTACGAAAAACTTTAAGATAAGGCTTATTACAGTAAAGCGGAGATAAAACATGGCAAAGAATTTAGCGGGGGATATGCCTCACAGTTTAGAGGCGGAACAGGCGCTTTTGGGGTGCCTGCTGTTAGATACCAGAATACAGGTGGAAGTGGCGGCTTACATAAAGGAAACGGATTTTTACGCGGAGTCGCACCAAATAATATTCAACACCATGCAGGACATCATCCGCGCCAACATACCCGTTGACCTCGTTACCCTTACGGACGCGCTGGAAAAGAAAGGCGCGCTTGAACAGGCGGGCGGCATAGCATATATTACCGAACTTACAAACGCAATGCCTTCCGCCGCCAACTTCCAGATGTATCTGGATATAGTGAAAAGGGACAGTATGCTCAGGTCTCTTATAAGGGGCGCGGCGGACATAGTGGCGGTGAGCAAGACCAGTACCGATGAAAAGACCGCTCTCGCCTATGCCGAAAAGACCATTTACGACATATCCAACACGGCGGACACCAGCGAGATAGTAAAAATAGGCGCGGTCATCCCCGAGGTGCTCACCAAGTTTGACGAGCTCTCCAAGGATAAATCAAGCTACCGCGGCATGAAGACCAAATTCCGCGGGCTGGACAATATGCTTAACGGCCTTCACGGGAGCGACCTTATAATAGTTGCGGCGCGCCCCGCCGTAGGCAAAACCTCACTCGCCATGAATATTGTGGAAAACGTGGCGATGCAGGGTTATTCGTGCGCGGTTTTCTCGCTTGAAATGGGCAAAGAACAGCTCGTACAGAGGATGCTGTGCTCGGTTGCGGGCGTCAGCATGGAAAACGCGGTAAAGGGCAGGCTCAACAAAGTGGAGTGGCTTAAAATAGCCAAGGCGCGGGAACTGCTGTCGGACGCCAAGATATTTATAGACGATTCTTCCATAATACGGCCTTCGGAAATGCTCTCCAAGTGCCGCAGGTTAAAGCGCAAAAACAACGGGTTAGACCTTGTCATGATAGACTATATACAGCTGATGACGCCCGATAAAAGCCGCGGGAGCGACAGCCGGCAGAACGAGATAAGCGACATTTCGCGTAACCTTAAAATACTTGCCAAAGAATTAAACGTGCCGGTAATAGCCTTATCTCAGCTCTCCCGCGCTTCCGAAAAGGAAAAGCGCTCGCCGCAGCTGTCCGACCTCAGGGAATCGGGAGCCATAGAGCAGGACGCCGATATAGTCATGTTCATACACCGGCCGGATAAAACCGCAAGCGAGAAGGAGCTGGAAGCGGGTAAGATACAAAAAGACGTGGCGGAGATCATAATAGCCAAGCACCGCAACGGAGATACGGGCAAGGTAAAGCTCTTTTTCAGAAAGGAGTGCACAAAGTTCGTAAACTTGAATTACGAAACGGGCGAACCTGAGGACGCGGAGTCCGTGAAGGAAAACGCCCCGCGAGAGGCGCCGCACATAGACGGGGCGGAACTGCCCCCGCCCGAGGATTCGGGTTTTTCCGGCGATTACCGTGATGAAGCCGCCGCCGGCGACTCCGGCGCGGCGGAAGATTTCGGAGAAGGCGGCGACTTCGGTTCGGAAAATATAGACGACGAGATATTTTAGCGGCGGGGCACGGCCATGGAAACGCTCATAAAGGAGATAACCGCCCAAAGCATAGAAGAGGCGGTAAAAATACTGAAAAACGGTGGTATAATAGGTATGCCCACCGAAACGGTTTACGGGCTTGCGGGCGCGGGCACCATGCCGGAAGCGGTAAAAAAGATATACGCCGCCAAGGGCAGACCTTCGGATAACCCGCTTATAGCGCACGTGCACGAAAGTTACGATATATCCCGCCTCGTATATATCGAGCATAAATATATAAGGGAGCTTATAAAGGCGTATATGCCGGGGCCTTTGACGCTGGTGATGAAAAGCCGCGGCGTAATCTGCAAGGAAGCCGTGTGCGGCGGAGATACCCTTGCCGTGAGAATGCCCTCGCATAAAGGTTGCAGGGCGCTGCTTAAAGCGGCGGATATGCCGCTCGTGGCGCCCAGCGCAAATATCTCAAAGCACACCAGCCCCGTAACGGCGCAGCAGGTGTATGAGGATATGCATGGCAAAATTCCGCTTATTTTAGACGGGGGCAAGTGCACGGGCGGGATAGAGAGCACGGTGCTTGACGTAACGGAGCAAGTCCCTCGGATACTCCGCGCCGGGCTTATAACCAAAGAGATGATAGAAAAGATAACGGGGGCGTGCGAAATAGCGCAGCACAAAGAGGGGGATAAAGTGCGTTCACCCGGCGTGAAATACCGCCATTACCGCCCCGCCTGCGAAACGGCGCTTTACGCCGCGGACGATATCGGGGGAGTGCTTAAACGGTATGACGAGGAGTGCGCCGCCGGCAAAAGAGCGTATATAATGTGTTCTGACGAAGCGGCAAAGAACTTCCCCGGCAAAAACCTGCTGCCCCTCGGCGGCACGGGGGAAGAGATAGCCTCCAATCTTTACGACATGCTGTTAAAGGGCGAAAAGGTGGCGGACATCATAATAGCGGTGGATATGCCCCGGGAGGACGGGGTGTACCTCGGCATAACCAACAGGTTAAGGAAGGCGTGCGGATGAGCGTAAAACAAATATTATTTGTATGCACGGGCAACACCTGCCGCAGCCCCATGGCGGAAGTTATATTAAAAAGAAAACTTAAGCTTGCGGGGATAAAGGGGGTAAAGGTAATAAGCGCGGGGCTTTGCGCCAAAGAGGGCGAAAAGATGAGCGAGAATTCACGCGCGGCGCTTAAAAAACTGGGCTATAAGCCGTATAACTTCAAAGCTCGCTCGGCAACGGGCGCACTGCTCATAAATTCCGACCTCATAATCTGTATGTCGGCAGAGCATAAAAGCCGCATAAGCAACTTCCCGAACGTCTATACCGTGGCGGAAATAACGGGCGGCGGCAACGTGGCGGACCCGTACGGCGGGGATTTGAACGCGTATATAAAGGCTTCTCATAGAATAGAGGACGCCTGTAACATAATTTTAGAAAAAATAACGGAACAAAAGGAGATTTAATTATGAAAATAGCAATAGGGAGCGACCACGGCGGTTTCAATTTAAAACCCGTGCTTATTGAGTACCTTGAAAAGCGCGGCATAGAATATAAAGATTTCGGCTGTTACGATGCTAAGTCCACCGACTATAACGAATACGCCTTAGCGGTATCCGAAGCGGTTGCCGCCGGCGAATACGATTTGGGGATACTGATATGCGGCACCGGGATAGGCATGAGCATAGTTGCAAACAAGGTAAAGGGAATACGCTGCGCCCACTGCCACGACGTGTTTTCCGCCAGGATGACGAAACTGCACAACAACGCCAACGTGCTTGCCTTCGGCGAGCGGGTAATAGGCCCCGGGCTTATGCTTGATATTGTTCAGGCTTTTATAGACACGCCTTTTTCGGGCGAAGAGCGGCACGCCAAGCGCGTTGCGAAAATTGCCGCGCAGGAAGAGAAAAATTTCAAATAAAATCGATTAAAAAATATAAAAATAATTTTCTGTAAGAGGAAAATATGATTGAACGTGTAACCAAGGCGGTAATACCGGCGGCGGGGCTGGGAACCCGCTTTCTCCCTATAACGAAGGCGGTGCCTAAGCCCATGCTTTCGGTGCTGGATAAACCCACCATTCAGTACATAGCGGAAGAGCTGGTATCCGTGGGAATAAAGGATATTGTGATAGTGGTAAGCCCGGGTTCGGAGGTGATAGGCAAGCACTTCGGCCCGGCGGAAGAACTTGAGGAGCGGCTTTTGTCGGACGGCAAGAAAAAGCTTTACGACATAGAGCGGCAGACCCAGCGTTTTAACGTCAAATTCGTGGTGCAAAAGGTGGCAAACGGGCTTGCGGGCGCCATTTTATGCGCGGAAAAGTACGTGAAAAAAGAGCCTTTCGCACTGCTTTTGGGCGATGAACTTATGTACACGCCCAAGGGAAAAGAGCCGTGCATGAAGCGGCTTATGGACGTCTATTTAAAGACGGGCAAAAGCGTGCTCGCCACCATGGAAGTGTTCGGGGACGATATAAGTAAATACGGCAATCTGGGCATCGGCAAAGACATAGAGGGCGCCATGGAGGTTACCGAAATAAAAGAAAAACCAAGCGTGAACGAAGCGCTTTCCAACTATGCGCTCGTGGGAAGATACGTGCTCACGGGCGAGGTAATGGGCATGCTCAAAAAACTGCCCACCCGCCGGCACGAGATAGAACTTACCGACGCGCTCGACGAGCTTGCCAAAAAGGGAAAACTCCTTGCCGCGCCGTTTGAGGACGTGCGGTACGACGTGGGCGACAAATTCGGGTATATCCGCGCCAACGTGGAGTTTGCTTTAAGGAGCAAAGAGATAGGCAGGCAGACAAAGGAGTATATAAAAGAACTTGCGCAAAAATTATAACGCGCGGGCAGATTGAGTTATGTACGAAAAATATTGCGAACATTGCAAAACTACGTTGTCGGATTTTTACAGAACGGGTATGCTCGGATGCCCGTACTGTTACCGCGCCTTTGCAAAAGAGCTGCCCGCCGTGCTCATAAAATTGCAGGGTACGGACAGACACGTGGGAAAGCGCCCCAAGATAGCAGGGCTGGATAAGGAACTTTTAAGCGAATACGCCCGCCTCAAAGAGGAAAAGGAGCAGGCGGGGCTGGATCGCGATTTTACCAGAATGGCGGAACTTTCGCACGACATATTCGCGCTGAAATCGGAACTTGAAAGGAGGGGGCTGCTATGATAATGCCGGATCTTTTGTCGGGCAGCATTATAACCACCAGAATAAGGCTGGCGCGCAATTTAAGCGGGTACCCCTTTAATATCAAAGACGTGCCTGCCGCAAAAAACGTAATAAAAAATGTAAACCGCGCGCTGGTAAAATGCGGTACCTTTAATCTCTATTACGTGGGCAATTTAGGCGCGGTTTCTCTGGAGGCCATGAAAGAGCGGCACCTCATCAGCCCCGAACTCATGGAGAACAGAAAGTGCGGCGCCGTGCTCATAAATTCGGACGAAACCCTTTCCGTAATGGTGCACGAGGAAGACGTGATACGCGAGCAGTGTTTTATGCGGGGGCTAAGGCTTGCGGAGGCGTATAAGCGGCTGGAACAGGTTGACGACGAGTTATCCAAAACTTTTGACTTTGCGTATGACGAGCGGTACGGGTATCTTACCGCCTGCCCCACCAACGTGGGTACGGGCATGCGCGCTTCGGTAATGCTGTTTTTACCGGCGCTTTCGGAGACCAACGCCATAATCGCGGCAAAGCGCAAGGTGGAAAGAGAAGGGCTTACCGTGCGCGGGCTGTACGGAGAGGGCTCGGCCGCGGAAGGATACATGTATCAGATAAGCAACGAAGTAACGCTCGGGCTTTCCGAATACGATATTTTAAAAAAGGTGGAGCGCACCGTGCTGTGGCTGTGCGAGGAGGAGCGCGCCGGTAAGGAAGCGCTTTACGGCACGCAGGAACTCCGCACGATGGACAAGGCCAAAAAATCCTTCGGGGTGCTTACAAACGCGGTAATGCTCTCTTACGGCGAGTTTTTAACGCACATAGCGAACGTGAAACTGGGCGCCATGCTGGGCATGATAGGCATAGCGGATATAGAGGGGATAGACGATCTGATGGTTGCGGTAAGGCCGGCAAACCTATGCAAACAGCACGGAAAAGAGCTGAGCGCCACGGAAAGAGATCTTTTCCGGGCGGAGATTGTGGGCAAAAAATTAATGAAACTGAGAGATTAAAATTTTACGGGGAGATAATATGTATTACGAGGCATTTTCGAGAAACGTAAACCAGGTGATAGACCTTGCAACGGCGCTTGCAAAGCGGTTCGGCTGCCACTACATCGGCAGCGAACACATTCTGTTCGGGCTTATAAACGTGCAGGACGGGAGGGCAGGCGCAATACTCCGGGAAGCGGGCGTGGATAACGACAGGTATCTGTATTATTTTAAAAAGACGGTGGACACCGAAGTGATGATCCCCGGGAACATGTTTACGCCCAGGACGAAAAATCTGTTTGAAAACGCGGTGAAAATATCACTTAAAGCACATTCGGGCTTTGTGGGGACCGAGCACCTGCTTTTAGCGCTCCTTTTGGATTCGGACAGCGTTGCAGTGGCGATTTTAAACGCGCTGCACGTAAACGTAAAGGCGATGGCAGCCGAGATAAGCGAAAGCCTTATGGGCGGGGACGATGACGAATACGAAGAAGAAAACGAAGATTATCCCGAATCGGTATCCGCGCAGGACAGGGGCTATAAACGTGCAAACGGCAGGGGTGATACGGAACTTGGCGAACTTTCCCGTTTCGGCGTGAACTTGAATAAGCTTGCCGAAGAGGGGCGGCTGGACCCGGTAATAGGCAGAAAAAAGGAGATAGACCGGGTAATTCAGATACTTTCGAGGAGGACCAAAAACAACCCCGTGTTAATAGGCGAGCCGGGCGTGGGCAAGAGCGCCGTGGTAGAGGGGCTTGCCCAGGCGATAGTAAAGGGCGCCGTGCCCGAAATACTTGCGGATAAGATAGTATTTTCTCTGGACATAGCGGGCATGCTGGCCGGCGCGCGCTACCGCGGGGACTTTGAAGAGCGCCTTAAAAAGGCGATAGACACCGTAAAACAGAACGGCAACATAATTCTGTTTATAGACGAAATTCACAACATAGTGGGCGCGGGCAGCACCGGCGAAGGGAATATGGACGCGGCTAACATCTTAAAGCCCATGCTTTCCCGCGGGGAATTGCAGACCATAGGCGCAACCACCATAGACGAGTACAGAAAATATATAGAAAAGGACGCCGCTTTGGAGCGCCGTTTCCAGCCCATCATGGTAGATGCGCCCAGTACGGAAGAAACTGTGGAAATACTTAAAGGGCTTAGGGATAAATACGAATCGCACCACGGCGTAAGCATTCCGGACGATGCGATAATGGCGGCGGTAACCCTTTCGGACAGGTATATAACGGACAGGTTTTTGCCCGATAAGGCGATAGATTTAATAGACGAAGCGGCTTCCCGCGTGCGGCTGGACAGTTATAATTCGCCTATCGAGGCAAAGCAGAAAGAGAGCGAATTGAATTCTCTCATCGCGCAGAAGAACGAGGCGAAAAGAAGGGACGACCTTGAACGGGCGATAAAGATAAATAAAGACATAGAGCGGGTGAACAAGGAGCTGGAAGAAATTCGAGCCAAAGCAAGCAAGAACGTAACCAACCGCGACAAGTTAAAACTTACCCCGGAAGATATTGCCAAAGTGGTAAGCAACTGGACGGGGGTGCCCGTGGTAAAGCTCACCGAAACGGAGGCGCATAAACTTTTGGGGTTAGAGGCGGAATTGCATAAGCGCGTAATAGGTCAGGAGGACGCGGTGCACGCCGTGGCGGATGCGATAAGGCGTTCGCGCGCGGGGCTTGCGGACCCCAACCGCCCGATAGGTTCGTTCATATTCGTGGGGCCCACGGGCGTGGGCAAGACCGAACTTTCAAAGGCGCTTGCGGAGGCGGTTTTCGGCAACGAAGATAACCTTATCCGCGTGGACATGAGCGAATATATGGAAAAGCATTCGGTAAGCAAAATGGTGGGCGCGCCTCCCGGATACGTGGGGTTTGACGAGGCGGGGCAGTTAACCGAAAAGGTGCGCAGGAAACCCTATTCCGTTGTGCTGTTCGACGAGATCGAAAAGGCGCATCCGGACGTGTTCAACATAATGCTGCAAATATTGGACGACGGCAGGCTTACGGACAGCAAAGGCAGGGTAGTGAGCTTTAAAAACACCATAATCATAATGACCTCAAACGTGGGCGCCACCGAAGTACAGCACAGGAACGCGCTCGGGTTTACGGGCAGCAAGACGGCGGAATACGAAAATATGTGCGAGCGCTATATGGATGCGTTAAAAGAGAAATTCCGCCCGGAGTTTTTAAATAGGATAGACGATATTATAGTGTTCCACAAACTCACGAGGAATGAAACCGCCAAGATTGCCGAACTCATGCTGTCCAGTTTAAGAAAGCGGCTGAAAGTAATGGAGGTGCAGCTTGTGGTTACCGACGCGGCAATGGATCTTATAATAGAAAAAGGTTACGATAACGATTACGGCGCACGGCCGTTAAAGCGCGTGTTGCAGCGTTATATAGAGGACAAGCTGTCCGAAAGGATACTGAGCGGAGAATTAAAGAGCGGCTCAACGGTTACGGTGGACGCGGCGAACGGCGAATTTGTGTTTTATGACTGAGTGAATATCCTTCCGCCGCGGAAAATTTTTTTCCGCGGCGGAAGGGCAGGGTTTTTTGCCCGGAAAGAGTATAATAATACAGGAGGGATTTCTTATGAAAATCGAAATAGTAGCAAGAAATTACGAAGTGAACGAGCATTTGAGAAAGGTTACCGAGCAAAAACTCGATAAGCTGGACAAATATTTCGATGAAGAGGCTTCTGCCAAGGTAAGCTTTAAAAAACAGGCGCAGTCGCTCACTACCGAAGTCATGCTGGATTATTGCGGGCGGCTGGTGCGCGCCACCGCTTCGAGCGACAATTTTTACGATAATCTGGATATAGTGCTTCCCAAGCTCGAAGGGCAGATAAGAAAATACCGCACGCGGTTTGACAAGCACAATAAAAACGCCGCCTTCCGTGAAGCGGCGGTCTATGCCTTAAACGAAAATAACGCTAAACAGAACGTGGTAAAGGAGAAAAAATTCCGTCTTTCTCCCATGACCGTGGACGAGGCGGCGGAAGAAATGGAACTGTTAGGGCACTCCTTTTACGTGTTCTTGGAGGCAAAGAGCAACACCGTGCAGGTGCTGTATAAACGGAACGACGGAGATCTGGGTCTTATAGAGCCGGAATTTTAAGATGGTAACGGGTATATCTACCGCCTCGCTGTTTTCTCGGTTTTTCACCGAGGAAGCGGCAGGCGAACTTTCCGCCGCAGGAGTAGCCTCGGCGGAAGTTTTTTTAGAATCGTACAGGGAATACAACGCGGAGTTCGCAAGAGAGGTAAAAGCGCGCGCGGGGAATATGCGCATACACTCGGTGCACACCTTAACCACCCAGTTCGAGCCGCAGTTATACAGCCTTAACGTCCGCGCGCAGGAAGATTCTTTTTCGTTGCTTGAAGGCGCAATGACCGCGGCGGAAATACTCGGCGCAAAATATTACACCTTTCACGGCGGGGCGCGCTTCAAAAAAACGCCCATGGTTATAGATTTTGACAGGGTGGGCGCAATAACCGAGCGTATAATAGAGGTATGCGCCGCGCACGACGTAAGCCTTGCATATGAGAACGTGCATTGGGGTTACTATAATTACATAGGTTTTTTTAAGGAACTCAAAAAGCGCGCGCCGCGCCTCAAAGGCACGCTGGATATTAAACAGGCGCGCCAATCCGGGATATTTTACGGCGATTTTATCGATGAAATGAAGGGCAGCATTGTAACCGCGCATATCTCCGACGTGGACGAAAACGGAAAGATGTGCCTTCCCGGCAGGGGCGTTACAGACTTTAACGAGGTGTTTTCACGGCTTAACGACGCCGGGTTTAACGGTGCCGTGCTGCTTGAAGTGTATCCTTCGGATTTTAAAACCCTTTCCGAACTGTACGATTCTTACGGATATATAACCGCCCTTGCCGAAAAGGTGTTCGGTAAAGCGGAGTTTTCACGAAAATAACGGTTTTTATGAACGCCGCGGCAAACTGCATATTGTAAAAGACGTTTATCGGCGAAGTTATTTGATCCCGCAAAGCAACGATAAATTATTAACGGCATAGGCAATATTTGAAATACGATAACTTTATAAGACGTTATACCGAAAGGTTATCAAAACTATAACGAACGGAGATAAAATATTATATTGAAAAACCTCCGCCCGTGTAATTTTCGCGGGCGGAGGTAAAATATACGATTTTATTGCCGAAAAAGCAGCCCCTAAATCTGTAAAACGGGTGCAAAAACTATCCCGGGCGTATATAAACAAACCGGGCAAAAGCAAAAGCAGCCGTTTATAAAAAATTATTCAGCAGGTTTTTCTTTTTCTTTATCGAACGCAGCGAGAATGATTTTTATAAGTTCCTCTCTGGTATCCGAATTTATGGGATGCGCTATATCCTTATATTCGCCGTCAGCGGTTTTGCGGCTGGGCATGGCGATAAAGTACCCTTCGCTGCCTTCGATAATTTTGATATCGTGCACCACAAAACAATCGTCAAAGGTAACCGAAGCCACGCCTTTCAGCTTGCTGTCGTCCTTTTTAACAATGCGCACTCTCACATCGGTAATTTTCATAAAGTTTAACCTCCCTTAGCACTTACCTTATATATTCTATCATACAAATCTTTTAATTTCAATATGTTTTTAAAAATTTTTAACGAATTTTGTTAATTTTTTTATTTAAATCATAAAATATTGTATGATTAAAAATATTTTCCCCCAAAAAACGGGGCATGTGCATTTTGTAGGGATAGGCGGAGTATCCATGAGCGGGCTTGCAAAATACTGTCTTGCCGCAGGTTTTAAAGTAACGGGTTCGGACAGGGCGGCAGGAGAGCAGACCGAGCGGCTGACCCGGGCGGGAGCACAGGTATTTATCGGTCATTCGGCAGAAAACGTCCGCGGCGCCGACGTGCTGGTTTATACCTCCGCAGCAGGTGCCGACAACCCGGAAATAACCGAAGGGATAAAACGGGGTATCCCCATATACAAGCGCAGCGAACTTTTAGGGAATATACTTTCCTCTTATCCGCGCTCGGTGGCGGTGGCGGGCAGCCACGGCAAGACCACGGTTACCGCAATGCTTTGGGAAATATTCGAGCGGGCGGGAAAGGATCCTGCCGTATTTTTGGGCGGAGATTACGGCGAAAAGGGTAACTTCCGCGCGGGAAGCGGCAGGTTTGCCATTGCCGAAGCATGTGAATACAGACAGAACTTTCTTGATTTGCACCCGTATATGGCGGTAATTTTAGACATAGATAACGATCATCTGGAAAGTTTCGGCAGTTTTGAAAATGAGGTAAAAGCCTTTCGCAGGTTTGCAAGCGGGTGCGTTGCGACGGTAAATGCGGACGACCCGTTTGCCGCGGGTCTTTCATCCACCTCGGTAACGTTCGGTATGGAAACGCCCGCCGTATACACGGCGAAAAATCTTATAAAAGGCAATAACGGGTACTCCTTCGGGTTTTACGCATACGGAAGGAAAGAGGGGAGAGTGCGGCTGAATATCGCCGGCAGACATAACGTATATAACGCGCTTGCCGCGGCGGCGGCAGCAAAGGAGTGCGGCGTTTCGTTTTCGTATATAAAGAGCGGGCTGGAAAATTTTTACGGAGTAAAAAGGCGCAACGAACGCATAGGCAGTATGTGCGGCAAGCCTGTATTTTGCGATTACGCCCATCACCCGTCGGAACTCAGAGCCACGCTTTTATCTTATACGGAAAACGGAAGGGATCCGCTCGTTATTTTTCAGCCGCACACCTATTCCCGCACGAAAATTTTAATGAAAGATTTTATCAATGTGCTTAAAACGCCCCGTACCGTAATATACAAGACCTATCCCGCAAGGGAGAGTTTTGACAAAGACGGAGACGGCGAAACTCTGTATAAAAATCTTGCGGCGGAAGGGGCGGACTGTACCTATGCGGATACGCTTTCCGCTCTTTCGGATAAAATACGGCGGGGGATGGCAGGAAAGGACTGTATACTGTTTTTGGGTGCGGGGGATATTTACGAGGCGGCTTTAAAACTCGCAAAGTGAACGGCGGCGCCGCGTCGTGAAAAAAATTTTAAAAGCATATATTATTCGGTTGCAAAATTTTTCGTAAAAGGGTATTATATATACAAAAGAAATTTATAATAGGAGAGAATCGGCAAAAGATGAGCAAGGCAAGAAAAATAGCGATACTCGGTACCGGCAACGTAGGCGCAAGCATAGCCTACAATCTCACGCTTTCCGGAATATGCTCGGAAATATTATTGGTAGATATCAACAAAGAAAAGGCGGAAGGAGAAGCGCTGGATCTTTCGCAGTGCGCGGCGGCGGTTCCGTCGGTAACGGTAAGATGCGGCGAATATGAGGACGTGAAGGGGGCGGACGTGGTAGTGGTAACCTTCGGCATAGCGAGAAAGCCGGGGCAGACCAGGCTGGATCTTGCAAAGGTGAATATAGGCATATTAAAGAGCGTTATGCCGGGTGTAGCCAAGATCGCGCCGGATGCGCTTTACGTCATAGTAAGCAACCCCGTGGACGTGCTTACTTATACCACCCTTAAATGCACAAACTTAAAGCCGGAGCAGGTAATAGGCACGGGCACACTGTTAGATTCCAACAGGCTTGTGCAGTTTGTGGCGGACTACTGCAAGGTGGACGCTTCCAACGTAAACGCCTATGTGTTCGGCGAACACGGCGATGCGTGCATGGTTCCGTGGAGTCTTTGCACCGTTGGCGGCTACAACGTCAAGGACTATTGCAAAAACATTCTTAAAATAGATGAGCAGACCATAGACAACGAACTTGCAACCCTTTATTCGGATATGGTTAAGGCGGGCGCCAAGGTCATAAAGGCAAAGGGCGCAACATTCTATGCCATTGCGGCGTCTACCGTGCGGCTCATAAAGGCACTTTTTTCGGATACTCACACGCTGCTGCCCCTTTCCACGCTTCTTCACGGCGAATACGGCGCCGAAGACCTGTGTATGGGTGTACCCTGCATAGTGGGTGCCAAAGGCTTTGAGCGCGTGGTGGAACTCCCCGTAAGCGCGGAAGAAAAGAAAGAACTCGATGAAAAGATAGCGTCTTTGAGCGCCACGTATAACGCGCTTGAAATAAGGGGCTGAACCGTAAAGTCCGGCGGGCGTTCTGCCCGACAGTAACGGGAAACTCTTAATAATTAAAGATAATAGGCACAAAGCCTGCGCTTGCCGCATTCGGCAAGCGCAGGCTTTGTTTAAGCGATAAACCCGCCCCGCGGAACGAGAAGGAACGTATCGGCAGGGGAAAAGCTGCCCGTTTAATTATTTTTTAAGCGTGTTAAATTTTTACGATCGTTAAAAAATTTTTATAAAAACGCTCCGTATAAAACGGAGCGAAAAATTAAAACAAGTATCCTGAAAATATATTATAATAAGCATCCGAAATAAATATCCGTCCGATCGTGCGGCATTTCGAAGCCCGTGAGCGGTTTATCTTTCGTGCATCTCCACGCCCTGGGGCGAAAACATGAATATGTTTTTTTCCATCTCGTAAACGCCGCCGTTAAGCGCATAAATGGCGCCCGAAAGCATATCGAGGATACGCAGCGCGGTATCCGGTTTAAGTTCGTTCAGGTGCACTACCGCAGTCTTGCCCTTTTTAAGCGCGTCTATAATATGTTCCACTTCGTCATAAGAAGAGGGCACGAATACCGAAACGGGGCTCTTTTTCTCGCCGCCGTTTTCCTGAGCGTGAGCGGAAGTGGAATAGTGCCCCGCAAATTCCTGCCGCGCCCCGCCGTTACGGGGATCCTTGCCGAATAAATCGAAAATTCCCATAAAATCAACTCCTTTTTCCGAAAAGCGCACTGCCCAGCCTTATCATATTGCTCCCGCAGCGGATTGCGGTTGTATAATCTTCGGACATACCTATCGAAAGATGCTCGAAAGGGCAGCCTTCCGCTTTTAATCTGTCGTAAATTCCGCGTAACTTAGTGCAAAGGTCGATTTTAAGCCGTTCGTCTTCCGTTTTAGGCAGCATTGCCATAAGTCCCTTAACGCGCAGACGGGGAAGTGCGGATATCTCTTTTACCGCTTCTTCCGTGTTTTCGGGCGTGAACCCGCTTTTTGAAAGTTCTCCGCCTATATTCACCTCTACAAGGATATCCTGCAAAGCGCCTTTTTTTGCCGCCTCTTCGGATATTACGTTAGCAAGATTAACGCTGTCCACAGACTGTATGAGCGCAACTTTTCCTATAAGATATTTTACCTTGTTGGTCTGTAAATGTCCTATAAAATGATGAACGGCGCCCCGTATCAGCGGATATTTTTCCCGGAATTCCTGTACGCGGTTTTCGGCTACGATCTTAACGCCGCACTCCACGGCGCGGTTTATAATATCCGCCGGCACGGTCTTTGTGGCGGCAACAAGCGTTATCGCCTCGCCCCGGTCGTTGCCCGCCGCAATCTCTTTTAAAACGCGTTCAATATTGGTTTCAAGCATTTTCTTCATCCAAAAGATCGTTCATATCGTAAAGCCCGTTCTTCTTTCCGTACAAAAACTCCGCGGCCTTAACGGCGCCCTCGGCAAAAACGCCCCTGTCCTGTGCGGAGTGGGAGAGAGTAATCCTCTCGTTTTCCGCGGCGAAAATCACCTGATGATCGCCCACCACGTTGCCGCCGCGCACGGCGTGTATGCCTATCTCGTTTACGTCCCTTTT
This sequence comes from uncultured Eubacteriales bacterium, assembly GCA_949288785.1. Classification (GTDB taxonomy): domain Bacteria; phylum Bacillota; class Clostridia; order Christensenellales; family Borkfalkiaceae; genus UBA1259. The sequence goes on along the minus strand of CASELQ010000001.1, from coordinate 89,217 downwards.
TCCTACAATGCCGTGCCTGCCGTAAGTGCAGTATTTTTCGGGCAGGACTTCCTTTATTCCGTCCGCAAGCATAATGGCGGTGCCGCTTGGCGCGTCCTTTTTCTGATTGTGGTGCATCTCTATAATCTCCGCGTCAAACCCTTTTAGCGCCGCCGCCGCCTGTTTTACCAGTTTTATGAGCACGTTCACTCCTAACGACATGTTGGCGGAGCGGAACAACGCGGTATTTTCGGCAGCCTTGTTTATCTTTTCGATCTGCGCGTCGTCATACCCGGTAGAGCACAGCACCGCTCCGGTTTTGTGATTGGCGCAGTAACCGAGTATGCCGTAAAGCGAGGCGGGGGAGGAAAAGTCTATAATTATATCCGGCTGTTCTTTTACCTGATTTATATCCTTATATACGGGAAAATTCCCGTCCGAAAAGTCCTCCGTTATATCGACTCCGCAAACCGCCCGTGCCTTTTGAGAGCGGGAGAGCGCCTCTTTCACTTTTCTGCCCATTTTTCCGTTTGCGCCGTAAATCAAAACTTTAATCATATCTTTCTCCGTAATAATTAGCCTGAATACCGTTATAAATACAAACTGCGGCTTCGGCAAAGCATAATTTTTCCGCCGGGAAACGTCTTTGCGCGTTGCAGGTTTATCGCACGCCCTGCGGCTTATACTATATTAAAATCGTATTCTTTAAGTATCTCTTTCATCTGCGCGGTGTGCCCGTCTTCCAGTTCGGTAAGCGGGGCGCGCACTATGCCGCTGCCAAGCCCCAACAGTTCCGCCGCCTTTTTAACGGGGATGGGGTTAACTTCGCAGAACATTATGTCGATGAGCGGAAGGAGTTTTTCCTGCAATTCGGTAGCCTCGCGGTTTTTGCCCGCAAAATAAAGGCGCGCCACTTCGCCAACCTCTTTTGGCGCGATGTTCGAAACCACCGAAATAAGCCCCATGGAGCCTATCGAAAGCATGGCAAGGTTAAGATTGTCGTCCCCCGAATAGAGTGCGGTCTTTCCGCGGATGAGGCGGGCAGTCTCGCAAATCTGTTCCATATTGCCGCAGGCCTCTTTTATCCCGCCTATATTTTTATGTTCGGCGATTTCGGCCATGGTCTGGGGGAGAATATTGACCCCCGTCCTTGCCGGCACGTTGTAGCATAAAACGGGAATATCCACGTTGTCGCATATGTCGTTATAGTATTTTACAAGCCCTTTCTGCGTGCATTTATTGTAATAGGGGGTAACCACAAGCAACCCGTCCGCGCCTATTTTTTGGGCAAGAACGCTTTTTTCTATCGCTTTCTTAGTACAGTTGCTGCCGCTGCCCAGGATAAATTTCACTCTGCCGGCAATGGTATCTCTTGCAAACTTTGCAATACCGTCGTATTCCTCGTCGGTAATGGTGGGCGCCTCACCCGTGGTGCCGAGAACGCAAAGCGCGTCTATCCCGCCCGCTATCTGATAGTCTATCTGTTTTTTGAAAGCCGGATAATCTATGCCGTCCCGCGTGAAAGGGGTAATGGCGGCGGTGCATGTGCCCTTGAATATCGTTTTGTTCATAGAAACCTCCCTTTTATCGTGTTTTCGGGTTTGTGCCGCAGCGTTGCCGCGGCACAAAAGCCCAAAGGATCTTAAACGTTCAGCTGATCTTTAACGGCGCCCAGTTCAATGGCTTTTTCGGCTATCTGCACGGCGTTCGTGGCGGCGCCCTTTCTTATGTTGTCCGCCACTATCCAGAGATTCACGCCGGATTCTACCGTATCGTCCTTTCTTATTCTGCCCACAAACACCTCGTCCTTATTCTCCGCGGTAACGGGCATGGGGTAAACGAGGTTTTTGGCGTCGTCCTGTACCACTATGCCGGGCGCGTTTTGAAGCACTTCCTTTACCTGCTCCACGGTGCAGGGCTTATAAAATTCCACGTTCACAGATTCGCTGTGCCCGTAATAAACGGGAACGCGCACGCAGGTGGCGGTTATCTTTATGTCCTGATCCCCCAGAATCTTTTTTGTTTCGAAAATCATTTTATCCTCTTCGCGGGTGTATCCGTTTTCAAGGAACACGTCTATATGGGGAAGGCAGTTGCCGAAAATGGGGTAGGGAAATTTCTGGGGCGCCTCTCCGCATATACCGCCTTTCAGGTCGTTAAAGCCCTTTACGCCCGCGCCGGAAACCGCCTGATAAGTGGAATAGATAATGCGCTTTATTCCGAACGCCTTGTGCAGGGGCTGCAACGCCACCACCGCCTGAATGGTGGAGCAGTTGGGGTTTGCTATGATGTTTTTATGCCACATAATATCCCGGGGATTGCATTCCGGGACGACCAGCGGCACCTGAGGATCTCTTCTCCACGCGTTGGAATTGTCAATTACAAGCGCGCCGCACTTTGCAAATACGGGGGCAAACTGTTTGCTTACGTCCCCGCCGGCGGAAAAGAGCGCAATATCCACCTTGTGCGCCTTTATGTTTTCTTCGTTGAGTTCTATGACCGTATGCGGTTTTCCCATAAAATCTATAACGGAACCCGCGGATCTCGAAGAAGCGAAAAGATAATAGTTGTTAGCGGGAAGTTGCCTTTCCGTCAGCACTTCGAGGAACTTTCTGCCCACCATACCCGTGGCGCCGACAACGGCAATGTCGTACTTTTTCATAATATAAAACTATACTCCTTTGGAATGTAATTAAATATATAGTAGCATTGCCGGCGGAAAAAGTAAAGTTTTTTTTGCAAATAGGGCGATTTTTGTTTGGAAAATATTTTGATTTGTTATAAACTATATAGGAAAAAGCATAAACCGTCCTGCGGAGCGGCGGCATAGCCCGCGCGCATTGCCGGAGGATGACGGAACAATATATAACGCTGACGCAAACGGAGAATAATATGGCTGCTAAAAAAAGACGCGGGCTCGTGGACAGGCTGCTCCTGGGTTCGGAAAAATCTGAAGGGTACGCGCGGTCAACCCTTCCTTCAAACAGGTGGGAACTTTTCTGGGATATATTCAAGGGCAGGTTCTGGAAACTGGTAATAATAAACCTGCTGGTGCTCATATTCTTCATACCGCTGGTGCTCATAATCTTTATGCGCTCCAACGCAATATCCAATATGGGTGCCATCTATCCCTTTTCGCAGGGGTTCGGGCTGGGGTATCAGGCGCCTATATCCATGGTGGGCTATGCGGAGAGCATAGTGTTCACGGTAAATTCCATGATATATCTGTTTATGCCGATCGCACTCGTCATTGCCGCGGTAGGCGTGGCGGGCGGGGCATACGTCATACGCAACATGGTCTGGACGGAGGGTATTTTCGTTGCCAACGACTTCTGGCGCGGTGTAAAACTCAATTTCCGCCAGATAGCCTGCGCCGCGCTCATATATTCGCTCGTTTTCTATTTGGCAATACTTTCGATTTCATTGGCGGATCAGGCAATAGCCCTCGGCACCGGCGCAAGGTGGCTTTTCGTTACTTCCAAGGCGCTGTCCTATTTGGTGCTTGCATTCTTTACCGTAATGATTTTTCATATGATAACGATGTGCGTAACCTATGAACTTAAATTCCGGGACCTTTTCAAGAATTCCTTTTTGTTCACCATAGCCCTGCTCCCGCATAACATCTTTTTTATGGCGCTCGGGGTTATACCTTTTATATTTCTGCTGTTCGGCGGGTTTTTTATGGCGATAGGCATAATTTTGGTGTTGCTGTTCGGCTTTTCGCTTTTCCTGCTTATATGGACGGATTTCTGTCAGTGGTCTTACGACAAGTTCATAAACGATAAGGTAGAGGGTGCGCAGAAGAACCGCGGCATTTACGAAAAGGTAAAAGAGAGCAATTCCAAGGCGCTGCAAAAGTACAGGGAACAGATTGCGCTTACCGCGCATTCCTCTCTTAGTTCGAGACCTATAAAGCCCATCACGGACGATGACTTAAAGCTTGCCGAACTTCCCGATTCATTCAGCCGTAAGGACATTGAAAAACTCAACGAAAGCAAGCGGCTGATAGTGGAAGATAACGAAAGATATATAGAGGAGCACAAGAACGATCCCGAATTCGTTAAGGCGCAGGACGATGCGGAAAAGGCGCGCGAAGAACGTGAAAAGCGCATAGAAGAGGCGAAAAAAGAGCTTGCCAAACGCAATAAACATAAAGATAAAGAAGAATAAATCTTAAAAAGAATAACTCTCCTGCGGCGCCGATTATTTCGGCGCCGCAGGAGAGTAACGAAAAAACGGCGCGCGGGCACGGTAAAGAACAGAATTGAAAACCAACATTCCGGCAAACTTATAACTAACGTTAGGACAAGACTAAAACTTTTAATATGCGGGCAGAGTAGCATATAAAGGAGAAGGATATGGATGAAATACAGGTAGTAGATTTTTTGTTTCAGCTGGCGGTGATATTGTTTTCCACCAAAATGATAGGCATACTGATGCGAAAGCTGGGGCTTCCGCAGGTACTCGGGTTCATAATAGCGGGGCTTTTAATAGGGCCGGCAATATGGGAAATATTTTTTGATCTGAACGCAAACTCGCTTTTCCCCATACACGAAAGCAGTTATTTAAAGGCATTTGCCGAAGTGGGCGTGATATTCGTAATGTTCACGGCAGGGCTTGAAACCAATCTGAAAGACATAAAGGAAACGGGCGTGGTATCGCTCATAATCGCGGCGTGCGGGGTAATACTGCCGCTTGCCGCAGGATTCGGGATAGCGGCGGCTTTTCTGCCGGAAGGGTCCTGGCACGAATGGATATTCGTGGGCGTTATAATGACCGCCACCAGCGTCGGCATAACGGTAGAGGTGTTAAGAGAACTCGGCAAATTGCAGACGCGCGTGGGTACCGTGGTGCTTTCCGCGGCTATAATAGACGACGTGCTGGGTATAATAGTCCTTGCGGTGGTGCTTAACATAGCGGGCGGCGGCAATCTGGATTCGCCCGTCTTAAACTTCATCAATCCTAACGGCAATATCGTTATATCCATACTGTGGATACTTGCGTTTTTCGTGTTTGCCGTGGGCGCGGGCATAGGTTTTTCCAAACTTTTTAAATATATCGAGAAAAAAGCCCCTCACACAAGGAGAATACCCATTTTGTCCATCTCCCTGTGCCTTCTCTATGCGTTCATAGCGGAAAAGGTGTTCGGCGTGGCGGACATTACGGGCGCTTATATAGCGGGGCTGGTGCTTTCAACCAATCATGCTTCCGCACAGTACGTGGACAGGCGGGTGAACATCAGTTCGTACCTGCTTTTCGGCCCCATATTCTTTGCGAGCATAGGCATAAAGATAAGCCTTGTAACGTTAACGTTGGATACTCTGTGGTTTGCGCTGGCGTTTACGGCTGTGGCAATAGCCACTAAGATAATCGGGTGCGGCGCTTCCGCAAGACTTTTGGGCTTTAACAATAAAGACAGTTTAAGGGTGGGCGTGGGCATGATAGCCCGCGGCGAAGTGGCGCTCATCGTAACGGAAAAGGGTATAGCGGGCGGACTGCTCGGTGCCGAATACAGGATAATAGTGGTGTTCCTGGTGCTTATAGCATCTCTCCTTGCACCCATATTGCTTAAACTCCTCTATAAAAAAGACGATACGCCGCTCCCGCCGCCCACCGTGCCGGAGCCGGAGGAAGGACACGTTGAATAAGATGCTTAAAACCCTCATATACGGGGGGCAGATGTCGCTTGCCGTGCTGGATACGACAGACATGGTGAACGAGGCGATAAAAATACACGCTCTTTCTCCCACCGCCGCTGCCGCGCTCGGGAGAGCGCTCACGGCGTGCACGTTTATGTGCGGTGCCTTAAAAAGCCCGCAGGATAAGCTTTCCGTAACCATTGCGGGGGGCGGGCCCGGCGGAAAGATAACCGTGTGCGGCAACGGGGAACTTTTTATCCGCGGCAGTATAGACGAGCCTTCCGCCGATCTTCCGTTAAAGGCAAACGGCAAGCTTGACGTGGGCGGGCTTGTGGGCAGAGAGGGCAGACTTACGGTTGTAAGAAGTATGGGACTGAAAGAGCCGTGGTCGGGGAGTTCTCCGCTCGTAAGCGGGGAGATCGCCGAAGATTTTGCCGCTTACTATGCGTTCAGCGAGCAGCAGCCCACCGCAATTGCGCTCGGGGTAAAAATAGGAAAAGACGGGACATGCCTTGCCGCGGGCGGCGCGGTTGTACAGGCGATGCCGGGCGCGGAAGAACAAAACCTTTCCGAGGCGGAAAACAAAGTAAGATCAATGGGCAACATTTCCTCCTTAATAGAGGAGGAGGGCGCGGAAGGCGTGATGAAAAGGTTTTTCGGCGCGGAGGAATATAACGAATATCACCCGCAGTATAAATGCCTGTGTTCGCGGGAGTACGTGGCGGGGCTGCTTGTTTCGTTCGGTAAAGCGGAGCTTGAAGACATAGTGGAAAAGGAGGGCTCGGTAAAGGTGGGCTGTCAGTTTTGCCGAAAGACTTACGAGTTTACGGCAAAAGACGTGGGGGAACTGTTTGAAAAATATGGAGAATAAAATACTGCAATTCAGAAAGGACGCGGATATATACCGCAAACTTGCGGAAGAGAAAAACGAGGCGGGAGATTTTATCGGCGCGCTTTCGTATCTTTTCGAGGCAAGGAGCGCGGCTCCCGGTTCGCTGGACGTGATAATGGATATAGCCGACACTTATGCGGATATGAATCTGCCGGAACTTTCCAACAGATATTGGTACCTTTATCTTGACAGGGCGCCGGCGGCAAAGGCGGGCACGGCATACATAGAACTTGCCGTAAACTTTTTTTATATGAAAAAATATTGGGCTTCCGGCTACTTTTTCCACAAAAAGGTGGAAGCGGACGGGTTTATTTCCGCAGAATCGCTGGATCCCGAGATAACGGAATATTTTTCGCGCCTGGCGGACAACTTTCCCGATATAAAGCTTGCCTATCCTGCGCGTTCGGAAAACACCGAACAGCTCATAATGCTTGCGGAAAAGGCGGCGGGAGAGGACAATTTTAAAAAAGCCGCCGAATATTACGCGCGTATTCCGGAGCAGATGCGCACGGAGGAGATAAGCGGGGAACTTGCGTTTATGTATTTTTTGAGCAAGCAGGACGAAAAGTCCGCGAAAGAATGCCGTTCTTCGCTTGCCCGGCACGGAGAGAACGTAACGGCTTACTGTAATCTTTCGGCATTGTATTCGATACGCAAAATTTACGACAAGAGCGAATATTATTACCGCAAGGCATTGGAATGCTGCAAGGATCCCGAAAAATACGCGCATAAGCTTGCCACTGCCGCCATGGAGAACGGCGATAACGAAATGACGGAAAAGTTTACGTCCATGCTCATAGCGGACGGCAGTTTCGATATAATGCCGCGGCTGACGCGTGCGCAGGCTCTGATAAATCTCGGCAGATACGAAGAGGCAAAGGAGCAGTGCATAGAGACTCTTAAAATAGACCCGTTCAACACCGTTGTAAAATATTACAGGGACCTTGCCGAACGTATGGGCGCGGGAGATAAGCATGCAAAAAGACTGTTGCCGCTGGCATACAGTATGGATCTCCAACCGATGGATATATCGGTATATAAGCGCGCCATAAACGACTATCTTAAAGACGGTAAGATCTCGCCGGTAAGGGAACGGTACCTGAAAGAAGTTTCATTATACGGCGAATCCTGCGACGATCCGCTCATAATAAAGGGGAGTTTTATGTTCCGCCCCACGGGCAAGGTGCCGCCCAAGTTCGGGGAGGAAGATTTCAAAAAGGCGTTCAGGATGCTCTTAAATCCTTCCGTGCCGCTGGGCGTAAAGAGCAGTCTTGTACAGATGCTCGTGTGTTCGGGATACAAAAAGAGGTTCGGCGTTGTAGTAGGTATGGACTGCATATTCATAAAGCCGCGCAAAACGGCGTTTGACAACGCGGCGGACGGCGTGAAATTCCTTGCGGCATATGCCGAATGTCTTACAGGCATGGCGGTTACGGGGATGAAGGACGACGGCAGGCTGTGTTCGGCGCTCAATTCCATATATAAAGATCACGCGGGGCTTGCCGAGGAAATGGATATGGGCGTAAGGGAGCTGGCGGCGGTGGCGGCGGCTGTCGCCCGGCAGGGGGACGAACCCCGCATAACCGAGGCAATGCTCATATTCGGCGCGGATAACGATAGAGTGAACGAATTCATGCGCAAGGCGGGCATTTTTGCAGAGGGAGAGGCTCCTGCGGAGAATGTTTCCGAAAAAGGCGGTAAAGATGATTAAAGCGGTAGATATAGATAAACTTTTCGATAAATACATAGAAAAATACGTCTATGAGAACATCGGTAAAATAAAGCCGGAGGAAATAGAGGACAGCATGCCCGTTATGTTCAATAGGTTCGGCGGCGAGAAAACGGCGGAACTGGGCGGAAAAAGTCCGCGCGAATATTACCTCGGGCACACTGCCGAGGAACTTCTTGCATGCCTTAAAGAACATATTGAAACGGGCGTGCCCGTTTCGGACTTTTTGTGCGAAGCGATAACGGGCGACGGTCAAAACGCACCTGCGCTTTCTGCGGCGCTGTACGGCGAGGAGAACGAGGAATTTACCGCATATCTTATGAATATGCTGTCGGATATGGGGGCGGAGATCCCCGTGGCAAGATATATGGAGTTTGCTCTTGAAGATTATCCCGAGAACATAGGAGAGCTTGCCACGGAGGCGCTTGCCTCGGCGGCGGAGCACAGCGCTGCGGTGAGAGACGCAGCCGTTGCCGCCTATGAGGGGGCGGCGGAAGCGGGCAAGGCAAGACTTGCCGAGATCCTTTCGCACGCAAAGGGGGATAAAAGGGCGTTTTCCGTGCTTACGGCGGAGTTTTCCGCCCACCCGGAAAACGTTCCGCTGTATGCCGGCTACCTTGCCCGGTTCGGCGACGAGCGCGCGCTGCCGCTCCTTTATGAGGCGATAGAAAGAGAGGGGCTTACGTATGCCGACTTTGAGGAACTGCGCTTTGCGATAGAGGCGCTGGGCGGAAGTTACGATAAGGAGAGAGATTTTTCCGCAGACAGAACGTATAAAAAGATAAAGGGAGCAAGCAGGAGAAGGCGGCAGAATCGGTAACGGGAATATTTTTGTTGCTCCGCACGTAAAATATAGTGTGAAATACTGGTTAAACACACTTAAAGCGGCGCTTCTCTTGTCGGGCGCGGTCATGGGCGCGGGGTTTTTATCGGGCAGGGAACTTGTGTTCTTTTTCGGAACGGAGGGCTTTCTGCCCTTTTTGCTTATTGCGGGCGGCGTGCTGTTTTCGGGATTTGCCGCGGTGTTTGCGGGCGGAGGAATGCCGGCGGGTAAGGCGGTCGGCAGATTCTTTCAGGCGGCGTTTCTCTTTGCAGACTTCGTGTTTGCGGCGAGTATGCTGGCGGGGCTGAACGAACTCACGGTGCAGGCGGGAATTTTGGGCGGCACGCCCTTGCTATCGGCGGGTGCGTGCGTCTTTTGTTTTTTATATTCGGGGAAAGGCAAGGCGGGCGCCGGGGTTCTGAGCGCCGTACTTATGCCGGCGGCGCTTATTCTTATTAACGTCGCCGTTTTTTCGGGCAGAACTCTTTCTTACGGCGGTGCGCCCGCAAACCCTTTGACGGGTATTGCTGGAGCCTGCGTGTTTGCGTTTATGAACGTATTCGTATCGGTTCCCGCGGTTAGTGCCGGCGCGCGCGGTCTCGGAAAAAAATCGTTATATGCGGGCGCGGCTCTGTTTTCTCTGCTTACGGCGGCGCAGGCGGCGCTTATCCTGATGGCGGTGCGGGGCGCATTTTCCGCCGATGCGGCGCTTCCGCTGCTTTCTGCCGTAAAGGGCGGCGCGGGCATAGCCTTCGGCGCGGCGCTGGGGCTCGGTATGCTTACTTCCTTTTACACCTGTTTTTGCAACGTGGCGGATCATGCGGGAAATTTATGGGGTAAAAAGGGGGTGGCTGCCGCGGCGTGCGCGGCGTACCTTTGTTCTTTTATAGGACTTGGCAATATCGTGAAGTATCTTTACCCCGTCATCGGCGTGCTCGGTGCGGTATACGTTGGTATGCTTTTATATTCTCTTTGCTCTGCCCGTATAAAAACCGCCGCCTCAGGCGATAATAATCTTATATCCGCAAAGGGGAGGAATAATCATGTCAAAAAAGAACAAAAAAAGCAAAGTGAAAAAACTGAGCGACAAAGATTATGACGATTATATCATGTCTTTAAAAGACGAAGATCCGCCCGCGCTTGTGAGAAAAGCGCAGAAAGAGGGGTGAGGAACAAACCCCGAAACACTAAAAATTCTCCGACGAAAGGAGAATTTTTTTTAATAGCTTTATTTTTTTCCCAAAATGTAGTATACTTAAAAAAATAAGAGAAGTTTTTTGAGGTAAAAATGATAGAGATAAGAGAGGTCAGAACAAAAAAAGATATTAAGCTTTTTGCCAAATACCCTTTGAAGCTTTATAAGGGTTGCCCTTATTACGTGCCTTCTTTGAGGGGGGACGAGATGAGCACATTCAACCCCAAAAAGAATTTCAGCCTTATGGAATGCGAGGCAAAGGGTTTCCTATGCTATAAAGACGGGGAACTTGCGGGGCGGATAGCGGGAATAATTCATAAGACGGATAACGAACTTACCGGCAAAAAATACATACGTTTTTCCCGTTTCGAGTGTATAGACGACATAGAGGTTTTCCGTGCGCTTCTGGGCGCGGTGGAAAAGTACGGGCGCGACAACGGAATGGAGATAATTCACGGCCCCTGGGGCTTTAACGATACGGACAGGGAGGGTATGCTCACTTATGGGTTCGACAGGAAGGCGACGTACGTCACCAACTATTCTTACCCGTATTTTTGCCGCCGTATGAAAGAACTCGGGTTTGAGGACGAATCTAAATGGGTGGAAAGAAAATTCATCATTCCAAAGGAACCTTATAAGAGGATAGACGAAGTTGCCGAAAAGTTAAAGGCGCGCTTTAAAGTAGAGGACGTGGCGGAAACCATGTCCATCCGCGAACTGGTTAAAAAGTACGGCAAAAAACTCTTTGAAACGTATAACGAAGCGTATGCGCATCTGGACGGATTCATTCCCGTGGACGAGAACACCGAAAAGAACGTGTTGAAGCAGTTTGCCACCGTGCTGAACAAGCGTTACATAAGCGTGCTCGTGGATGAAAAGGGGGACGTGGCGGCATTCGGGATAGTGCTGCCGTCGCTTATAAAACCGCTTGTAAAGCACAGGGGAAAACTTTTCCCCACCGGCTTTATAGGCGTGCTTATATCCATAAAGCGCCCGAAAGAACTGGAGATGGCGCTCATCGGCGTAAAGCAGGAATATAAAAATACGGGCATAAACGCTCTGGTCATGCACCGTATAATGCATAACGTTATAGAGGACGGGATAGAGTCCATAGAGAGCAACCCCATGCTTGAAACCAACTATCAGATACAGCAGCAGTGGAAATTCGCGGAGAACGAAATAGTAAAAAGGCGCCAGACTTACACAAAGCCGATCGGCAGCCTTATAGACCGGGATGAAGATTTGAAAGAGGCGGAATAGACATGTATATGAGAGACGACAGAGTTACGGAATACATAATGCCCGTTAAAATATCGGGGGAAAAGGCAGCGACCGATTCGGCGCGCCTTTTAGGCAGGTTTGAGGGGCAGATATATTTAAACGACAAAGATTGCTGCACCCTTTCGGGCGGCGGGTATTTGCTGTTGGATTTCGGCAGGGAACTTCACGGCGGCGTGAGAATAATAACCGAAGATGGGCACGACGGGGCAGATATCCGCCTCCGTTTCGGGGAGTCCGTAGGCGAAGCGTGTTCGGACATAGGCGAAAACGGTGCCACCAACGATCACAGCCCGCGCGATTTCAGGGTAACGGCGCCCCGGCTTTCGGACCTTACCTGGGGGCAGACGGGGTTCCGTTTCGTGAGGATAGATAACCTGGGAAAGGACGACTATAAATTTACCAACATAGTTGCGGCATACGTTCACAGGGGAGAGGAATATAAGGGCAGGTTTACGTGCAGCGACCCGCTTGTAAACAAAATTTACGATACCGCGGCATACACGCTCTATCTGAACATGCAAAACCGTTTGTGGGACGGGATAAAGAGAGACCGCCTGGTGTGGACGGGGGATATGCACCCGGAGGTAAAAGGGATATTAAGCCTTTACGGGGCGCATCCTCTGGTGGAATCTGCACTGAAAGAATCGGCGGAACATAACCCCGCGCCGCAGTGGATAACGGGCATACCCACATACAGCGTGTGGTGGCTTGCCGTGCTCTGCGATTACGAGTGGTATACGGGCAATTCCGATTTTGCCGCAGAACGACTTCCTTACGTTTATGCCGTGCTCGATATGCTGGATAAAAGCGTTTCGGCGGGCGGAGAAGTTGATTTCGTCAACGCCGAAGAACTGTTCGACAAATACTTTCTAAATTGGGAAACGTGCGGGGAAGAAGGCAGGGAATGCGGCGCGCGCGGGCTTTTACTGTGGACGCTTGAAAAGTGTGCCGCAATGCTCGTAAGGCTTAAAAAAGACCCCGCCCCCGCCAAAAAAATCGCGGCGCGCCTTTCCGCCAACAACTCTTTCGCAGGCAGATCAAAGGCGGTCGCCGCGCTGTATGCTTTGGGGTACGGCGTGCACGGCGGAGCGAAGGACATACTCACCGCGGGCGGCGCCGAAGGTTATTCCTGCTTTATGAGTTCCTATATCATGAACGCGCTTGCCGATATAGGACAGGGGGAGCGCGCGGTAAGGGAGATGAAGGAGTTTTACGGCGGTATGCTTTCCCGCGGGGCGACCACGTTCTGGGAGAGTTTTGACTTAAGCTGGCTTAAAGGCAGCGGCAGGATAGACGAACCGACCCCGCAAGGGTTAAAGGATATACACTGCACTTTCGGCAAATATTGCTATAACGGGTACAGGCTCAGTCTGTGCCACGGCTGGGCGTGCGGCCCCGTGCCGTTCCTATCGGAAAGGGTGCTGGGCGTAAAATTCACCGCGCCGGGCGGAGAAAGGGTAAAGATATGCCCGGATCTCATGGGGCTGGAATATGCCGAAGGCGCCGTGCCCACCAAATTCGGAAAAATAGAAATACGGCTTAAAAAGAAAGGCGATAAAGTCAGCGCCGAATACGATCTGCCTTACGGCATAACTCTCGAAAAGTAACCGCTTGCGGCGCCGCCCGTCGGCATACGTGAGCCGGAAAGGCAAAAATCCCTTATTCTTGCATAAAAAAACCGCTTTACGCGGTTTTTTTGTCGTTAATTTATTGAAAAAAAACCCGTTAAATGATATAATACAATCATAAAAACCGCGGCAGGCGCGGTTTTGGCGGAAAAAGGCAAAAAGCAGTCTTCCCGTCCTTACGGCACCGTTTGAAACCGCAGGGGATAATCGGGGTATTCGTCAGTTAAAAATTTTTATTTTCAACATAAAAGGTGCATCTATTATGAAAAGGCTGGAACTTAAAAAAATTTTCTTATCAAGCGCAGATTATGCCGGCAAAACCGTAACCGTATGCGGCTGGGCAAGAACTATAAGGGACTCCAAGTCGTTCGGCTTTATAGAACTGAACGACGGGTCTTATTTTAAAAATTGTCAGGTGGTTTTCGCCCGTGAGAACGTAGCGAATTACGATGAGATAGCAAAACAGAACGTGGGCGCGTGCCTTATGGTAACGGGTACGCTGGTACTTACGCCGCAGAACAGGCAGCCGTTTGAAATAAGCGCGGAGGAGATAAGGGTTTTGGGGACTTCCACGCCCGACTATCCTTTGCAGAAAAAGCGGCATTCTCCCGAGTTTTTGCGCACGATACCGCATCTGCGCCCGCGCACAAATATGTTCAACGCCGTATTTAAGATAAGGAGCGAAGCGGCTTTTGCCATCCATAAATTTTTCAACGAGCGCGGGTTTGTGTACGTGCATACGCCCATAATCACGGGGAGCGACTGCGAGGGCGCGGGCGCAATGTTCCAGGCAACCACTTTGGATCTCGATAACGTGCCCAAGACGGAGACGGGCGCTGCGGACTATAAAAAGGACTTTTTCGGGAAAAAGGCAAGTCTTACCGTTTCCGGACAGTTAGACGTGGAGAACTTTGCAATGGCGTATTCCAACGTGTATACGTTCGGGCCTACCTTCCGCGCGGAGCACTCCAACACGGTGCGCCACGCCGCGGAATTCTGGATGATAGAGCCGGAAATGGCTTTTGCCGACCTTGCGGACGATATGGATTGTGCGGAGGCAATGGTCAAATATATCATAAACTACGTAACCGAAACGTGTTCCGAGGAAATAGAATTTTTAAATAAGTTTGTGGATACCGGGCTTTCAGAGCGGCTTAAAAACGTGGCGGAAAGCGATTTTGCCCGCCTTACCTATACGGAGGCGATAGAGATTCTGGAAAAGGTCAAAGACAGGTTTTCCGCGCCCGTCTATTGGGGAGTGGATTTGCAGAGCGAGCACGAGCGGTACATTACCGAAGAGGTTTTCAAAAAACCCGTTTTCCTCACCGATTACCCCAAAGACATAAAGGCGTTCTACATGCGCCTGAACGACGACGGGAAGACGGTTGCCGCCGCGGATCTTCTCGTGCCATTTATCGGCGAACTCATAGGCGGTTCGCAGAGGGAAGAGCGAACGGACGTGCTGGAAAAGAGAATGGCGGAATGCGGGCTTAAAGCGGAAGATTATAAGAACTATCTGGAACTGAGAAAGTACGGCGGGGTAACCCATTCGGGGTTCGGGCTGGGGTTCGAGCGCATGGTAATGTACCTTACGGGCATAGGCAATATAAGGGACGTGCTGCCCTTCCCCAGAACTTTCGGCAGCCTTGAAGGCTGAACCATAAATTTACACGGAGATCGGTGATGAAAATAATAATAGACGCGTTCGGCGGAGATAACGCCCCGGAAGAGATTATAGCGGGGGGAATAGCCGCAATCAATGAAGAAAAGGGCTTTACCGCGGTATTTGCGGGCAAAGAGGACGTTATAAAAGAACATCTTAAAAATTACGAGTATGACAGTTCGCGGGTGGAAATACTGCCCGCGGAAGAGGTCATAACCTGCGAAGAGGAGCCTACTTCGGCATTCCGCAAAAAGCCCGGCAGTTCGATAGCGCTTGGGCTTAAAGCGCTTAAAGAAGACGAGGATACCGCCGCCTTCGTATCTGCCGGTTCCACGGGCGCGGTATTGGTGGGCGCAACGTTAAAACTGGGCAGGATAAGCGGAGTGAACAGACCTGCGCTTTGCCCGGTGCTTCCCACGGCAACGGAAAAGAACGTGCTTTTATTGGATTCCGGCGCCAATGCGGACTGCAAGAGCATAAACCTTTATCAGTTTGCGGTGATGGGGTCGGCGTTTGCCGAAGCGATGGGAGTAAAAAACCCTGTGGTGGCGCTGCTTTCGAACGGCACGGAGGACGAAAAGGGCAACGCCTTAACGCACGAGGTATTCCCAATGCTGAAAGAGGCTGCGGGCATAAACTTTGCCGGCAATTGCGAGGCGAGAGATATCCTTTCCGGGAAATACGACGTTGTGGTTACGGACGGGTTTTCGGGCAACGTGGCGCTAAAAGGCATAGAGGGCACCGTTGGGCTGCTGTTTTCCGCACTTAAAGGTGAAATATATTCTTCTTTCCGCGGCAAGATGGGCGGGCTGCTGCTTAAACCTGCTTTTAAAAATTTAAAAACCAAACTTGACTATAACAACAGGGGCGGGGCGCTGTTTTTGGGCGTGAACAAAATTGTCATAAAGGCGCACGGTTCTTCAAAGCGCACGGCAATAAAAAGCGCCGTGTTGCAGGCGGTGTCCTACGCGAAAGAAGATCTCATCGGCCGCGTGAAAGCAAAACTTTCGGAAAACGCACGGGAAGCAAAATGATATTCGATATAGACGGAATAGAGGAAAAATTAGGTTATTCGTTCAAGGATAAAATGTTGCTCCGCAAATGTTTTACCCATTCTTCCTATGCTTTCGAGCACGGCGAGGAAAGCAACGAGCTGCTTGAATTTTTCGGGGACGCGATAATAGAGTTCGTGGTTACCGAGTATCTCTATAAAAACTGCGCGGGGGACGAGGGCAGGCTTACCGACAAAAGGAAAGATCTTGTATCCCGCCAACCTCTTCTTAACGCCGTTTATAAACTGGGGCTTGAAAGTTACGTGCTTTTGGGCGTGGGGCAGGCGCGTTCCGCCAAAAAGGACGACAAACTGTTTTCCAGCATATACGAGTCGGTGGTGGCGGGAATATATATAGACGGCGGAATGACCGCCGTAAAAAAGTTTGTAAAAGACACCATAATAGCAAACTTTGAACAAAAGGAAAAGGATAAAAAGCAGAAAAAACAGGGCGCGGAGATAAAGTCTAAACTGCAGGAATACGTGCAAAAAAATAAGCTCGGCAGCATCGGGTACGAAACTCTCTATAAGAAAGGCCCGGATCATCACCCGGAATTCCGCGTGGCGGTATTGCTGAACGGTTCGAGAATAGCGGAAGGCACGGGGCTGAGCAAGCGCGGGGCGGAGGCGGAAGCCGCCAAAACGGCGCTGGCAAAATTAAGAAAGGACGGTAAAAGGCGTTGAACTTTGAGAAGGTGGAACTCTTCGGCTTTAAATCTTTTGCGGATAAGGCGGAGATAAAGTTCGGTAACGGAATAACGGGTATAGTCGGCCCCAACGGCTGCGGAAAAAGCAACGTGGCGGACGCAATAAGGTGGGTGCTCGGCGAGCAGTCCGCCAAGACCTTGCGCGGCAGCAGCATGCAGGACGTCATATTTTCGGGCACGCAGAACCGTAAATCTCTTTCTTATTGCGAAGTGTCATTATATTTCGACAATTCCAACAAGCTTTTCAGCCTTGACTATAACGAGGTAATAATAACCCGAAAGCTCTTCCGCAGCGGCGAAAGCGAGTATTATATAAACAAGCAGCCGGCAAGGCTTAAAGACATAGTGGACCTGCTGCACGAATGCGGCATAGGAAAAGAGGGATATACCATAATAGGTCAGGGCAAGGTAGAAGAGATCATGTCCGCCAAGCCCGAAGACCGCCGCGCCATATTCGAGGAGGCGACCGGCATTGCCAAGTTCAAGACCAGAAAGAACGAATCTGAAAGAAAACTTGAGCGCACGCGGGAAAACCTTGTAAGGTATATAGACATTCTGTCCGAAATAGAAAATCAGATGGGCCCATTAGAGCGTCAGGCGGAAAAGGCGCGGGAATTCAACGAACTCTCGGCGGAGTTAAAGCATCACGAAATAAACACCTATATAGCAAAGGTGGAGGGCGTGGCTTCCGCCAAAGAAAAGATAAACGCGAGGATCCGCGGCATAACCGAGCAGACCGCCCTCCGCACGAGCGAGATAGCTGCGGCGGGAAGGGAGTATGACAAGATATTTTCAGACATAGAGGAGGCGGACGCGCGGCTCAAAGCCTATAACGAAGAGCTTGTGGAAAAGCGCGTGGGCATGGAAAAATCCTCGGGCGCGAAACAGCTTTTCGAGCAGAAAATATCGTATCTTACGGGGCAGATAGAGCGCGCGGAAAAGGAGATAGCCCAGAACGCGGAAATTGCGGAGGGGTGCCGTTTAAATCTTGCCTCGAACGAAGAGAAAAAGGTGCAGGACACCGCTTTGCTTGATACTCTTTCAAAGAAAGCGGAAACCCTCTCCAAGCGCCTCATGGCGCTGGGCGAAAAAATAGCCGTGGGGGAAGAGGCGGCGCAGGCCAGCCGCAAAAAGATAATAGAGTCCATAGAAAGTCTTTCGGACTTTAATTTAAATAAGGGCGCGGTTTCGGCAGAAAAGGAGAACCTGCTCGCAAAGCTTAACGAGCTTGACGCCCGGCTTAATGAACTCACCTCAAAGAGGGACGGGCTTTTTGCGCAAAAAGAAGAGGTAGACGGCAGGATAGACGAGCTTGACCGTTCTGTTTTCGACTTTAAGAACAGGATAGCGGGTATCGAGGACGAGGTGAAAAACTGCAACGAAAGCGTAGCCTCGGCAGACAACAGGATATATTCGCTCAATTCGGTCATCACGTCGCTTGTTACCAAGGACAATTTTTACCGCGGCATGAAGGACAGTTACGAGGGGTACGCCCCCTCCGTGAAACTGCTCATGAGCCATGCAAAAAAGCAGCCCGAAATTGCGCGGCGGATAAAGGGCGTGGTGGCGGAACTTATAAAGAGCGACAAAAAGTACGACGTGGCGCTTGAAACCGCGCTTGCCGCGGCGGCGCAGAACGTGGTAACTTCCGACACGGAGGACGCGCGTTACCTCATAGAATATCTTAAAGCCAACAAATTCGGCAGGGTAACCTTTTTACCCATATCTTCGGTAAAGCCGCGCGTAAGGAACGCCGAAGTAACCCGTGCGCTGTCGGAGCGCGGCGCGCTCGGCGTGGCGGACGAACTTGTAACTTTCGATAAGCAGTATTATAACGTAATAAGCAATCTCCTCGGCAACACGCTTATTGTGGACACGCTGGAAAACGCCACTAAAATAGCCAACAAGTACAGGTTTGCATTTAAAATGGTAACGCTCGAGGGGGACGTGTTCTCCACCCAGGGCGCAATGACGGGCGGTTCCAGAAGGACGGATATGCCCGGGCTTTTGTCATCCGACAGGAGGATAGAGGACAACGCTCGCGAGCTTGAAAGCCGGCGGCAGGAGATGAACAGGGTCAAGACCGAAAAGGCGGAGTTCGAAAAAAAGCGGGACAAAGCGTTAGAAGAGCTTGCCTTCTGTAACGACGTATATAACGGCAAGCGCCAGCAGCTCCTGGTGGAGCGGGAAAAGCAGTCCGCCATAGAAAAGAGCCTTTCGGAGACGGGCAGGGAGATAGAAACGGCTTCCGAAACGGAAGAGGCGGTAAAAGCGCGGCTGGAAAGAATAACGGCAGACTTTGAGACTATGGCAAGCGGCGGCAAGAAACTCGAACAGGACAAAGCGCAGGCGCTCGGCAGGGCGGACAAGCAGGAAGCCGAGTTCGACGCGCTCAAAAAAGAGCGGGACGCGGTGAACGAAGAAAGCACCGCCCTGCAAATAAAGATAACCGAGTTAAAAGCGGGCATATCGGCGCTCACGGCGGATAACGCGCGGTATCAAACCGCCTTATCAGAGTCCGAAAAGGCGGTGGCAGACCTTAAAAAGAGCAATGCAAACGCCCGCGAGATAATAGAGGAATTGCGGCTTGAACAGGAAAAAGTGGCGCTCACCAAAGAGGAGCAGGACGCCATAAACAAAATAAGGGACAATATAGACCAAATAGAAAAGCTTAAAGGCGCGCTGAGAGAAAAGCTGGAGGCGAACGCGGCGGAGCGCGAACGGCTTTCGCAAGCGGTAACCGAGCTCTCCGAAAAAAAGCATGCCGAGGAGCTGGCGCTCACCAAAATAGATTCCGACCTGGAATATATGGGGCAGAGCATAGCGGAGGACTATCAGGAAACATACGAAACGGCGTTAAAGTACCGCGAAGAGGGGTACGACGCGCACGCCGGAGAGGCCGAGATAAGCAGGATAAGGCGCAAGCGCTCGTCTCTCGGCGCCATTAACGCCACCGCGATAGACGATTATAAGGCGCTCAAAGAGCGTTACGAGGAGATGAACGCCCAGAAAGAGGACCTTGAAAAGGCGGAGGCGGATTTAAGGGACGCCATAGACAAGATAAAGGGCGAAATGCTCACTCAGTTTGACGAGGGCTTTAACAAGATAAACGAAAACTTCCAGCGCATTTTCAAAGAGTTGTTCGGCGGCGGCAGGGCAATGCTGGAGCTGGACTATTCCGAGGCGGAAGACAAGCTCGAGGCGGGCGTGGAAATAATCGCGGAACCGCCGGGGAAAAAGCTTCAAAAACTTTCGCTCTTATCTGGCGGGGAAAAGGCGCTTACCGCAATAGCGATACTCTTTTCCATATTAAAACTGCGCCCCATGCCCTTTTGCGTGCTGGACGAGATAGAGGCGGCGCTTGACGAGGCGAATGTTGACAGGTTTGCGCGGTATCTGCAAAAGTTTTCCAAAGATACGCAGTTCATAGTAATAACGCACAGAAAACCCACCATGGAAATGGCGGATGCGCTTTTCGGCGTTACCATGCAGGAAAAAGGCGTTTCCAAAATGGTGTCGGTAAAACTTTCCGACGTGGCGGATATAGACACTGAAAACCTTGCCTGAGGAGATATAAATGGGATTATTCGGCAAAATAAAAGCGGTACTTAAAAAGACGAGGGAGGGGCTTGCCTCAGGGCTTAGCGCCCTCTTTTCCAAGAATAAGCTTGGCGAAGAGTTTTACGAGGGGCTTGAAGAGCTCCTTATCGGTGCGGACGTCTCGGTAAATACTTCCATGGAAATAGTGGATGAGATACGGGAAAAGGCGATAAAGGAAAAATGCAAAGACAAAGAGTATGTAACCGGGCTTTTAAAAGAAGAACTCTTTGAAACGCTGGACTATGCCGAGCCCGTGGAGTTGAGCACCCCGCTCGTGCTTATGATAATAGGCGTAAACGGGGTAGGCAAGACCACTACGATAGGAAAACTTGCCAATAAATTCCGAAAAGAGGGCAAGAGCGTAACGGTAGCTGCGGCGGACACCTTCCGCGCGGCGGCTTCCGAACAGCTCTCGGTATGGGCGGAGCGCGCGGGGGTAAGGATAATAAAGCACTCCGAGGGGGCGGACGCTTCCGCCGTGGTGTTTGACGCGATAAGTTCCGCCCGCTCTAAAAGTACCGACGTGCTTATAATAGATACCGCAGGCAGACTGCACGTCAAGGCAAATCTTATGGAAGAACTTAAAAAGATGGACAGGGTGGTAAAGCGGGAGTATCCGCAGGCCAATTACCTTAAACTCATCGTGTTGGACGCCACTACCGGGCAGAACGCCGCAAATCAGGTGGAAACCTTTAAGCAGGCGGTGGGGCTGGACGGGATAATCCTTACCAAGTTAGACGGCACCGCCAAGGGCGGGTTTATAATATCGCTGTCGTACGAAAGCGAAATACCCGTCGTGTTCGTTGGCACCGGCGAAAAAATAGACGACATAGAGGAGTTTGACGCGCGCGAATACGTAGACAGCGCGCGAATACGTAGACAGCCTGTTCTGATGATAGTTAATTCTACTTTAAGTAGAGTTAAAATTATTTTTAGCACTTTATTCTATCATTCGTGTAGATAATCATAACTATAAATTCCGCGCCTGAAAAACTATTTTATAAAAAACGCTTGACATGCGGCGGCAATACGCGTATAATAACAAGGTGTAAAGCAATTTTGCTTTACACCTTGTCTTATGGAAAGAGATTTTACCGTAATACAACTTTTTGACATCTACGGGGAGCTGCTCACAAAAAAGCAGCGTGAAACCTTTATGTCATATTATATGTTCGACCTTTCGCTTGCGGAAATATCCGAGCCGGAGGGCAAAACCCGCCAGAGCGTTTACGCGGCGGTGAAAAAGGTGAGGGAAAAACTGTTAAAATACGAGAGCGTGCTGCATCTTTATGAAAAGACTGCCGCGCTCAACGCGCTTGCCGCGGAGTGCGAAAGTTACGCGCCCGCCGCAGCGGAAAAAATAAGGGAGATAACCGTCAGATAATGGCATTGTTTTCAGGTTTGTCCGAAAAACTGAATCATATATTCAGCAAGCTCACAAAGCGCGGCAGGCTTACCGAGCTGGAGATAAAAACCGCCATGCGTGAGGTGCGTATAGCTCTTTTAGAGGCGGATGTGAATATATCCGTTGTAAAGGAGTTTGTCGCAAAAGTAAGCGAGCGGGCGCTGGGACAGGAGATTTTAAAGAGTTTAAGCCCCACCCAGCAGGTCATTAAGATAGTGAACGAAGAACTCATAGCGCTTATGGGTTCTTCTAACAGCAAACTGAACGTCGCGCCCAACCCGCCCACGGTGATAATGATGGCGGGGCTTCAGGGCGCGGGCAAGACCACGCTTGCGGCAAAACTCGCAATGTACCTTAAAAAGCAGGGTAAAAAGCCGCTCCTGGTCGCGTGCGACGTCTACCGCCCCGCGGCAATAGATCAGTTAAAGACCGTGGGGGAAAAGGCGGGCTGCCAGGTGTTTGAAAAGGGGCAGGGCAATCCCGTAAAAATAGCGAAAGAAGGCGTTAAGCACGCCGCGTCATACGGGTTTGACACGGTTATAATAGATACCGCGGGCAGGCTGCAGATAGACGAAGAACTTATGCGCGAGCTGGAGCGCATAAAAGAAGAGGTAACCCCTGCCGAAATTCTTTTGGTAGTGGACGCAATGACCGGGCAGGTAGCCGTGGAGGTGGCGGATACCTTCAATAAGCGGCTGGAAGTTACGGGCCTGGTTCTCACCAAGTTAGACGGGGATACGCGCGGCGGCGCCACGCTTTCCATAAAAGCGGTAACGGGGAAACCCATAAAGTTTTGTTCCACAGGCGAAAAACTAGGGGATTTGGAGCCCTTTTATCCCGACCGCATGGCAAACCGCATTCTGGGCATGGGGGACGTGCTTACTCTCATAGAAAAGGCGCAGGAAGCCATAAGCGAGCAGGACGCCAAGCGCATGGAAAAGAAACTGCGTGAAAATTCCTTTACGTTAAACGACTATCTTACCCAGTTCGAAGCCATGAAAAAGATGGGCGGGCTGAAAGACGTGCTTTCAATGCTCCCCGGGATGGGCGGCAAATTCAAGGTGCGCGAAGAGGATATCGACGAAAAGAAGATGATCTCCATGAAAGCCGTTATCCAGTCCATGACCATGCGCGAGCGGGAGAACCCGCAGATAATAAACTCGTCGCGCAAGAACCGCATTGCGAAGGGGAGCGGCACCAGCGTGCAGGAAGTGAACAGGGTGTTAAAGCAGTTCGAGCAGACCAAGCAGATGATGAAACAAATGAAAAACAATAAAATGTTTAAATTTCAATAAATAAAGGAGAAATAAAAAATGGCAGTAAAGATGAGACTTACCAGAATGGGCGACAAAAAATCTCCCTTCTACCGTATAGTTATCACGGACAGCAGGAACGCGCGCGACGGGGCGTATGTGGATAAAGTGGGGCATTATAATCCCACGGCAAACCCCGCCGAGATAGTTATAGACGCGGAAAAAGCAAAAGACTGGCTCAGCAAAGGCGTTCAGCCCACCGACACGGTGCGCAATATCCTTATAAATCAGGGAATATTGCCCAAACCCACAAAACTTTCGCCGTCCAAGACCAAAGTCCGCAAGTCCAAGTAAGGAGGGCGGCGTGAATGACGGAACTTATTAAATTCGTGGTTGAAACCTTTGCCGAAAAACCCGATAAAATAGAGTACGACATAACCGAGCGCGGCAATACGGTCAACGTAAAGATAACGCTTGATCCCGAAGATATGGGCAAAGTGATAGGCAGGCAGGGCAAAATAGCCAAGGCCCTCCGCACTTTGGTGCGCGCAGGCGGGCAGAACGAAAACAAAAAATACAATCTTGAAATAAAGGAGCGCGGGGAAGAGTAATTCCCCGCTTTTGCTCTGCAATGCAAAAAACATTCAATATAGGGCTTATTGTAAAGCCCCAGGGCGTGCGCGGCGAACTGAAAGTGCAGCCGCTTACGGACGACGCGGAGAGGTTTTTAACCCTTAAAGAGGCGCTTATAGACGGGGCAAGTTATAAAGTGCTTTCCGCACGCGCGGGCGGAGGGTCTGCTTATCTTTGGCTGGGCGGCGTGGCGGACAGGAACGCCGCGGAAAAACTGCGCGGCAAATATATTTCGGTAACGCGAGAAAATGCCGTACCGTTAGAAGAGGGCAGGTATTTTATAGCGGATATTATAGGCTGCGGGCTGTTTACCGAAAGCGGCGAATGTATCGGCAGAATAACGGACGTAACTGCCGCCCGTACCGACATAATCACCGTGGAGAACGAGCAGGGCAAGGCGATACGTTTCCCGTTTTTGAAAGACGCCGTTTTGTCGGTGGATATCGAGAGCGGGCGCATAACGGTGAGGGGCAGTAGGTTTTCGGAGATAGCGGTATATGAAGATTGATATTTTAACCCTGTTCCCGGAGATGTTTGCTCCGCTTAAAAGCAGTATAATAGGCAGGGCGGCAAGCAGCGGCAAGATAGAAATAAACGTCATCGATATCCGCGATTACACGCATGATAAGCACAGAAAATGCGACGATTCTCCCTTCGGCGGCGGCGCGGGCATGGTCATGACGGCGCAGCCCATAGTCTCCGCCATAGAGGCCGTGGATCCCGAGCATTCTGCTTTGCGCATATATATGTCCCCCAAGGGCGAAACTTTTACCCAGAAAAAGGCGGTGGAACTTGCAAAAAGAGAGCGCTTGCTTATATTATGCGGGCATTACGAGGGGGTGGACCAGCGCGCCATAGACCTGTGTATAGACGAGGAGATATCCATGGGCGATTACGTGCTCACGGGCGGCGAAATTCCCGCCATGGCGGTTACGGACGCGGTGTGCCGCTATGTAGACGGCGTGATAAACGGGGAATCGCTCAGTCAGGAAAGTTTCTCGTCGGGGCTTTTGGAATATCCTCATTATACCAAGCCCAGGGAATTCCGCGGTCTTATCGTGCCGGAAGTTCTGATAAGCGGCAACCACGCAGAGATAGAAAAGTGGCGCAATAAAATGGCTGAAGAGCTGACGAAAAAGCGCAGACCCGATATTTTTAATAAATAATATGCAGCATTTACAATGGTTTCCGGGGCATATGACCGCCGCAATGCGTATGATGGAACAGTCGTTAAAGGCGGTTGACGGGGTGATAACGGTGCTGGACGCGCGCGCGCCAGCGGCTTCGGAAAATAAAAAACTGAATAAACTGTTCGAAAACAAAAAAGTGCTTTTCGCCCTTAACAAATGCGACCTTGTGGAAAAAAAGGACGTTACCCGTTCGCTTGAAAATCTTCGTGCGCAAAACCGCGCCGCGGTAGCAGTCAGCGCCGCGGACAAAAAGTCAACGGATAAATTATATGCCGCCGTGTTTTCCCTTCTTTCCGAAAAACTTGAAAGAAATAAAGCGAAAGGCATATTTAAGCCGCTAAGGGTGATGGTGGCGGGTATACCGAATACCGGCAAATCAACGATAATAAACGCGCTTGCGGGCGGCAAAAAGGCTGCAACGGGCGATAAGGCGGGCGTAACCCGCGGCAAACAGTGGATAAGGATAGGGGCGCTTGAACTTCTTGATACGCCGGGCACAATGCCCCCCGCGTTTGAAAATCAGGTAATGGCAAAACACCTTGCCTATATCGGCAGTATGAACGATGCGAATCTCGATTTTAACGATCTTGCCTTTGAGTTTATAGCGGAAATAAAGGAAAAGTACCCTGAACTTTTAAGAGAACGCTATTCTCTCTCCGACGTAAGCGCCGAACCGCTTGACATAATGAACGAGATATGCTTAAACCGCGGGTTTTTGTTAAAGGGCGGGGAGTACGATTACGAGCGCTGCGCATCCGCCGTGATAGACGATTTCAGGAAGGGCAGGACGGGTAAAATATTTCTCGAATAACATCGCTTTAAAATTTAAGGTTAAGCTATGGATAAGTTTTTTTATGAAAATAAATATTACGCCGCCGGCTGTAAATACGTTGCGGGGGTGGACGAAGTGGGCAGGGGCCCGCTAGCCGGTCCCGTTGTGTGCGCTGCGGTAATAATGCCGCAGGGCGACATCATCGCCGGCGTGGACGACAGTAAAAAGCTTACCGCAAGTAAAAGAGCGACCCTTGCAAAGGCGATAAAGGATAGGGCAGTGTGTTTTAATATCGCCGAAGTATCGGAAAAAGAAATAGACGAAATAAATATCTTGCAAGCAGTAAGAAAATGTATGGAAAAAGCAGTGAAAGGGCTTACGATTATGCCAGACATAACGATTGTGGACGGGCTTGATACAAGGCTGGATTTAAATGCGGAGTACATAGTTAAGGGGGACAGTAAAAGTTACAGCATAGCGTGCGCGTCTATACTGGCAAAGGTGTACAGGGACGAACTGATGGAAGGATATTCTTTAAAGTTCCCGGAATACGGGTTTGAAAAAAACAAGGGGTACGGGACTGCGTATCACATACAGGCAATAAAGGAGAAAGGGGCTTGCGAGCTGCACAGGGTAACTTTTATAAAAAAATTTTTGGCGGAGCGGGAGAAAACAGGGCGGTAAAGTTTTTAAAGCGCAAGGGCTATAAAATCCTGGAACGCAATTATAAGACCCGCTTGGGCGAAGCAGACGTGATAGCCAAAGACGGTGAAACTTTGGTATTTATAGAGGTAAAGACAAGAAAGACCGAGTATTACGGCGCCCCTGCGGAGGCGGTTACACGTGAAAAGCGGCGGAAATACCGCCTGTTTGCGGAAGAGTATCTTATGCGCAACAAACTGTCAGATGTTTTTTGCCGTTTTGACGTGATAGAGGTTGAAGAAGATAAAATAAATCATATCGAAAACGCGTTTTTTACATAAAAACGCTTGCTTTCGGGTGAATTTTATGATATAGTATATAGGCTTACGGGCGTTCCTCTTTTGCCATGCACAACGAACGCTTAGTTTATAGGAGGTTTAAGCAAATGAACGGGATAATCGAAGCGATCAATAAGGAAAATTTAAAGCCTTCCGTGCCGGAATTCGCCGTGGGCGATACCGTTAAGGTCATGATAAAGGTCATAGAAGGCGACAGGGAGAGGTTGCAGGCTTTCGAGGGCATAGTTATAGCCAGAAAGCACGGCGGCATTTCCGAAACTTTTACCGTGAGAAGGGTATCTTTCGGCGTGGGGGTGGAAAAGACTTTCCCCATTCATTCGCCCAAGGTTGCCGATATCATCGTGGTGAGAAAAGGTAAGGTTCGCCGCGCTAAACTCTATTATCTGAGAGAGAGAACGGGCAAAGCCGCAAAGGTAAAAGAGAGAAAGGACAGATAAATATCAAAGACAAAAAACTTATCGGTTTGCCGGTAAGTTTTTTATTTACGCCAAACAGGAGCCCGCCGTGAAATTTGGCTGTTACGTTCCGGGTATGTGCGGGCATTCTCCGTTTTCGGAGAGATATGCCGAAGATAATTTTTATAAATCCTGTCCGAAATATTAAGTTGTTATATACCGTATATCGTTATTTCAATACGGAAAGCACAGGTTTTTGCCGAAGTTTTTTCGGTAAAAGCGTTTTTTTTGATTTTTCCATAATTTTTCAAGTGTTGTTGTGTATAATTCTAAAAACTTTAGCGTACGGAAAACGCGAAAAAATTGTAAATAATTAAATGTTTATCACGGCAAAAATTGGCTTATGCGCCTGCAAATATTTTACTTTTCAATTTAAATAGTATATAATCATTAGATAGGAAATTTTGCGGCGGACAGGAAAATGCCGTAAAAGCTTTAATAAGGGGCTTAGTATGATTGCCAAGACCGAAAGTTTTGCCCTTGCGGGGTTAAACGGTTTTCCCGTTACCGTAGAGGTAGACGTGAGTGCGGGGTTGCCGGCCTTTGACATAGTAGGGCTTGCGGATACCGCCGTAAAAGAATCTAAAAACAGGGTGCGCGCTGCCATATTGAACAGCGGCAGGGCTTTTCCGCCACGCAAACTGACCGCAAATCTTGCCCCGGCCGATCTGAAAAAAGAAGGTTCGGTGTTCGACCTGCCTTTGGCGATAGGCGTCTTAATGGCTACCGGGCAGCTGGCGGCGGACGTAACGGGCATAGTATTTATTGGCGAACTGTCGCTTGACGGCGGGCTTCGCCGCGTAAACGGGGTATTGCCCTCGATAATTTCTGCGGTGCAGGCGGGGTATAAAAAATTTATCATTCCGCGCGGCAACGAAAGGGAAGCATCTTACGTCGGCGGCGCGCAGATTTATCCTGCGGGGAGCCTTAAAGAGGTGATAGATCATCTTTCGGGGCTTGCGCCCATTGAGCCTGCATTAAAGGCCGACTTTAAGGCGGGACGGCAGAAAAACCTTTATAATTCCGACCTTTCTTTGGTAAAGGGGCAGGCGGTTGCAAAACGCGCTTTGGAAGTTGCGGTCTCAGGCGGGCACAACATTCTGTTTGTAGGGGCGCCCGGCACGGGCAAGACAATGCTTGCCAAATGTATACCTACCATTATGCCGGATATGACTTTCAACGAGGCGCTTGAAACCACAAAGATCCATTCGGTTGCAGGGTTGCTCGGCGATGAGGACGGGCTGATTTGCGCAAGGCCGTTCAGGTCCCCGCATCACACCGCGACCACCGTTTCGCTTACGGGCGGAGGAGCGCACGTTAAACCCGGGGAAATAAGCCTGGCGCATAACGGAGTGCTTTTTCTTGACGAGATGCCCGAATATTCCCGTTCGGCGTTGGAGGCGCTGCGTCAGCCCTTAGAGGACGGAGTCATAACCGTATCCCGCGCCGCGGGCAGTGTGAAATATCCCGCAAAATTTATTTTGTGCGGCAGCATGAATCCGTGTCCATGCGGCAATTTAGGGTCTGAAGATAAGGTGTGCACCTGTTCGCCCGCACAGATAGCTAAATACAACGCTCGCATTTCCGGTCCTTTATTGGACAGGATAGACATAAAAGTAGAGGTGGACAGCGTAAAATATTCAGACCTTACGGCGCGCGCAGGGGAAGAGACAAGCGAAACGGTGAGAGCCCGCGTGAACAGGGCAAGAGAGGTTCAGGCTTGCCGATTTGCGGAAGACAACATACTTACAAACAGCGAAATGGGCGAAAAGCACCTGGCAAAGTATTGCAGACTTTCGCGCGACGTGGAAAAAGTGCTTAAAAACGCCTACGAAACGCTGCATCTTTCTCCGCGTGCAAGGAGCAGAGTGATAAAAGTGGCAAGAACGATTGCGGATATGGCGGAATCGCCCGATATTCTGCCCGCGCATATAATGGAAGCGGTGAGTTACCGTAACGGATAAGCCGCCGCAAAAAGATACAGATGAAATACCGTAAAGACGAATTGTGCTATATCTGGCTGGACAGTTTTCTGGGGCTAGAATATGTGCATAAGAAACGAATATTCGATATGATATCGGAAGCGCCGGAGATAAGCGCGGTGCTTACGGGCGCAAAGGAATATCTTATTGCGGAGATAGGCGAAAGCGCCTTCAATACCGTAAAGAATTCTGCAAATTCCGCGTATCTCGATTATGTTTTAAGCAGGCTTTCAGCCCGCGGGATAAGGGCTTTAACGTATGTTTCCGAAGATTATCCGCAAAGCCTTAAAGATACGCCCGCGCCGCCGCTTGTGCTTTATGCCCGCGGGGACGTGAGCTTACTTGGAAAGGAAATTTTCGGCATCGTTGGCAGCAGAAAAAGCCTGCCGCTTTCGGTGAAGATTGCCGAGCGGTATAGCGAAAGCCTTGTGAAAGCGGGCTTTACCATTGTAACGGGCATTGCCGAAGGAATTGACTGCACCGCCATAAAAAGCGCGCTTTCGTGCGGAGGAAATATAATATCGGTAATAGCCGGCGGGTTTGACAATATTTACCCTAAAAATCACCTTTCGCTTGCGGAAGAGGTGGCAAAAAAAGGACTTATAATATCGGAGCACCCGCCCGAGATAGCGCCGCAGAGATTTATGTTCCCGGTCAGGAACAGAATAATAGCCGGGCTTTCGCGCGGGGTGCTGATAGTAAGCGGCGGCATGAAGAGCGGCACGCTTTACACTGCGGAGTACGCCGAAGAATACGGAAGGGACGTGTTTTGCGTGCCATACAGCGTGGGCGTGCAGTCGGGCGCAATATGCAACGAACTGATAAAGCGCGGGGCAATGCTTACTGATACCCCGCAGGATATTCTGGATTTTTACGGCAAGGCTATAAGCGATAACGAGCCTGAGTTAAACGAAGAGGAACTTAAAGTTGTAAGGGCGCTTGCAAGCGGATCTTTACATATTGAAAAAATCAGTAATTATGCGGGAAAACAGGTGTTTGAAATAATGCCTTTGTTATCTTCGCTGGAAATAAAGGGTATAATAGCAAAGACGGGCGTAAACGTGTTCGGGCTGACGCGCACCGTTTCGGAGGAATAAATGAAGTTAATAATAGTGGAATCGCCCCACAAGGCAAAGACAATAGAGAAATTTTTGAAGGGCGATTACAAGGTAGATGCGTCGAAAGGGCACGTGAGGGATCTGCCCGTAAATAAACTGGGCGTAAAGATAAACGCGGGGTTCGAACCCACTTATGAAATTCCCGCAGATAAA
This sequence comes from uncultured Eubacteriales bacterium, assembly GCA_949288785.1. GTDB lineage: Bacteria > Bacillota > Clostridia > Christensenellales > Borkfalkiaceae > UBA1259. The sequence goes on along the minus strand of CASELQ010000001.1, from coordinate 59,068 downwards.
AAGCAGGACATCAAGAGGTTGCAGGACGATGCGAAAAAGGCGGAAAAAGTGTATCTTGCCACCGACCCGGACCGGGAGGGAGAGGCAATATCCTGGCATCTTGCGGAAGTCCTTGGGCTTGATCAGTCGGAGGATAACCGCATAGAGTTTAACGAAATATCCGAAAATGCAGTAAAAAACGCGCTTGCCCACCCCCGCAGGATAGATAAGAATCTTGTGGACGCGCAGCAGGCAAGGCGCGTGCTGGACAGGATTGTGGGGTACAGCGTGTCGCCCGCGGCAAGTTCGCGGTTAAATGAAACGCTGTCCGCCGGCAGAGTACAGTCAGTAGCTCTCAAAATGGTTGTGGACAGAGAGCGGGAGATTCAGGCTTTTAAACCGCAGGAATACTGGAACATAAAGGCGGAGCTTGAAAAGGACGGAGGAGAAAAGTTCAAAGTCCTTTTAGTGGAAAAGGGCGGCAAGAAGTATAAACCCTCTAACGAGCAAGAGGCAACCGAAACCGAAAATATCCTTAAAAATTCGGAATTTGTTGTGGGCGGCGTAAAAAAGAGCGTTATAAAATCACATGCCCCCGCGCCCTTTATAACCAGCACCTTGCAGCAGGACGGGGCGACAAAGCTCAATATCACCGCCCCGCAGGTAATGAGCATAGCGCAAAGATTATACGAAGGCGTTTCCACACCGCAGGGCAACGTGGCGCTCATAACGTATATGAGGACGGATTCGGTGCGCATCTCTCATGAAGCGCAACAAAGCGCTTTAAGTTATATAAGGGATAATTACGGCGAAAAATACCTGCCCGCCCGCCCCAACGTGTATAAGACCAAGAAGGACGCGCAGGACGCGCACGAGGCAATCCGCCCCATAGATTTAAGAAGAACGCCCGAAAGCGTGCAGGGAATACTGGATAAAAACCAATACAAACTCTATAAGCTTATATACGAAAGGTTTATAGCCTCCCAAATGGCGGAAGCGCTGTATGACAGTGTGGCGGTAGAAGTAAACGCCGCCGATTACACCCTTAAAACCAGCGGAAAGACCCTCATATTCAAGGGATATACCGCCGTATACGACGATACGAAAAAAGAAGAGGACGACGAGAGCGGCAACGCCCTTATCCCTCCGCTCACCGCAGGGGAGAAGCTGGGGCTTAAAAAGATAACCAAAGAGCAGAAGTTCACAAAGCCCCCCGTGAGGTTTACGGAGGCCACCCTCATAAAAAACATGGAAGACAAGGGTATAGGCAGGCCTTCAACCTACGCCACCATAATGGCGAAACTCACCGACAAAAAAAGGGAGTATGTGCATAAGGAGAAAAAATATCTTGTGCCCAACCCCATAAGTTTTTCGCTCATAGATTTTCTGGTAAAGTATTTCCCGGACATTATGAACGTGGGCTTTACCGCGGGAATGGAGACCCGGTTAGACGATATAGGCGAAGGCGGCAAGGATTGGCATAAACTAATAGCCGATTTTTACGGGCCGTTCGAGGAGCAGTTAAAAAAATCCCGCCTTACGGACGTGATATGCGAAAAGTGCGGCGCCCCCATGACCATAAACAGCGGAAGGTACGGCAATTATTATTCCTGTTCCAACTATCCCAATTGCAGGAATATTAAGCCCGTGAACGAGAAAGTGGCAATTCCTACGGACAGGATATGCGAAAAATGCGGCGGCGTTATGCTGGAAAGGGAGGGAAAGTTCGGCAAATTCCTTGCCTGCTCCAATTACCCGCGCTGCAAAAATACCATAAGTTTAGCGGAAGAGGCGGGCGTATGCCCGGAATGCGGCAAGCCCACCCTCATAAAACACGGCAGAACGGGCAAGGTGTTTTACGGGTGCTCGGGTTACCCCGGCTGCACATTTATGAGCTGGGATATGCCCACCGGTAAAAAGTGCCCGGAATGCGGCGCATATCTCGTGAAAGTGGGTGATAAGATAAAGTGTTCCAATAAAAAGTGTAAGTATACCGAAGATGCCAAGGGTTAAAGTAATAGGCGCGGGGCTTGCCGGGTGCGAAGCGGCGATATACCTTGCGGACAGGGGAATAGACGTTGTTTTAAGCGACATAAAGCCGCGCTCGTTCACTCCCGCGCATAAAAGCGCAGGGTTTGCCGAACTCGTGTGTTCGAATTCGTTAAAGAGCGCGGATATTTACGGCAACGCCGCCGGTCTCATGAAAGAGGAAATGCGGCTCTTGGGTTCGGTTACCGTGCGTGCGGCGTATGAAACGCGCGTGCCGGCAGGCGGGGCGCTTGCCGTGGACAGGGATAAATTTTCCGAGTACATAACTAAGGAAATCTTATCGCGCAAAAATATAAAAACGGTGTGCGAGCAGGTTGAAGATATTGACGGCGAAGAATATACCGTTATTGCCACCGGCCCGCTTACTGTAGGCAGGCTTTCGGAAAAAATTTCGGAAACTGTGGGAGGAGAATTATCTTTTTACGATGCTTCCGCCCCCATAGTTTCGTTTGATAGCATAGATATGAATCACGCCTTTTTCGGGGACAGATACGGCAAAGGCGGCGGAGACCATATAAACTGCCCCATGAACAGGGAGGAATATAAGGCGTTTATATCTGCATTGCTTTCGGCGGAGCGTGCGCCCGCCCACGGGTTTGAAAATTCCATGGTGTTCGAGGGGTGTATGCCCGTTGAAGTCATGGCGGCTCGCGGAGAGGATACTTTAAGGTTCGGGCCGTTAAAACCGGCAGGGCTTGCCGACCCCGCAACAGGCAGATGGCCGTATGCCTGCCTGCAACTCAGAAGAGAGAACGAAAGCGGCAGCATGTATAACCTGATAGGGTTTCAGACCAACCTCAAATTCCCCGAACAAAAGCGGGTGTTTTCCATGATACCTGCCTTAAAGAACGCGGAGTTTTTAAGATACGGCGTGATGCACAGAAACACCTTTATAAACTCGCCCGCCGTATTAAATAAGGATTTGTCCTTAAAGAGCCATGAAAAGACGGTGTTTGCGGGGCAGATTACCGGGGTGGAAGGATATATGGAAAGCGCCGGCTCGGGGCTGGTTGCGGCAATTTATCTCGAAAGGCGCATAAGGGGCGCACCCCACAAGTATCTTTCGGAAAACACGGTGCTCGGCGCGCTTATTAAATATATAACTACGGCAAATAAAGACTTTCAGCCCATGAATGCCAATTTCGGCATACTTCCGCCGCTAAATAAAGTAGTGCGGGATAAGGCGGAAAGAAAGCGGCTCATGGCGGAAAGGAGCTTGAACGAAATAAACAGATTTATCAAGGAGGCAGAAAATGAACGAATTTAAGGGTACTACCATTTGCGCCGTTAAAAGGAACGGCAAAACCGCAATAGCGGGGGACGGGCAGGTTACAATGTCCCAGTCCATAATATTCAAAAACAACGCGGTAAAGGTGAGGAGGATATATAACGACAGCGTGATATTCGGTTTTGCGGGGTCTGTGGCGGACGCGTTTACTCTTTCCGAGCGGTTCGAGGAGATGCTCAATAAATACTCCGGGAACCTCATGCGCAGCGCGGTGGAACTTGCGGAACTGTGGAGGAGCGATAAGGTAAGAAAACTCGAAGCCATGATGATAACGGCGGATAAGGACTGCCTGCTAATAGTATCGGGCACGGGCGAAGTGATAGAGCCGGAAGACGGAGTGTGCGCCATAGGCAGCGGCGGCAATTACGCGCTTGCGGCGGCGCGCGCCCTGGTACAGGAAACTGATTTCAGCGCGGAGGAGATAGCCAAAAAAGCGCTTAAAATTGCAAGCGAAATATGCGTGTTCACCAACGGAAACATAACGTGCGAAGTTTTATAAGGAGAACGGAATATGGATATGAGTCCCAAACAGATAGTTAATGAACTTGACAAATATATAATAGGTCAGAAAGAGGCCAAAAAGGCGGTGGCGATAGCTCTTCGCAACCGTTACAGAAGGAGCCGGCTTACCAAGGCGGAGATGGATGAGATAACGCCCAAGAATATCATAATGAAGGGTCCCACCGGCGTGGGCAAGACCGAGATAGCAAGGCGGCTTGCAAAGCTCGTGGGCGCGCCGTTTATTAAAGTCGAAGCCACAAAATATACCGAAGTGGGCTACGTGGGCAGAGACGTGGAATCCATGATAAGGGATCTTGCGGAGTGCGCCGTGCGCCTCGTGAAAGAAGAGCGCTTTAAAAAGGTCATGGAAAAGGCGGGCGCCACGGTAGACGCGCGCCTTGTAAAAATACTTGCCGAAGTGCGCAAAGCCGACCGAGGCGAAACACCCGAGCCTATCTTTGAGCAGAGTATAGCGGAAGGGCTTAAAAAGGGTTATTACGACAACGAGCTTATAGAAGTAGACGTTGCGGACGCCCCCAAACCCATGGAACTCGTGCCGGGAGGCGCGGAGATAAGTATAGGCAGTATATTCGGGGACATGCTGCCCAAAAAACGCAAGAAAAGAAAACTCAGCGTAAAAGAGGCGCGCAACATCCTGCTTAACGAGGAGGCGGATCGGCTTATAGACAAAGATTCCGTTAATGAGGAGGCGATTCGCCGCGCCGAGCAGGAGGGTATAATCTTTATAGACGAAATAGATAAAATAGCGGCAAAGGGCACGTCTTCCGGCGGGCAGGACGTTTCGAGAGAGGGCGTTCAGCGGGATATTCTGCCGATAGTGGAAGGGTCAACGGTAATGACCAAATACGGCGCAATTAAGACCGATTATATTCTCTTTATAGCGGCGGGCGCATTCCACGTTTCCAAGGTGTCGGACCTGATACCCGAATTGCAGGGAAGATTCCCGATCCTTGTGGAACTGCAAAGCCTTTCCAAGCAAGATTTTATAGATATACTTACCACGCCGAGAAACGCTATAACCCTTCAGTACGCCACACTGTTAAAGACCGACGGGGTGGACTTGAAGTTCACGGAAGACGCGATAGAGGCGATAGCCGGCGTCGCGGAAGATATGAACAACACCAGCGAGGATATAGGCGCAAGAAGGCTGCATACCGTTATGGAAAACCTGCTTGAAGACGTGTCTTTCGAGGCGGACGGCACACAAAAGGAAGTGCTTATAGACAAAGAATTCGTGAAGAAACGTCTCGGCAAAGAGATGAAGAGCAAGGATTTGAAGAAATATATTTTATAAGGAAAAGTTTTTATGATAAACGCACCCAAGGGCACTAAGGACGTGCTTCCCGAAGAGGCATATAAATGGCAGTATATAGAGCGCGCCGCGCGCGAAACGGCGGCACTTTACGGCGCGCGCGAAATAAGAACGCCTACTTTCGAGCATACCGAACTTTTTTTGCGCGGCGTAGGCGAAACCACGGATATAGTGAATAAGGAGATGTACACCTTTAACGACAAGGGCGGCAGGAGCATCACCTTAAAGCCGGAGGAGACGGCGGGCGTGGCGCGCTCTTTTGCGGAAAACGGCAGGGCGGCGGCGCTTCCCGTTAAAATGTATTATATAACGCAGTGCTTCCGTTACGAGCGGCCGCAGGCGGGAAGGCTGAGGGAATTTCACCAGTTCGGCATAGAATTTCTGGGTTCTGCGCATTACGGGATAGACGCGGAAGTAATTCTTTTCGCGCACGATTTTATAAAAAAACTTGGTATAAAGGACGTAACTTTAAAGATAAACAGCATAGGCTGCAAAACCTGCCGTGCAAGTTACGGCGCGGCGCTCAAAGAATATCTTAACGATAACAAAGACGCGCTGTGCGATTTGTGTAAAGACAGGCTTGAAAAAAATCCCATGCGCGTGCTGGATTGTAAAAACCCAAAATGCAAGGAGATAACGGCGGGCGCGCCCAAGATTTTAGATTATATCTGTGATGACTGCAAAGCGCATTTAAACGGAGTGCTTTCCCTGCTCGGCGGGGCGGGCGTGAAATATGTGCTGGACCCCGGCATAGTCCGCGGGCTGGATTATTATACCCGCACGGTGTTTGAGTTCGTTTCGGAAAATATCGGCGCGCAGGGCACGGTATTGGGCGGCGGCAGGTACGACGGGCTAATATCGGATGTGGGCGGACCCGAAGTGCCGGGCATAGGCTTTGCCGCGGGTATAGAGCGGCTTTTGATGGTGCTTGAAAATACGGGCGTAAAAATTCCCGATCGGGGCGGAATAAAAGTTTACGTTGCGCCCGTGGGAGAAGCCGAGCGGAGCGCGGCTTTTATGCTTGCCCGTGAACTTCGCGTAAAAGGCATATCGGCGGATACCGATTATATGGCGCGCGGCATAAAGGCGCAATTTAAGTATGCCGATAAACTGGGCGCCCGGTTCGTTGCCGTTATCGGTGCGGAAGAGGCGGCAAGAAACGCCGTTAAAATAAAGGATATGCTGAGCGGAGAAGAAAAGGAAGTTTCCGCGGCTTCCGCGGCGGAGTATATTGCGGCGCGGTTATGACGGAAAAGGCTACGGTAGTAAAAACCGATAAAACCGGTGCGGTGGTGCGCCTTGATAAGCGCGCAGAGTGCGATAAATGCGGGCTTTGCGCCTTTCCCAAAAACGCGGGATCAATAGAAATGCATGCCTTCAACAATGCAGGCGCAAACGCGGGCGACGAGGTAATTGTGGAGCGTTCGGAAAAGGGCAGATTTTTGGGCGCAATCCTCGTGTTTTTAGTGCCGCTTTTACTCATAGGCGCCGCCTCGGTCATAGCGCTTTTGGCAATAAAGCAGGAGATTTGGGTGCTTTTTTTAAGCATAATATTTCTTGTTGCATGGTTTTCGGTACTTGCGCTTATTGATAAAAAGCTGGGGCGAATAAAAGGCTTTGCACCCGTTATCATAAAAGTGGAACAAAAATACATTACTCCGGCCGAAAACGAAAAAGATTTGGTTGCGGCAGAGAGCAATGAAAAAGAAAACGAAAAGTAATCGCATTATTAAGAAGAAAAATCGTAACACATAAAACTGTTCAGAGCGGTAAAGGAGAAATTTTATGCAGAACAAAGGCGCGCTTAATCTTATTGAAACCGAAAGGGCGATAAAGTTTATAAAGGACAAGTTTGAAAAAGAGCTTGCTTCCGCGCTCAATTTAACGCGGGTATCCGCGCCGCTTTTCGTGCGGCCGGAAACCGGGCTTAACGATAACCTTAACGGCTATGAGCGCGCCGTAAGGTTCGAGGTTAAATCTTTGGGAGCGGATGTGGAAATAGTGCAGTCGCTTGCCAAGTGGAAGAGAATGGCGCTTTACAGTTACGGCTTCGAGGCGGGCGAAGGGCTTTACACCGACATGAACGCCATAAGACGGGACGAGGCGGTGGACGAACTCCACTCGGTTTACGTCGATCAGTGGGACTGGGAGAAGATAATAACGAGAGAACAGCGCAAACTTCCGTTTTTAAAAAATACCGTACGCAGGATTTATAAAGCAATATTAAAGCTCAATAAAAGCGTAAACGCGGCATATCCGGAAGTCAGGCAGACTTTGCCCGATGAAATTACCTTTATTTCCACAGATAAGCTTGAGGAATACTATCCCGCTCTTACCCGCAAGGAGAGGGAGAACGAGATCTGCAAAAAATACGGCGCGGTATTTTTGTATAAAATAGGCTGGAAGTTAAAGGACGGCGCCCCGCACGACGGGCGCGCCGCAGATTACGACGACTGGAAACTGAACGGCGATATACTTTTGTGGAACGGCGTGTTAAAGCGCGCTTTTGAAATTTCTTCCATGGGTATACGGGTAGACGAGCAAAGTTTAATAAAGCAGCTTCGCGCAAAAAAGGAGTTGCATAAACTGGAAAACGACTATTGCAAGGGCATAACGGAGGGCAGGTTCCCCTTAACGATAGGCGGAGGAATAGGGCAGTCCCGCCTGTGTATGTTCTTTCTGAAAAAGGCTCATATAGGCGAGGTGCAGGCTTCCGTCTGGCCGGATGAAATGATAGCCTCAAATGCCGCGCGCGGCATAAAGCTGCTTTGATGGGCGCCTTTACCAGGACGGAGGGGCTCATAGGCGCGGGCGCGCTGCGTGCGCTTGAAAACGCGCGGGTGGCACTCTTCGGCGCGGGCGGCGTGGGCGGTTTTGCCGCGGAAGCGCTTATTCGGAGCGGGGTAGGCTCGATAACAGTAATAGATGCGGACGAAATAGAACAAAGCAACCTTAACCGCCAGATTATAGCCCTTAATTCCAATATAGGCAAAAAAAAGACGGAAGAGCTTGCCGCGCGTATGGCGGACATAAACCCGAACGCCCGGATAAACTGCGTAAATATGTTCTATCTGCCCGAAAATGCGGATGAACTTCCGCTTGCAGGGTATGATTACGTAATAGACGCGGTGGATACGGTGTCCGCCAAGGTAGAAATAATCAGGCGGTGCCACAAGGCGGGCGTCCCCGTTATAACCTGCCTCGGCACGGCTTTTAAAACAGACCCCTCCCGCCTTAAAGTTTCGGCGGTGGAAAAAACGTCGGTATGTCCGCTTGCGCGGGTGATGAGAAGAGAACTTAAAAAACTGAATATAAGCGGGGTAAAGGCCGTCTGGTCGGACGAGCCGCCGTATTCTTCGGAAACGGCAGATGAAAAAGCCGTTGCGCCGCAAGCAAATATAAGCGGCGCGGATATGAGCCTTGGCACAGCGCCTGGTGCAAAAGAAAACGGCGTTTTTTCGGACGGGGACGGGCAAAAAAGGCAAAAGAGCCCGCCTTCGATGATATTCGTGCCGGCGGCGGCAGGTTTAATGGCGGCAAGAGAGGCGGTTTTCGATATTATAAGGAGAAAAACCAAATGAAATTTATAATAGGTTCGGATATACACGGTTCAAAGGCGCGCGTACAAAAGCTTTTGGATAGGTTTTACGCGGAAAAAGGCGATAAACTCATACTGCTCGGGGATATATATAACCACGGTCCCCGGAATCCGTTGCCGGAAGAATACGCGCCCATGCAGGTGGCGGAACTTCTGAATGAAATTACGGATAAACTGATAGTTATAAAGGGGAATTGCGACAGCGAGGTAGACGCAATGATCTCCCGTTTCGATTTTCTCGAAGGGCTTTGCATAGTTTCGGGAAATAAGAGCGTGTTCTGCACGCACGGGCATGTTTATAACAGGGAAAACCCGCCCAAAACCGCTTTTGACGCAGTAGTTTACGGGCATTTTCATACATCTTTTATTACGGAGGAAAACGGTGTTATATACGCTAACCCCGGCTCCGTTTCTCTCCCCAAGGGCGGGACCTTGCCCGCGTATATAGTGCTTGAAGAAGGCGCTTTTACGCTGAAAGATTTAGACGGCAATGTAATTTCGGAAAATCGGTAAAGTCAAGATTTTTCACGGCAAAACAAAGTTTTATCTGAAAATGCCCGCGCCCGCCCGGAAGCTTTCCGGGCGGGCGCGGGCATTAGTATAAACAAGTTATTATAAAACTTTAATACACTTTCTCGGGCATTTTGCCGCGCAGGTAAGGCAGCCCGAGCATTTTTTGTAATCGATAACGGGCAGATTGTCTGAGAGGGTTATCGCCTTTTCGGGGCAGAATTTGGCGCATATGCCGCAGCCGATACAGCCGTTTGCACATACTTCGGTTACCTCCCTGCCTTTACATTCGGAAGAGCATGCAACGTAAACTTTTGCGCTTTTGGGTATAAGTTCTATGATATGCTTAGGGCAGTTTTTAACGCACACTCCGCAAGCCTCGCACAGCGCCCTGTTTGTATCCGCCACACCGTTTTCCACGTTTATGGCGCCGTAAATACAGCCTTTAACGCACGTCCCGCCGCCAAGGCAGCCAAAAGAACACGCCTTTTTTCCGCCCATAAAAGCGGCTTGCGCACCGCAGTCCCCGTTGCCTACATATTCGAATTTGTCTTTGCAGGCACTGCCCCCGGAGCAGTGTACAACAGCAATCTTTTCCTCTCCGGCGGCAAACGGTATGCCCAAAATTTCGGCGATCGCCGCTTTGTTTGCGGCGGGTGTGGGACCGCACTTTGAAATATCCGCCTTGCCTTCCGCCAGCGCCTTGGCAAAATCTGAACAGCCCGCATATCCGCATCCGCCGCAGTTTGCGCCGGCTAACTGTTCTTTTATTTTTTCGGTCTTTTCATCTTCGGGAACGGCGCAAAGTTTGGAAACGAGCACTATAAACACGGCAAAAGCAACGGCAAGCACCGCAACTATGGCTACAACTACAAGCAGCGTTTCCACCGAAACCGGGTTCAATAAAACGTAATTCATAAATATCTCCTAAATAAGCGCAAAAACGTAAAACGCCATGGCAATAAAGCACGCCGTTATCATGGCAATGGGAAAGCCCCTTAAATGTTTGTTCACGGAGCTCAACGCTATTCTTTCTCTTAGTCCGCTCATAATGACAATGGCAAGTGTAAAGCCGAGTCCTGCAAACAGCCCGTAAAGCACGGCGTATCCCATATTCATCTGAGCTTCGGCTATCCCGAGTAAAGACGCCATCTGTGCGGAATCTATAACCAGTTCCGCAACGCCCAGCACGGCGCAGTTGGTGGTGATGAGCGGGAGGTATATACCCATGGCGTTATATAGAGTGGGCGAAAATTTTTTAAGTACCATCTCTATCATCTGCACGATGGATGCTATAATGAATATGAATACTATTATTTCCATAAACTCTATGCCGAGCGGCACGAGTATGTATGTATAAATAGGGTATGTGATAAGGCAGGTAATCGTCATTACGAAAGTAACGGCAAGCCCCATGCCCAGCGCGCTTTTAAAGTCCTTGGAAACCCCTAAAAACGGGCATATCCCCAAAAACTGAACCACGACAAAGTTGTTGATAAAGACAGCGGAAACAATGATCATTATAAATTCGGCCATATCAGTTTTCCTCCTCTTTTATCGTTTGCGTTTGAGTTTTTTCTCCGTTTTGCGATTGTCCCTTTTCCGCTTGACCCGTTATACCGGAAGAAATTTTTTGTGCCTGTTCGGCGGCAATCGGCGTTGCGCCGCTTATAGGGGCGGGACAGGTATTTACGGAGGAGAAAGCAGCGTTATTTTCGGCTTGTTCCGTTCCGCCGTTAAGTGCAGCGCGGGTGAGTTCATAGGCTTTAATTTTTTTCTTTTTACCGATAGCGGAAGATATTATACCGAACGTCATAATAAACATGGCATAGGTAAAGAACGCTCCCGCGCTCGAAGAGAAAAAGCTTATCTGAAAGTCCCACAGTTTAAACCCGAATATGGCGCCCGCTCCCAAAATTTCCCTTACCGCACCCATAACGGTTAAGGCGAGCGTAAACCCTATGCCCATAAACAATCCGTCGCACGCGGAAGCAAGCACCGTGTTTTTGCTGGCAAAGCTTTCCGCCCGCGCAAGAATAATACAGTTTACCACGATAAGCGGAAGATATAGCCCCAGAGAATCGTAAATATCCGGCAAAAGTTTATCCAGAACAAGCCTTACTATCGTTACAAATGTAGCTATTATAAGTACAAATGCAGGTATGCGAACCTCAGAGGGGATGACTTTTCTCAGGCACGATATAATAGCGTTGCTGCAAATAAGCACAAAGGTAACGGCAAGCCCCATGCCTATGCCGTTCATGGCAAGCGTGGTAAGGGCAAGGGTGGGGCAGGTACCCAGCACGAGTTTTAATGTGGGATTGGAGGCTATCACCCCGTCAAATGCAATTTTTTTGTAATCAGTTTTCATCGAGGTTTTCTCCGATATATTTAATCACGCAGTTTACGGCGTTGCAGCATGCCGTTGCCGAGAGAGTAGCACCCGTGTTCGGGTTTGAATTTACGCCGCCATCCGGGCTGAAAAAATTACCGTTTCTATAATTTTCGGTTATGTCCGTCAGTTTAAATTCCGAAAAATAGGTTTCGCCGAATTTGCTCATGAGCGTCTGTTTGCTGTAAGTTTCCAAAATTACTTTGTCAATATTTGCCGCTCCGCTATTCGGAACGACCCTTATCCACAGCGTAACGGTGCCGTATTTATAGCCCTGAAAACCTACCGTCTGAAAAAGATAATCTTCATTTACCCGGTATATCTTGTCTATCCTGCCGAAGTCGTATTCTATGGGCGAAGATTTTTCCGGGTCGGCGGAAGCCGTGTCCAGAATGATATCGTCTTCCGTAACGGTTATCTCCTCGCCGTAAATTTTAGCCACTGCCCGCGCCGTGCGCTCTTCCGAGGAGACGAAAAGCAAGTCGTTAAGTGCGGCAAGCAGTCCGCCGGAGATGACCGAGATGACCAGCAGTACGGTTATACATTTAAACCAGGTGCTTTTTACGAATTTAGCCATTTTCCGCCTCCTTCTTTTTTCTCTTATATCCGAACGGTTTATTTATGATAAATCTGTCGATAAGCGGCACTAAAAGATTCATTAAAAGAATTGCAAAAGATACGGTCTCCATTTTAGTGGCGTACCTCAGCCCCGCGGTAAGCAGCCCCAGCATTGTAAAATACAGAATTTTTCCGATCGCGGTGTCGGGCGTGGTGGTGTAATCGGTAGCCATAAATATTGCGCCGAGAATAAGCCCGCCGGAGAGCACGGAGGGCAGGAACACGGAAAAATCAAAGCCGGAAAGGCACACCGAAAACAACCCCGTAACCGCGATATATATTACGGGATAGGAGATATTTATCACCTTTCTTGCGGCAAGATATATTCCGCCGGCAATAAGCGCCGGTTTGCAGGTTTCGCCGATACAGCCGGCAAGCCCCGTTCCGAGCAGTAAGTCCCAGTTTGAAAGGGGAGAAGGCGTGCCGTTAAGTATTCCCGTAAGTATAGTTGCGCCCGTGGCAGGCGATTGCCCGGAAAGCGGGCCTATAGACGGAGCGAGCCATTCTCCCACCACCGACTGAAAGGACATAAAGATAAATATCCTGCCCACAATGGCGGGGTTTACTATGTTTTTGCCGGTACCGCCGAAGAGCATTTTTACCACGACAACGGCAAACACGCTGCCGAATATCGGGGCATACCAGGGATAATTTGTGCCTATCGTAAGCCCTACCAAGAGTCCTGTTACGCATGAAGTAAGGTCAAACTCCCTTACGATCTCGCGGAAGGGCTTTTTTGCCGCCAGTAAAAATATAAATTCGCTTGCCACGGCGGAAAACAGAGAGAGCGCAAGAATGAGCAGCGCTTTCAGTCCGAAATATACTACGCCCATCACGCACGCGGGGAGAAGGGCAATACAGACGTCCGCCATTATTTTGCGTGTGGTTATGTTTGCCTTTAAGTGAGGGGCAGGCGAATATGTAAGAACGGTATTATCCATTTTTCTTCATCTCCCGTATCTTCTGTTTAGCGGTTACGATACTTTGTACCAAGGCGCGCTTTGCAGGGCAGTTATAGGCGCACAGGCCGCATTCTATGCAGTTCATCGCGCCCAGCTTTTCGGCGCCGGCAAAATCGTTTTCTAGGGCACAGCGCTCTATCTTCATGGGCATCAGCCGCATGGGGCATTTATCGGCGCAGCGCGCACAGTTAATGCAGTTAGAAGGGGCTTTGCTGTCCGTTTCGCCGTCAGTTAATACCAATATCCCTGAATCTGTTTTCCTTGTATAGTGTTCTCCTGAGATAAGCGCTTTGCCCATCATCGGGCCGCCGCATATAAGTTTTGCTGTATTGCCTACGGTTCCTCCGCAGTAATCTATGAGGTACGAATAGGGCGTACCGAGCGGAACCCGCAGATTTTTAGGCGTCTTAACGCCTCTGCCGCTTACGGTAAGCACCGTTTCGGTAAGCGGTTTATTCAGCGCCACCGCTTCATATACGGCGAGCGCCGTCTTTACGTTCTGCACGCATGCGCCCACGTCGAACGGCATTTTGCCGGGAGGTACTTTTTTCCCTGTTGTGCTGTATATAAGGTGTTTTTCGCTGCCCATCGGGTATTGCTTTTTGAGAGGCGCAACGCCGATATCCTCATATTTTGAAAAGGCCTCTATGGCAAGCGGTTTGTTGCGCTCTATTCCCATAACTATCCGGGTTACCCCGATCGCCCCGGCCATAATTTTTATTCCCTGATATATTTCTTCGGTCTTTTCAAGCATTAGCCTGTCGTCGCAGGTAAGATACGGCTCGCACTCGGCGCCGTTTATTACGAGCACTTCGAGCTGAGTTTTTGGTGAAAGTTTTACCGCGGTGGGAAATCCCGCGCCGCCAAGGCCCACAATGCCCGCCAGCGCAATGCGTTCTATAACCGATTGAGGGGAGAGGTCAGAGATTTTTTCAAAACGTATCTCGTCCGTCCCTCCGTCGTTTTCTATAATTACGTGGGTCTGTTTCTGCCCCAGTCCGTTTACCAGTTCGGTTACCTCCGAAACGGTCCCGCATACGGACGAATATACGTTTGCGGAAACCGTGCCCGCGGCGCGGCCGATAAGCTGCCCCTTTTTTACTTTGCCGCCCGGAGAAACCGCGGGCAGAGCAGGTGCGCCTATGTGCTGAGAAAGGCTGATATAAACCTTTTCGGGCGCCGGAACGTTATTTATCTCGGCAAATCTTGAAAGTTTAGTTCCGTGCACGGGCGAACCGAACGGAAACCTCTTTGCTTTAATGATGCTCAAAATATTACTCCTTAATATTAACATGCAAGCCCGTGAACCGTGCGGGCAGTTTTTTCAGCAGTAAAACCACAACAAACCCCGTAACCGCACCCGAAAGTATACTTATAAGCGCAAGATACGGCAGATAGATAAAATATTCGGCGGCTCCGGCAACAAGGCAGAAAACCGTGTTCTGAACGGTTATGTTTACCGTAGCTCCCAAAACACTCGCCGCAATAACGCTGCATTTAATCGCGCGTATTGCCAAAAGCTGCAGCAACAGGGCGATTATTCCCGCGGGGAGAGAATACAAAACGGCGGAAAAATTGCCGGCTATAAGGCTGCCGACAACGGTTTTTACTGCAAGAACAGCAAAACCCCACACGCTCCCCAAAGTGAGTGCGGATACAAGTATAAATATATTGGAAAGCCCCAGCCGCGCCCCCGGAATAAAGAGGGGCGGCAAAAGATTTTCCAGTGTAAACGTGATAAGCGCAAGGGCGGAATATAAACCCGCCGCGGCAATTTTATAAGTTGTTTTCATAAGTTATTTAACGGCGCCTGCCGTAATATTCTTTTTCTTTTCAGCCTGTAACGGGGTCGGATGGTGTAAAACCGACGTCGGCTGAAATTTTCAGTTTGTGCGGCGCACATATTATTGCGCTTTTTTCACGGACTTGCGGGGAAAAAACGCAGTCCGGCGAAAGAGAGCAGTTGCTTTCGGTTACCTTAAAACTTCCTTGCGCGGCGTCAAAGGCTATCACGTTATATTCCGCGGTGTTTTCGGGGAAGAGAAAGGTTACCGTGCATTCGCTTTCCGAAAATACTATATATTGTTCGAAACCCGCGTATACGCTGTAATTTTCGGGTTGGGAATATTTGAGCGAAAAAACCTTGTTACCGTCATAATAAATCTCAAAACCCTGTGCTTTTTCGTCTTTCGGCAATATGACCAGGAACAAAAACAGGGCGAGAACCGCAATTACTATAACGCTATAAATACAAACGTCGCGTTTTCTGAAAAGTTTCAGTTGTTGCGAAAGGTCATTGTCCTTCAATTTTACACCATATCGTATGCCTGCGCCGCGGCTGCCTCAGGTTTGTCTGCCATATTTTTAATTCGTGGGGCAAGGATCGTCGGTGAGCTGATATATCCTGCGTTCCGCAAATACCGTTATATGTTTTTTTCGAACTCTTCTTTTGTGGTAAAGCCGCATCGTTTGCATAACGCCGTTTGTGCCGCGGGCGATATTCATTAAAAACTTTATTTACGCTTTTACGTTTACGGAGCAAAAGGTTGTAATAAAATTTTTTCTCGATTTTGCCCCATTTTAATCTATATATATTCTAATAGTTTACAATGATTTTGTCAATCAAAAGATTAAAAAAGGTTTCCTTTCGGGAAACCTTTTTTAACTTGTTTTTCAGTTTTCGGAAACTACGTTTTTAATTCGTGCGGCAAGGATTGTAAGCGAAAGGAGAAGGGTTATTGCCAGAATTACACATCCCAACCTTGAAAATACGTTTATAAAACTTAACAGCCCGAACACCGAGTAAGAAAGGCATACCATGAGGGCGAAGTCCCCGATGTTCACTTTTGGCGACTTTATGTTTACAAAAGCGATTATGCCGAACAAGATAAGCGACAGATAACATACAGCCGAAATGAGGTATATAAGTATACTGTTAAGCCCTTGCGCGCTGCCGTCCGCAAGGAGTTGCGCATAAAATCCGAAAGATGTAAAGCGGAAAAGCACCAGCGTAATTACGGTAAGCACACTCCCGCAGGAAATTGCAAGAAGCAGATTGAATTTTGCGGAAAATGCGGAAAAATATTTGCCGAACCTGCCGGTTTTTTTCGCGGGTATATAATTAAATTCCGCCTTGGGGTCTGCGCATATCCACCGCAGCACCGAATAGAACAGGGCAATGATAAACACGGCGCCCGCAAGAGAAAAATACAATACGAGGGTGCTCCCGCTGAAATTGCCGTAACCCGCAAGCACGAAAATGCAAGGCACGGACAGTGCAAGCGCGAGCAGCGCAAAGTCAAAAAGCCCTATCGTCTTGTCGGAAACCCCGAATATAAGGTAAAGCAGTACGGGCAGGGCGCACAGCGCAAGTATTATTGCGGACTTTGTGTTTATGCCGAAAGAGTGGGCGTTGAATATGCCCAAAAAGGCGCACACGGTTATAAGCGCCGAAAAGAGCACGATAAGGAAAAATGAGTATTTGTTGTTTACTGCGTTATAATAATCGGCCACTTTGTTGCCGATGCCGTCTGCCGAAGGAGCAACTGATGCGGGCGCGGATTTATATCGTACCGCGTTTATGATTATGAAGATAAGCCCGATAACGGCAAGCCCCAGACCTATTGCCCAATGTATAATTGACGAAGTCTTTTGCAGTATAATGACAAAATACAGAACGTAAAGCACGCCCGCAAAAAGACATGCCCAAAAAAACGAATCGAAAAGAGAAACGCTGCCCCTTTTCAGATTTCCGAAAAATCCTATCAGGGTAACCAGCGCGTAATAAACGCAGATAACGGCAAGGGCAACAAGCAGTTTTTTGTCTGAAACGAGGGCAGCCGCCAGCCCGAATTCGTTAACGGAAACAAGCACCGCCGCCATTACGGCGGCAAAAAGCAGGGCGGCAAGCAAAAAGCCTTTGCGTACAAAATCTCTAAGATATGTGCATTTTCCCGAATCGTTCATCATTATTGCTCCCATATATTTAATGTTTATATTATTTTTAAATATTATATAATACAAATTATTAAAAAACAAGCACTTTTTCGTTTTAATGTACGTTCATTAAAAAAAAATTTGTATTTTACGCCGATTCAATCTGCGTATATTCGCATTTGCTTGATTTTTTTGTTTTAAGCATTTATAATTTTAATGTGCAAAACGGTTCGGGAATTGATTTTCCTTCCCGGTTTAAAGTGGGTGTAACCTGTGCTTCCGGGCTGGAAAAATGCTTAAAAAAAGAATTGACAAGGCTGGGGTATCCGCCGGCGCCCGTAGTGAACGGGCTTGCCGTTTTCGAGGGAGACGGCGCCGCGGTGGCAAGGCTTAACGTAAACCTCCGCACGGCGGACAGAGTATATATAATAGCGGGTGAATTTCCCGCCGTATCCTTTGACATGCTGTTCGAAGGGGTGAAAACCGTTGAATGGGAAAAGTTCATTCCGGCAGACGGGAAATTCACCGTGAACGGAAAGTGCGTAAAAAGCCGGCTCTTTTCCGTGGTGGACTGCCAAAGAATAATAAAAAAGGCGGCCGCCGAAAGATTATGCGCAAAATACGGGCTTAACAGACTGCCGGAAGACGGCGCGGAATATTTCGTGCATTTCTCGATATATAAAGACAGTGTTTTGCTCATGATAGACACCAGCGGAGAAGGGCTTCACAAACGCGGGTACCGCGACCTTGTGGGGATAGCGCCAATGAGAGAAACACTTGCCGCCGGGCTGGTACTCATGAGCGATTTTTACCGCGAGAGGCCGTTTGCAGACCCTTTTTGCGGTTCGGGCACCATTGCGATAGAGGCGGCTATGATTGCCTGTAATATCGCGCCGGGGCTTAAACGCGGGTTTGCTTTTGAGCGATGGAATAATTTTGACGGCAGGTTTATAGAACTCGCGCGGGAGGAAGCCGCGGACCGGCAGTATAACGGCGTTAAACCGCTTATTTTCGGTTCGGATATTTCGCCGGAGGCGATAAGGCTGTCCATAAGGCATGCAAGGCGTGCCGGTGTGCTTGATTCGGTAAGGTTCGAGGTAAAGGCCGCGGCAGATTTCGCTCCGCGTTTTTCCGAGGGAACAATCGTTACCAACCCGCCGTACGGCGAAAGGGTTATAGGCAGGGCCAAAGCTGACGAGTGTTATAAAGGGCTGGGCGGGGCGCTTAAAAAGTATCCGGGATGGTCGCTCTTTTTAATAACCGCCGCACGCGATTTTGAAAAGCATTTCGGTAAAAAGTGCGACAGGGAGAAAAAGATTTTCAATTCCAACAGGGAATGCAGATACTATTACTATTACGGTAAAAAAACAGAAAAGAAAATATAATAAAATATTTTTAATAAAAGGAGAAAATCATGAAAGTTTTGGTAACGGGCGGCGCAGGGTACATAGGTTCTCACACAATGGTGGAATTGCTTGAAGCAGGGCATGAAGCGGTGTGTGCGGATAATCTCGTGAACAGTAAGAAGGAGGCGGTTTCCCGCGTGGAAAAAATCACGGGGAAAAAGATTAAATTTTACGAAGGGGACGTGCGGGACGGCGATTTTTTAGATAAAATTTTTACCGAAAACAAGATAGACGCTGTTATAAACTTTGCCGGGCTTAAAGCGGTGGGGGAATCTTGCCAAAAGCCCTTGGAATACTATGAAAACAATCTGGAAGGGATGCTTATTCTTGCAATGAGTATGCGCAAACACGGTGTAAAAAACTTAGTGTTTTCTTCTTCCGCAACTGTATACGGTAAGCCGAAAAGCGTGCCTATAAGAGAAGATTTTCCGCTTTCCACATCCAATCCGTACGGCAGCACGAAACTCTTTATAGAATATATATTAAAAGATCTGTATAAAGCGGATCCGTCTTTCAATATAGTAATTTTAAGATACTTTAACCCCGTGGGGGCGCATCCTTCCGGGCTTATCGGAGAAGATCCCAAGGGAATACCCAATAATCTGTGCCCTTACATAACGCAGGTGGCTGTCGGCAAAAGGAAAGAACTGGGCGTTTTCGGCAACGATTACAACACGCCGGACGGAACGGGGGTAAGGGACTATATCCACGTAGTAGATCTTGCAAAAGGGCATGTGCTGGCGGTGAACAAGCTTGCGGAAAATCCCGGGCTTCTTATAGTAAATCTCGGTACCGGGCGCGGGTATTCGGTGCTGGAAATGGTAAAGGCGTTTGAAAAGGTAACCGGCAAACCCATACCGTATAAAATATTGCCCAGGAGACCCGGCGATATAGACGAGTGTTATGCAGATCCTTCTTATGCTTATAAAACTCTCGGTTTTAAGGCGGAAAAAACTCTTGAAGATATGTGTCGGGACGCCATGCGTTGGCAGACCATGAATCCGGACGGATACGGGGAATAAGTCAGATCGGAAAATTTTAATGTTAAATCGGGTAATTTTGCAAAAAATGCGGAATTGCCCGATTTTTATATATACAAATTATTGCAAAAAAATAAAAAATGATATAAAATTAAAAATATAAAATTATGAAAAAATAATCAAACGGAGAAAATTATGGAATTCGGCTTTGTAAAAACAGGCGCATATACACCGCAAATAAAGGTGGCGGACCCTTCGTTCAACGCCCAAAGCATTAAAAAAGGCATAGAACAAGCATATGCTTTAGGGGTGCAACTGCTCGTAATGCCGGAACTCTGCGTAACGGGGTATACTTGCGGAGATCTGTTTTACAGCGACGTTTTGCTTGGCGGAGCTAAGGCAGCGCTAAAAGAGATTGCAGAGTTTACGGAAGATAAAAAAATGTTTGTTTTTGTGGGCGTTCCCTTAAAGCACAACAACCTTATCTATAATACCGCTGCGGCAGTATGCGGGGGAAAGGTGCTTGCTTTTATCCCCAAAACTTACCTTCCCGATTATAACGAATTTTATGAAAAGCGGCAATTCGCTTCCGCGCCGGAGGAGAATACGGTCGTTGAATTTTACGGCGAAACGGTGCCGTTCGGCACTAAGATAATTTTCAGGGAACAAACGCAGGAGTTGTTTACCGTCGCCGCCGAGATCTGCGAGGACCTGTGGACCGCGGCGCCCCCGTCGGTAAGCCACGCGCTTGCGGGGGCAAGGATAATAGTAAACCTTTCGTGCAGCGACGAAACAATCGGGAAAGCGGAGTACAGGAGAGCGCTTGTAAAAAGCCATTCCGCCGCAACCGTATCCTGTTATATTTATGCGGACGCCGGCGAGGGCGAATCCACAACGGATACCGTTTATGCCGGACATAATCTCATAGCGGAAAACGGTACAATACTTAGCGAAAGTAAACTTTTTAAAAACGGGCTTATCGTATCCGAGGCCGACCTTGAGTTTTTATCCTTTGAAAGGAGCAAACTCTTCAATCAGCCCTCCCTGGAAAAGAGCGGTTATCTTACCCTTCCCTTCTCGGCGCCGGGCGGCAGCGGCAGTCTTACAAGATACTTTTCGCGCACGCCGTTTGTGCCGGAAGAAAAGAAGGACGTGGAGAGCCGCGCCGAACTTATTCTCGATATGCAGGCGGAAGGGCTTAAGACCAGGCTTGCGCATACTCGTGCGGGTTGCGCGGTAATAGGGCTTTCGGGCGGGCTTGATTCCACGCTTGCGGCGCTTGTGGCGGTAAACGCCATGAAAAAACTCGGGAGGAGCGCTAAAGAAGTTATAACGGTAACCATGCCGTGTTTCGGCACTACGGACAGGACCTATTCCAATACGTTAAAACTTTCGGCAGCCCTCGGAACCACTTTAAAAAAAGTTGATATTTCCAAGGCGGTAACCCGCCATTTAAAGGACATAAAGCACCCGCAGGACGTGTTTGACGTTACGTTTGAAAACGCGCAGGCAAGGGAGCGCACGCAGGTGCTTATGGACGTGGCTAACATGTACGGCGGTATAGTCGTGGGCACGGGGGATCTTTCCGAGATGGCGCTCGGGTGGTCCACTTATAACGGGGATCATATGAGCATGTACGGGGTCAATTCTTCAGTCCCCAAAACGTTGGTACGGCATATCGTGGAATATTATGCGGGCATATCGAAAGGCAAACTTAAATGGGTGCTGAACGACATACTGAACACGCCCGTAAGCCCCGAACTTCTCCCGCCCGAAAACGGAGATATTGCGCAAAAGACCGAAAGCATAGTGGGGCCGTATGTGTTGCATGACTTTTTCCTGTATTATTTTATAAGGAAAGGGTACTCTCCCGCAAAAATCTTTTATATAGCAAAAACCGTATTTGCGGAAGAGTTTGACGGGGTTATCATTTTAAAATGGCTTAAAATCTTTTTCCGCAGGTTTTTTGCTCAGCAGTTCAAGCGCTCGTGCGTGCCGGACGGGGTAAAAGTGGGGTCGGTTGCGTTATCTCCGCGCGGGGATTGGCGTATGCCGTCAGACGCTTCCGCCGCGCTCTGGCTTAATGAGCTCGATAAAATAATTCCCTGAAATTTTAAGCGTAATAGTTTTTGAATGTGTGTGTTTTCTTACGTCTGAAATTCTTTGAAAACAACGCAGTAAAGTAAAACGCAGGAGCGGCAATCATTCCGCTCCTGCGTAAACTTTTATAATTCTTTTTTTCCTACCGAACGTAATTTGCCGTTCAGGACATTTTGCATTTTATAAATCAAAAATAATACCGATAAAATGACGTTTATATAAGATCTACCACCGTTTCGTAAACACTGTCGTTTCGTTCGTATTCTTCGGCAAGTTTGGAAAAGGTTTGGGGCACGGCGTCGTAAGATGAGGAGTCGAGCTTTAAATGACTTAGGTTTATTGCCTTGTTTGCTATCAGGTTTATGCTCGAAGTGGTGTTGCCGAACCCGTTGTTTATACAGTGAATGTCAAGTTGTTTTTTTATCGCCTGTGAGAATGAAACCGCGGTGCTCTTGCTTGTAACGCCCGTAATGGCTACGGCGGCGCCTATCGCGGCAAGAGAGAATGCCTTTGCTATCGGTATGTTGGAATCGTAAATAAACACCACCTTATCGGTCATTCTGCCGCTGGTAATGGAAGAAATCTCTTTTTGCCAGCTGTCGTTTTGCCCGAGTACGTAATATATGCCGGAATCTCTTGCTATTTTATATTGTTCGTCGCCCTGAGCAAGGACTATGGGGACTGCCTGATAGTATATAAGGAGTTGTGCAAGAATCGTTCCGAAGTTGTTCGCGCCGAGTATGGTAACGTAATCGCCTTTCTGAACGTTAAGCTTATCTATCACGCTTATCGCAAGTGCAATATGGTCTATAAACAGCGCTTCGAAATCGGAAACGCTTGCGGGCAGGACGAATAGCTTGTCGTTGGGCACTGTCATAAAGTCGCACAAAAACCCGTCAAAATCTTCGCCGGCGACGAGAAAGTTCTGGCACTTTGCAAATTCGCCCCGTTTGCAGTTGTAACATTCGCCGCATTCTTTATACGGCTCGATATAAACGTGTTTGCCTTTTTCCAACCCGAAAAGGTTTGCCTGCGTTTCGCTGACGATCCCGATGCCGGAACTGCCCAGCGCAACGTGTTCGGAAGAAATATCGCCGGAAAAGCGCAAAACGTCCGAAAGGGTGATAAGCGCCTTTGTTATTCTCACCTTGGTGGAGGAAGCGGGGCTTTCTTTTTCCGTTAACTCCTCTTCGGCAATTTTGTTGCGGCCAAGTAATTTCCAACCTTTCATAAATACTCCCGGAAAACTTTTCTCGGAAGTAATTATATTACAAAAAAAAGTAAATTGCAAGCGAAATGCAAACGGATAAAAATAAATAAAAGTTGCGGAAAATCGTAAAACCATATAATTTATAGTTGACTAAAAATAAAAAATGTAATATAATAACACGGTAAATGAAAGAGAGGTGCAATATGAAACAGGGTATTCATCCGGATTATCATGAAGTAACCGTGCAGTGTGCTTGCGGCGAAACTTTTAAAACCGGGTCCACCAAAAAGGCCGACGTTATAAAGGTTGATATTTGCAGCAAATGTCATCCTTTCTTTACCGGTAAGCAAAAGTTGGTTGACACCGGCGGCCGCGTTGATAAGTTCAACAAGAGATACGGCAAGGCAAAATAAGGCAGGTTGCTGTGCGGCTTTAAGGGTAAAAGATACACTTAAAGCCGATTTTTTTTAAAATGGATAGGGAAAATAAAAAAACAATCCGCAAAAAAAGGGAAAGACACGGAAAGGATAAAAAAATAAAGCGTACGCTGATAGGCGGTCAGGCGGTCCTGGAAGGCGTTATGATGCGCGGCGCCGGTTCCGCGGCTCTTGCCGTGCGCGACGAGGACGGGATTATAAGGCTTGAAACGGAGAGATTAAAACCCGTTTCCGAGAGGAACGCATTTTTCCGTCTGCCCGTCGTCCGCGGGGTGTATTCCTTTGTTACTTCGCTTACCGGGGGAACAAAGTATCTCATGCGTTCGGCGGAAGTGTACGGAGAGGGAGAACCTTCGCGTTTTGAAAAATGGGCGGCGGAAAGGCTTAAAATAAACGTGATGAGCGTTATCACCACCCTTTCGCTTATTATCGGGCTGGCACTCGCGGTGTTTCTCTTTATCTGGCTGCCTCAGGCTGTGCGTACGCTCATAGAAAGGTGGGCGGGAATAACTTTCGGCATATGGGCAAAGAACTTTATCGAGGGCGGCATAAAACTGCTTATATTCATAGCGTATCTGTTGCTTTGTTCTCTGCTGAAAGACATAAGGCGCACGTTTATGTATCACGGTGCCGAGCATAAGACCATATCCTGCTATGAGCGAGGGCTTGAACTGACGGTGGAAAACGTAAGGGGCTGCCCGCGCGTGCACGACAGGTGCGGCACTACCTTTATAGTTTTCGTGTTGGTAATAAGCATTATAGTATTTGCCTGTTTCGAAGCGTTGATAGGCACTTCGGTGAACGGGATATTGCGTGTTTTGTTAAAACTCTTGCTGTTGCCGATCGTGGCGGGGCTTTCCTATGAACTGTTAAAAGCGCTTGCCAAAACGAACAGTGTGCTTGTGTATCCGTTAAAGGCGCCGGGTTTATTGTTGCAGCGCATAACCACAAGGGAGCCGGACGATAAGATGATAGAAGTAGCCATCACGGCTTTTAATGCGGTGCTGGAGATGGACGCGGATCCGAGTATCCCCGCAAAAAAATTCGTTACCGCCGAAAAACGCCCCGCGCTTCTTGCCCGTGTGGAAAAGGAGCTTAAAAACCACGGAATAGACGAGGCGGCGGAGGCGGAGTGGATAGTTTCCATATCGCTCGGCATAAAGAGAAGTCAGGTGAGGGAAGATAAGAGCGTTTCGCCCGCCTTGGTGGAAAAAACGGAGAAACTCTTAAACGAGAGGTGCACCGGCAGGCCGCTGTGGTACTGTGTGGGAGATACCGAATTCTGCGGGTATAAAATAAGGGTGGACGAAAGGGCGTTGATACCCCGGCCGGAGACCGAACTGCTGGCGGAGGAGGCGGTAAAATGCCTGTCCGCGGACAAAACCGCGCTGGATCTCTGTACGGGCAGCGGCGCCATAGCAATAACTCTTTGCAAGAAGACGGGCTGTAAGGTAACGGCTTCGGATATAAGCGCGGAGGCGCTTTCCCTGGCAAGGGAGAATGCGCTTTTCAATTCGGCGGACATAGAATTTGCGGAAAGCGACCTTTTCGATAAATTAAAGGGCAGAAGGTTTGACGTTATAGTAAGCAATCCTCCGTACGTTAAAACGGGAGATATGCCTACGTTGCAGAAAGAGATAAGAGATTTCGAGCCTTCCGTCGCGCTGGACGGCGGGGAAGACGGGCTTGATTATTACAGGATAATAGGCAAAAAAGCAAGTAAATATCTTAATAAAGGCGGCGTTTTACTTATGGAGGCAGGCGACGGGCAGGCGCAGGATATAATAAAACTTGTAAAAGGCGCCGATACCGTAAACGTTATTAAAGACTTAGAGGGTAAAGACAGAATTATAAAGGCGGTTTTCTGATGTTCAAAAAACTTGACAAAATGCTGGAACGTTACGAAAAACTGAATAAACTCGTAAGCGATCCGGACGTTATTTCCCGCATGGATGAGTGGAAGGGATACACCAAGGAACTTGCCGACATGAGCGAAACGGTGGAAAAATATAGCGAATACAAGGCTGCCGAAAAAGAAGCGGAAAGTCTTGCCGCGGGGCTGCCGGAGGAACAGGATCCCGAAATGCGCCAGCTTATGGAAGAGGAGATTTCCGCATGCAGGGAAAAGCTGCAAAACATATCGCAGGAACTTCGGATACTGCTTTTGCCCAGGGACCCGGATGACGATAAGAACGTAATAATGGAGATCCGCGCGGGCGCCGGCGGGGAAGAGGCGAGCTTGTTTGCGTACGAACTGTATAAAATGTATTTGAAGTATGCGGAAAAGAACAGACTGCACGCCGAGGATATCGAGATAAACACAACCGAATTGGGCGGCGTAAAAGAAGCGGTTTTTTCCATAACCGGCAAATCGGCTTACGCCAAACTTAAATATGAAAGCGGAGTGCACCGCGTCCAGCGCGTGCCGGAAACCGAATCGCAGGGCAGGGTGCATACGTCCACCGCCACCGTGGCGGTTTTGCCGGAGGCGACCGACGTGGAAGTGCATATAGACGAAAAGGACCTGCGCGTGGATACGTTAAGGAGCAGCGGCGCGGGCGGTCAGCACATAAACAAGACCGAATCCTGTATAAGGCTAACGCATATTCCCACGGGGATAGTGGTGCTGTGTCAGGACGAGCGGTCCCAGACCAAGAACCGCGAAAAGGCGATGAAGGTATTAAAGAGCCGGCTTTACGAATTTTACCAGTCCCAGGCAGATAAGGAATATTCGGCAAACCGCAAAAGCCAGGTCGGCACGGGAGACCGCTCGGAACGTATAAGGACGTACAATTTTCCGCAGGGGCGGGTAACCGACCACAGGATAGGGTTCACCACTCACAACATAGAGGAATTCATGCAGGGCGACCTGGATGAAATGATTGAACGGCTTTCCATTGCGGACAGGGAAAACAAACTCGCCGCCGAAGGAAACGAGGACTGAACCCGGCAGTATATCGAAATTGTATTATATATATTGTATTATATATATGGTTTAAGTTTTATGTTATATACGTTAAATTACAGAATTTTCTGCAAATACTAAAAGAGGAGATACCCCAATGAGCATTTCAAAGAGAGTAAAAGAGATTGCGCCGTCGCTTACGCTGGAGATTACCGCAAAAGCCAAAAAGTTAAAATCGGAAGGCGTTTCGGTAATAGGTTTCGGCGCGGGCGAGCCGGACTTTAACACGCCGGACTACATAATACGGGCGGCCAAAAAGGCTTTGGATACGGGATTTACAAAGTATACTCCTGCCTCCGGAATGGCGGAATTAAAGCAGGCCGTTTGCGACAAGTTCGCAAAGGACAATAACCTTATATATAAGCCCTCACAGATAGTCATATCTACCGGTGCAAAGAGTTCTCTTTATCACGCAATATGTGCTTTGGTGAACGAGGGAGACGAAGTTATATTGCCCTCACCTTACTGGCTTACGTATCCCGAACTCATTAAGCTTGCGGGCGGCGTAACCGTATACGTAAATGCGGGGAAAGAAAGCGGGTATAAAATAACCGCCGCCATGCTTGATGCCGCAATAACCGACAAGACTAAATGCCTTATACTCAATTCGCCCAACAATCCCACGGGCGCTGTTTATGAAGAAGAAGAGCTTAAAGCCATTGCAAAAGTTTGCGAAAAGCGCGGCATATACGTCATATCCGATGAGATTTATGAAAAACTGGTGTACGGCGGGGTAAAACACGTATCCATCGCTTCTCTTTCCGACTATATGAAGGAACATACCGTGGTAGTTAACGGGGTGAGCAAATCGTATTCCATGACGGGGTGGAGAATAGGCTATCTTGCCGCGCCGGAAGATCTTGCAAAGGGCATTTCCAGCATGCAGAGCCACACCACGAGCAATGCCTGCTCAATCGCGCAATATGCTTCGGTGGAGGCGCTCAATTCCCCCGAAAGCGAAAAGTTCATCGAGAACATGCAAAAAGTTTTCGACGAGCGCAGAACGTACATGGTAAAGACGTTACAGGAAATACCGGGCGTTATCTGTATAGAACCCAAGGGCGCTTTCTATGTATTTGCGGACGTGTCTTCCTGTTACGGCAAGAGTTTTGAGGGCGAAAAGATCACCGGGTCTTTATCCTTTGCGGACTGCGCGCTTAAAAAAGGAGTGGCGCTGGTTCCCGGCGTAGCGTTCGGAGACGATAACTGTGTGCGCCTTTCTTACGCAATATCCATAGAGGATATTAAAGAAGGGCTTGCAAGGCTCAAAGAATTTATAGGAGAATTAAAGTAATGTATCCCGATAAAAAAATAATAATGAACAAAAAGACCAATTTACTTGAAGAAAAATTATATAATTACAGTTTGCAGGACGTAAAGGAGCCGCAGCTTTACAGGGATATTTTCGAATACGAAAACGTCCCCAAGGTGATTTTCAACAACCGTACCGTGCCCATGGCGATGCCGGAAGAGATTTGGATAACCGACACCACGTTCAGGGACGGGCAGCAGTCTATGTCGCCGTTTACGGTGGAACAGATAGTGCACCTTTTTAAGCTCATGAGTAAAATGGGCGGCAAAAAGGGGCTTATAAGGCAGTCGGAGTTTTTCCTGTATTCGGAAAAGGATCGCAAGGCTGCCGAGGCCTGCCGCGATCTGGGGCTTAAATTCCCAGAGGTTACCAGCTGGATAAGGGCAAACCCAAAGGACTTTCAGTTGGTAAAGGAAATGGGACTCAAAGAGACGGGCGTGCTTGTCAGCTGTTCGGACTATCATATCTTTAAAAAGATGAATCTTACCCGTGCACAGGCGCTTGATAAATATCTCGGCATAGTTAAGGCCGCGCTTTCCGAGGGCATACGCCCGCGCTGCCATTTCGAGGATATTACCCGTGCAGATTTTTACGGGTTTGTGGTGCCCTTTGCCACCGAACTCATGAAGCTTTCGAGAGAGAGCGGTATTCCCATAAAAATACGCGCGTGCGACACCATGGGGTTCGGCGTAAGTTTCCCCGGGGCGGCTATGCCGCGCAGCGTGCCCGGCATAATTTACGGGTTAAGGCATTATGCCGAGGTGCCCAGCGAGCAGCTGGAATGGCACGGGCACAACGATTTTTATAAGGTGGTAACCAATGCGGATACCGCATGGCTTTACGGCTGTTCCGCCGTGAACTGTGCGCTTTTGGGCATTGGGGAAAGGACGGGCAACTGTCCGCTCGAAGCCATGGCGATAGAATACGCGTCGCTCAAAGGCACGCTTGACGGCATGGATCTTACCGCCATTACGGAGATTGCGGAGTATTTTGAAAAGGAAATAGGCTATGAGATTCCCCCGCGCACGCCGTTTGTCGGCAGAAGTTTCAACTCCACGAGGGCGGGCATCCACGCGGACGGAATGCTTAAAGACGAAGAGATATATAACGTGTTCGATACCAAAAAACTTTTAAACCGCCCGATGTGCGTTTCCATAAACAACACGAGCGGGCTTGCGGGCATCGCTTACTGGATAAATCAGTATTACGATCTGCCGGAAGAACACAAGATAGAAAAGTCGCACCCCATAGTCGCACAGGTCAAAGCGCTTATAGACAAAGAGTATGAAAACGGCAGGTGCAGCGTGATGGGAGACGACGAACTTGACGCATATATAATGATGTGCGACAAGGCTCTTCACAAAAAATTATTGCATTTCGGGGAATAATTTTAAAAAAACTATTGTAATTTTGCCGAAAGTGTTATACAATATAACCACAGAAAAATTCTTCGGGAGGATATAACGTGAATATAATATACGGACCCAAAGGTTCAGGCAAGACCAAGGCTATAATAGAAAGCGCCACCAAAGCGCTCGAAACCGCGAAAGGGCATGTGGTATTCATAACCAATACCAACAGATATACTTTCGATCTAAACTATCAGATACGGTTTATCAATACCGAAGATTTTAACGTAACCGGGATAGACGGGTTCAGGGGTTTTATCAAAGGTATCGTGGCGGCAAGCGGAGACAACGAGTACATATATATAGACGGAATAGCCAGGATAACCGATACCCCTCTTTCCGAACTCGGCAGTATATTCGAGGCAATGGAAAAGCTTGAAGCGGATTACGGCGTAAAATTCGTATTAACCGTAAGCGCCGCCAAAGAAGATTTGCCCGAGTTTGTTGCAAAGTTTGTAAAATAGGCGCCTCAAAGGATATAATTACTTTCAATTGTCTTAAAATATAGTTGTTTTTACGCGCAAAATGTAGTAAAATGATAGTCGGGATATAATTCCCGGCTATTTTTTTGGAGATATTATGCAGTTTATAAGTACGCGGGGAAAAAGTTCCGCCGCAAACGCCGCAGAAGCCATATCGAAAGGCATAGCGGATGACGGGGGATTGTTCGTACCCGTTTCGTTTCCGGATCTTTCCGAAAAACTCGCCGATATGGCGGATATGAATTATGCCGATCGCGCCGCATTGGTAATCGGCAGTTTTTTAACCGAGTATGACAAGAGGGAACTGTCGTCCGCATGCGTAAAGGCTTACGGCCAGTTCGAGGACGGGGACGCCGCTCCCCTCGTAAAGACGGATGACGGAATGTTTATTTTAGAACTCTTTCACGGTCCCACGCTCGCTTTCAAGGATATAGCGCTCACCCTTTTGCCTTATCTTTTAAGAGCCGGGTCGGACATATACGGTGTAAAGGAAGAGATTCTTATACTTACCGCCACCAGCGGCGATACGGGTAAAGCCGCCCTCGAAGGATTTAAGGACAGAGAAGGCGTTAAGATCATGGTGTTTTATCCTTCGGAAGGCGTGTCGGACATGCAGAAACTTCAAATGAGCACGCAGGAAGGCAAAAACGTCAGGGTGCTTGCGGTGAGCGGCAATTTCGACGACTGTCAGACGGCCGTGAAAAAAGCGTTTGCGGACGCTGAGTTAAAAGCCGCGCTCAAAAAGGAAGGCGTGGTTACTTCCAGCGCCAATTCCATAAACTTCGGGCGGCTCGTGCCGCAGATAGCTTATTATTTTTCCTCCTATGCGGATCTTTTGTCGAGCGGGGAGATCGCCGCGGGCGAAAAGGTGAACTTTGTCGTACCCACCGGTAATTTCGGCAATATCCTTGCGGGATATTACGCAAAGAGAATGGGGCTGCCGGTAAATAAACTGATATGCGCTTCCAACTCCAACAACGTACTTACGGAGTTTTTCGGCACGGGCACCTATAACGCCCGCCGCAAGTTTTATAAGACGATGTCGCCTTCCATGGATATACTCATATCCAGCAACCTGGAAAGGCTGATATTCGAGTTTTCGGGGAGAGACTCGGAGCTTACCGAAAAGCGCATGGCGGAACTCAGGGAAAAAGGCGTATATTCGGTAAGTGAACAAGAACTCGGCGCAATGAAGGAGATCTTTTACGCCGACTGCTGCGGGGAAGAGGAGTGCCTCGATTCTATTTCGGAGTTTTTCGAGGAATACGGTTACGTTGCGGACCCGCACACCGCCGTTGCCGTAAACGCAATGTATAAGTATAAGGAAAGGTATAAAGACGACAGGTGCTGCATTGTAGTTTCCACCGCAAGCCCCTATAAATTTCCTTCTTCAGTGTACTTTGCTCTCACCGGCAAGGAGGAGGCGGACGCATTCAGGGCGGCGGATATGCTTTATAAACACACTGCGTACCCTGTGCCGCAGCAGATTTTGTCGCTTAAAAAGAAGACACCGCGGTTTACGGAAGTGATTTCGGGCAAGGACGTTGAAAAAGCGGTATTGAGTTTTGCCGCAGAAAAATAATTCAAGGATATTTCAATACGGACGGGATATAATTATGGAAGATAAAAAGATACTTTTCAGCGCCATTCAGCCGAGCGGCATACTTACGATAGGGAATTATCTCGGCGCGCTGAAGAATTTCCGCAAATTGCAGTCGGACTATAATAGCGTTTTTTCGCTTGCGGATCTGCACACGCTCACCGTGCGGCAGGATCCGGCGGTTTTGCGTAAAAATACCTATGAGCTTGCGGCGCTTTATCTTGCGTGCGGTATAGATCCGGAGGAGTCCGTTTTGTTCGTGCAGTCCCACGTGGCGGCGCACGCCGAACTCACCTGGATACTTAACACCGTGTGCTATCCCGGAGAACTTTCGCGGATGACGCAGTTCAAGGATAAAAGTTTAAAGCATGAGGACAATGTAAATATGGGGCTCATGGATTACCCCGTGCTTATGGCGGCAGATATTTTGCTGTATCAGACCGACCTTGTTCCGATAGGCGCGGATCAGAAACAGCATCTTGAACTGGCAAGGGACCTGGCGATAAGGTTCAACAACCGTTACGGAGAGACGTTCAGGGTGCCGGAAGGATATTTCGGAAAGACCGCCGCGCGTGTAATGAGTTTGGCGGAGCCGGACAGAAAGATGAGTAAATCCGACTCTAACCTCAACGCCTTTATTTCCATGAATGACGACAGGGATACCATAATAAGAAAGTTCAAGCGCGCCGTTACGGACAGCGGGAGCAGCATAACGGCTTCGCCAGAAAAACCGGGCATAACCAATCTGCTTACCGTTTACTGCGCCTTTACCGATAAAAGCCTTAAAGAGGCGGAAGACGAATTCGAGGGCAAGGGATACGGAGATTTTAAACTTGCCGTGGGAGAGACGGTGGCGGACGTGATAGACCCGATAAGGCTTGAAAAGAACAGAATATTGGAGGACAAGCAATATATAGATTCTGTGCTTAAATCGGGCGCGGAGAGGGCCGAGCGGCTTGCGGGCAGAACGCTTGCAAAGGTATATAAAAAAGTGGGGCTTGTGCCGCGGGCAAGGGGTTGATATGTTTGGATACGTAAAGACCGACCTTCCCTATATGTACGTAAAGGATACCGTGCTCTATAAGGCCATGTATTGCGGGCTTTGCAAGGCAATAGGAAAAACGTGCGGGCAGAAGGCGCGGCTTTTACTTAATTACGATCTTACGTTTTTATCCGTTTTTCTGCACAACGTGGCGGATAAGGACGTGAAGATAAATAAAGAGCATTGCGTAATTCACCATATAATAAAGCGCCCTGTGGCGGAGCGGGATGAACTTACAGAAAGAATAGCCCGCCTGAACGTGATTCTGGCGCACTATAAGTTGAATGACGACGTAATGGACGTGGGTAAAGGCAGGATAAAACGCGCGTTTTTTTCCAAGGCGTATAAGAAGGCGGCAAAGGCGGACCCCGTTCTCGACAAAATAGTAAGGGAGCGCTATGCCGAACTCATAGAATACGAAAAGCACGGTTGCGACAGTATAGACATGGTGAGCGACCCGTTCGGCAAAATGATTTCGGAAACGGTTTCGGTGCTCGTTCCGGAAGCGTCCGAGCCGGTGAAAAAACTATCCTATAACCTCGGGAAATGGATATATCTCATAGACGCGCTGGACGATTTTGACAAGGACAAAAAGGACGGAACCTTTAACGTGTTTGTCAACGTTTATCCGGATATAGAGAGCAAAGCGGAGTTTGTGGAGAAAAAAAGTTCCGAGCTTTCGGCGCTGTTCGGCGGAATACTCGTGGAAACCGGGGGGCTGTGCGACAAGGCGGAATTCCGTTTTAACCACGACCTTATAGACAATATATTAAAGCGCGGGCTTATCGCGCAGACAAAAATGATAATGGAGAATAAAAAATGCAGGAATACTTCAAAATTTTAGGATTACCCGAAACGGCTACCGACGAAGAAATAGAGGCAGCTTACAATAAACTCAAGGAAAAGTATTCGAGAGAGCGGTTTTACGAGGGAGAGATCGGCAATGCCGCCGCCAAAAACCTCACCAAGCTCGAAACGGCTTATCACGAGATAAAGGACGCGCGTAAAAATCAGGCGTCCGCGCCCGGCAAGGAGCCGGAAAGCCTTTTGGAGATAGAAACGCTCATAAAAAAGGGTAAATATTCCGAAGCGCAGACCGCACTTGACAATATTTCCGATCGTTCGGCAGAGTGGCATTATCTTCAATCGGTGCTGTTTTACAAAAAGAACTGGATGAACGACAGTAAAAAGCAGTTAGAGATAGCCATGAATATGGACCCGTATAATACAAAATATTCGGACTCGTATACAAAGCTTAAGCAAAAAATGGAATTCAACGAAAACCAGTTCCGTTCGGGCAACGCGGGTTATGCCGCCGGCGGCGGGCAGCAGAACGCGCAGTATAACGGCGAGCAGCGGCAGATGGGCGGCGGTTGCGGGAACGATTGCCTTTCTTTCTGTGCCACCTGGTGCTGCCTCGATATGCTTTGCAGTATGTGTTGCAGATAATATGAAAAGCAGGGTGCTGGCAATAAGCGCCGTTTCGGCAGGCTTTGTGGCAATTGTTCTTATAATAGGGGCATATTTGCAGGTTACGGATATTTTTATGCTTGCGGTGTCTTCGCTCTTTATAATGCTGCCGCTTTATTATAATTCCGTAAAAGGGTGCTTGCTCGCGTTTTTGGCAGGCGGGGTAATAGCGCTTTTGTGTGCCTTGCCCACCATTGCTTTGACCATAGTTTTCCCCGCGTATGCGGTATTTTTCGGGATCTATCCCATAATAAGGCATTATGCGCGGGCAAAACATTTTAATAAATACTTAATGTTCATAATCGGGCTCGTATGGTGCGTGGCGGCTGTTTACGGTCTTTATTTTTACTATACCGCCGTAATAGGCTTAAGACTTGCCGACCTGCCGTATTGGATAGCCGATTATATTTTGATTATCCTTGCTCCCGTAGGCGTGATTTTTTTCGTGATTTACGACAGGTATGTGATAGTCATGAAACTTTTTTTGGATAAAATTCTGGGCAGGATAATTAAATAAATGCTAAGGAAAAATGAAGAGAGAGAAGGGGTTGTTGCCTCCGTCGGCGCGGAGGGTGAAGGCATTTTAAAGGACGAGGGCATTATTGTTTTCGTTCCGTTTGCTTTACCGGGAGAGAAAATAAGGTATAAGGTCTTAAAGGTCAAGGATAAGTTCGCCTTCGGCAAAGTGCTGGAAATTCTTACGCCTGCGGAAGAGCGCGTCCGTCCCAGATGCCCGGCTTTCGGGAAGTGCGGCGGATGCAGATTGCAGCACGTCAAATATTCCAATCAGCTTAAAATCAAAGAAAAAAATATAGAGACCTGTTTTGCCAAAATAGCAGGGCTTAGGGTAAGCGTGTCTTCCTGCGCCAAGGGCGATAACGAGTATCGGTACCGCAATAATCTGCAGCTCCCGGTAAGAAAACAAAACGGGCAGACGGTGCTGGGCTTTTATGCCGAAAATTCGCACAGAGTTGTGCCCATAGAAGATTGCCTTATCAACGCCCCGTGGACGAGCGGTATAATAAATGCGGCAAAGGCGTTTATGGAAGAGTTCGGTCTGGAAGGCTATTGCGAGGAGACGGGCGAGGGCGACGTAAAGGAAATAACCGTTAAAGATATCAAGGGCAACCTCATCATAACCCTTGTTTCGCCCAGGAGCAACGTAAAGGGGCTTTCCCGTTTCCCCGAAATAATAAAAAAGTTTGTAAAATACACCTTTTCTTTGTATCTTAACGTAAATCCGCACAATAACAACGTGATTTACGGAGAGGAGTTCCGCCTTATATGCGGCGCCCCGGAATATTCGGCCGAGATGCTGGGCATAAAGTTTAAAATTGGAGTAACCAGTTTTATGCAGGTGAATAACTCCGTTTGTTCTAAATTGTATTCTGCCGTCATCTCCTTGCTTAAACTTGACGGATCGCAGACGGTGATAGACGCATACAGCGGCGCGGGCGCAATGACGGCGCTGCTTGCTCTCAGGGCAAAAAAGGCGATAGGTATAGAAGTTGTTCCCGAGGCGGTGCATCTTGCCGATATTTTAAAAGAGCAGAACGGCCTGGGCGATAAAATGGCAAACATTCCCGGCAGATGTGAGGACGAATTGCCCGGCATAATAACGAGAGAACGCGCGAAAGGGGGCGAAGTAAATATAGTGCTCGATCCGCCGAGAAAGGGGTGCGACATAAAGGTAATTGAAGCGCTTATTGAAAGCGGTGCGGATAAAATAGTCTACATATCCTGTAAGCCCTCTACACTGGCAAGGGACGTAGGGTTGCTTGTAGGCAGTCTTATCTATTCAGATGGTCAGCTTGTAAAATTAAAAGAATATACCCCGAGATATACGGTTAAAACCGTAAAGCCTTTTGATATGTTCGCCCAGACTAAACACATAGAAACCCTTGTCCTTCTGGAACGCACGCAACAGTAATAATAGAAATTTATAAATCTCTACGTTAAATATTATAATTCATATCCATATATAATTCACTTCAAGCGGGTTGTAAGACCCGCTTGAAGTATGTTAAGATATAATCTGACTGCATTGTTAATGATTAAAAATAAGTATTTTACATTATATAAAAACCGTGCTATATTGTAAACGATAAAGCGATAAGGATAAATTGAGCTAAATAAAAACAAAAAATCAGGTGTTCGGTTATTCCTGATCGCAAATGGTAATGTAAAAGGAGACAAAAATGGATAAAGAATTTGAAAAGAGCAATATTTTCGGTTTGGGGCAGGAAAATTCCGCATATGCGCAGTATTTTACAGGGAAATCTTATCTTAACCCCCTTACGCCGGCAGGCACCGCTCCGTTTTTTGCCAACGTTACGTTTGAGCCGGGGTGTCGCAACAATTGGCATATTCATCGTGCGAAAAGCGGCGGCGGGCAGATCCTTTTATGCGTTGCCGGCAGCGGGTGGTATCAGGAATGAGACAAGGACGCCCGCAGCCTTAACCCCGGGGACGTTGTGGTTATCCCCGCGAACGTAAAACATTGGCACGGGGCAAAAAAGGACGGCTGGTTCTCCCATGTAGCCGTAGAAGTGCCCGGAGAGGCTACAAACAACGAATGGCTGGAAGAGGTGTCGGAAGAGGAGTACAGTAAATTGTAAGATAAGATATTGCAAGCAGGCAAAGTTTATGTTATAATTAAATTGCATAGTATGCTGTTAAATATAACATAGGCGGAGGTTTGCAATGGAATACCGCATACTAAAATATTTCCTTACGGTGGCTCGGGAAGAAAATATAACGCGGGCGGCAGAGATTCTGCACATTTCTCAGCCGACGCTTTCCCGCCAGCTGATGCAGCTTGAGGAGGAGTTGGGGGTCCCGCTGTTAAGGCGCGGCAGGCACAGCACTACTCTTACCGGAGAGGGTATGTTGCTCAGGCGTCGGGCGCAGGAAATAATAGCGCTTACCGAAAAAACCGAGCAGGAATTCCGCACCGATACCGAGGAGATAGGCGGAGTGATCGCCATCGGCAGCGGCGAGGCAAACACCATGCGTACACTTGCGGGAATAATGAGGTCGTTCAGCGAACTTTATCCGAAAGTTAAGTACGACATATATTCCAACGACGCGGATAACGTTAAAGAACGATTGGAGCGAGGCATGCTGGATATAGGAATACTTTTGGGCACTACCGATATATCCAAGTATGACAGCATTAAAATGCCCGGCGAGGAACGGTGGGGCGCCATGGTATCCGCTCAAAGTCCGCTTGCGAAGAAGGCGTATATAGAGAAAGAAGATTTTGCAGGCATAAACGTGTTTTTCGCGAAGAGAGGCGTCTCCCAGGGTGTTGCGGACTGGTTCGGAGAATATTACGACAAAATAAACATTTACGCCACCTATAATCTTTTATATAACGCCTCCACTCTTGTGGATTGCGGGTTGGGCGCGGCGCTTTGTATAGAAGGGGCGGCGTCGCTTTATAAAAACCCTAACGTGATATTCAAACCGTTTTACCCGGAACTTTCCACCGCAAGCGTGCTCGTGTGGAAAGGGCACCAACCCATGTCCCGCGCGGTGGCAAAGTTTATAGAATTTATAAAAGAAAAATTGCGGTCCGATAAAAATCATGTAAAATAATAAATAAAAGGAGAGTTATCATGGAATATGCAAAACTCGGTAACAGCGGTATAGAGGTTTCCCGCCTGTGTCTTGGGTGTATGAGTTTTGGCGACCCGGCAAGCAACATGCACGCCTGGACGCTGGATCCCGCAGACAGCGAAAGGATAATAAAACACGCGCTCGATCTCGGGATAAACTTTTTCGATACCGCAAATACTTATTCTGCCGGCACGAGCGAAGAGTACCTCGGCAGAGCCTTAAAAAATAACGTTCCTCGTGATAAAGCGGTAATTGTTTCCAAGGTATATTTCAACGAAGGGCACCTTTCAAAAGACGCCATAAACCGCGAGATAGAGGGCACGCTTAAAAGGCTTAACACAGATTACCTTGACTTGTATATCATTCACCGTTTTGATTACGGCACTCCGATAGAAGAAACAATGGAGGCGCTGAACGGACTAGTCAAGGCGGGTAAGGTGCGTGCGCTGGGCGCTTCCGCAATGTACGGCTATCAGTTTTATAATATGCAGCTCTGCGCGCGCGATAACGGCTTTGCGCCTTTTGTATCCATGCAGAATCATTACAATCCGCTGTACAGGGAGGACGAGAGGGAGCTTATCCCCATCTGTAAACAGATGAACGTGGCTCTCACACCGTATAGTCCGCTTGCTGCCGGCAGGTGCGCAAGACCGAATTGGAGTGCGGATACAATGCGCAGCCGTACCGATAAAGTGGCTCAGGGCAAGTATGATTCTACCGAAGATCAAGATAAACTTATTGCGGCTCGTATAAGAAGTGTGGCGGAAAAATACGGCGCCACAATGACGGCGGTAACATTTGCCTGGCATTTTGCCAAGGGCATAACGTCGCCCATCATAGGCGCCACAAAGACAAAATATCTTGACGATGCTGCAGAAGCTTTCAATTTAAGGCTTACTGCAGAGGACGTGGCTTTTATAGACGAACTCTACCTGCCGCACAAAATAGTGGGCGCGCTGTGATAAATATTGATAAACCGCGTTTTATATTATATAGCTCTGCTTACACGGTGCCGCGCGACATTATAAGCGTGTGGCAAGAGTAAGACTGTATAATTTTTTGGAGGAAAACGTGATATCCGTAACTATGCTTGCAGAACTCGGGCTGCCGCCGGCAGAAATATCGGAGTTTTTGCGTTTGGAAGAGAAAAAGCAATATGTCGCCCAGGTAAGGCTTTTAAGAAAGTACCGCGGCGAGCTGCTTGACAGGGTTCATGCAAATGAAAAGCTTATCAGCGGCGTGGACTATCTTCTGTATGAAATAGAGCGGCAAAAAAGGCGATAAGCGGTAATCGTATATATTTTACAGGGGTTTTATGATAAGTTACGATACAGAAATAAAAATATATTCTGCGGAATACGAGGCAGCGGTAAAAGAGCTAATGACGGATTTACAGCGCTGTCTTATTGAGTTAGATGAAAAAAAAGTACTCCGTATGGATGAAGATTACGGCAAAAAATATCTGAATTATCTGCTCGAAGATATATCGGAAAAGGGCGGCAGAATCTTTGTCGCGATAAAAAAAGGCAGGGTAACGGGCGCCGTAGTCTGTAAGATAATATCAGACGGCGATAAAGAACGGCAGATCACTTCCCGCCCGGTAAAATACGGGTTTATAAGCGATCTGATAGTAGAGAAAGAGGAGCGCGGCAAAGGAGTGGGCAAAATGCTGCTGAGCGCCGCAGAGGAATATTTTTCCGAGTCGGGTTGCGAATTTGTTCAGTTAGAGGTTTTTGCCGCAAACTCCGCCGCCTTAAAGACATACCGCAACAGCGGTTATCATGAGGACTGTTTTATTCTTTATAAACCGCTCAATTAAAATAACGTAGCGGGCGCGGATTTATGCCGCGTTCGGCAGGGATGTATTATTTTTAAACTGTATGTCGGCAAATATGTAATAATGGGTAACAGGTTATGAAGTTTAAGTTTTTAATATTTTTTATAACGCTTATACTTTTATCTTTTGCTTTTGCGGGGTGTGCCCAAGGCGGCAAAGAGAACGAGACAGACGTGCCGCAGAGCGAAGAAGATAGCGGAGCAAACAGGGAGGAAGTAATGTATATAACCGTAAACGGAAATAAAATGAAAGTGCTGCTTGAAAACAATGCTTCGGCACAAGCCCTTACGGAGCGACTGTCTTCCGGGAGCATAACAATAAATATGACAGATTACGGAGATATGGAGAAAGTGGGGGAGCTGGGCTTTGATCTTGTGCGCAGCGACGAGCGCATTCAGGCCCGCCCGGGAGATGTAATTTTATATCTCGGCAATTCCCTTACCATATATTACGATGAAAACAACTGGAATTTTACCCGTTTAGGGCACATTGAAGGTGTTTCTTCACGAAAAGAAATGCTTGCCATGCTTGGCGGAAAGGGCGAGATAACGGCAACCCTTTCGCTTGACTGACTTAAAATGAGGAATAATTATGGTAGTTATTGAAAATCAAAGGTTCGGGGAGGAACGCGCTCTGTATAACGTGAGCAATCTTCGTATTGTAGGGTGCAGTTTTGCGGGCAAGGAAGACGGAGAGTCTGCGCTTAAAGAGTGCAAAAATATTGTTGCGGAAAAATGTTTTATGGATCTAAGGTATCCGTTCTGGCATGTGGAAGATCTTACCGTAAAGGACTGTATGCTCACCGAAAACTGCCGCGCCGCCATGTGGTACGACAGAGGTGTTGATATTTTCGGCACAACGCTGAACGGCATAAAAGCGCTCAGGGAGTGCCGTAATATAAAAATCAATGCGAGCACAGCCGTTTCTCCTGAATTTTGCTGGAAATGCAGCAATATAAACATAAAGAATTCCGACATAACATCCGAATACGCTTTTTTGGAAAGTGAAGAAATTAAGGCGTATAGTATAAATTTTGAGGGTAAATATTCCTTTCAGTACGTTAAAGACGTTTATATTGCCAATTCGCGGCTCAAAACCAAAGACGCTTTCTGGCATGCAGAAAACGTTACGGTAACGGACAGCGTGCTTAACGGGGAATATCTCGGTTGGTATTCCGATAATCTTACGCTTATAAGATGCAAAATCATAGGGACGCAGCCGCTGTGTTATTGTAAAAACCTCAAACTTACGGACTGTACCATGGAAAAATGCGATCTTTCCTTTGAATACAGCGACGTAAACGCCACGGTAACGGGCGAGATCCTTTCGGTTAAAAATCCTATGAGCGGCAAGATAACGGCAGTCGGCATAGGGGAGATCATCCGCACAAAAAACAGTATTTATCCTTCGGCAGCCGAGATAGAAATAAGGGGCACATCACCCTGCCGCAATTAAACAATACAGCAAAAAAATACAACTTTTCAACAAGAAAATTGTTGCAAGAGAGGGAAAGTAGAGTTATAATCATTATATAAAGAAAACAGGGAGATTTGTATGGCTGATTTTAACGAAATTTCCGAATTGCTGCAAAAGGGCAGGGCGAAAGATCTTTCCGCCCTTGTGGAAAAGACGCTGGCAGACGGCGTTTCCGCAAACGATATTCTTACAAAGGGGCTTGTCCCCGGGATGAACGTAGTGGGTATAAAATTCAAGAACAACGAGATATTCGTGCCGGAAGTGCTTATTGCTGCGCGCGCCATGAATGCCGCTATCAAAATTCTTGCGCCTGTTCTTGCCAAGGAAGGCGTGGAGCCCGTGGGAACGGCGGTTATATGCACGGTTAAGGGAGATCTGCACGATATAGGTAAAAATCTTGTCAAACTCATGATAGAGGGCGCGGGGATAAAGGTGATAGACCTCGGCACGGATTGCGATGCGGAAAAGGTGGTGAACGCCGTAAAAGAGAATAATGCGGATATAGTTTGCCTTTCGGCGTTGCTTACCACAACCATGATGTACCAGAAAGATATTATAGACGCGCTTAAAGCGGCGGGGATTAGAGATAAGGTAAAGGTCATGGTGGGCGGAGCGCCGGTAACCCAGGCTTTTGCCGATGAGGTTGGAGCCGACATTTATACTGCGGATGCTGCCAGTGCGGCGGAAGCGGCAAGGGCGCTCTTTAATTAAATTAAAACGCGTTATCGGCATTTAAAATGTCTATGCGTAAAACTTAATATTTTATCGGAGTCGCTTATATGGTTTTATATAGCGGAGAGCAGGGGAAGCGCGGTGAAAATCCGCCGCAACAGTCATTACGGTAACAGTCCGATAGCCTGCCCGATAATCTTATTCAGCCGTATTTTTCTCGGACAGCGGAGAAAAACGATAATGCCTTATATTGAGAGGGGTTTTTCGTGTCCGAAAAAACCCTTTTTTTAATATAAATAATTTAACAAAATTCAAAGGAGAAAACTTCAATGAAGCTCTTAAAAAAAATATGCCTTATATTGTGTGTGGCGCTTGCCGTTTCTGCGTTTTCGGGGTGTAACCGCGACACCGTAGTGTCCGAAGATGATATAGTCATAATACATGCAAACAATGAGTTTATGGAAATAACCTATACCACTACTTTGCTGGACTATATGAACGCGCTTTCCGATGCCGGTGAACTCACCTTTACCATTTCTGACGGCATGATAACCTCCGTAAACGGTAAAGAAAACAGCATGAATTCTTACTGGATGATTTATACTGACGATGCCGAGAACGGTAACGAAAGCTGGGGAACCATTACGTATAAGGAAAAAGTATATCTCAGCGCAACGCTAGGCGCGGGCGAACTTAAAATAAAAAGCGGCTGCACTTATATCTTGGCATATCAGAGTTTTTAATGATCAAAACTTCAAAAGAGATAGCGGTAATCGCCCTTACCGTGGCGCTGCTTATAGCCGGGCAATTTGTATTGAGCGGCGTTAAGGGCGTGGAGGTGGTTACCGTTATCCTTCTTACATTCTGTTATTGTTTCGGTGCAAAAATGGGTATGCTTACCGCAACGGCATATTCGCTTTTGCGTTGCTTTTTTTTCGGTTTCTTTATAAATGTCATAATACTTTACCTTGTATATTACAATCTGTTTGCAATAGTTATAGGGTTGATAAGCGGAAAAATCAAGGATAAGGGCAAAACATTCAGGCTTGCCGTTTTAACCGTTGCCGCAGCGGTGCTCACAGTATGTTTTTCTCTCATAGATTCGGTCATTACGCCCCTTTATTACGGCTATTCGCACGATGCCGCTTTGCTTTATTTTTATGCCTGCCTTCCCGTGATGGGGGCGCAGGTGCTGTGCGCCGTTATAACGGTTTTGGCATTGTTTATCCCGCTTGAAAAGGTTTTCGGCACCGTAAAACTTTGATGTATTGCCTTTAAGAACAAGAAAATACTAAATAAAAACAATTCAATACATATCTTTTTTCCCGGTTTCGGAGTATAATCAAAGTCAAAGGAGTATTGCTATGAATATGTATAAATGGCTTGAAGAGCTTAAAAATTCGCCGATAAAAAAGAGTATGCCCATTCTCAGTTTCCCGGGCGTTCAGCTCATGGGGATAACCGTAAAAGACCTCATTTCCAGTGCGGAAAACCAGGCGCGCGCCATGCAGCTTATAAGCGAAAGAGTGCCGTCATTGGCTTCGGTAAGCCTTATGGACCTGTCTGTAGAAGCCGAGTGTTTCGGCGCAGAGACGGTGTTTTCCGATAACGAGGTGCCCACCGTAACCGGCAGGCTTGTAACCTCTTTGCAGCAAGCGCAGGAACTTGCCGTTCCCAAGGTGGGAGAAAAGAGAACGGGGTTATATATCAACGCCATAGAAAGAGCTGTGAAACTTATAACGGACCGGCCGGTATTTGCGGGAGTTATCGGCAGTTTCTCGCTTGCGGGCAGGCTTGTGGACGTTACCGAGGCAATGATTTATTGCTACGAAGAACCCGAAATGATGAAGACTGTGCTCGAAAAATGCACGGACTTTCTGATAGATTATATTG
Organism: uncultured Eubacteriales bacterium; assembly: GCA_949288785.1. Taxonomy (GTDB): domain Bacteria; phylum Bacillota; class Clostridia; order Christensenellales; family Borkfalkiaceae; genus UBA1259. Next base: position 15,990 of record CASELQ010000001.1, on the reverse strand, counting down.
CGGCGTATAAAAAGGCGGGTGCAAACGGCGTTGTTATTGCCGAGCCGCTTACCGGGCTTTTGTCCCCGGACCTTGCTGCGGAATTTTCCGAGCCGTATATAAGCAGGATAATAAGCACCTGTCAGAGTGAAGATTTTCTTGTACTATATCACAATTTCGGAAATTCCGCAATAAGCATTATAGATTCCATATTGAGAACGGGCGCCAAAGTTCTTCACTTCGGAAACGCCATAGACATGCGCGAGATGTTAAAGCATGTGCCGGAAGATATTGTAGTAATGGGCAATATAGACCCCGCGGGAGAATTCAGAAACGGCACCCCTGAATCTATGAATAAAGCGGTAAAGACTTTGCTTGCAGATTGTTCCGTGTACAAGAACTTTGTAATTTCCTCAGGGTGCGACATTCCGCCCGCTTCAAAATGGGAGAATATAGACGCATATTTTAATGCGATAGAAGAATTTTACGCAGGAAAAATGTAAAAATGTCGGAAGATATATTGCTTACAGTAGTTTCGGGAAAATCAAAAAGGACGGTGAGCGTAAGCTGCGGAGAGGTTCTTCTCAATGTTTTACAGCGAAACGGATATAAAATAAGCGCGGAGTGCGGCGGAAACGGTAAATGCGGAAAGTGCGCGGTAACGGTAATAAGCAAAGGTAAAGCCGAAAAAACGCTGTCTTGCAGACATAAGATCCTGCAAAACGAGGAAATAGTGTTATCCGAAGAAAAAGGTGCAGGGCTTACCGAATTTACGGGCGAAAGCAAAATAAAGGCGGGCGGAACGGGTTTTGCCGCGGCGCTGGATATTGGCACTACGACGCTTGCTTTTTATATCATAGACCTTGAAAAAGGGTATGTTGCGGCAAAAAAGAGTGTTCTTAACCCACAACGGGCGTTCGGGGCGGATGTGATAAGCAGAATTAAATATGCCTCCGAGGGGCACACGGATGAACTGCATAATGCGGTTATAGGCACGGTAAGGGCGGTTTTTTCGGAAATGGCGGGGCAGTATGCCGGCGGCAGAGTACGCCTGCTTATGGTAACCGGAAATACCACAATGCTGCACCTGTTTGCCGGGATAAACCCGGAAAGTATGGGGCATGCTCCTTTCGACCCGGTGTTTAAGGATATTCAAAGGTTTGACGGAAAAAAATTCGGGTTAAATGTGCAGGAAGTTATTCTCATGCCGTCGGTATCGGCGTTTGTGGGGAGCGATATCGCCGCCGGAGCGATTGCGGTGGATATAAAAAACGGCAATAACCTGCTTGTAGACATGGGGACCAACGGCGAAATCATGCTTTGCTCACGCGGCAGGCTTTTTTGTACTTCCACGGCGGCAGGCCCGGCATTCGAGGGCGCGGGAATAACCTGCGGAACGGGAGGCGTTGCCGGTGCGATTGACGGAGTTGAATGTGTGGACGGAAAAATAAGTTATTCCACGATAGGGGGTGAAAGCCCCGTTGGGATATGCGGCTCGGGGCTTGTGCAGGCAGTTGCCGCAATGCTCTCGCTCGGGGTGATAGACGAAAGCGGCGCCTTTACTTCAGGGCATAGTTTCAGTATTGTGGAAAATGTTTTTATAAATGAGCAAGATATCAGGCAATTTCAACTCGCAAAGAGTGCGATTATGTCTGGCATAATGACCCTTCTGAAAGTATCTGATACCCGTCCTGACGAGATAGACAACGTGTTTATTGCCGGAGGCTTTGGGTTTTACCTGAATAAGGAAAGCGCAATAAAGGTAGGGCTTATACCCAAGGAGTTTAAGGATAAAATAAAAGCGGCGGGTAACACCGCCGGGCTTGGCGCCGTTATGTGCGCCGCCGACTGCGCCCGGCTTATCGAGGCGGAAAAACTTTGCGGGGAGTGTTCGGTAACGGACCTTGCCTCAAATCCGCTGTTTACCGAGTTCTTTATGGATAATATGTTTTTCGGAGATTGTGATGACTGAGTTTACGGAAAAAATATTGAGTATTATAGGAAAAGAGATTTTTCAGTATGCCGAAACAGAAACCTCATCTTTGATATTCAGTGAGGAAGTGGTAAAGATGTGCAGGCAAAATCTTTGCGGGAATTATAATAAGACCTGGACATGCCCGCCCAACGTCGGCGATCTTGAAACCCTGAAAGGCCGTTGTCTTGCATACAAATATGCCTTTATATTCACCACGGTGCATAATATAGTAGATTCTTTTGATATAGAGGGTATGTTTAACGGCAGAAAGGAACACGACGCGGTGGAAAATAAAATTCTTCCGCTAATTAAAGAAACCGGCGCCATGATTTTGGGCGCCGGCGGATGCAATATCTGCGAAAAGTGCGCATTCCCCGAGCCGTGCAGGTTTCCGGACAAGGCTAAAACTTCTATGGAGGCTTGCGGAATGGACGTGGTTGAGCTTTCCCGAAAACTTAACATAAATTACGTAAACGGGCAGAATACGGTTACCTATTTTTCGGCAGTGTTTTTTAACCGATAAAATTATAAGCGCATGGCATGAGAACGCGGTTATTTATTATAGGACGAAAATCTTAATATTGATTTTCAGGGTAAAACCTGTTCCGAAAAACTGCGTTTTTTTACGTCTTTCGGCAATATCCCGTATTTTTTTGTAAACTGCCTTGTAAAGTAGCTGAGATTATTAAACCCGCAATCAAACGCAGCCTCGGTAACGGGGCAGCCTTCTCTCAGTTTGCCGAAGGCCTTTTTCAGCCGCATATTCAGCACAAATCGCATCGGAGTTGTGCCGTAATAGCGGCTGAATGTTTTTATAAAATAGAATTTGCTCATTGCGGCAATTTTGCAAAGGTCGTTAAGGCTTATTTCACCGGCATAATTTTTTTCAATAAACTCCGCAACCTCACCGAGGACATAGCGCTGTTCGTTGAGCTGAACGGGGGCGTTTTCATCGTAATCTGTTTCGGAAAGAAAATTCAGTATATCAGCCCTTATTTTAAGCGGGTTTTTATTCTCTTCGGCAGAATGATAGAGGTTTTCAAAGGCACGGTCCAGCGCGGGATATTTAACGTCCGAGGTCGTGAAAACGAAGCGCATTGCGAAGGTCCCGTACATCCGCGCTTTCAGTTTTTCGGCAAAGTCGGCGTTTCCGTCCGACAGGATGTTTTCCGCACATATAAAAATTACTTTATATTCACCCTTTTCGGTTTCCTTAAAGCCGTGCAGGAATTTACACGGGATAATAATTATATCGCCGTTGCCGTAACCGTATTCCCGTCCTTCTATTATTACTTTTCCGCAGCCGTGGCATTTTACCGCCTCGAAAAGTTCGTGCCAGTGCGTGTCCACGTCAAGGGGCTTATCGTGTTCGCCTTTAGAGATTGCCGCTCGGCAATCTCGGTCGGAACGATTAAACCAAACTTTCTCTCTCTGAATGTGTTCCATATCATTATTATATCACATGAAAAGCAATATAGTGTTAGTTTAAGCAAATTTTATGTGAGAAAAAAACATCAATGAATAATATAATTTTAACAGAGGAGAAAAAATATGCGTGAACCGGATTTTGAAAACAATATAAAACAGGTATTTCTGAAAAAAAGACCCGCAAGGCCCACTTTGTTTGAGTTTTTGATATCTGACGAGGCTGAAGAATTTTTATCGGGCTATAAGTTAAAGGACGACTTGCCCGAGGAAAAAATAAAGCGCAAGATAAAGGCTTATTATAACGGCGGATACGATTATGTGCCTTTTATTTTGGGCGATTTATGGTTTACAAACGGCGGTGTGGAAACGGAAGAAACCTATTCCTTGAATCAGGGCGCCGTTATCACGGACAGGAATAGTTTTGACGAATATCCCTGGCCGGATATGGATAAGGTAAATTACGGCACCCTGGATATAGTAAAAAAGTATCTGCCGGACGGGATGAAAATTCTTTCGTATTGTCCTAACGGTATACTTGAAAACGTTATAGCCCTTTGCGGATATGAAATTCTGTGTTTTATGCTTGCCGACGACAGAGGACTTGCCGAGCGGATTTTCGGAGAGGTGGGCACCAGGATAGAGAGATTTATAACCGAAACGCTTAAAGACCCCGCCGTGGGAATTGCCTTTTGCAACGACGACTGGGGATTTAACAGCAGCACCATGCTGTCTCATGACGACCTGAGAAAACTTATATATCCTTATTATAAAAGGCTTGCCGAAAAAACGCATGAAGCGGGCAAAGTGATTGGTATGCATTCCTGCGGAAATTTTTCGGGGATTTTCAGCGAACTTTATGATGTGATAGGCATAGACGGAAAACACTCATATGAAGATTCCATAATGCCCGTTGAAAAAGCCTATGATATGTACGGCGGAAAAATTGCCGTGCTCGGCGGGATAGATATGAATTTTTTAAGCAGGAAAAGCGATGAGGAAATAAGTGCGCGTTGCAAAAAAATGCTGGAAAAAACAGAGGAAAAAGGGGGGTATGCTTTAGGTTCGGGCAATTCCATAGCAAAGTTCGTCCCGCTTAAAAATTACGTCGCAATGATAAAGACGGTTTATCCCGAATTTAAACTCGTATAAATCACTTTGAACGGCGCAGGTAAGCAAAACGGTAAAATCCGTTATACAAGAAATGCGGTAGTTTATCCGTAAAGTTTTCTGTAACATATGGGGGTCATGCCGAAACGCTTTCTGAAACAGGAAAAAAAGTAGTTCTCGGTTCGAAAGCCCGTGCTTTCGGCAATGCCGGAAACTTTTTCGCTCGTAGTGGTAAGCATTACGGAGGCTACCGTAAGCCTGCGGCTTAAAAGCAGCTCGGAAAAGGATTGGTTATACGCTTTTTTTATTATTCTTGCCGTCTGCCTTTCGCTTAGGAACAGCCTGTCCGCAACGTATCCGAGCGTTATTTTATTCATATATTCTTTTGAGATAATGTTGTCTATTATTTCCGTATAACTGCGTTCGTTGCCGAGGCTTAATTTAGGCGCGGGCGATTTTTTTCTTACGGCAACGTCCGCAATATTCAGAAAAAGAAGAGTCATGAGCGGGGTTGTTTTATACTGGTCGGAATACATATCGAAAAAAAGGGCTTTTCTCAATGCGCAGACCGTGTTTTTAATATTTTCGCTCATTTCGTATTTTCGTATCTTTTTGTCATCATCATACAGAAAATCGAATAAAGGATCATTCCGATTGTTTTTAGAAGCGATTTTAAATGTAAATCCGTAAATATCTCCTTTCTTTTCGGCATAGTGGTAAAGGCGGGGCGGAATTATTACAACGCTGTTTTCGTATTCGGAAGAACCGTCCATGGTAAAAAGTTTTAAAGTACTTCCGTACGCAAAAAAAACTTCGAACGCGGCATGGTAATGCAGCTTTTGCGCTTTTGTTGCATCGTAAATATCCGTGCCTGGGCCGGGAGTTTCGGAAAAATCACTGAGCGCGGCAAGTTTTGTATTGCCTATGGTAATTTCAAGTGTCTGCATATCTCTATGTTATTTTATCATATATCAGGTTCAATGGCAATTATATGTTGCATAAATAAACAAAAAACTGTAATAATCGGACATATTCAAAATAAAATTGACTTACCAGAGTATTGAAAACTTACAAAAATAGTGTTATCATTTTAAAGATTTCGTACGTCGTAATAATTGCGGCCGGAAAGTTATCGGTCGGCGGGAACGTTCGGAGTTTGGCGAGGTGCGGCATGATAAGCGCTGTAGACATACATTGTCATTGTAATACGGGTGATTTACACGATACCGTAACGGACGAATGTTACCGCGCGGACACTGGATTTTTAAAGCGCGAAAGAGAGCGCCTTAACGTAAAGGCGTGCGCGGTAAGTCCGTTTTCCGCGGTGATTTCGGCTGATGGCGTGGAGAGCGGAAATTCATATTTTTCGGAAATTGCGGAAAGGGACGAATTTTTTTATCAGTGGGCAGTTCTGGACCCGCGGAAAGAGAGTTCCTTTTTACAGACCGAAAAATTGTTGAAGAGCAAAAAGGTTCTGGGGATAAAGATACATCCCGATTATCACGGGTACGACGTGATGGATCACGCGGATAAGATTTTCTCGTTTGCAAACGACGTGTCCGCCGCCATACTGATGCACCCCCAGCACATAGATAAGATTGCCCGCAAGGCGGACGATTATCCGCAAATGAAACTTATAATAGCCCATCTCGGCGGAGCCGAGTGGATTGACGCCGTAAAAGGAAGCAGACATAAAAATGTTTTTACCGATACTTCCGGTATGGCAAGCTTTAAAAACAATATAATAGAATACGCGGTTTTAAAAGCGGGTTCGGAGCAAATCCTGTTCGGTACGGACACGTATTCGTGCGCCTTTCTGCGCGGGCGTATAGATTATGCGGATATAAGCGAAAGCGATAAAGAGAATATTCTTTATAAAAACGCTTTAAGGCTGTTCGGCAAAAAGACCGATATATTCGGCTTTAAGTTCTGAAAAACGTACTGTCAAACCGGCAGTATAAACAAAGGAGAGATCATGGAGAAACTTTTTATCGAGCGTAAGTCGGGCGATAACAAGTACCTGCACAGGGATTTTTTCGTATCCGGCGATATCGGGATAACCTATGTGGGCAAGCATTACGGGGACGAAGGGGTAAAGGAATATCTGCGCGGATATGCGCGAAGTTTTTATCAGCCCCTTGCGGCAAGCGTGATAAAAGAAGGGTTTAAGGCTTTGCAAGATTATTTTACGGATATTTTTGAAAAAGAGGAGATGCCCGAAGTTCTGCATACTTCCCTTTCCGATAACGCGCTCGGCATAAAAATAGACAAGTGCCCGGCGGTAACGTTTATGCGCAAATCGGGGCATACGCCATCCGGGTGGTATAAAGAAACTACATATACCGTTTACGGTGAGCTTGCCGCCATGTGCGGGCTGGATTTTGAAGTTAAATATTATAATGAAGAAGACGGCAGTACCGAATTTACGTTTTTAAGGAGGCAGATATAATCGCCACGGTACTTAAAAACGGAAATCTCCTTGTAGTTTTCTGGTATTGTGAAAACGGGCAGTACAAAATACGGGGGATGGAAATAAAATTATAACATTTTTTAAATAGCCCCCTTTTTACATTGACAAAAATTTTTTGGAAATGTAAAATAAAAACAGATTAACGCCTGTAAACAAAACGGCGTTTTCGGGGAGAGTAAATTGTGAAGGCAGTTGTAAACGCAACGCTGGTCATGAAAGACCATCTTATTCCCGGTGCGACCGTTCTCATGGAGAACGGTCTTATAAGCGCGTTCGGCAAAGAAAAGGACATAAAGGTACCGGAAAATGCGGAGGTTATAGATGCTGAAGGGCTTTATGTCGGCCCTGGGCTTATCGATATACATACCCACGCGGCAGACAATCTGTGGATATTCGAAGAGCCCGAAAAAACCTCGCGCTATATGCTGTCCCACGGGGTTACGGGCGTTCTGCCGGCGCTCTATTATAACCTCAACAAGGCGCAATACATAAAAGCGGCAAAGGATATTATAAGCGCATATAAGGCCGGCATATTCCCCAATTTTTCCGGGTTATATATGGAAGGACCCTATCTTAACCCCAAATTCGGGTGCGACAGGGAAAAAAATACCTGGAAGGGCGACATAAAAAAAGAAGATTACGCCGAACTTATAGATACCGTAAAAGATTATACAAAAGTTTGGTGTATCGCTCCCGAAAGAGAGGGCATAGATGCCTTTGTAAAGGACGTGTGCGCCGTTACGGACAATCCCGTTTTTGCGGTAGCCCACAGCGAGGCTACGCCGCAGCAGGTGGAAAAATATATTCCGTACGGGCTTAAAATAGGCACCCACCACACTAACGCCACCGGCACGATATTCAAGTATTCCGAGTGCAGGGGTGTATGTGTGGACGAGGCGGTGAATTATAACCGCGAAATTTACGCCGAGCTCATATCCGATAAGATGGGGCTGCACGTAGATCCGTATATGCAGCGGCTTGTCCGCCGAATCAAGGGTGATGACAGGATAATACTTATATCAGACCAATTCGTGTGCGACGGACCCGTTCCCAAAGGGTATGAAGAGGCTACGGACATTCATTTTGACCATGCGGGAGAGATAGCTGGTTCCGGGCTTACGCTCGATATAGCCTGTTCTAACTTTATGGTGCATACGGGTTGTTCGGTGTGCGACGCGTTCAGGTTCGCTTCATTTAACCCCGCGGCGGTTACGGGCCTTAAAAAACAGGGCTGCATAAGAGAAGGAAATTACGCCGACCTTGTTATGGTCGACGATAAATTCAATGTAAAAAAAGTTATATTCAGAGGAGAGAAGTTATGAGCAACATTTTCGAACCGGCAACAGATTTCAAGTTTACCCCTGCGGATTTCGTTCCGTTTAAAGACAGGGAATTATGCGAAAAACTGCGCAAGATAAGCGGCAAGGATCTGGAAAAACATCCTAACCCCAATTTCAAGATAAAGGTTATGATGAATCCGCATCCCGTGCTTATCGCCACGCTGTTTGCCCGCATAAAGGACGCTTCCGAAAAGGGCAAAAAAATCACCCTTATCCTCGGCAATCCCGAGCCTGAAACCTATATTCCGCTTGCGCAGCTCATCAACTATTTTAAGGTGGACTGCAAAAACGTGCACATCTTCGCCATGGACGAATGGGCGGACGAAAACGGCAATATAGCGCCCGAAACCTATAAGGCTGGTTTTGCTCATTCCATGCTCAAATATCTCGTTTATCAGATAGACGAAAAATTGCGTATGCCTTTATCCAACGTGCACTATCCCAACAATAAGAATATCGCAAGTTATTCCGATATGATAACCGATTGTGGCGAGGGCGGCGCGGACATTTGTTCTTCCTCTCCCGGTTGGACGGGGCATATGGCGTTTATAGATCCCGTAAAGGAATTTATGACCGATGATATGGACGAATATCTTTCCATGAAAGCGCGAATCGTAAAACTTCACCCGCTTACCGTTGCGCAGAATTCTCTGCACGGCGTTTTCGGTCAGTCCGGCTATGTGGCGGACGTTCCTCCCTGCGCCGCAACCATCGGCCCGGTAGACGTTAAGAATGCAAGGGAAAGGATAGAGGTGCACGCGCTGCTTACCAATAATACCTTCTCGTCTTGGCAGAGGATGACTTCAAGGCTTGTGCTCCATGGACCCGTTTCTCCGCTTATTCCCAGTTCCATGCTGCAGCTTATGGATACTCAGGTCTACGTAAGCGAAGAAATAGCCGCTCCGTTCGAGTGCTGGGAAAAGGTCGGATATTAATATACGTAATCGCTGAGGTGGACTTATGAAATACGATTTTTACGCCGGTTTTGCGCGTGTGGACATCACGCCCATGTTCGGTATACCCATAACGGGCTATTATAAGCCCAGGTATGCCGAAGGGGTGTTGGATGCGCTGGAAATAAACGCCGTGGCAGTAAAAAAGAATAATAATACCGCTTTGCTCTTTACAATAGACAATTGCGGAGTAGGCAGCAACGTACTGGACGTTTACAGAAAAGAAATTGCCAAGGCTGCCGGTGTGGATGAGAGCGCAGTGTTTATCCACGCCACCCATACGCATACCGGCCCCTCGCTTGTAACGCCGAAAGAGGCGGAGCTTGATATTGAAAAGGAATATTATCATTTTGTGCTCCACAGATTTACCGACGCGGCAGTAACGGCAATAAAGGATATGAAACCCGCCGCCATGGGTATAGGCGTGGGTAAAGCGGAGAAAGTGGCATTCCTTCGCCGTTTCCTTATGAAGGACGGGTCTATAAAGACCAATCCCGGCGTCAATAACCCTGACATAGTTAAGCCCATAGGCACGGTGGACGAAAGGGTAAACGTCATACGTATAGACAGGGAAAACGCAGAAAGCATAGTGATAGCAAACTTCGGCAACCATCCGGATACCGTGGGCGGCAACCTTATTTCGGCGGACTGGCCCGGTTTTACGCGCAGGAAGGTGGAGAAGGCGCTTGACAACGTAAAGTGTATTTTCTTTAACGGCGCACAGGGCGATGTTAACCACGTGAACGTTCATCCTGCGGGCGGGGATCTTAACGATATGTTTATGGATTTTGACGACGTTTCCCGCGGTTACGGACATGCGCGCCATCTGGGTAACGTTATGGCGGCTTCCGTTCTGCAAGTTTTCGATAAGGTCGAATACGTGCCGGTGGATAGCATAAAATATATGCAAAAACAGGTTAAAATACCTTCGAATATGCCAGACATAAAGGATATGCCGCAGGCGTATAAGATAAACGAACTGCATAACGCCGGCAAGGATGACGAGATTCCCTATACCGGCATGATGCTTACCACCGTGGTTGCAGAGGCTGCCAGAATGATAAAGCTTGAGCACGGGCCGGAATTTTTCTCTCTTACGTTCTCTGCTGTTTCTATAGGCGGTGCGGTATTCTTCGGTATTCCGGGCGAGCCGTTTACGCCCATAGGTATGAAACTCAAAGAGGCAAAAGACTGGAAAATGGTTTTGCCTTGTTGCCTTACAAATTCTTCGGACGGGTATTTTCCCATGCAGGACTCCTATGACGAGGGCGGTTACGAGGCACGGAGTTCCAGATTCAAAGCCGGTGTTGCCGAACTCATTATAGATAACGGCATTGAAATTCTCGGCGAATTGTACAGTAAAATGAACTGATCTTTTGTTCGTATAATGTGTAAATCCCGCCTCTTTCGGTACGCCGAAAGAGGCGGGGTTTATCATTGTTTTTAAAAACATAAATCAATGATCATTTAAAGCAAGGCGTTGTGTTCCGTGAGTTTTATAATAGTATTTAAAAAGCATAAGTCAAAGGATATACGAAACATAATACAAAGACAATCGCAAGGTTCTAATTCGGAGTAGATTAAAGCGTTAAAAGATTAAAACGGGCAGTTTAATCTTTAAAATAGATAGCATTTATTATTATTTCGGCAAGTTCTTCTATTGGGTCCGTACAGCCGTTGTCAAGCCATTTCATTGATACGTTGAATAACATTCCTGCGTAAATATATGGGGAATAGGCTTTTTCCGTCATGTCGCCTTGTTCAAATGTCTTTACAAAGTTTTTGTTAAGATAATCGAGATAAATATGTTCGAGGCGAGCTTTTCTTATGAGTTTAATAGGCTCCGCCTGATTTTTAAAGGCTGTTAAAACGTTTTTTACAATATAAATATAATCTGCCTTGCACCGAGGGATGTACCGCTGAGTTAATTTAAATTCCTTGGTAATATGTTCAAAGTAGTATAATATCACATCCTGTTTGCTTTTAAAATATCTGTAAAACGTGGCCCTGCCTACGCCGGCTTTTCTTGTGATATCCGTTATCTTAATATTTTCAAAATCATAGGCGTGCATCAATTTAAAAAGCGCCTGAACTATATAATGCCTGGTATATTCTTCCGGCGAGTATTCCACGATACGTTTTCCTCCCTTTTGTCTTATTTATAAAAACACTTTTTAAGTAGTGTTTTAGGTTGCTTTCAGACAGTTGATTTTTTTAATCTTATGTATTATGATACACCTGTCTTACGGAAAAGTCAACCGAAACGCGCGTCGGTGGTTTCGTAAGAAAATAATAAAAGTATAAGAAAAGGAGAAAAAACTATGCAAGAAAAAGATTTTATCTCATACGAGTACAAAACGGTTACGGTAAAGGCAAAAGACCAGGCAAGGGCAATGGATATGTATGAAGCTTTCGGCTGGGAAATAACTTCCACTTCCGCCTCTGTGTTAGACGGGGTAACCCTCTCTTTAAAGAGAGACAGAAAACAGATGCACAAGCAAGAGTTAAACAAGCTTGAGCGCCGGGCAGAGGAGACTTGCGCCACGTTAGAAGGGTTACAGCGGGCAAAGACGTTGAGTGCGGAAATATTCGCTTATATTTTCGGGATATGCGCGGCGCTCGTTCTGGGCGGGGGAATGTGCCTCGTAATGCTTGTAGAAAACAGTATACCCGCACTTATCGGCGGTATTGCCCTCGGGATATTGGGGATAGTGCTGTGCGGCTTAAATTATAAGTTCTATAAGAATATCGTTGCAAAAAAGACCAAACAGGTTTTGCCCGCCATAGACGATACCGAAGAAAAACTCTCTAACCTCCTTGAAGAGGGTAACGAACTCCTGTGTACGGAAACGATTTGATTACAATTATAACTGAAAATTGATTACAATGTAAGCGAACAGCCCGGGCGGTTTTGCTACCTCCCGGGCTGTTCCTATTATAAATATCAATATTTTATCGGATATTATTTTTTGATGACGTTATATAGTGCGGAAATTGCAGCCATGTCAGCTGCGTCATTTGCAGCGTCCGCTGCTGCCGCGGCGGCTGAAGTGGCGTTGTCTACAGATAGAGCAAGCTCAGAATATCTCATATTTGCTAATTTTTGTTTATAATATTCTTTATAAGAATCGTTCATATCCGTGCAAATTAAGTAATTCATATATAGATGTTTATTTGGTGTATAATAACTTACTTTTTCATTTTCTACTTTTTCCAATTTTTTAGGCGTTGTTATAAATGTGTATAATAAAACAGATACGGGGCAATCAGAGAGCAAAAAACACATAAAACAGGGCAGAGGAGAAAATTGATACGGAAACCCTAATATATTGTCATAAACTTTTGAGAGGTATATAGTTTATCTCCCTGTATCTTTTAAATTTATCCGCCGCACTTTTTATTGGTACTTATTATTTTTTTAGTGAAGAGTGAAAATGAAGAAGTAAATTCGGCAAATTTCATTTTATTTTACCGGCTTGGCGGGGAAAGGAATAAAAAACTCGGTGAAAATGTTTTGAAAAAAATTTTCACCGAAAAAGGAGAAGCCCGCCTTGCCGTGTGTGCAAATATCTATTTTGATACAATTTGCGTACACCTTATAAAAATTGCGTACAGTTAAACGCAAATGCGTACAATTAAAGTCACCGATAAATTGGAATTTGTTTAATAACCACGTGCAACCGTTGAAGCTAATAGCATGAGAATTAAGAAGAATCCCATTATTAGTCCAAACGTCACATTTGAAATAATTTTGATTTTCTTGCTATCATAATATTTCAAAGCAATCGCATTTATAAATGCGGAAACTGCTGCTATTGCCATTACAATATATACGAGGATAGGATGTGCTAAATCTCCAACATTTTCAAGCATACTATGTTTAAATATTACTTCAACTATTTCACCGGTAGTTTGGTCAGGCAAATGTCCAACTCTTATAAACATCTTAACGAACCACAATGGAATTGTTGCAACAGACAGAATCATCTTACTGATGGTAAATATGGTGTTTTTCATATCATTTATCCCCCTTCGTCAAATTCTTATTTATCGGTGAGTCTATTATAGCAAAAAAATCGCATTTTTTCAATATATTCGCCTGCAATATATCGAAAAAACCTAAGTAATATCTATCGTTTCGTTGATAGACCTATCGTTCCGTAGTCATTACATATAAAGAAAAAGAGCCCTGCAAAAGTGTGATTAAGCACTCCTGCAAGGCTCTGCTGTTTACTTATAGAAAGGAAAGATCTCCCTATATGCAAAGAAAAAAGGTTCAATACTATTGTATCAAACCTTTGCTTTTCTTTTGGTGGAAGGGGGTGGATTCGAACCACCGAAGTCGCTGACGACAGATTTACAGTCTGTTCCCTTTGGCCGCTCGGGAACCCTTCCTTATTATAACATTTGCGTTTATTCGATTGGAGCTGGTGACTGGAATCGAACCCGCAACCTGCTGATTACAAATCAGCTGCTCTGCCAGTTGAGCTACACCAGCAAAGAACGCTGGTGCCTCGGGGCGGAATCGAACCACCGACACGGGGATTTTCAGTCCCCTGCTCTACCGACTGAGCTACCGAGGCATATATTTTTGATAAATGCTTGCAACTGCAAGCATTTATCAATTTGGCGACCCGGAAGGGGCTCGAACCCTCGACCTCCAGCGTGACAGGCTGGCGTACTAACCATCTGTACTACCGGGCCAGATAAAATTAAGGGGGATGGTGGGCCTTCACGGACTCGAACCGCGGACCAATCGGTTATGAGCCGACCGCTCTGACCAACTGAGCTAAAGGCCCCCGCTGCGTTAAAGAAGAAGTTTATTGCGCTGGTCGGGGTGAAGAGACTCGAACTCCCGACCCCATGGTCCCAAACCACGTGCGCTACCAACTGCGCTACACCCCGCTTCTTCAAGACGCTTTAATATACTATAATAAATCAAGAAAATTGTCAACAAAAAAAAGGCGTATTTTAAAAATTTGTTCAAATTATTTTTTACGGGGCTTTATACGATTGCGACAAAACTCTCGGCTTTTTTCCCATTGTCGACATTATTTTATCTTTCGGATGTGTTAGGCTATTTCAGGATAAACTTTGAGGAGACTGTGATGGAAGTAAAGTACAGAAAAAACGCGGAGAGCGTTACGGTATATGTGTCCGGCGAACTGGACGAATGCTCTTTTTCCGCCACCAAGGATATTTTGGATAAGCTGATTTACGACAACGCAAACAGCAAAAAATTTATATTCGATCTTTCGGGAGTTTCTTTTATGGACAGTACGGGAATAGGTCTGCTTATAGGCAGATACAAAAAGTTAAAGCATTTTAATATTCCCTCGTACATATCAGGCGCTTCCGTTGCCACGGAAAAGGTTTTGCAGCTTGCCGGCATCTATACGATAATGCCCAAATTTTAAGGAGTAAACCATGGATTGTGAAAATAAAATGAAGTTGACTTTTTTATCGCGTTCGGAAAACGAATCTTTTGCGCGGTCGGTGGCGGGCCTTTTTTCGCTGCAATTAAACCCGAGCGTTGCCCAGTTATCGGATATAAAGACCGCGGTGAGCGAGGCGGTTACCAACTGCATAGTGCACGGCTATGCGGGTAAAATCGGCGAAATAGTTATGGAAGCCGAAATAATAGAAAACGCCATACATATAAACATTATCGATAACGGGGTCGGTATCGAGAACGTGGACCAGGCGCTTGAACCCTTTTTCACCACGAGAGAGGAGGACGAGCGTTCCGGAATGGGCTTTACCATAATGAAGAGCTTTATGGACGAAGTGGCGGTAACCTCAAAAAGGGGCGAAGGTACCCGGGTTTATATGAAAAAAATAATCTGACCCATTGGGCGCAAATATGCTTAGTAACGAACAATTGCTCGATTACATAAGAAAAGCCAAGGACGGAGACGAAAACGCCAAATCGGAAATCTTCCTTCGCAACGAGCCGCTTATTAAAAGTATTATAAGGCGTTTTAAGGGCAAGGGCGTGGAGTATGACGATCTGTATCAGATAGCGTGCATAGGGTTTTTAAAGGCAATTAAAAATTTTGACGAGAGTTTCGGGGTAAAGTTTTCCACATACAGCGTGCCCATGATAATAGGCGAAATAAAACGCTATATGAGAGATAACGGCGCGGTTAAAGTTTCGAGAACGCTTAAAATGCTGGCAAACAAAATAAACCGTTATGTGGAAAGTTATCAGACGCTTAACGACAGGTCTCCGAATATCGAGGAAATTGCCGAAAGTTTCGGGATATCCGCAGAGGAGGCGGTGGTTGCACTGGACAGCGCGCGGATGCCCGTTTCGCTCTATGAAAAGTTTGACGACGATGACGAAACGCGCGAACTTATAGATAAACTCCCTTCCGAGGATAAAGAGGACGATATACTTACAAAAATACAGTTATCCAGCATTATAGAGGGGCTTACGGAGCGGGAGAGAAAGATTGTAATGCTTAGATTTTTCAGGGATAAGACCCAGACCGAAACGGCGGAAAGTTTAGGACTTTCACAAGTGCAGATATCAAGACTTGAAAACAAGATATTGGAAAAGATACGGCTGAAATTTTAGCCGTATTTTTTTGTATATAAAAAACGGGATTACCCATATTAAAATTGTTATGAGAAAAGAAAAGCCGTTTGAATATCTCAAAAATTCCGACGAAAGGGAAACCCGTGCGAGCGGATTCGGCAAAGAGAGGATAAAAAATGAAAGACGCTGAAAGTTGC